>CATXUX010000024.1 GCA_958402795.1 uncultured Lachnospiraceae bacterium | reverse complement strand
CAAAAGGTCTAAACCCACATGAGCTTGCTCATGCATGGGTGAAAGACCTTGGGACCCTGGTATCATTATGATATGATTTTTTTGTCATGCAAAATCTGGTACAGTTCAATGAATTCCTCCGCGAGTATGCCAAACTCCTCCGCGCCCGCGAGAAGATCTTCTGCATGAATAAGAAGGAGCTGCTGCTCGTTTATATCCAGTTCGCCTGCAGCCGACTTTTGGATGAGCTCCATATGTGCGCGCTGCCCCTTCTCAAACTGGTTCTTTCCCTCTTCCAGCAGACTTTCCGCACGCTCTTTCTCTCCGTTCTTTGCTGCCCTGACCGCATTGATATAGCTGCTGCGTGCAGTTCCCGCATTGGAAATCATTTGAAATAATATTGTATCCAGACGATCTGCATCCATAACTCTGTTCCTCTTTCAACTGCCGTATCCGGATTTCTTCTGCCTGATCTGAATCCGGTCCGGCAGTATCATGATCCATCTCCTGTTATTTTACTTCTTCAAGGAATGCGCAGTACCCTTTATATGCCTCATATACATCTGCCTTACTGGTAACTTCCCACGGTGCATGCATGCTGAGAACTGCTACGCCGCTGTCGATCACTTCCATGCCGTAGTTTGCCATGATATATGCGATCGTTCCTCCGCCGCCAACGTCTACTTTTCCAAGCTCCGCAAACTGATATCCTACATTCTGCGCGTCCATCGCTCTGCGTATCTCAGCGAGATATTCTGCATTTGCGTCATTGGATCCGCTTTTTCCCTTGCTTCCGGTAAATTTATTAAATACCAGACCTTTTCCGAAGAATGCAGCACTGCGCTTTTCAAATGCTTCCGCATACATCGGATCGTATGCAGCACTGACGTCGGAAGAAAGCATCTTGGAATTCTG
Organism: uncultured Lachnospiraceae bacterium; assembly: GCA_958402795.1. Taxonomy (GTDB): domain Bacteria; phylum Bacillota; class Clostridia; order Lachnospirales; family Lachnospiraceae; genus Schaedlerella. The sequence goes on along the minus strand of CATXUX010000024.1, from coordinate 52,271 downwards.
AAGCGCACGTCTCACTTTCAATTCGGACTCTGCCCCGGTCGTCAGAGCCACCAGCTCCGCAACGGTATTTTCAAAGAAACGGGAATGCATTCCGGTTGCGCCGACACTACCGATCTCTTCCTTATCCACCAGAAGGCAGCAGGCCGTCCGGTCTACTTCTTCCACGTCAAGCATTGCGTACAGTGAGGTAAAGGCACACACCCGGTCATCCTGTCCGTAAGCCAGAACCATACTTCTGTCCAGACCGCAGTCCCGTGCCTTTCCTGCCGGAACGATCTCCAGTTCTGCCGACACAAAATCTTCCTCTTCCATCTGATAATATTCTTTCAGCAGATTCAGGACATTTGCCTTGACCGCTTCTTTCTCTTCTTCTTTCAGGGATTCATCCTGTGCCAGCGGGCGGCTGCCGATCAGAAGATCCAGCTTTTCTCCCTCTACCACTTCATTCGCTTTCTTCTGCATCTGTGCTCCTGCAAGATGAATCAGCAGATCCGTGATCACCAGAACCGGATCATCTTCTTTCTCCCCGATGCATACTTCCTGCACCGTGCCGTCTTTTTTTACGACAACACCGTGGAGGGCAAGCGGCAGTGTAACCCACTGATATTTCTTAATGCCCCCATAGTAATGGGTGTCCAGATACGCCAGCTCATCGCTCTCATATAGCGGGTTCTGTTTCACATCGATACGCGGGGAATCGATATGCGCCCCCAGAATGTTCATTCCTTCCTCCAACGGCTTCGTTCCGATATGGAACATGGCAATCATCTTATCCATGCATACTGCATAGAGCTTATCTCCTGCTTTCAGTGCTTCCCCATTTTTCACTACTTCCTTCAGATCCCTATAGCCGCGCGCTTCTGCACGCTTTACAGCAACCTTGACACACTCACGCTCCGTTTTTCCATGGTTGAGGCAATCCTTGTAATCCTCATTGACCGCTGTGAGCTTTTCTAATTCGTCTGCACTGTATGTGCGCCACACATTCTTTCTTTCCATATTTTGTCTACCTCTTTTCTACCACTCAAATTTTTTCTCAAAATAGGACTTTAAATCTTCAATTTTGATTCGCTCCTGCTCCATCGTATCGCGGTCACGCACGGTTACGGCTCCGTCCTCTTCCGATTCGAAATCGTAGGTTACACAGAACGGCGTTCCGATCTCGTCCTGACGGCGGTAGCGCTTTCCGATATTTCCGCGGTCATCATATTCGCAGTTATAGTATTTGCTCAGTTCCGTATAAATCTTCTCGGCTCCGCCTGCTAGTTTCTTCGAGAGCGGCAGTACGCCGATCTTCACCGGGGCAAGCGCCGGATGGAAATGAAGCACAGTACGCATATCCGGCTTTTCTTCTGTTCCGATATTCTCCTCGTCATATGCACTGCATAAGAACGCCAGCACCATACGGTCTGCCCCCAGTGACGGCTCGATGACATATGGGATATATTTTTCTTTCTTTTCATCATCAAAATATGTCAGATCCTGCTTGGATACTTCCATATGACGTGACAGATCATAATCCGTTCTGTCCGCGATTCCCCACAGTTCTCCCCAGCCGAACGGGAACAAAAATTCCACGTCTGTCGTCGCTTTGCTGTAGAAAGAAAGCTCTTCCGGATCATGATCGCGGTAACGTACTTCGTCTTCTTTCAGTCCAAGTGAGGACAGCCAGTCAAGACAGAACTTTTTCCAATATGCGAACCATTCCAGATCAGTATCCGGCTCACAGAAAAATTCCAGTTCCATCTGCTCAAACTCACGGGTACGGAATGTAAAGTTTCCCGGTGTGATCTCGTTGCGGAACGATTTTCCGATCTGCGCGATGCCGAACGGAATCTTCTTTCTTGAAGTACGCTGTACATTCTTAAAGTTTACAAAGATTCCCTGTGCCGTCTCCGGCCGGAGATAAACCGTATTTTTCGCATCCTCTGTCACTCCCTGAAATGTCTTAAACATCAGGTTAAACTGACGAATATCTGTAAAATTATGCTTTCCGCAGGACGGACACGGAATCTGGTGTTCTTCAATGAATGCTGTCATCTCATCCTGAGACCATCCATCCACACTTCCCTCCAGCGCAATGTGATTCTCCGCGCAGTAATCTTCAATGATCTTATCTGCACGAAACCGCTCATGGCATTCGCGGCAGTCCATCAGCGGATCCGAAAAGCCGCCCAGATGTCCGGACGCCACCCATGTCTGCGGGTTCATCAGAATCGCACAGTCCACACCGACATTGTAAGGAGATTCCTGCACAAACTTCTTCCACCACGCCCTTTTTACATTATTCTTCAATTCCACGCCAAGGTTTCCGTAATCCCACGTATTCGCAAGTCCTCCGTAAATCTCAGATCCCGGATATACAAAGCCTCTCGCCTTTGCCAGCGAAACAATCTTGTCCATCGTTTTTTCAACCATACTTTTCTTCCTCACCTTCTTTTCAATCGCTACCTATTATAGCCTTTAAAGAGGGATTTGTAAAGAATGAGATCCCCTCAAAATTCCCCGCGAAATAGTTATTGTTACTTTTCACGAGTCATCGCCCAACAGCTGCGAAACCGTACGCCAAAGGCGTACGTCGCCCTTTTTCAATGGCTTTTGTTCCTCGCTGTGGGGCGGTGACCCCTTTACGTGGTGTAGGAAATGCGGAAAATATTGTTTTGCAAGCAAGCTTGTACCAATTTTTCCGCATTTCCCTACCCCGTGAAAAGTAACTAGTTATTCACAAAATATCAACAAATTCCTTTCAGTTATCCAAAACATACACATTGTAGCAATGCATCGGAGATGATACACTAAGAACAATTCTTCCCAGTCACTTATTTAAACATTCACAATCCACCAATTACATGGAAGCAATGAAGAAAATAGTTGACACACGTGTTCGCACGTGTTATATTTAAAAAGGATAACATATGAAATATAGCGAACTAAAGAAAAAATTAAAATTTGCATTGCCAAGACATAAAGGTGAGATCAAAACCGGAACAGCCGGAAGCATTCTGAAAGCTGCCGGACTTTTAGATGAACAGGAAAAGAAATAGAATGAAAAGAAAGAAGGTATCATAATATGGGGAACTCCAGATACGCTTACCCTGCTGTTTTTACACCGGAAAACGACGGAGGATATTCGGTTATATTTCCAGATCTGGAAGGGTGCTTTACATGTGGCGACGATATGGCTGACGCCATTTTTATGGCTGAAGACTGTCTTGCCCTGATTCTATATGGATACGAACATGACAGAAAAGAAATTCCTGCTCCATCTGCTCCTGACGAGATCTGTCTGAAGGAAGGAGAGTTTATTAACTTTATCTCCTGTGACACACTGGCTTACAGAAAACGATTTAATAAAAAAGCAGTCAAAAAAACCCTCACGATTCCTGAATGGCTGAATGAAGCAGCAATAGAAAAAGGATTGAACTTTTCCCAGATATTACAAGAAGCATTAGTGGAGAAAATTCAGCTATAAAACTGTTTTACTGCGGCCGCGCAGTGTGGTGCGCGGTCTGGTCGTGGCATGTAACTGTAAAGCATCACTTTCTCTCACAACAACGTTTCCAGTATTTCCAGTGATTTGAATTTTTTCCCGACATATACGTCCATATACCGCTCCATTACGTTTCCCAGTTCATCCAGCACTTCATCTGACACAACAAATGTATACAGATGCTCGATCGCCGTCGTCTCAATATACTGCATACTGTACAGTGTGGACTGTTTTAAAGGGATCCCGTCGATCACATCTCCGGCACACTCGCTGCATACGAGTCCTCCTTTTTTCACACTGAACAGGGCGGAGCGGTCATTTGCACCGCAGCAGACACACTCAAACAACTGTGGTCCCTCGCCATTGATCGTAAGAGACTTCAGTTCAAATATGTACCGGATCAGCCGGTTCGGAATCTTCACACTGGTCAGTGCTTTCATCGTCTGGTAAAGCAGTTTCAGCATTTCCCGCTCATCATTTGCCTCTTTTGTGCAGTAAGCTGCAAATTCGAGAAAATAAAATCCATAATACGCCCCGACGATATCCTCCCGCAGTTCCGCGAAATAATTCTGAATCCGCGCACTCTGGATGGTATAGGACGTTCGTCCGGCATATAATGTGAATTCGCCAAAAGAAAAGGGGTTCACCGCACCGACCAGGGGGCTGTTTGGTTTTCTGGCCCCTCTGGCAAATGCAGATAATTTCCCCTGCTCTTTCGTCAATATCACAACTCTTCTGTCATATTCTCCTACAGGCGCCGTCTGAAGCACCATCCCGGTTACTGTGATCTGATTCACCTTTTCCTACCTCTGTATCATCCTTTGCACGTTCTCCCTGCATATGTCCGTATAATTCCATTTTGTATCCGAGATAATCGCATACGCCGCCGGTTTTCATGAATTCTTTCCAGTACTTTTCTTCCATCGGTCCACCTCTTCTTCTGTGTTGTCTGCTTATAGAATAGGTTTTCCGATTCGACATTTTTCTATACTGTTTTTCTGTTAGTTTTCATCTTCGTGATAGCCGAAATTTTTTACCAGATAATCACTGTCGCGCCAGTTTTTCTGAACCTTCACCCAGAGTTTCAGATTTACTTTGCACTCCAGCATCCGCTCAATTTCATACCGCGCCGTACTTCCGATTTTTTTGAGCATCGCACCCTGCTTTCCGATAATGATTCCTTTATGCGAATCCCTTTCGCAGATGATCGTCGCATCAATGTGCATCACTTTTTTCTCCATTTTCATGCGGTCGATCGCAACTGCGATCCCATGCGGAATCTCTTCCTGCAGACAATGCAGCGCCTTTTCCCGTATGATCTCTGCTACAATCTGGCGCTCCGGCTGGTCTGTTACGGTATCTTCGTCATAAAACTGCGGACCATACGGGAGATATTGCAGGATCACCCGAACCAGTTCATCCGTGTTTTCACCGCTGCGCGCCGACACCGGAACAATCTCCGCGAAATCATATTCTTTCCGGTACGTATCAATCGACTCCAGCACATCCTGCGGTTTTACCATATCCGTCTTGTTGATCACAAGGATCACCGGCGATTTCACGCGCTGAAGCTGACTGATAATGTGCCGTTCGCCGGCGCCGATAAATGTAGTCGGCTCCACGAGCCAGAGCACCACATCCACGTCATTTAGCGAATGCTCCGCCACATTGACCATATACTCGCCCAGCTTGTTCTTCGCCTTATGGATCCCCGGCGTATCGACAAACACGATCTGTCCGTCTTCCGTTGTCAGCACGGTCTGTATCCGGTTTCTCGTTGTCTGCGGCTTATTCGACGTAATGGCGATCTTCTGGCCGATCAACTGGTTCATGAGTGTCGATTTCCCCACATTCGGCCGCCCGATCAGCGTCACAAATCCTGATTTATAATTCTCCTTCATGTAGTTCCTCCATAGCCTCTTCGTGTCTCTATGCTCTTTAAAAAATAGAACGTACCTCTCCGAACAGATCCCGTTCTGCTTCTATCTTTTCTTCACTGCCGATCACACAGATCTGATCTGCCGCAAGTGTCGCCGCGACCACATCCGCAAGAGCGCGGATATCCTCCGGCTGTGCGTTCAGGATTTCTTCTCTTTCCCTGCAAAGCATCTCCTCAGAGATGTGGTTCATATACAGATTCATCGAACGTTCCCCTTTCGCCGCGGGCGTCATCGGACGGTCCACATTGCTGATTGTTCCGATCACATACTTATTCATATCCCGTTCATCCACGGAAAAATTCCTCAGGTAATCTACCACGCCCTCATATACGTCCATTGTCCGTTTCAGATTCGGATCTCGGTAGGAGACCAGATATCCTTCTCCGATCCGGTTGAAATTGCACATACAGCCATAAGCGCCGCCCTTCACACGGATATTCTGCCATAGATAATCATACCCCAGTATCACTTTTAAAATCTGCAGCGTTCCTGTGTATTCTGCGCCGCTGTCCATAAAGTTGCCGACTCTCGCAACATACTGTACTTTCGAAGACGTCTTGAATCCTTCATTCCGTTTTACACAGTGCAGGATGCAGTTGGATCTGCCTTCGTTTTCTGTCGCTGCCGCCGAATCATGCATGTCCTGCTGCTCCCACTGTTCTTTATCCCACGAAATGATCTGCTGTTTTACCGTGTCAAGTCCTTCTTTGGCGCAGGTGCAGCTCACCATCAGATTGTCCGTCCGGAAAATCTGTGCTGCAAGCTCCCGCAGATTACTGATAAGTTCTTCTTTTCTCTCATCAAAATGCTCTTCCAGATCCTTTACGGTTTCATAAAATCCAATCCCGTCTGTATCGTCCTTGAACTTGGAGATCGGAGACGCGTAAGACTGCGCCCGAAGCACAGCCGTCGTATGCCCTGCCGAGAGGAAGGACATCTGAAGCTGAGATTTCAGCATAGCCAGAATCTCTTTCAGCCGCTTCTCATCATTCAGCTTTGAGCCTGTCAGAATCTCTTTCATCATGGCAAAGAGGACGTCCATCTTCGGATAGAGTGCCTTTCCCTTCATCTCAAAGGTCGCGCGAAATTCTTTTTCTTTCGTATGGCGCACATCCGGGTAGAGTTCCAGCGACGTTCCGATACCGCCGGTGTGCACATTGATCTCATTAAATAATTCCCCATACTCATAGTGAACCGTGTCAATGATGCCAAGCACAGACTGCAGAATCCCGATATACGGCAGTTTTTCTTCCGGCACACAGGATAAATCGAACATCAGCGTCACATATCCGATTCCATTTGTCTCTACATCATGGTATACGACCGGAATCTGTCCTGCCTGCATTTCTTCATTCTGTACCGGCGCAATATCCCTGGAAATATTTTCCCGCGCCAGAACCGGAATCTTTTCCAGATCTTCCTTCGCATCTTCCGACTCCTGATACTCTGCCAGTTGCTTTGTATCCGCTGCCAGCTTCTGTACCTCTTCCTCTGTCAGGCCGTCCTTATACGCCTGAAGTTTTTCCTCCAGTTCCCTCTCCATCCGCGCAGTCCGTCCACGTTCCGGCCGGATCACAACAACAGAGCCATGTGTGTTATCCAAAAGCCACGTCTGGATCAGATCCTCAAAATATCCCGTGCCGATCCGGCTTTTGAGAAATTCAAAGGTCGGAAGCGCCTGCATGTGGATAAACGGCTTTGTGTCATCGTAAAGCCAGCTCTCAAAAATCTGCAGTCCATACATCAGTCCCTTCGGATATCCGCCGAAATCCGCCTCCCTGAAACGGAATTCATAATAATTGATTCCCGCTTCCAGCGCTTTGTTGTCCATACCATTTCGCACAATTTCACGCAGCGTCTCTTCTACCTTATTTACAAATGCCTGTTCCTGCTCCGGGTTTGCGTTCTTTGCAATCACGGAAAAGATCGGCTGGTAGATCCCATTGTCGTAAGATCCTGAAATATCCTTTCCGATCCCTGCATCCAGAAGTGCCTTTTTCAGAGGTGCGCCCGGCGCAGAAAGGAGGGCGTAATCCAAAACCTGAAACGCAAGATACAACTTCTCATCCAGACTCGTCCCGATGACTTTATTATAAGAAAGATACGTATTATCCTCCTCCGGCTCGTCACTGGTGATAGAATACGTCTTTTCCACCCTGCTCATCTTTTCAAATGGCTGTTGAAAATGAATTTCCGAATCAACCGGATCCGAATCAAACTCGCACAGATACTCCTGATCCAGCCAGTTCAACTTTTCTTCAATGTCCATTTTTCCATAAAGATAAATATAGCTGTTGGACGGATGATAATACTTCCTGTGGAAATCCAGGAATTGTTCATACGTCAGTTCCGGAATCACGTCCGGATCTCCGCCGGATTCATATGCATAACAGGTATCCGGGAACAAAGAATTCAGGATCACCCGGTCCAGCACGCCGTCCGGAGACGAAAATGCCCCCTTCATCTCATTATAGACAACACCGTTGTATTCCAGTTTTCCATCCGGATCATCCAGCTTATAGCTCCAGCCCTCCTGACGGAATATCTCATCATGCTCATAAATGTTCGGGTAAAATACCGCATCCATATACACATGCATCAAATTCTGAAAATCCGCATCATTGCAGCTCGCGATCGGATACAACGTTTTATCCGGATAAGTCATCGCATTGAGGAATGTATTCAGCGAACCCTTCACCAATTCTACAAACGGATCCTTTACCGGGAAGTTCTTCGAACCGCACAGTACGGAATGCTCCATAATATGAGGAACCCCTGTACTGTCCGACGGCGTTGTACGGAATCCGACCGTAAACACCTTGTTCTCATCGTCATTCTCTATGAAAAGGACACGCGCCCCGCTCTTTTTGTGCTTCAGAAGATATCCTTTTGACTTAATATCCGGTAACTCCTCTTCCTGGAGCAGTTCATACGCCTGAAGATCATAAATACTCATAAAACTATGCTTCCTTCCTTTTTCATTATCGTAACACCCAGTATAGCATATCCTTTTCCGAAAGACAAAACTATTTTTGACGGAGTAATAGAGGCACCGTTCATAGCATGCTTAAAATTATAGTCATTTCAGCCATAAAAAGCGATAACCTCTTGAACGGTTATAATTGTTACCATTCAAGAGGTCAAATTGCTTTATTATTTAATATTTTTAATATATCGGAAGGCACGGGCCGCAGTTCGTCGCACCGTCAATCATAATATTCGCACCTGACATAAACGGCACTTCATCACTCGCGCAGAAAACTGCTGCGTTTGCAACACCTTCCGCTGTTCCTGCGTTTCCGCCCGGAACAATGGATCGTAGAAGTTTTTCTTCCTCTGTTCCTTCTACAACCATTTCCGTAAGTGTCAATCCCGGCGAAATAGTATTTGCCCGGATGCCCTTTTTAGAATACTCAACGGCAAGCGTTCTTGTAAACTGCACTACGCCGCCTTTTGATGCCGCATACGACGCCTGAAACGGCATACCCGTATACGCACCGAGAGACGCGACATTTACAATATTTCCCTTTCCCTTTTCCAACATGAACGGAAGTGCAGCTTTACAGGTCAGAAAGTACGCTTTCAGGTTGAGCGTCATGACACTGTCATAGTCTTCTTCCATATCATATGCCTCAAACGGTTTTATTGTCCCTTTTCCCGCGTTATTCATAAGCACGTCTATCGTACCATAGATCTCGACCGTTTTCTTCACAACATTCTCGCAGTCTGCAGCCTTTGTCATATCCCCCTGTACAAAAGTTGCCTCCCATCCTTCTTTTCTGATTGCCGCCTCGATTGCTTTTCCTTTTTCCGCTCTTCTGCCCACAAAGACAACTTTCGCACCTTCCCGCGCAAATGCCTCTGCCGAAGCCTTTCCGATACCAGACGTTGCGCCGGTAATCAGGCACACTTTTCCTTTCAATCTGTCTGCCATAATAACCTCTCCTTCTTTCTACATAAGTATATTTATGGTTAATACCCCTTACAAACCATAAGGGATTTCCCATCCTTCCGTTAAATTTTTAATGCCGCGTTATACGCATTTGCATTCGCCCTTAATATCGTTCCGCCCGTAGACGTACAGTCTCCTACAAAATAACTGTCCAGCGGGTATTTCTTCAATATATCGAAATGCATCGTTTTATCCGGCTTTACGCCCATGGCTATCACAACCGTATCCGCTTCAAAATGTCTTGTTCCATCCGGAGTTTCTGCGGTCAGACCGCTTTCATCAAATGCTGTGATTCGGCAGTTTCCTTCCAGTTGTACATGATGGTTTGGAAGGATATCCAGAAAATAATTCATAAATAGGAACGGCTGCAGCGTGCTGCCCATTTTCTCCACAGGAATCATGTCCATCAGCGTAACGCTCTTGCCTTGCTGAGCAAGACTTGCCGCACATTCAATTCCGGATATCCCTGCACCACATACGATAACCCGCTTTCCTATATCATTTATATTCTTGTCCGCCTCACTTACCATTTTTACCATTGGAAGATCAATTCCTTCAATCGGCGGGACAATATATTTTGAACCTGTTGCCACGATTACGGCATCCGGCATCTCATCCTCGATCTGCCCGATTGTGGCCTCCGTATTTAAGCGAATGTCTATGTCCAGCATTTCCGTCTGCTTTACTGACCACTGCAGATATTTGCGCATTAGGTCTTTTACAGGCAAAGCCGAGGCATCCTGAAGCAGACCGCCCAATGCATTGTTTTTCTCAAACAGAACGACTTTATGACCTCGCTTTGCGCACGTCTGCGCGGCAGTCATTCCTGCAGGTCCTCCCCCTATAACGACAACCTTTTTCGCTTCTTTGGCTTCGGATAATTTCGGTACTCCAACTCCCGTCCCAACTGTGGATTGACAGAACATCTGATTGGTCTGCCTGATCCTGAATATCTGCTGCACTCCATGCAGCGCAGACATGGTCTTGACTTTTCGGTATGCTCTTCCAGCGCATTGCGAATCAGATCCGGCTCCGCCATAAGGGAACGCGCCATTCCAATAATATCCGCTTTTCCTTCTGCTAAGATCTGCTCTGCGTCTTCCATTGTAATAATATTTCCTACAACAGACACAGGAACATCTACTGCCGCTTTTACCTTTTCCGCAAATTTCACATTCAGATTGCGCCCACTTAGATATGACGGCATATGTAAAACTCCCGCAGCCGGGTAAAATATAGAACCCCTGGACAAATTGATAATATCCGCATATTTCTGCGCTTTTTTTGCAAATTCAACCACTTCGTCGATAAGCATCCCACCCGGTACTTCTTCCTGCGCGCTTAAACGGATCTCAATGATCACGTTCTCTCCGACAGCGTCCCGAACTGCCTTTAGCACCTCCAGCGGATAGCGCATCCGGTTTTCCAGGCTTCCTCCATATTCGTCCGTACGCGTATTTGTCGCCGGAGATAAAAACTGGCCTAAAAGATTTTGGTGCGCCATATGTACAAGCACCATATCAAATCCCGCTTCCACACACTTAACTGCGCATTCAACCCACTTCTGACAGACATGTGCCATGTCCTCTTTATCCATCACTTTTAATTCCGTCGCACAAATTGGCGCAGGAATCTTAACCCCGGACGGCGAATAGGCCGGCTGCCGGATCATCGCCGGATTGGCGCCCGCTCCGGCATGAGACAGCTCGATTGAGATCAGTGCTCCGTTATCGTGCGCCGCCTCTGCCAGTTTCATAAGCCCGTTAATTGCAGAAGGCTTTTCTATATCAAGCTCTCCCAAAAAACTTGCGCCTGACTTTTGCTCAATCTGACAGTCACTTATCGTCAGGAAACCTACACCTGTTGCCGCCTGCCTTGCAACATATTCCACCAGCTCCGCCGTTACTTCTCCGTCCTCCGTCGGAAGATTCGGCGCATGAGGACTAAACTGGATACGATTGCGCAAAGTTTTCCCTCTGATTTCCAACGGTTGAAAAACATGGTCAAATTTACCCATTTTCGTCACTTTCCTTTCTTATTTTTGTTGTTTTTTCCCTAATTTCATGCTACAATTTTGTTTATACTTTAACAAGCATTAGTTACTTCAAAAAAGTTGCTTATGAAACTTTATTGACCTATGAAGTTGCTTATGCAACAATTCCGCATAAAATGTCCTATTTCAAAGGAGGAAAAAGATGAATGAAAATGATCCTCGCGTGATTAAAACAAAAGAAAATATCGTGAACCAATTTATTGAATGTCTAAAGGAGTACAGCTTTCAGGACATCACAGTAAAAATGCTGATCGAGCGCTGCCGGATCAACCGTTCCACTTTTTACCGCAACTATGAGGATAAATACGACCTTCTGGATAAGCTGCTCTCAAATCTGTTGGATGAACTGAAAGAATGCAGCGATGACCGCTTTATAACCATGCGCTATCGAAACGCAAAAGAATACCATCCCTATCTCTATAATCTTGTACTATATTTTAAAAAAAATCGGAATTATCTGCTTGTACTGTGGAGTGCGGCTCTTCCGGTTAATTTTTATACCCAGATGATGCAACTTATGAGTGCACGCCTGGCTGATACGATCAAAAGCTATTATACGATACAGCCAGACAACGCGCACCTTGTCTCCCTTTACTCCGATCTTTTCGCCGCTATCACACTGTCCACTATGCACTGGTGGCTGACAGAAGCAGAGTTTTTATCCTGTGACGAAATTATCGAGATTATGACAAGTAATATCGAAAAGGGACTTTTCCGCTCAATGGAGGACATCTACCTCAACTGATTTTCGTCGATTTAACCGGCACATTCTTTGTCGCGACCACAGAGACTCCGGTTCCGGCTATGTTCTCCACTACAATATCCCCAATCCTCACCGGCGCCTGCATCTCCACATTCTTCAGAGCCTTTACGCATTCAAATATTTTTCCTTTCGGGATGTCACGTTCCGTCTTAACAGAAGCCATCGCTTCCGTACCGCCGTTTACCCGCACCGTCGTCGTCACGATCCGGGTCGGGTTTGTCACTTCTTTTCTTGCATATTCGGCTCCTCTCGGACAGGTGTTTCCCATTACAGAAACGACTTTTCCTTTCTCCAGTTCCACATGCACCGGACACCCAAGCGGGCAGCCGATACAGATTAAATTTCTCTCTTCCATATTCTATTCACCTCACAGTTCTGATTCCTTTTTCAAGACTCCACACAAATCACCATTTGATGTAATTTGCTTTTTTCTGACAGATCATCGGTTAAAGTATCCATCAACTGCTTTTTCTTCAATGTTACCTGTTCCATCTCCCCGGGCGCCATAACTGGACGCTTTCTGCTGAAAATCTGTGTCCCGTCCAGATATACCCGGATGAAATTGTTTTTGTATACACTTCCCACACGAAAGCGTATGATCTGCTCCTCTTCCATATGGTTCAAACGAATCACAGATGGAACCGTGTACCGCACGCCGGACTCCGGACAGATTTGTATTGTTTCCACTTTCATTGATTTTCTCAAGTTTTTTACATAGCATGCGGCATTTTTTCCGGCGGTCGCCGCCTCCTCCGAGACAAAATCTACAAGGTCATGTACATGAAGTACATTTCCGCAGGCAAACACGCCTTCCATATTTGTCTCAAGGCTTTCATTGACAATAGGTCCGGAAGTGACTCTGCTCAATTCTACTCCCATCTGCCCAGACAGTTCATTCTCCGGAATCAGTCCTACGGAAAGCAGCAGCGTGTCACATTCGTAGAATTCTTCCGTTCCCGGGATCGGACGATTCTGCTCGTCCACTTCTGCAAGCGTAACTCCTTCTACCCTCTCTTTTCCCTTGATATCCACCACGGTATGGCTGAGTTTGAGCGGGATCCCATAATCATCCAGACATTGGACAATGTTCCGTTTCAGGCCGCCTGAGTAAGGCATCAGCTCTGCCACTACTTTTACTTCTGCTCCCTCCAGCGTCATGCGCCTTGCCATGATCAGACCGATATCGCCGGAGCCAAGGATCACAACCTTTCGTCCCGGAAGGAATCCTTCCATATTCACCAGCCGCTGTGCGGTTCCTGCAGAGTAAATTCCCGCGGGACGGTATCCCGGAATATTCAGAGCGCCGCGGGGTCTCTCCCGGCATCCCATTGCCAGAATCACTGCCTTTGCCTGAATCTGGTACATGCCATCCTCCCTGCTCATCGCCGTTACCACTTTTCCCGGACTGATTTCCATCACCATCGTACACAGCCGATATTCAATTTCCAGTTCCTTTACCTGAGAGATAAAGCGTGCCGCATACTCCGGTCCGGTCAGTTCTTCCTGAAATGTATGCAGTCCAAACCCGTTATGGATACACTGATTCAAAATTCCTCCCAGCTCACGATCCCTTTCCAGAATCAAAATCTTCTCTGTTCCCGCTCTGCGTGCAGCCACCGCGGCTGCAAGTCCCGCCGGTCCTCCGCCGACAATTACAATATCATATTCTAACATCTTCCCTACCTCTTTTCCTTTTTACAGTACATCTTTATTGGTTCCGCAGATCAGCTTTGAACCGCCTCCCGCTTTCGTCAGCTCTTCCATCGGGATTCCCAGTTCCCGGTGCAGAAGTTCCATCGTTCTCGGCGAGCAGAATCCCGACTGGCATCTTCCCATCCCGGCCCGGGTTCTCCGTTTCACCCCGTCCAGCGATCTCGCACCAAGCGGCCTGTGGATTGCATCCAGGATTTCTCCCTCGGAAATCATTTCACACCGGCAGATAATATTCCCGTAAGCCGGATTCTGCCGGATCAGCTCATTACGCTCTGCAACAGACAGTTTTGCCGGATTCCGAATTCCTTTCCGTTTTTCCCGGAAGTCCAAATTTGGGGACAGGTTCATCTTTTTACAGAGCAGTTCCGCCACCAGCATACCGATTGCCGGTGCGCTCGTCAGTCCCGGAGATTCAATTCCCGCACAGTCGATAAATCCCGCTGCATCCTCCGGTTCTCCGATAATAAAATCATGTCCGTCTTCATGTGCGCGCAGTCCCGCAAAACTGGTGATCACACTGCGCATCGGCAGCTCCTTTACATTTCGCCTTGCTTTTTGTCGGACTGCCAAAAGTCCGTCCGCAGTTGTGTTCGTCCCTTCTTTATCCTCAATGTCATCTGCCGTCGGCCCCACAAGCAGATTCCCATGTATCGTCGGCGTGACCAGAACACCTTTCCCGTATTTTCCCGGCAAAGCGAAGATCGTGCGCGATACGTAATTTCCCGCACTCTTATCCAGCAGTAAATACTCGCCCTTTCTCGGCGTAATGTGTATCTTTCGTGTGCTTACCATATTGTGAAACACATCTGCATAAACCCCGGCCGCATTGACCACATATCTTGTCTCCAGACTTCCATTCGAAGTATCCAGACGATATCCGTTTTCTGTCTTTTCAATTGATCGCACTTCCGTATCAAACCGGAATTCAATCCCGTTGGTATATGCGTTTTCCGCCAGCGCAATATTCATGGAAAACGGACACACAATTCCTGCCGTGGGTGCATATAAAACATATTTTGTCTCTTCCGCAAGATTCGGCTCCATCGAAAAAGCTTCCTCGCGGTTGAGAATCCGCATCCCTTTTACACCATTTTTGACGCCGCGCTCATACAATTCCTGAAGTTTGGGTATTCCCTCTTCCTCTGTGCATACGACAAAAGAGCCGCGTCTTTCAAACGGAAAATCCAGTTCCCGTGCCAGTTCCTCCATCCGTTCATTTCCCTTTACATTCAGTTCTGCCATCAGACTGCCCGGTTCTGCATCATACCCGGCATGAACGATGGCGCTGTTTGCTTTCGATGTTCCGCAGCAGACGTCCTCTTCCTTTTCCAGCACACAGGCTTTTACCTGATACCGGGACAGCTCCCGCGCGATTGCACAGCCGGATACTCCGGCGCCGATAATGATCACATCATACATATTCTTTTCCCTTCCTTTCCAAAAAAAGAATCAGGCAAAAAACGCATCTGCTCACTGATACGTCTTTCTGCCTGACTCTTTTCTCCATGGCCTTTTATTCTATTGTTTCTCTGTTTATTCACTAAGGTGTCTTATTCACCGTCTCCGGGGATTCTGGTAAACCGGTCCGTGTCCGGTGTAATAGATAGCTGTGGACTCACCATCGCCCGTGTCGTCTTCCTGCTTGCCAATGCCTGTTCTTCCGTTGCGAACAGCTTGTTCTCCGGCAGCTTCATCGCGCCGCAGGAACCGATCCGCTGGACGATATACTCATCTGCCTGGCGTCCCATTACTTTCACCCTGGTAGCGTATTTATTATTCTCCAAAATAAAACAAATATCACCTGATACAAATTTCATTGCCTATCACCCTTTTTTATTATACACCACATATCCCGGCTCGTCTATTTGTTTTTTCGGATTTTCAGGAAGATATCACGAAACAAATTTGAATCATAAAATGATTTCCTCCCGCAGGGTAAATGAGTATATGATTTTTTCCTTCACATGCTGTCCGAGGATCTGTTCGAGCGCCCCGGCATAATATTCCAACTGTGCATGGTATTTTTCCCGGAGTTCTTCCGCACGGTGCACCTGATCTGTCTTGTAGTCGAGTACAACAAGACCGTCCTCTTCTTCAAAATACACATCGATGATTCCCTGTACCAGAAGTGTTTCGCCGTTTTTCTCTTCCGGATAGATTTCTCCGGCGTCAATGCCAAGTACGAACGGCTGCTCTTTTTTCAGTCTGCCTTTCTTTGCCGCTGCCTGCATTCTTCTGCCGGAGCTGCTGTGAAGGAATCCGAGTACATCGGGAACCCGGATGCAGGACGCCATCTCTTCCGATAATTTTCCATCTGACTGCAGGCTGTCTATCATCTCCTTCAGTGATTCTGCGTCGTAATCCTTTGAGAAATCCAGCAGTTCCATCAGTTTATGGTACGCAGTTCCTCTCGAGGCTCCGGTCAGTTCACTTTCCTGCTGCATAAAACGCGGCAGCAGCGGGATTACTTCGGGTTCTTCGATCAACAGTTCTCCGCCTTCTTCTGCAAGGTATGCCCGTTTTTTCAATTCCGATACCGTGAAATTCATTTTCACCGTGTGGTCTTTTGCATACGGATACCGGTATGCGAACTGCTCTTCGAAGTACTTCTTTAATTTCGGCTTATAACTTTTGCCTGTATCCCAATGCAGGAGGGTATCCTTTGCCATAGATTCCGTCTGCTGTTCGACCCGGTCCGAGACTGCCGCATCTTCATAATTCCACACCGTAATCCGAAACGGTGCGTCTTCCCCTGCCACTGCCGGGAGAAGCCAGTCCAGATAACAGCCGGCTGTGGAAAGCTGGTAAAATGTCAGGGTATTTCCCTGTTCTTTTGCTGCCTCACGGTTTTTCTCCACTTCTTCTGCCGCATCTTTCATTTGTCCGGTCAGGATCAGTTTTTCTTTTGCCCGGGTCATCGCCACATACAAAATCCGAAGTTCTTCTCCCAGACTCTCCAGCTTTACCTGCCGTGCGATCAGATTCTTTAAAAGTGTGGGTGCCTTCGCGCGGCGCTCCAGATCCACAGCGTCGATCCCGACTCCCCATTCCGGATGAAGCACCATCGGACCGCTCGTATCCTGCATGTTGAATTTTTTCCCCATTCCCGCTGCAAACACGATGGGAAATTCCAGGCCTTTGCTTTTATGAATGCTCATAATCCGCACGGTATCCGCCTGCTCGTCTGCGATATTTGCCTCTCCATAATCCACATCATACTTTTGCAGCTGCTCGATATACCGTACAAAATTGAACAGACCTTTATAACTTGTCTTTTCAAACGCTGATGCCTTTTCCACCAGCATTTCCACATTCGCCTGCCGCTGTTCCCCGCCCGGCATCGCCGCAATATACAACGCATATCCGGTTTCCTCCAGAATCTTCCAGAGTAGTTCATGGATTGCCGTATACGGAACCATCTCCCGGAAGTGTGTAAGCTGGTCATAAAATACATGTAATTTCCTATGCAGCGTTTCGGAAACCGCTGTCTCGTTTTCTTCTTTGCCGTTCTCTTCCTTTTCTTGTTCTGACGCGCATTTCTCCGCTGCCTCGTAAAACGGGATATCCGGATACTGCAGACGGATCTGCGCCATCTCCTGTGCGCTCAGTCCCGCAAAAGGAGACGCCAGCACTGCGGCAAGCGGTAGTTCCTGCCGCTGATTATCCAGCAGCCGAAGATAATCCAGCAGCACACTCACCTCATAGGTTCCGAAGTATCCTTCCCGGCTTCCTGCATAAGCAGGGATTCCTTCTTCCAGAAGTACCTCTGAAAACACTTCCGCCCAGCCTTTGACGCTTCGTGTCAGGATCACAATATCCCCGTAGCGTACCGGGCGGTTTTCACCCGTTTCTTTATCGCGCACACTGCCGCTGCGGATCAGCTCTTTGATCCGTTTCGCGATCATCCGCGCCTCCAGTTCTCTCGTACTGATTTTTTTCTTTTTTTCGCCCGTTCCGGCTGTAACTGCACGTTTTTCTTCTGTACCCGCCATCTGTGCTTTCACCTTGTCTGTCTCTTCCTGATCTGTCTGTGAAAGCTCCGGTTCAGTAGGATCCAGCAGAAGCAATTCCGCCTCGTTGACAGAGCGTCCGTTTTCACTCAGCAACGGCTCATAGTCTGCTCCCGGATAAAGCGCAGCCTGCCCGTCATACTCAATGCCGCCCAGTTCTTTCCGCATGATCCGCTCAAACACATAGTTTGTACTGTCCAGTACTTCGGTACGGCTCCGGAAGTTTTTATGCAGGTCAATCCGCTGCCGGCTGCTGTCCTCATGGCTGTAGGAATGATACTTTTCCATGAACAGTTCGGGACGCGACAACCGGAAGCGATAGATGCTCTGCTTCACATCGCCTACCATAAATATATTATTTCTCCCGATACTCACTGTCGATACACTGGTCAGTATCGTATCCTGAATCAGGTTGCTATCCTGGTACTCATCGATCATCACCTCGCGGAACTGATTCTGATACTCACCCGCAACCGGAGACGGGACCAGTTCTCCCCCCTGTTCCACGGTCAGAATTTTCAGGGCGAACTGCTCCATATCGCTGAAATCAATCATATTCCGGCTTCTCTTTTTCTCTGCAAATGCATCGGCAAACTGCTGTACCAGCCGTACAAACGCCCGCATTGTCTCCTGCGCATTTTTCATATCAGACAGGATTTCCTCCGGCGCCTCAAAAAAGCAGGAAGACACAAGCTCTTCAACAAGGTTCTTTGCGCCACTGCGCATGGATTTCACTCGTTCCCTCTTTTTGGCCGAAACTGTTTCATCTTTCTTTGACGACAGTCTCTTCCATTTCAAGCCGGATAAAACCCGGTACAGTTCTGAAAACCATTCCCAGAATTCTTCTGTTTCTGCCTGTGTCCCGCCTTTTTCCTGTTCCGGAATCGGATTTTTTTCCAGTGGTTCCAGCATGGCAATGTCCGCCTCCAGCATATCCGCATACATATATGGTCCGTCCGGTTCTTCGCAGATTTTCAATGCCTGCCTCAGTAGTTCCAGTGTCTCCTGAAGCGTCTGGCATATACTTTGCTCCGCCTGCTGAAATACCAGTGGGACAGCTTCCGTATTTTCGTTTTCGTAGTTTTCCACACATTGCGCGAGCCACTTTTCCGGCTGTGGATAACTTCTGGAATATTCATAAACCTGTAATACCAGTTCTTCCAGTTTTTTGTCCGTTTTCCCGTTTCCCAGTTTTTCAGTCAGTTCCAGAAACGCCTTGTCTCCCTCGGCATAATTCACTTCAAACAGTTCTTCCAGAGCGTCCTGCTGCAGAAGTTTTAGCTCGCCCTCTTCTCCGATCCGGAATCCCGGATCAATATCGATCACATGAAAATGTTCCCTTATGACCGACAGGCAGAAGCTGTGGATTGTTGTGATCTGCGCACTGTGGATCAGCGTTGCCTGTCTCTGCAGATGCACGTCTTCCGGGCGCACCTCCAGTTCTTTTTCAATCGCGTTTCGGACCCGCTCCTTCATCTCCGCCGCCGCAGCCTCGGTAAATGTTACAACCAGAAGCTGGTCTACGTCAAGCGGGTTCTTATCGTCAGTCAGCATACGGATGATCCGCTCCACCAGCACAGCCGTTTTACCGGAACCCGCCGCAGCCGAAACAAGAATATTCCGGTCCCGGAGGTTGATTACTTTCTGTTGTTCTTCTGTCCAATTTACACCCATTTATTCCGTTTCCTCCTGCGCTTCTACTCTGTCATGGATTTTTTTAAGCACTTCTTCCTTGGAATACCGCTCCAAATCACGGTATTCATATCCGTCAAGTCCGATATCGAAACCACAGACTGCCCGGTAATCGCAATAATCACACCCGGTTGCATTCCCCAGCCTGTATGGAGCCGCCTCCGCATTTCCGTCCGTAATCTCTTGCTTTAAATCCTGCTCCTCGAATTTCGCATATGCCAGGAACTCCTGAAATTCCTCCGGCTGCAGTACCTTGGAGTTTTTACTCAGACTGCCGTCCCGGTTTCTTCCCACAGGAATCAGATTCGAGCTGCCGCTCAGGTTGTGCTCCATATGGGAGAGTACCGTTTCATCTGCATTTACCACGCCGTCCAGACGCAGTTCTTTTAACAAACGGTTTTCCAATTTTTGATCATCCGTCTCCTTTTCTACAAGCGGATCCTGCATCTTATAGTAAAAAATTCCGGCGGGAACTGCTTCTTTTTCCCCTTGTTTTTCCAACTCCAGAGCCGCGTTCATATACACCGGAAGCTGAAGCTGTAATCCGTGATAAAACGCAGTGATGTCAAAATTTTTCATTCCGGTCTTGTAATCCGTCACTTTCACATAAACATGATCTTCATCCTCACAGGTATCGATGCGGTCAATTTTCCCGCTGCCAAACCGCAGTTCATATCCGCTCGGGCGGAAATCTCCCTGCTCCATCTGTTTTGTCAGCGCCCAGACTGACCTCCGGATCAGTTTCTTGATCCGTGTGATCGTGTACTCATTGCGCGCGCTGCTGTAAAGGACTGTATTCCCATAATCCCGGATA
Source organism: uncultured Lachnospiraceae bacterium (assembly GCA_958402795.1). Classification (GTDB taxonomy): domain Bacteria; phylum Bacillota; class Clostridia; order Lachnospirales; family Lachnospiraceae; genus Schaedlerella. Next base: position 31,844 of record CATXUX010000024.1, on the reverse strand, counting down.
CTTTCCTCTACACTCTCCTCGATCAGCTTTTCCCGCAGTTCTTCCGTCATTTCCGTCCAGTCAATACGGCTCTCGTCCGCCTTGCGTGCGAACCGTTCCATCGACTGGTGCGCAATATTTCCCAGATCCATCGATTCGAACTGATATTGTTCCCGCTCAGAGAGCCGGAGCCCATAGGACAGAAAATGTGCATACGCACAAGATGCATATTGTTCCAGTCGTGTCACGCTGAAACGGGCATCATCTCCATACAGCGCGGCCGCTTCCGCATGTGTCAGCCGTTCCGGCTCCCTCTTATAAAATGCCGCCTCCAGAAGCCGTTCCGCCGTCGTCCGGCAGCATGCTTCCTTCTGCTCTGTTCCTGTCCCCTGCCTCTGCTCCATATCCCACATATCTGTCTGATGACACTGATACCAGGTATACAGTTCCTTCCATTCCTCCGACAAGCCGTATCTTCGATTTCGCAGTCCACGTGCAAGATATGCTGCGCTGTTTTCCGTTGTCAGCTCATACTCCTGCAGAGAATTCTGACTTTCCTCCTGCATTTGCAAGGCAGGGAACAGCCTCCGCATGTCCTGGATCAGATATGCCGGGCGCAGTGCTTTTCCATCCGGCGAAGTTTTTGCACAGGACAGATACAGTTTCTCTGAAGGCTTCGTCAGGTTCATGTACAGATAAAACTTTTGAATATATGTCTTTTCCTTCACTCCCGGAGACAATGTCAGCTTCTCCCGTGCAAACTGCTCTCTGTCCCTTTCAGACAGCAAGCCCCCCTGCCCCAGATTTCCCGGCAGGAACGTATCGTTTGCCCCGGCAAAAAACAGAATCTTCAGATGATTCAGCCGAGTTCGCTGCATATCTCCGATCACCACCTGATCCAGACTTGGCGGGATCACTCCGACTTTTGCCTCTTCCAGTCCCGCATCCAGCAGTTCGTTATACTCCTTCAGTGAAATGATTTCATCTCCCAGCAGTTCCACAAATTTATCAAATAATTCGATCACGATCCGGTAAACCTGCGCATATTCCTTCGCAGACGCCAGTTCTCCCACTTCCTGAAAATGCTCTGACATCCTCTGTACCTGTTCCTGAATCTGTTCCTGCAGGAAGAACTCATGAATTGCAACGGTAATGTCACGCACGGTTTTCTTTCTTTTTTTCAATGCCGTTGTCAATGTATCGATCTTTTGAACAAACCGTTTCCGCAGTCCGTTCAGCGCTTCCAGTTCTTCCTCCTGCATCCGGCTGGTACGGCGGATCCATGCACTGAACCATTTTTTATACCCCTTGATTCCCAGTGCAATGACATAATTCTCCATCCGGTCCACTTCTTCCCTTGAAAAGCCTGCCATATCCGTGCGCAGAAAACGGAACACACTCTCATAGGAAAAATTTTCTTCTATCATGGCAAGAAGACTCCGCACATACTCTACAAACGCATTCAGCAAAATGCTTTTTTTATTGTCCATAAATACAGGAATCTCATACGCTCCACATGCCTTTTCCAGATAAACCGCGTAAGTCTCCATATCGCTGACGACCACAGCCATATCGCGGTAGCGGTATCCTCCTGTGCGCACCAGCCGGCGCATTTCCGAGGCAATGTACTCCGATTCCTCTTTCGGACTGCGTGCCATATGCAGGGAAATTGCATTTTGCGATTCTTCATATTTTCGTCCCCGGTAGCGAAACAGCTCTGACTCCAGAAATGCCATCGGCGGATTCGCCTTAAACCGTGGCAGCGGCTTCTGATAGAGATATACCGGATCCTTTACCAAAATCCGCTCCTCCTGCGCGGTCTTCATCAAAGCCGTCACCATCTGCTTGCTGATGGCAAAAAGCTGGTAAGGATGCGAATACACAAACGGATCCTCTCTCTCATCCATCTCCACCGTAACAAGCACCCTGCTGCATACCTTCATCAGCCGTCCCAGCAGCTTGTTCTGTACCGGTGTGAATCCGGTGAACCCGTCCAGCGCCACAATACTGTCCCGCAGAAGGGCAGACTCCGGCACGGCGTCGCTGAGTACATCCAGAAGTTCCTCTTTCGTAATATATTGATCTGCCAGGTACGCTTCAAATCCCTCATAAACTTTCCGGATATCCTGCAATTTGTAATAGAGATAACTCTCCTCTCCCAGTGTCTCCATAAACGCGTCCAGTTCCTCAAACCCGATTCCATACTGCGTAAACTCGGAGACAACCGACTTGACCTCACTGATGTAACCCGGTTTTTTCAGGTTTCCTTTTAATACCCGAAGCTCCCCTTCATACTGTCCGGCAATCTTCCGCAGGATCAGATTTTTCCCCTCATCATCTAATACCTGTTTTGCCCCATACCCAGTCTCCTCAAATACCCGGTGCGCCAGCCGGTTAAAACTAAGCACCTCAATATTCATGATTCCGCCCTGAGCCTGTCCGGATTCTTTCGCCGTCATCTCAACCAGGTCTTTCTGCGTCTGCATCGTAAACTGCTCCGGGACCAGAACAAGAAAGCGCTCCTTTGGGTGCGCTTTCGCTTCTTTCACAATATACTGATACAAATAATACGACTTCCCTGCTCCGGAATTTCCAAAAATAAACTGTAATGACATATGGTCTCCTTATAATACACTATCACTCTTTTATAAAAAGGAATGTGCAAAGCACATCCCTTTTTGGTTTTCTTCATAAGCCGCCGTTCATTCATCCCTTAGGATCCGTTCTACTTCATCCACTTCCATTTCCATAATCTCTGCGACAGCAGTCACATCTTTTACTCTTTGATAACATCGCCGTACTGTACGGTTTCTTGCACACTTCTCCTCTTTTAAAAGACGCTGCTGTTCCCTGATCTGATCTTTTTGCTCCTCTATCTGATGAGTTCTCTGATTTAGATTTTCCTGCATTTCATCAATCATCAACTGTACCGTGTTGCGGTCTAACTGCTGCAATTCCTTTGAGAACATATCCATCACCCTTTCTATGTTCCGGCACAGCTGATAGCCTTCCTCATACATCTTCCGAAACTCCGGGTAATCCTCAGACAGCTGAAGAACTGTCTCCGGACTGTCATCGCAAAAAAACAGCAGCCATGCCTCAAGCCTGTTTTCTATAATTTTCTTTCCGTTGCTTTCATTTTGCATTTTTTTCATGAAGATGTCAAGAGGCACGAACAGATATTTCTGTAGAAGTTCTAACTCTAACCCACTGTCTGACTGCTGTTTAAAATAATGCAGGTAAACGTCAGGAAATCGGTGGAATCCTCCAGGACTGCTTTCAAAAAGAACGATGGTATATGCAATGGCAGTTCACATCCCAGCCGCCGCTGCACGTACGCTCTTTATCGCATGATTCCATGCCTCTCTTTTTTCCGTACGTTCCTGTTCTTCCATGGACGGCACATAGCGCTGCCGCTCTAGTCTTTCAAAAAGCTCCTCTTCATGATACACTCCTGCCGTGATTCCTGCAAGATATGCCGCTCCGATTCCAGAGGCTTCTTCTACTGCGGATACCTCCACTGCCTTGTCTGCTATGTCACTCTGAAACTGCATCAGATATCTGTTCTTTGTCGGACCTCCGTCCGCACGCAGTTCCCGGATCGGAAATCCCGTATCCAGTTCCATGGCAGACACCAGATCCGTGATCTGAAAGGCGATACATTCCAGTCCTGCTCTGACCAGTCCTGCTCTGACCAGTTCCGCTCTTTTTGTTGTTCTGGTCATTCCTACAATTGCTGCCGACGCCTTTTCTTCCCAGTAAGGCGCCCCCAGTCCCGTAAAGGCAGGCACCAGTACCGTCTTATCCTGCGTATTGGCAGAAAAAGCCAGACTTTCTGTCTCCGCTGCAGATGAGATCAGCTTCAGGTCATCCTTCATCCACGTGATTACTGCCCCGGTATAATTCAGATTTCCTTCCAGCACATAGTTCACTTTTCCCTGTCTGCACCATGCCAGTGAAGAGACGATACCATGTTCGGAATACACAGGCTGCTCTCCCACGTTCATCATCAACGAGGATCCGGTTCCGTATGTTGCCTTGGTCGTTCCCGGTTCCCCGCATCCCTGTCCGAATAAAGCTGCATGAGAATCTCCCAGTACTCCGCAGATTGGCACCGGTTTTTTGAAAATTCCTTCCAGATCGGTATATCCATAGCATGCGTCGGAATCGCATACTTGTGCTAGCGAGGAAAGAGGGATCCCAAAAATTCTGCATAGCTCCTCATCCCACGATAATGTCTCCAGACTGAATAACTGTGTCCGGGAAGCGTTGGAATAATCGGTCTTAAATACGCGTCCCCCTGTCAGTTTAAAGATGAGCCAGCTGTCCATTGTTCCGAGACAGATTTCCTGTTCATCCGATTCCCGAACCGCTCCCCTTTCCCGGCAGTCCCGCAGAAGCCATGCCATCTTTGCTGCAGGAAAATAGGCGGAAAGCGGAATTCCGGTAGTTTTTCTTACATATTCCCCATATCCGGCCTTTTCCACTTCGTCGACAATTCCCCGCGCACGGTCGCACTGCCACACCACGGCGGGAGCCAGCGGCTTTCCTGTCTTCCGGTCCCAGATTGCCGTTGTTTCCCTTTGGTTGCTGATTCCCACCGCCGCAATCTGTGCGGTATCGATGCCGGACTTCTCCACCAGATTTTGCACGGCTTTCACTGTGTTATGGTAAATTTCTTCCGGATCATGGGATACCCATCCCTGTTCGCTGATGATCTGCCGGTGTGGCAGATCTCTGCGCAGAAGTAACGTTCCTTTTTCGTCCAGCAGAAGTGCTTTTGTTCCCTGTGTACTCTGATCTATCCCAATCACATACTGCATCGTTCTTCAACTCCTTTGCGGGACGTTTTCCCCGCCTGCACATCTTGAAGCGCTACTTGCTTCTTCCCGGAGAATCCGCTTTGCGCAGGCTGCGATTCCTGTGGCATTCAGTCCATAGTAGTCAAACACCTCTCCCGCCGTTCCGGAGATCACCGGTGCATCCGGCAGTGCCAGATTGATCACCCTTCGCGGACATTCGCCTGCCACTGCCTGACTCACCATGGAGCCCAGTCCGCCGAACGGGGAATGTTCCTCGACTGTAACAACCACTGCCGCTTTTTTTGCTTCTTGAATCAGCGTTTCCCGATCCAGCGGCTTCACACAGTACATGTCCAGAAGTCCGGCGCTGATCCCGTCTTTTTTCAGCAGCTCCACCGCATCCAGAGAAGGTTTTACCATTTCTCCGCACGCAACCAGAAGAACGTCCGTTCCCTGCGCCAGGACGGCTGCTTTATTCATCTCAAAAGGTACTCTGTGTTCCTCATAAATATCTTCTGACGCATTTCTGCATACGCGGATATATGCCGGTTTCTGGTCCTGAAGAAGCGCCTTCACAAGTTCCGCCGTCTGAAACCGGTCGCTCGGCAGATAAACACGCATATTTGGGATTGCGGACATCGCTGCAATGTCCTGTGCAGAATGGTGGCTCATTCCCAAAGATCCGTAGCTGATTCCGCCGCTGATCCCGACCAGCGTCACATTAGTATCCGAATACGCGCAGTCTATTTTTGCCTGTTCATAACTCCTTGTAGACAAAAAACTTGCCGGGGACGCCGCAAACACTTTCTTCCCGCACTTCGCCAGTCCTGCGGCGATACTCACCAGATTTTGTTCTGCAATTCCTACCTCTACAAACTGCTCCGGATACGTCTCTGCAAAAGGTGTCAGCGACGCACTTCCTCTGGAGTCACTGCAGAGCACTACAATCTCTTTGTCATTTTTTGCCTGCTCCATCAATACATCACAGATTGCCTGTCTGTTTGGAATCTTATTCATGTAAAACAGCCTCCTTTCTTGCTTCCAGATCCTGCATGATCTGCCGCGCCTCTTCTGCCGTCGGAACCTTATGATGCCATGCAGCCTGATTCTCCATGACCGGGGATCCGCATCCCTTTATCGTATTGGCAATGATCACCGTCGGTTTTCCTTTATATGCCCGCGCCAATTCAAATGCATCGCAGAGCTGTCCGATATCATTTCCATTCACCGTAAGGACGTTCCAGCCGAAAGAATACCAGCGTTCCTCCTGACTGTCATGGTGCATTACATCTTCGGTGGAACCGGAGATCTGCAGACGATTTCTGTCTACAACGGCACACAGGTTGTCCAGCTTATAATGGCTTGCCGCCATCGCGCCTTCCCAGACAGATCCTTCCGCCAGTTCCCCGTCTCCCATCACCGTATATACCCGATAAGAGCTTTGGTTCATCTTCCCTGCAAGCGCCATTCCCACACAGACCGGAAGTCCATGGCCCAGCGATCCGGAGTTCATCTCGATGCCCGGCAGCTTGTTATTGGGATGTCCGATATATGGCGTCCCGAATTTAGAAAACTGAGAGATCACTTCGTCCATCGGGAAGAACCCTTTCTGTGCCAGTACCGCATAGTAACTTTCTACCGAATGGCCTTTGCTCAGTACAAAACGGTCTCTGTTCTCATCATTCTGATTTTCGGGACTGATATTCATTTCCTTAAAATAGAGGGCGACCAGAATATCCATCACGCTCATATCTCCGCCGATATGGCCGCCTTTTCCTTCTATGATCATTTCTACAACTTTTTTCCGCAGATCATAGGCAAGCACTGTCAGTTCTTTGTTGTTCATCTTTCTTTCACATCCTTTCTCATTCTCCCCGGAGATACGCTTTGACCTCTTCTTCAACAGGATCATAAAGATCCGGTCTGACTCCGATATATTTACATGCCTCATACAACACAGGAACCACATCTTTGTGAATGCCGACACAGTGATGAATGTAAGGACCTTCTACCAGCTTCGCTTCCAGCCGCTTCAGGTTCTCGACCTCAACCCAGACATAAGTTCCCTTCGTGTAAGGACCTTCTACGCCTTTGGCATTTCCCAGAAGCAGCGAATATTCCCCATTGTCTCCGTCAAAACGTGCCAGCGTCATCTTACCCAATTTCGCCTGAGCCTCCACTGCACCCGGATGATCAAATGCCAGCGGATACCCGATCGTCGGTTTCTCCTGCGCCACGGAAATGGGCCACGGCCCGCAGTGCTGTAAAAGCTCACCGTTTTCATTGTCCGGGTGGCGCACCGTCCAGTCCGCGAAAAAGCTCCTCGCGGTATCCATTCCCGCCGCTTCTACCATCAGCGCCGTAATCGCTCCATGGATATCGGTCTCGCATACCACCGGGATTCCCTCCTCATTCAGCAGGGCGTTCGCCGCGCAGGGCATAATCCCGATTTCTCCCTGAAGTGCATTCCAGCACTGGATCGCAATCGCATTGCATCCATATTTTTCCGCCAGATTTTTCATTGCAATCTTCAGAGCCGCCACATTTTCCAGTTCTTCCTGTTTGATCTTGACACAAAAGTGCGTATTGCAGTAATCCATCACCTTTGCCGTCTCTGTTCCTTCGGCTTTTACTCTCTTTAATTCCTCTGTCAGCTCCGGCATCGGGACCGGCGACAGCTGAATATTAAATTTCTCCAGAAGCTCGCCTTCGTTGCACATCGTAGACCAGAAATCGAATGGTCTGGGCGCGATCTGCAGAATGCGCGTGTGCCTGAATACGTCCACTACATTACAGACTGCAAGAAAATCCCGGATTCCCCGTTCAAATTCCGGATCCGTCAGGCGGCAGTTGGTCATGTATGTAAACGGAACCTGAAATCTTCGCAGAACCTTTCCCGTGGCGAACAGTCCGCACTGACTGTCCCTCAGACGCACGCCGTTCTCGTCCGGCCGTTCATCTCTTGGTCCCCACAAAAGTACCGGCAGATTCATTTCTCTGGCCAGTCTTGCACACACATACTCTGTTCCGAAATTCGTATGCGGAAAAAAGATTCCTTTCACATCTTCAGCACGAAATTTAGCTGCGATCTTTTCCCTGTCCGCCTCATCATAAAACAAACCTTCCTCATTGATATCCGTGATATCCACAAATTCTACTCCCAGTTCCCGTAAACGTTCTCTGGTCAGATTTGCGTATTTCACTGCATCCGGCGCAGAAAAGATGCTTCATACTGTCGGTATAAGGTATGATGTTGGGGTGACGTCAGAACAAGGAGGCTTATATGGGAATCACTGCAAAAGAACTTGCGAAAAAACTGAATCTGTCTGCTGCGGCTGTATCCATGGCATTGAACCATAAACCCGGAGTCAGCACAAAAACAAGACAGCTCGTCTACGACGCCGCTGTCAAATATGGTTATGATTTCTCCCGAATATCAGAAAAGCGGAGCATGAATGGCTCCGTCTATCTGGTTCTGTATAAAAAGCATGGAACAGTTGTAACTGATACACCTTTCTTCTCAGAAGTAACCGAAGGGGTATCTTTAGAATGTAAAAACCAGAATTTCAAACTGAAAATCAGTTATATCTACGAAGATGATACACTGCAAAAACAAATAGAAGATCTGCGGTACTCTGACTGCTCCGGCATGATCCTGCTGGGTACGGAAATGAATGCCGGAGATCTCAGTCCGTTCCTGTCACTTTCGTTCCCTCTGGTCCTGCTCGACGCCTATTTTGATACTGTTCCCTGCGACTGCGTTCTGATGGATAACCTTCAGGGCGCTTATCTCGCCGCCCGGTATCTGATCCGGAAATGCAAGACACAGCCCGGTTATCTTCGCTCTTCCTACCAGATCGGTAATTTTTCAAGACGGGCAACCGGCTTCTATAACGCGGTCCGGGATTTTGGAATGTCTGCTTCCAAAAGCATCGTGCACAGGCTTCCGCCTTCCATCGACGGCGCTTACGCCGATATGCTGGAAATCATCCAATCAAAAGAGACACTGGCCCCCTGCTATTTTGCCGACAATGATCTGATCGCCGTCGGCGCCATGAAAGCATTCCGGCAATGTGATATTTCGGTCCCCGGCGATATTTCTGTTGTCGGTTTTGACAACATGCCTGTCAGCAGCGTGATTGAACCGGCTCTTACCACCGTTCATGTTCCCAAACAATACATGGGCGAATGCGCAGTGCGCCGTCTGGCAGAGATCATGCAAAATCCCGGACAGCCGCCGGTAAAAATTGAGGTTTCTACTACGCTTATGAAAAGACAGAGCGTCCGTCTTCTTCCATAATGCGCAGCCTTTCATATTCTTTTCGTAACATCTCTTTTCCCATATCTGTGATAATGTAAGACTTCCGCCGCCCCTCTTCCGCAGTGCGGCGGATGATCCTCTTTTCTTCAAACCGGGACAGCATGGCATAAAGCGTCCCGGGACCGACATGGACACGCCCATGGGAAATCGTTTCTACTCTTTCCATGATATCCACGCCGCAGCACTCTTCTGTCAGCGCCAGAAGAATATAGTACATCGGCTCTGTCAACGTCTGTAGTTGTTCCCTCGCCATTGCTTACCACTCCTTCTCTGGTCTGTCATTACAGCGCCAGCTTTTCCCGGATGATTCTCGTCTGCCGTTCATCCAGCGGTTCCTCCGATGTCAGGATCAGGATGTTTTCTGGATACTTCACATAATAGGAATATGTTCCGTCGCTCCATTCACATAATACCGCCTGTTCTGCATCCCACAGTTCCCGGCAGTCTGTTCCCTTGTGAACGTCCATCTGGTCTTTCCAGATTCTGTCCAGTATCCAGTCATACTTTCCCTCATAAATCTGGTACGTCAGCTCGTCTGTCCGGTTCTCTCCCTCCTCCTCAGAAAGCGCCGATTCATTCCCTTCACCATTCTCTTTAAATATCACCGTGTATTGAATCTTATCTGCCAGTATACTCTCTTCATACCTGATCTCTGCAGACGAAAAGATTTCGTCTGTCTGCCTATAATCGGTCTGTACAAGAGGGAGTTCTTCCTCCGGTACATTTTCTTTGGGCAGCGGATCCATCGGAAGCAAGACACTCACGATAATTAACGCAACCATGAACAACAAAGCCAGACCTCTTGACAGCAGCCAGTTCTGAAACCGCTGTGGCCGCCAGAATGCAAACGCGGCGTCGATCGTCCAGAAAAAGATTCCCATTGCCGCGAGCATGATCATCATGTTCCATCTGCCTGTCTGCAGCATTCTGATTACACCCAGAACTACTATTATGAAAAATATGATGATTCTGGTCCGCTGCCAGTCCAGTTTTCCCTTTTTGTCAAAGTATATGGGATTTCCCTTTTCTATCTCCCTGTCTGCATGTCGTTTCCAGAAGATCAGATCGATTCCCCCTAAGATACAGAAAAGTGTGCCTGTTCCATATAAGAAGAAATTTAGCAGACTCGTATCACTGAGGAAAAATGACTCAGGAAAACGAAATGCATCGTACAGTTCAAATAAAAACAGAAACCCAAACAATCTTAAATACCTCTGCAGGTTCTTCCGTTCTATTTTCCAAATGTTTTCCAGACGTTCTTCCTGCGTGACGATCGGCACAGCATCCTTTCGTCTCCGCCGGAATATACAAAATTTCCGCTTTCCGTCGATCAGCTCCCAGCCTGCTTCCCGGCAGTATTCCGCATATTCCAACGCCTCTTCTCCCGGTCTTTCATCCAGTTCTTCCCCGTCCGGGAATACTTCTACATCATAGACTCGCTTTTCCGGTAATCCTCTTTCGAATACGAGTCCGAATTTCCACTCCTTAAAATGCCAGCCTTTCTCTGACTGCTTCTCCAAATATTTCGCAAATGCACCGCACTCCCGATATGAGAATCTTTTCCATACACGTTTCGTGTTTTTCATAAGCTCACCTCCCGAACCTGCATCTGTTGCATGATTGGTCTCAGCCGCTTCGCCTAAATCCGTAATACCGGCTCAATTTTCCTTTATTCCAGTTTCTCCACGATCTGTCTGACCTGGTCCTCTTCCAACTGTTGCTGTAAGAAGACCGTAACGATTTTCCCGGGATACCGTATATAATAACTTTCCTGCTCAAATCCGGTATCTTCCCAATCGACTGTTGCCTTGAACACAGGGTTTCCGTAGATTTCCCCGCAGTCTTGCTGTTGCTGGTTTCTGGTACGCTTTTGGTTCGCATTCCAGATCAGGTCCAGTATCTTCTCATAGTTACTTTGATAAATGGAATAGATTAATTCGTCCTGCGTCTCCCCTGTGGCATGAGACATCACCCGGTACGTTTCCTGCTCCGCAAGGATCCCCTTCGAGCTCTTTCTCACCGCCGAGTCAAACTGTGAGTGTCCCGCCAGATACTCCGCCTGCACAAGCGGAACAGCGTCCTCTTGTACTGCTGCATATTCGGACGGTGATTCCATACTCTGTGCGCCGAAGAATACAGCGCCATATGCGACGACGCCTGCGGCGATTGAACATACGATCCGGAATGTCCGGTTCTCCGTCCTCGACGGGCGCCATACATTCAGCACAAAATCGCGAAGCACCAGACAGATCATCAGAACCGTCAGCGTGATGAGAAACGTTCCCCTCCGCTCGATCACCCCCACGGCATAAAGACCGAACAAGCCGATATACGCTGCCAGCGTAAGTACAACTTTCTTCCATGCATACCGTACTTTTCCTCCGCCGGAAATCGTTCTTTTTGAAACATAATACCAGACGCCAAGCGCAGCCAGTTCTACAACAGACAGTACTCCCAGCACACCAGCTACAAAGATCGAAAATACGATCACATCATCTGTAACCCAAACGGTATTCTGCCCTCCAAACGTAAACAGCCAGGCTAAAACCGCATACACCAGCACCAACACGATTGTCGTGAGCGGCTCCCGCATCTCGGCTTTCCAGATATTTGTCAGCTTTTCCTCCGGCGATACGATCGGGACAGCATCTTCTTCCTCACGGCAAAATACACAGAATTTCCGCCAACTGTCTACAAGAGTCCAGCCTGCCGCCGCACAATAGTCCGCATATTCCAAAGCATCCGAATCAGCCTGGCGATCAAATTCCTGCCCTTTTGGAAAAACTTCTACAGAATATATCCTGTCCTCCGGTTTTCCTTTTTCAAAAACAAGACCGAGCCGGTATCCCCGGAAATGCCAGCCATTTTTTGACTGCCGGTTCAAATACTCGGCAAACCGGTCACACTCTCCATAACTGAACCATCGAAAAACCCGTTTCGTCGTTTTCGTCTTCATATACCTCGCCTCCAATCCGCACTCTGATCCTCTCCATGCCGCTTTATATCGAGTATCGATATTTTCTTTAGTTTCATTATAATATCGACACTCGATATTGTCAACTGTTTTATCTGGCAGGTATAGGATATTTTTCACGAAATTGGAACCGTTTCCCAGATACTAGTATACTGTATCAAATGCACAATTAAGAAGACATCTCTTTGCTCTGGTCGTAATAATCCTTTGCCTTTTCCGGTGATAAAGAGAATATATTCACTAACTTTTTGACGATATACTCTTCATCGTAGCCATCTCCGGAATACTCTCTAATAACTGCATGTACACTCTGTCTAATTCCTTCATTAACTCCGTCCTGATATAATTCTTCAAGCGCCTGACACATATTTACCCCTCCTGTCTCGTTCTGTGGTAATGCTCTTAATAAATCTTCTGCCTTCAATAAAACTTTTACTACATCTCTTGTATCTTCATCTACGCTTTCCCAATATTTTCGGTTCTGATTTACATAGGAAAGAAGTTCTTCTTTATTTTTCCTGTATTTTAACATGCCGAACACCATTTGTAAATCTTCTTCAAAGCAGCTCAGATCCTCGATATTTCTTGGATCAATCAAATTGATTTTATAATTTGGAACATATTTACGAAGTATTTTATATTCATCTCTGTCCATTCCAAGCAGACCGTATAAATCCTGATGTCCATCCCACTCATTTTCTCCATAATAGAAAACAATTGTAATGACCGGATACAAAACATCTGTCTTTTTTAACCCTGACAGAAATTCTGCAGAACCTTTCAAATCCTTATCTTTACGGTGTTGTTTTCGGAGCGAAGTGACTTGTCCTGCATAATCGACCGCGTCATACAACATATTACGAACCGGCATTGCATAATGTATTTCATCCTGATTTTCACATCCAATAATCACAATCCTTGTTCCATCATCTGAAACCTTTGTAATGTCACGAAACCTTTCTAACATCACACTCTTTCCATCCGTATCCTTCAAAGTAATTTTCTGTGCTCCTTCTGCCGTTTTTAAGTGTTTCTCTTGAAAAATTGGCTTCCCCTGAAATAAAGCGCCGTTAACAAAACTGGCAAAACGCTTTCCGTCTGACATCCAGCGTCCAATCACTGTGTTACTTTTTCCCATAAAATTTTACACCTTTCCTTTCCGATACCCAAATACGATAGTATCACTTTTTATTAATAGTAGTTTTGTTTTTCAAACATTGAATTCCAGACGAGGAGTCTGATTGAACGGAAACGATATTCCATTACTAAGAAAAATAGAATGTCTGAAAGTCTCCCGGTATGTTCCGAGTGAATTCACTATATCATAAGATGGCTACAGATTCAAGGAAAATATTTATTTTGATATGTCCTTGTTTATTGCATATCTTTTTTATATTTGTTAGAATTGATTCATTATGAAAGTTCGTGATTATGAAGAAAGGATGGAAAGATTCTATGAAGAAAAAAGTATGGAAATCAATCGGAATCATCATCGGTGCCATTCTCCTGATTGTTCTCGGCTACCTTGCCTATGTGCTGATCAGTTATCACCGTCTGGATGATAATCTGTCGCTCCCCGTTGAGCATGCCGGCGAGACCTCCTCACTGGAGCAGGTTTCTGCCGGCACGACGTACCGCATCAGCTCCGCCAATGTCGGATTCGGCGCATACAGCGATGACTATTCCTTTTTTATGGATGGCGGTGATGAGAGCCGCGCACGTTCAGAAGAAGCAGTGATCGAAAATATTTCCGGTTCTATTGGCGCCGTCACAGATCTGGATGCGGATATCATGTTGTTTCAGGAACTCGATACAGACGGGACACGCAGTTATCATGTGGATGAAAAGGAGCTGACAATCGGCCTGCTTACGGAAAAAGGATTTTCAGACATCACTTATACGTTTGCAGAAAATTATGACAGTCCGTATCTGTTTTATCCGATCACGGAGCCTCACGGTAAGAATCAGGCAGGGATCCTCACCGTCTCCGATTTTGAGATCACGGAGGGACTCCGCCGCTCACTGCCAATCGAAGACGGCTTTATGAAATTCCTTGATCTGGACCGCTGCTACAGTAAACAGCGCATTCCTGTAGAAAACGGGAAAGAACTGATCGTTTACAACCTGCATCTGTCCGCATATACTTCCGACCCGAGTACGGCAACGAACCAGCTTGTTCTTCTTTTTGACGATATGACCGAAGAATACGAAGCCGGAAATTACGTGGTCGGAGGCGGTGACTTCAATAAGGACCTGCTTGGTAACTCCGCCGAAATCTTTCACTGCGGTGAACTGGAGGACAACTGGGCGCAGCCGGTACCGGAAGAACTGATTCCGGAAGAAATCCAGCTTGTCGCGCCATTCGATGAAGCGGATCCGGTTCCCTCCTGCCGGAATGCAGATGAGCCCTACGATGAAGACAGCTTTGTCCTTACGGTAGACGGATTTCTTGCGTCTGCAAATGTGGAAGCACTTAATGCAGATGTCCTGGACACAGGATTTCAGTGGAGTGACCACAATCCCGTATACATGGACTTCCGGCTGAACGAATAACAAAAGGAACTATTGATTCTATCGTTTTAGGCAGACTCTCGAAAAGGGCATAAATATCGGGAGAGAAGCAGCTTTACAAGAAGCTGGTTTCTCTCCCGATTAAGTCTACTCTGCGCCTTCACGAACAAGTTTTTCATGCTCCTCCTGAATTTCCGGAATCATTGAAAGCATTGGTTTCACATCTTTCCCCCGGATTTTCCTGTCTACATAATTCTGCGTACACTTCTTTACAATCGGAGACAGAACAAGAACACCGATCAGGTTCGGGATCATCATCAATCCGTTAAACGTATCTGAGATATCCCATGCAAGCTGTGCTTCCATGACAGACCCTGCCAGCACAATGATACAAAAGATAATCCGATATACAAGTGTCGAACCTGTTCCAAACAAGAATTCACATGCCTTTGAGCCATAATGGCTCCATCCAAGAACTGTTGAATACGCAAACAGTAAAATCGCAATCGCAATAAATGCTGATCCCACTGCGCCAAATGTCTGGCTGAATGCATAACTCATCAGGGAATTAGACTCAACAGAAGCGGCAGCTTCCGTAAGAGCACCTGTCTCAAGATCCACAGCTCCCGACGTCAGCAAAGTCAGTGCGGTCAGTGTACATACAATAATTGTATCTGCAAAAACCTCAAATATTCCCCACATTCCCTGACGGACTGGTTCTTTTACATTCGAGTTCGAGTGAACCATTACAGAAGAACCAAGACCAGCTTCATTGGAAAAGACACCTCGCTTCATTCCCATCTGCATTGCAAGAGCAATCCCTGATCCAACAATACCGCCGGCTGCTGCTTTCAATCCAAAAGCGCCTTTTATAATAGAAACGAACACAGCCGGAACCGCTGTAATATGTGTACATATAATTACAAGTGTCCCCAAAATGTAAAGCACAACCATAATCGGAACAATTTTTTCCGTAACTGCTGCCACACGCTTTAAGCCTCCGATAATTACAACTCCTACAGCAATGAACAGAAAAATACCTGTTGCGAGTTTCGGAATCCCGAAAGCCGAATTCACATTACTCACCATACTATTTACCTGACTCATATTTCCGATGCCAAAGGATGCCAGAAGGCAAAAACAAGAAAACAGAACTGCAAGAACCGCACCGATCTTCTTACATCCCCGTTTTGATCCCAGACCATCACGAAGATAATACATGGCGCCTCCACACCATTCTCCTTTTTCATTTTTTCTTCTATATAATATGCCTAATACATTTTCTGAATAATTGGTCATCATACCAAAAAAAGCAATCAGCCACATCCAGAAAACTGCTCCGGGGCCACCTACCGCGATTGCGCTGGCCACACCGACAATATTACCGGTACCTACGGTAGCGGCAAGTGCTGTACACAACGATTGAAACTGAGAAATAGAGCGATCTTTCGTATGTTTGGTTACATTCTTATCACCGAAAATCGCTCCGATCGTGTTCTTTACCCAGTGTCCCAGATGACTGATTTGGAAAAATCTGGTCAGTATCGTCATAAGGACTCCGACAAATCCCAGAAGAATCAAAGCCGGCCAACCCCAAACAACACCGTTAATAGCACTGTTGACTTTTGTAATTAGTTCAATCATTTTTCTTTCTCCTCTTTTGTCTAAATTTAAAGATATCTTATCTTGTATCAAAAAAATAAGCGAGTCTCTGCAGACTCGCTTACCCCTTTGTAAGTATAACTCATTATACACATAATCCAAATATAATGCAACAAAAAATTAAATTTTTATAAAATTTATAAAAATCCTGTAGAGAACGGGAAAGACTGACTTTATTGTTCCGTATCCGGAACTTTTGTGAAAGAAATCTCCTCTGCCCCGGTACATGCCCGGAGATCATTTTCGGTCTGTTTATAGCAGTCCAAATATTCTTCCGGGCAGCTTACCTTCAGTTCAGGTATGGTATCTTTCATGGACATCTGCTTCTGGGTTTTTCTTTTCCGCACTTCTGCGATCACATTTTTAACATGTTCGCCAAATGCAAGATAGAAAGACTCCGGTTCCCTTGTTTCCCATAGCGTCTGATGCAGGGAAATCTCTTTTTCATATTTCCTGTAAAACTCCTGATAAATATATTCTGTTACATACGGCGTGTAGATTGCATACAGTTTTAATATTCCAAGCAGACTGTAGTAGACAGCAATCTGTCCGGAATACCGCTGCTTTGCACCATGTTTTTGAGGTTGATACAAACGCTCTTTCGCGATCTCGATATAATAATCACAAAAGTCTTTCCAGAACAGATCATCGATCTCGTGCCGCGCCTGTCCGATCTCATACTCATTCAGCAGACTCGCTGCACGAATGGTTGTTTCATTCACTCTCTCCAGAATCCAGCGGTCGATGGGAAGCAGTATGATTTCTTCTTCCCGCTCCGGCTTTTCAAAATCCTGCAGCTGCATCACTGCAAATTTTGCCGCATTATACAGTTTATTGATAAACCGCCTGGAATAATTCAGCTCCGCTTCACTAAAGAACGTGTCCGTCCCCAGTTTGCCGCCCGCCGCCCAGTAACGCACTGCATCCGCAGAATAATTTTCGATCAGTGCCATCGGAGAACCGGAAGCATTATTTTGGGACTTACTGATCTTCTCTCCCGGCTTTGCCAGAACAAAACCGCTGATCATCATGTCTTTCCACGGGATCTGTCCGGTATGATATAAACTTTTTACGATCGAATAAAACGCCCATGTGCGGATAATTTCATGTGCCTGGCACCGCATCCCCATTGGGAAGATTTCTTTTGAAATATCATCCGGCTCTCCATATCTCGCATTGATCAGCGTCGTAACAGACGATGTCGCCCATGTGTCAAAAACCGCTTTTTCCGGAACAAATTCATTGCAGCCGCAGCTGCAGGAATGCAGCGGCTGATCCTCCAATGGATTGACCGGGAGCTGGCTTTCTTCCGCAAAGATCGGCTTCCCGCATTTTTTACAATACCAAACCGGAAATGGAACACCAAAATACCGCTGTCTCGAAATACACCAGTCCCATTTTAGATTTTCTACCCAGATTTTATACCGGTTCTTCATATACTCCGGATGCCAGTTAATTTCATCCGCTGCCTTTAAATATCTTTCCTTCTCGGTCAGCACATCAATATACCACTGCTTTGACGGAATTAATTCAACCTCGTTTCCGCACCGTTCATGAATGGCAACCATATGACTGATGATTTCTTGTTTTACAAGCAGATCTCTTTCTCTCAATCTATCTATGATCTCTGCACGCGCCTTTTTGATCCGCATGCCTCCGATAAAGGCCACGTTCCGGTTAATCGTTCCGTCAGCCATTATGATGCTTTTATACGGAAGCTGATATTTCGAAACCCACTCAACATCTGCAGCATCTCCAAAGGTAGCACACATCACGGCGCCGGTTCCTTTCTCCATAGATACCGACTCGTCTGCTAAAACAGGAATTTCAAATCCATATAGCGGAACAGTTGCTTTTTCTCCTATATATTTTTGATATCGCGCATCATCCGGATGGACAAAAATAGATACGCACCCTGCAAGCAGTTCCGGTCTGGTCGTCGCAATCAGAAGTTCCCCCGCCTGTGTACTGAAATTTAAATAATTAAATACCGTCTCACATTCTTTTGTCTCCAATTCTGCCTGCGCGATGGATGTCTGGCACTCGGTACACCATAAAACCGGAGATTCCTTCATGTATGCCTTCCCATGTTTTGCTAATTCGATAAACGATTTTTGGGATATTTTTTGCGAAAGATCCGAAATTGTCTGATACTGCAGATTCCAGTCTACACTAAATCCCAGACGTTTCCATAAATTTCGAAACTCATCCTCATATTTTACGATCGTGTTCATACATTTGCTTCGAAATTCGCTTCGCGGTACCTGGTTCGCCCTGATCTTTTCGTCCTTTTCTACCAGCCGCTCCGTTGGAAGACCATTATCGTCAAAACCAAACGGATAGAAAACATCATATCCCTGCATTCGCTTAAACCTTGCGATCATTTCTGCCTGCGTGTAGGAAAACACATGCCCGATATGAAGTTTACCGCTTACAGTCGGCGGTGGAGTATCAATCGAAAAAACCTTTTTCTCTTTTCCATTTTGATACTTGTAAATTTCATTCTCTTCCCACATTTGTTCCAGCTCTTTTTCTACTTTTCGAAAATCATACTTCTTATCCAATGTGGATACCTCCTGTCATATGTGTTTTACAACTCAGACAAAAAAACGCCCTAAGCTCAACGCTTAGGGCGAATTCTACATCTCCGTGGTACCACCTAAATTCAGAAATACTTCTGCACTCCATACAATACGGGAATCATGATAAACCATACGATACTCTGCCATTCATCAGCATTCAAATCTCTGCTTCTTATCATTCCGATATTGCTTCCCCTGATAACGGTGGGATCCTCCGTTGGATTTACTGAGAATCATCTGTTCGATCCAAAGCTCAAAGGCCACTTCCATGCTTCCTTCACGAAAATTTCCACCGGCCATTTTCTCTCTGTAGATCCGGAATCGCATGTACTCCTCCTCGTCAATGCTCTTGTCTGGAATTGTTATTTTGTATTGTAGCACAAAATCATTTCTTGTCAATACTTTTTCTTCCTCAGCTTAATGATATATTCATTTAACTTTTTTGGCAATTTACTTTGGTTGCTTCGAAAGCGATTATAATCTATATATTCTACTTCTACCGCTCCATATTTATCCAGTAAGCCGGTCAGCTGTTCTAATGAAAACAGACCATCTTCACTATAACTTATAATAAAATTATCACAGTTCATCTCTGTTATTACCTTTTCAAAAGACTGTAATCCTTTTGTCTTTGTACAAAACTTTGAATGCTGATCCCACCAGTCCCGCAAGCCACTTTTTCCAACTGCTGTTGGATAATCACCGCGTGCGATTGTTTCTAGAATATGGTAATTAGCCGCATACTGACGTTTCATATATGGTGGATCAATATAACATAAATCTGCTGTCAGATCGTGTGAAATTTCTTCCGCAAATCCTTGGATTACCCTATTGTATTTCGTATTTCCTTCGTAAAACTTAATCGGCTCCAAAACAAGCGGTTCCAGAGCATTTTTTTTCATTTCTGCCAGATAGTAACCATATGTTCCTGAAATATTTGCGACCTTATTGACAGCCATAATAAGCGTATGCTTCAGTACTGCTTCCTCTGACTCCGTTATTTTGTCTGCTTCAATCCATTTATTTAATGTTTCCCGGATAGCATCTATTTTGCAGGCATTTTCCGACGAGAAATATTTTCTACTCTCGCATCCGTTCGCCGGCTTACCCTCCGGAGAAAATTCTTGATAAAAATAACCCTTTACAGGCTTTAGGCAATTTAAATAATCCAGAACCGTCGAATATCTGTCTGACCCTATTTTCTGAATTATCTCAATTTTATCAAACTTCGGTGCCCTGTCCAGCATAATCAACGTAATCAAATGCCATTTTGTATACGTCATCATGTCCGACGCGATCACATGATAACCTCTTTTTCGATATTCAGATGCCACCAGTCCGGTTCCTGCCATCAAATCAACAACAGTTCCCTCTTTTCCTATCATTTCTTCCGTACCCTGCATAATAAAAGGCAATAATTTTGTTTTGTTTCCAATATATCTATACATACTAACCTCTTAAAATTTCATATCATTTATCGCATTCAGATCAGGTAATTTACTTAATTCCTCTTTAATTTTTGCGATTTCTTCCTCTGTCAGCTCATAAAGCTCCATTATTTTCTCCTCCAGAGTTAAATCAATCTGTCTATCATAATTTAATAAGATACTTTTGGCAAGAGAAATAATCTGTCTGGTAAGTTCGTTATCAGTATACTTCTTTATCGGCAATGAGAATATAATATCTTTCGTAAAATAAGGGTGTGATTTCCACTCATTTTCTCCATATATCTTCATATAGTAATAATAAATCACCCTTGAGTTAAGCAGCGCCAGATAATACTCCAGCGGAACTTTATTATCCTGATCCACATATTGGCAAGAATATATCGTTTGACTGATATATGTACCTTTTCTATCTATACTTGCGTCAATGCCCAATCCTGTTTTTCTTATCAGAATTTTGGGTGATTTATAAAAAGAAGCCTCCTTATAATTTATGCCCGGAACATTCCATTTTATATATCTGTTTCCCAGAATCCGATATCTGTGCAGATTTTCCCCAACATAAATCTTCTCCATTTCTTCATCTATATTTTTATCCGAAATGATCTGTACAACTGATTCATGATTTATAGAGATTACCTTTCCACATTTTACACATTTTTTAAATTTATCTTTTTCCTGTTTCTTTGTAAATCCCTGTGCAGTATTACACTGATCACATATTACAACTTTTCCTGCTTTTGAAATTTCAACTCCTCTTCCGAAATGGAATATCTCTTTCCATTCAATTTTTTCCTTTTCAATCTTTTTTATAAGATATTCATCGGATTCCGAAATATCCAGGTCAAAGAGATATTCTTCTGTTTCTGAAAAACGCGACTGCTTTACTTTATGCATCAATTTTCGATAACAATCATACAACTCAATCTTATTTTGTAAAAATAATTTTCTTTCATTTGTACTAAGCCTGAAGCATTTTGTCAATGTCTCTTCATCCGGACGTTTTTTTTTGACGATTAAAACACTTGTTGCACGATTTACACCCTTAAAAAGTTTCTCACCCAGCCTGGCAATCACACAAACACTATATTCTTCACACAACTTTTTCCGTAAACGCTTATTCTCACCCCCAAAAATAGAATCCGGTAAAATAAATGCACACACACCATTCTCTTCTACTAATTTCAAACACAACTCAATAAATAATACATAATTATCATATTGTCCTTCTGTCAATATATATCCCGCTTTTTTCAAATCCTCCTTTTCATATAACTTATCTGAACTCCACGGAGGATTCGCTATAATATAATGCACAGCGCCTATTCGTTCTTTCCAATATCCAACAGGATCTGACGTGTCTTTGGGCAGGATAAAATCGTCTGAAACGAACCTTACTCTACCTTCAAAATCCCGCATATTTTTTTCTATAATATCTGCATCAATATCAATCCCGTAATATATGCCATTCTCTCCCATGCATGCAGACATTGCATCTAAAAGCGCTCCTTCACCACATGCCGGATCCAAAACCTTGCTTTCATTCATATCGGAAAAATTTCCCTCTTCTATCAATAACTGCGACACAAACTTTGCTAACTTATGAGGAGTATATACAACGCCATATTTTCTCCAATCTACCATATTACTCTGCTCCTCCCGGATTTTTCTCCAAATTATATCTTAACACACTGATTTTATTTTTCAACACATTTTTTATTTGTATTTTTTACTCTTGTGAACCGTATTTGGTTCGTTATTTATCGTTTTCTAATATATAATTTTTATTAACGAGTTGTTTTAAATCCACGAAAGGAGTTTTTATGGAGCAAAAGATTAAATCCAATTACAGCCTTGGAAAGCGGCTTCGCGCCTTACGTCTGGAATCCGGTTTCCAAGTAACAGAACTGGCAAGATATATGCAGCTTGCCGGTTGTGACACAACACGAGAATGCCTGGTTAAAATTGAAGCTGGCAGACATCACATTTCTGTGCAGCAGTTAAAAACAATCAAGGAAGCTTTAGATGTTACTTATGAACAAATTTTCGAAGACTTACCTATGGAGGAATAACTTATGGAATATGTATCTGCTATTTTATATCACAAAATCCAGGATTCAGATTTTACAAATATGTATGGTGTTAAAAAGCCATCCGGAGGCGGTGGACAAACCTATATTCAGGCTGCCGGCTATAGCCGTGAAGATCTTGACCGCATGTTTGCAGATGCTGATACGATCATTGATACGATAGAATATTGGGATTCTGCTAAGCTATATCCACGAAAAAAATACATTTTCCGTGCAACTGCCATTGGAATTGACCAGATGGCTGAAATTGAACTTGCACCGCGAATCGGACGTAAAGACTATCGAATATCACGCCAAAATATCAAGCATCGCCATCCCGCCTGGAGTGCTGAAGCCGGTTTTCCGGAACCAGTTCGCCTTGATATTACATCTGCGGGCACTAATTCCATTTACTACTACCAAAAAAACTATCCGGGAATTATAGACAACCTTTATATTTATATTCTTAAAACAATTTCAGACTCTGGTAATAGTAAATTTTACGCTTCCTATCTCAACACTGAATCCATGCCTGATAACTGGCCTACTGGCTTAGGCTTAGAACAGATTTTTAAAAAACAGTCAAAGCAAGGTATTCTCTTCTTGAATGACCAATATATACGATTTCAAAATGATAAAAAGTGTCCCTTTGCTTCTGGATGTGCTGCTGACCCGGATATCGGGAATGTAATACTTCCTTCTGATTTAGGAATCCATATAGATGATGCCGTCGAATATGCCAACAAATCTATCAAAATTGAATTTGATGCAAAAAACATACACTTTGAGCATGTCAATGCCCCTATTGTAAAGCGAAAACCAAAACAAACCTCTGGCAGTCACATCAGTAAAGATAACGACTATGCCCGAAGACAAAAAAACAAAAAAAGAGTCGGAGATATCGGAGAAGAACTGGTTATGTGTTTAGAGATGCAGAAGCTAACATCACTCGGACGCAAAGATTTGGCTGATAAAGTTAAGCATGTATCCAAAACGGAAGGTGATGGACTCGGATACGATATCATATCCTACGAAAAGACCGGAAATTCATTTCAAAAAATATATATTGAAGTAAAAGCAACAACCGGAAATTATGAGAAGCCGTTCGATATTACGATAAATGAGGTAGAAGTTTCAGAATTACTCGCAACCCATTACTACATTTACCGTTTATATAATATACATCACAATATGACTACCGTGCCTTACTATACAGTAAAAGGTTCTGTAAAAGATAATTTTTTGCTTGAACCAACTTCATTTAAAGCATATCCAAAGGTGCCTTTATAATGCCATACTTTTCATGGTTTATGAATAATCTGCTTTATACGGATTCAAAAATCTCGGACAATCTTTTGGTTGTCCGAGTTACTAAATTCTTTTTGTTTTTATATTTCAAATTTCTGTTTCACTATACTTCACAGGCAAATGTATCATATGCCGCAATATACCCGGATTTTTCTGCAATCTCTGTAATCCTTTCATGTGTTAATCCATCTCCATGTGCGAAATGACTCAGGGCAACTATTGTATTGTCGTCAATGCAGTTCATTCTCCTAAGCCGCTCACAGGTCATTTTGACCGCTTTAAAACCCATATGTCCGCTCCGCCAGTCGTGGAGCAAACCTGTACAGTCAAGACTGATATAATCAAAATAATTTCCCCGGAGATATTCCCATGTCGCTTCCGGGAAAATACCTGTATCGTGTGCAAATAAAATTTGTTTATGATTTTTCTCAATCTTATAAATCAAAGACTGTTCCCGCTTTTCATGATCTGCCTCCAGCGCTGTAACAGAGTATCCGTCCGTTGTCGCAAACGTATCAAACGGCGCAATCTCATGAAAACGGATTACAGTGTCAATCCCTTCAAATCCCTCCATCGCAGAAAAAAACAACTTTTTTACAGCTGCATTTCCATAGATATCCAATATTTCCAGATTCGACTTCCCGTTTGTGAACTGACTGCTTCGGTTTGCAAGATCAAAGGGATAAAAATGATCTGGATGACTGTGTGTGACCAATAAAGTTTTCACCTTTCGCAGATCGAGTCCATATTGCTGGATATGATAATTCGTATCCGGCGGAAAATCCAATAACAAAGATTCATCAATTAAAGCCTGGTGCCTGGTCCTTAAATTTTTTTCTCTAAGCTCACGCGCTTTTTTGCAGGCTTCGCAGTTACAGAACATTGCCGGCCACGCCTCAGATGCCGATGTTCCAAAATATGTAATTTTCATCTTCCCCTCCCGCTCTCTGAATTCAACTCTCACTTTTATTTTGCGATCACTGATTTGATTGCATCCGCTGCCTCCTCCGGTGTATATGCACGCCCGTCTTTATGCGCTTTTAATTCCATCATATAGACACCGTCATAATTCTTCAGAAGATCCGACACCCTCTCCCATTTGATGATCCCCTCTCCCGGAAGCCAGTGCTTTTCGTCGATTCCGTCATAATCACTGATATGTACCGTTCTCACTCTGTCTATGCATTTCTTCAAAAACGCTTCTGTTGTTTCCTGCATCATGTGGTTCAGATCACAGCAAAGGAAAATGTCCGGATAACTGCGGATCAAGGCTAAAATTTCGTCAGACGTGTTCCCCATACAGGTCCTCGGAAGATTTTCTACACAGACAAGCACATCTGTTTCTCTGCTTTTCCTTCCCAGCTCCTCCAGAGACCGTCCGAATGCTTCCCCTCTTCTTCCCCTGTCCTCATCCGGAATCGGCTCAAAACTGGTATGCAGGATCAGCCTGCACGCCCCCGTCCTTTGTGCCAATCCGAAATACGGCAGAATCCGACTTACCGCAGCTTTCCTCTCCGCCTCGACCCAGTTGGACGGATCCCAATCGGGAACCGGTCCGAACGGGATGTGAAGTGACCATATTTTAAGTCCGCCTTTCAGCACCTGATCTGCGAAATCTTCTGTTTCTCCTATATCATATCCCCAGCACAGACTGACTTCTGCATAGTCTATACCGCTTTTTAACATTCTTCTGCAAAAATCTTTTGAATAATTCTGTTTGTTTAAGGATAATCCGATTCTCATTGTGTTCCTCTTACCTCATTCGACTATTTCCTGATTTACTTACTTACACTGTCCAGTTGTCCCTCTATAATAAATCGCTGCAGGATCAAATAGAGTGCGATCACAGGCAACAGGCCGATCACACATTTTGCGCAGGCAAGCGGAACATTCTGTACTGCTCCCGCCGCAACCGAAAAGGCTTTTCGGATTACCAATACAACAGTTGATTTTTCAATACTTGTCAGCAGATAAACCGGCATAGAATAATTATTCCACGTTCCCACTACGACCATAACAAGCCGTGTGACTGTAACTGCTTTTAGCTGCGGCAAAATAATCTGGAAAAAGGTCCGGATCGTTCCTGCTCCCTCCAGCGCCGCCGATTCATCCAGCTCTTTTGGAATCGATACAATAAAAGACGTATAAAAAAACATGGTACTTGCCATCCCCATAGCGGCAGTCTGAAGCGAAAGCGCCCAGATCTTATTGATCATATTTAACTTCACCATCAGCGAATACGTACCGACCAGCAAAGATAATGGAGGAAGCATCATGATCGTAATATTCAAGGTTCGCAGTCCCCGCGATATCCTGCCCCCTGCCCGCGCCAGACCATACGCAGCCAGACTTCCGAACACAATCTCAAGGACGCTGACCTCTACTACATAAATAATCGTATTTTTAAATGCATGAAACAATTCTGAACTTGCAAATGTTTCAATATAGTTGCTCAGCGTCCACTCTTCCGGCAGATACAGCCTGGGGGAAAGGTCCGTGTAGAACCGGAATGACTGATTCAGCATGACATAAATCGGAAGTAAATATATAACAACCAATACGGCCGATATGATATAATATTTCGTCTTCGAATTTTTCTTCCTGCCTTTTTTCATCAATACTCGACCTCCCTGCTTCTCAAAAATTTGTTGATCGGAACAGTTACAAGAAAAATAATCAAAATCAATGCTATGCCTACGGCCGCGGCATATCCTGCTTTTTCATCATTAAAATACAGCAGGGACGAATAATACGATAATGACAGTGTCTGCCGGTTTGGTCCTCCGCCTGTCAGCGTAACAATCACATCGTATAATTTAAATCCTCCAATCAGATTTGTAATGACCGCGATCGTAATCGAAGGCATCAAAAGGGGCAGTACAATCTTGAAAAATTCCTGTCTTCTGTTTGCTCCGTCAAT
This sequence comes from uncultured Lachnospiraceae bacterium, assembly GCA_958402795.1. GTDB lineage: Bacteria > Bacillota > Clostridia > Lachnospirales > Lachnospiraceae > Schaedlerella. The sequence goes on along the minus strand of CATXUX010000024.1, from coordinate 5,271 downwards.
TCTTGCTGCCTCTCTGTACATCATCGGGACATTCTGCAGTCCCGCCAGATAGATCAGCATGCAGAATCCCATTGCCTGCCAGCTGTTCACGAGCGTGATAATCAGTACCGCACGCCATCCGGAACCCATCCAGTAAATATTCTCGACTCCGAACAGATTCAGAATATTATTCAGGATTCCATTTTCAAAATCGAACACATACGACATCACAGCGCCCATAATAATGCCGGAAATCATAATCGGCATATATAAGATCAGCCTTACGAAATTTCTCCCCCGAAATTGTTTATTTACCAGTATTGCCGTTGAAAGTCCCAGAATATTCTGCAAAATGGTGCTTCCAAACGCATAAATGAACGTATTCACAGTGGATCTCCAGAACACTTTATCCGATAATATGGAAAGATAATTTTCCAGTCCGACATATTTCATCTTCTGTGAATAGCCATTCCATTGATACAAAGAAACACGCAGTGCATTGCCGAGCGGAATAAACAAAAATATCGTGATCAATAAAAATGCCGGGATACTTAAACTCAATAATTTTATTCTCTTTCTTCGTTCCATGTCAGTCACTCCTTACTGTAAACTATGTTCATTCCTGAACTACTTTGATCGGACTTGCCTTCAAGTCGATCCATGCGAGCACCGAAGGCGTGATCAATACTATCGGCGGGTAAAGTATTGTCAAAAAAACAAACATTCCAAAGACCAGCAGCAGCGCTGCTCCGGAAATTACTTTCTTTCTGAGTAGAATACACGCGGAAGCAAGGCTGTCTTTTAATGAAACTTCTGTTACTGCTAATACCGCAACCATACGCAATTCAATTATAATAAGCAGTATAAGCAGGAAACCGAAGCTGATCTCATACAGTTGAAAAATAACTCGTCCGGCATGGGACGGATACAGAAGATACAAAGGGACAGCGACAGTCAGGAAAATGCCCGCAGTAACGAAAAACACGACGATCCCATTTTTCAGGTTTTTTCTGTACCAGATGCAATATTCTGAAAAAACAGTCCCCTCGCCTTTTATGATCACTTTTGACATCACATGACAGACTGCTATAAATGCCACAGGACTTGTTACAACCGGAATACTTCCCACTACCCCCAGAATACTCAAAAAAACACAGTCTGCAATTGTATTGATAAGATTGATTATTTTATTTTCAGCCATATAAATCCCCGCCTGTAAGAGATGCTGCCGCGCCATGACCGAACGTCCATGGCGCAGCAGTGTTTTCCTTACTCTTCCTGAGCTGCTTCATACAATTCTACATAGTTTTCACGAAGATAATCAATGATATCTGCTTTACTGCTGTCGGACTGATCCTCACAGAACATGCCCGCTGCATTTGCAAAAATACTCCACATACCGGACGGCATATATTTCCGATCCCAGAGATTATCATAATACACATCCGGAACATGTTCTTCCATCGTCTCCATCAGCTGCATGCCATAAGACTTTGTCTCCTGATTCGGAAGCGTGCTGATCTCGCCGGCCGCCGCATTGATCGGATCAGAATTTTCGGAAATGTATTCCAAAAATGCTTCACACGCCTCCACCTTTTCTGTATCTTTCCAGATTCCAAATGCCGCGCCTTCTCCGATACCGCAGAAACGTGCTCCATCCTCTGTACTCGCACATACCGGGATCATCCCCATATTCACATCCTCATTCAGCGCAACAACTGCCGTCTGGAAAGAGGTTCCGATCCCGACTACAAACGCGCATTCATTACGTGCTGTACGTTCAATAGCTTCACTCTGTGTGATTGTCCCGCAGTCCTCATACAGCCAGCCATTATCAAACCAGTCCTGCAAATAATCCAGAACCACATTATACTCTTCCCAGTCCCAGGTTCCGTCCAACATTTCATCCGTTACATCGTACATTTCATTTTCATAATTTAAAAATGTGCCGACATGATTTGCCAGTGCGCCCGCGCTTGTAAAATAGTTTGCAATCGGGACATATCCGGCTTCTTTAATCTTCGCACACGCCTCATTAAAGTCATCCCAGGTGACAATAGACCACGGATCAACACCTGCCGCCTCGCAGACGTCCATGTTCACTGCCGTGCCAAGACAGCTTCCAGTTACCATCAGTGTATAAATTGAACCATCCTCATCTCTGATTACTCCCAGCGCGGCGTCACTCAAGTCTTCTGCCCACGATTGTGTGCTCAGATCCATCAGGTATTCTTTGTAACGGATCAAAGACCATCCGTGTGTTTCAAAAACATCCGGCAGACTATTCGATGCCATTCTCGTCTTCATCGTACTCTCATAATCATCCCCATATTCATCTAACGCAACTGTAACGCCCGATTCCTCCTCAAATCCTGCAATCACCTCTTTGTAAGCCTCCAGGGTGTCACCGGATAAATAAGTTGCCACCTCGATCGTCTGTCCGCTGATATCGCCATCATCACTGTTACTCTGTGAATTTGATGATGATTCGCCGGAAGAACATCCGGCAAGCGTAGATAATGCAATCACTGCCGATAACATCACTGCAACTGTCTTCTTTTTCATTTCTTCCTCCTTTCCGGATGAGTCCTGCATCGCACACATCAGTATATTCTTCTTTATCTGTGTTTATAATTCTGCTTCTTCTGACTCATCCACGGCCAGTCCCATTATTTCAGGTTATTCTGGATATTTTTGTCATTTTTTTCACTTTACATTGATTTAACAGAGATTTTTTGTGCACTTTTTCTCTAATCATGCTATGATTATAGCATACCCATTTATATTTTTCTTTCAACTATGTAGTTTTCAATTTACATAAATGTTGTTTTATAGTACGATAATTTGGGAGGTGTCACTATGAATCATGAGAAAAGACATATTATATATTTCACGCCAAAATTTCCGACACAAGAAAGTATCTCTGTCCTTCAATGCGGATACGAAGAATCTCTACCCGGGCACAGTTCTACCCAGAAAACACTGGATCACTACGTGCTCCACTGTATTACATCCGGCAAAGGGATCTATACTGTCAACAATAAGACTTATTCCCTGGAAAAAGGCGACTGTTTTCTCCTTCTTCCCGATGTCCCGATCTTTTATCAGGCTGACGCGAGAGATCCATGGATCTACTATTGGATAGGTTTTACCGGAGCAGATATATCTCACTTACTTTCTTTATGTATCACAAACGAGACTATTCCCGTTGCTCATTTTGGTGAAACAGAAAAGATTGCAGACCATATTTCTTCTTTAATCGACAGCGATCCACGGCTTCTTTCGGATAATTATTATGCTCTCGGACAATTATACTGTATCTTCTCGCTGTTAATTAAACCAAATGATTCAGATCAGCCGCTGCAGCGCAGAGAATTCTACATCAATCAGGCGATAGCCTACATAAAAGATAATTTATCTAATAATATCTCCGTACAAGATATCGCACGGCACGTAGGTCTGGACCGCACTTATCTTTACCGCATCTTTAAGGAAACAACCGGTATGTCAATCCAGTCCTATATACAGCATACACGGTTGGAAAAGGCCTGCCATCTTTTAAAATGCAGTAATCTTTCCTCTTCCCAGATTGCCCTGCTATGCGGATACTCATCGGCACAGCATTTCTCTTCCTGCTTTAAAAAAGAAACCGGACTGAGTCCGTCAAAATATCGAAAACAATAAAAAGTGCCACAGGCACTTTTTATTTCACAGAATATTCAGTCAGCGCTCTTTCCTTTGGCGCACCATCACCATAAGAACGATTACCATGATAGCCAAAAACGAAATTAGCATCACAACCCATTCCAGCGGTGTTCCTCCGGATAGGATTTGTATGATAGATAGTACAGAGACCAATATAGAAACAATTCCAAACACTGTGATAATACCCATCACAGCTTCATTGATCGCAGATTCCAGTTCTTTTTGATGTTCAGCAAGTATATTTATCTTGTCACTGATATCTTCAACCGCCGTAGAAATACCATTTGTTTCAATGATGTGCTGATAAATCTGCTTCACATTATGCCATCTCGAAATATGCGCCGGCGCGATCACTCCATAAGCCTTAAATTCTAACATCTTTTTGCGAAGGGACGAGAGCCGCTTCATTTTCTTTTTATCCAGGATCGACAACATTTCCGCAAATCGGAGACATGTATATTTTTGATAAAGTCCCAGAAGAATAACCGGAAGTCCATCCTCTGCCTGTGTGTCCATCTCTGCATCAAGATCCATGTTTTCATCCGCAACAACATAAGAGATTGTCTGCGATGTGACACAGCACCCCCAGCGGTACGAACCGAGCTCCTGTGTTTTGACTGCATATACATATCGAATATCCTCTTCCGATGCATCCTCTGCTGGATAATCCAGCGGGCACATCAAGTGAAGATTAAACGTAATCTGCCGAATTGTTTCCAAATATCGAAAACGCTTCGGAACCACTGCCACCGTATATGTATACCCTTCAAGGAAAAGAGAGGTTCCGCTTTGATAAAAGCATTTCAACCCCGTCTTTTCACAGAGTTCTGACAATTTTTCATCCAGAGAAAATCTTATCATCTCTCCTTTCCGATCAAGATAAAAATACGCAGCTTTACTGTCCGCAAACCCCAAATGGCAGATACATTCAAGCGTATCCATTCTCGGATACGTAATTCCCAGGCAGAGAAACGCAACTTGTGTGTGAAAAATATAAATATATGCAGAATGAATTTTAAAATAGTCCTCTTCTGGTGAAATATCCGATATGGGCGTCTTTTTGTCACAGACCAGCAAGGACTGTACCGAATCTGCTTCTGTACTGAAAAGCTCACGTATCAACACATCCGCTGTAATCTCATAGCGGAATAATACGTTTGCAGTATTTTCAGAATTAATCGTATTTTTTATCGATTCATTAATATCCATCGTCGTAAGCAGACGGCGTGTTCCGATTTTCCCAAGCCACTGATAGTCCACTTCGCCCTCTTCGTATTTTAAAGGAACGATCAGATAACTTCCCAGTTTTGCATTCTGCAGATCCTCTTTCATTTCTTCAAATTCACTCATATTTTCCTTTTCCCTCCCTCATATTCGCTTTCGTATCATAATATCACATATTTCGGCAATTGAGAAGTTTTTGGGACACAAAAAAACAGTACCTTCCGATACTGTCTTCTCAAAATTATGTACCTTCAAAACTGCATACAAAGAAATATTTCATCCTACCCTATCACCATGTGCTTCGCACTTAAGTGCTCTCGCTTTTGGTTATGCCCTCGACCTATTAGTAACAGTCAGCTCCAT
>CATXUX010000023.1 GCA_958402795.1 uncultured Lachnospiraceae bacterium | reverse complement strand
CATAACCGGCATAGTCTGATGGTGGTTATGTGGACAGAACTGCGGAAACTCAAGTGATAAATTTATAGAAAAATGTATGCCGTTGTGGTAAAATTGACAGATGAGTTTAGGACTTGTCAATTGGAAACACGGGAAAATATTTTCATGAAGGAGATTGTACAGATGATAAAAGTACAGGAATACAGAGGGCATATCCGGAACTGGAATGAGCTCTGCGGTGAGCTTGGGATCGCGAAGGATCTGCCGAGAGAGGAGCGGGAACCGGAGATTTTAGTGAAGGCGTATGAGGCATGGGGACATGACATGGGAACCCACATGCATGGAATGTTTGCGTTTGCGCTGTGGGACGAGGAGAAGCGGGAGCTGTTCTGTCTGCGTGATCCGTTTGGGACGAAGCCGTTTTACTATTACGAGACGGCGGACGGCGACCTGCTGTACGGGACAACCATACGCCAGATCATGGAACAGCCGGGATTTGTGAAGGAGCTGAATGAGGAAATGCTGCAGCTCTACCTGACGCTGACCTACGTGGCAGGAGAAAATACGTTTTTCCGGGGCGTGAAGAAGCTGATGCCGGGCCGTTATCTGGTCTGGAAAAACGGGAAGATGCAGATTGAACGTTACTGGACGCCGGAGTTTCATCCGGATGAGAGCAAGTCACTTGAAGACTGGGCGGACGAGATCCATATGACGCTCGGGAAAATCATGCCGGAGGTGAAGGATGAGAATGAAACTGCGGAATCTTTCCTGTCAGGCGGCGTAGATTCCTCTTACGTGCTGGCTATGTCAGATGTGCAGATGACGGATTCCTGCGGGTATGACGATGAGCGATTTGACGAGTCGCCGCTGGCGGCACAGACGGCAGAGCTTCTTGGACGTGCCAATTCGCGGTGCCGGATCACACCGGAGGAGTATTTTGCAAGTGTGCCGTATGTGATGTACAATATGGAGCAGCCATTGGGCGATGCGTCTGCGATCGCATTTGCCATTGCATGCAAAGCAACGGCGAAGCATACGAAGCTGTGCTATTCGGGAGAAGGCGCGGATGAGTTTTTCGGTGGTTATAACATGTACCGGAACGCGGAGCGCTACGGGGAAAATCTGAAGAACTTTTATGTCGGAAATACGAACATCATGAAGGAAGATGAGAAGAAACGGATTCTGAAACGGTATGATCCGGACGTGCTTCCGATTGAGCTGGTGCAGCAGATTTATGAAGAAACAGAAGGACTGGATCCGCTCACAAAGATGTCAGATGTGGATATTCAGATCTGGCTGGAAGGAGACATTTATTTAAATGTGGACAAGATGAGCGAGGCGGCGGGACTGGAGATCCGTATGCCGCTGACGGACCGGCGGATTTTTGATATTGCATCGCGGATGCCGTCCAGATATAAGGTGAATGAAGAGCAGAACAAGGTTGCATTCCGCACGGCGGCGGCAAAGGTTCTGCCGGAGGAGATCGCGTTCCGCAAGAAGCTCGGATTTATCGTGCCGATCCGCATCTGGATGGCGGATGACCGCTATAATCAGGACGTGCGGGCGAAGTTCCACAGCGATATGGCGGAGAAATTTTTCAATGTGGATGAGATCAATGCGATTTTTGATGAGTACGTCAATGGAAATTCCGACAACTGGAGAAAAGTGTGGACGATCTATACCTTCCTTGTATGGTATGAGGAGTATTTCGTAAAACGATAGAACGGTTGACATTTGTGTGATTATTCGCTACAATTACACGCTAACGGGAATAAACAAAAAAATATGAAAAGAGGAACATAGCTATGGCAAATCCAATTGTAACATTTGAGATGGAAAACGGTGACGTTATGAAAGCGGAATTATATCCGGACGTAGCGCCGAATACGGTAAAGAACTTTATTTCCCTGGTGAATAAGGGATTTTATGACGGACTGACATTTCACCGTGTGATCCGTGGGTTTATGATTCAGGGCGGCTGCCCGCTGGGAACCGGAACCGGCGGTCCGGGATATCAGATCAAGGGAGAGTTTTCCCAGAATGGTTTTCCGAATCACCTTGCACACGATTCGGGCGTACTTTCGATGGCGCGCGCGATGCATCCGGATTCCGCAGGATCCCAGTTTTTCATTATGCATGAGAAATCCCCGCATCTGGACGGCGCTTATGCAGCGTTCGGGAAGATTACAGAAGGCATGGACGTGGTGAATCGGATCGCGGAGACAGAAACGGATTACCGGGATAAGCCGATGAAACCGCAGGTGATGAAAAAAGTAACCGTTGAGACATTTGGCGAGACATACGATGAGCCGGAAAAAGCGTGAAATGATGGAGATGGTACAGGCAAAAGAGCTTGTTTATGAATATGAGAAGCGGGACGACGATGGAAATGTGATCGGTGTGAACCGTGCGATCGATGATGTGGACATCGACGTGCAAAAAGGGGATTTTGTCGCGGTGCTGGGGCACAACGGTTCCGGCAAATCTACACTGGCGAAGCATATCAATGCGCTCCTTGTCCCGACCGGTGGGACGATCTGGGTGAACGGGCAGGATACGAAGGATCCCGATGAAGTGATGACGGTGCGGAAGTCTGCCGGCATGGTTTTTCAGAATCCGGACAATCAGATCATCGGAACGGTTGTGGAGGAAGACGTCGGATTTGGACCGGAGAATCTCGGCGTACCGACGGATGAGATCTGGAAACGTGTGGAGGACAGCCTGAAAGCGGTCGGGATGTTGGAGTATCGGACGCATTCTCCGAATAAGCTGTCGGGCGGACAGAAGCAACGGGTGGCGATCGCGGGAGTTGTGGCGATGGAACCGGAATGTATCGTGCTGGATGAACCGACTGCGATGCTGGATCCGAATGGGCGAAAGGATGTCATGCGTACCCTGCAGGAGCTTCGGAAGCGGAAGAACGTGACGATCATTCTGATTACGCATTATATGGAAGAAGTTGTAGATGCGGATCGGATCTATGTGATGGACGAGGGACGTGTCGTGATGCATGGCACGCCGCGTGAGGTGTTTGGACGAGTGGACGAGCTGAAGAAGTATCGCCTGGACGTACCGCAGGTGACAATGCTGGCGGAAGAACTTCGAAAACGGGGGCTGGACGTGCCGCGCGGGATATTGCATCGGGAAGAACTGGTGGAATGGCTGACGCGGTACAAGGACAATCGGGCAGCGAAGCACTAACCAGGGCAGAAACATATGCCGACCGGGATAGGAACGGCTGCCGCGGCAGTGTGATATGCCGGCTGGTATGGCAGCGGTTGCAATAAGAACACATGACAGATGGGGAAGGATAACGATAGCATGTCGATTAAGTTGGAAAATGTGAGCTATGTGTACAGTCCGGGGACTGCATACGAGAAACATGCGCTTCGGAATGTCAGTCTGGAGATCCCGCAGGGACAGTTCGTCGGAATCATCGGACACACAGGATCGGGGAAATCTACACTGATCCAGCATTTGAACGGACTGATGAAAGCAACCTCCGGGGAAGTATATTACGACGGGGAAAGTATTTACAAAGAAGGGTATCATATGAGAGAACTGCGCAGTCAGGTTGGTCTGGTGTTCCAGTATCCGGAGCATCAGCTATTTGAAGTGGATGTACTGACCGACGTGTGTTTTGGCCCGAAGAATCAGGGACTTTCGCCGGAAGAATGTGAGAAGCGGGCGAAGGAGGCGCTGGAGCTGGTCGGATTATCTGAGGAATATTACCGGCAGTCGCCGTTTGAGCTTTCCGGCGGACAGAAACGCCGCGCTGCAATCGCAGGGGTGCTTGCGATGCGCCCGAAAGTGCTTGTGCTGGACGAACCGACGGCGGGACTGGATCCGAAAGGGCGGGATGACATACTGGATCAGGTTGCCCATCTGCACAGGGAAACCGGGATGACCGTGATTCTTGTGTCTCACAGTATGGAGGATATCGCCCGCTACGTGGAGCGCATCATCGTGATGAACCACGGGGAAAAGATGCTGGACGGGACTCCGAAAGAAGTATTTTCCCACTATAAAGAACTGGAGCAGGTAGGACTTGCCGCACCGCAGGTAACATATATCATGCATGACCTCAAAGCAGCCGGACTGGATGTACGGACGGATGCGATGACGGTGGAAGAGGCGGCGGAAGAGATCATAAGGAGTTTTCATGATTAGAGATATTACAATCGGACAATACTACCCGGCGCAAAGCGTGATCCACCGGCTGGACGCCCGGGTTAAAATTGTGTGCACCCTTGTTTTTATGGTGTCACTGTTTATACAGAACAGCATTCTCGGCTATGCGATCGCGACTGTATTTTTGGCGGCAGTCATTAAAATCAGCAAGGTGCCGTTTCGATTTATCGTAAAAGGTCTGAAAGCCATTGTGATCATACTCTTATTTACAGTGGTGATGAACCTCTTTCTGACGAAAGGCGGAGAGGTGCTGGTAAGCTTCTGGGTGTTTGAGATTACGGAGAGCGGACTGCGAACCTCTGTGCTTATGGCAGTCCGGCTGATTTACCTGATCATGGGTTCCTCCATGATGACTTATACGACAACGCCGAATTCACTGACGGACGGATTGGAGAGTCTGCTCCATGTGCTGAATAAGATACATGTTCCGGTACATGAAATTGCGATGATGATGTCGATCGCATTGCGGTTCATTCCGATTTTGCTCGATGAAACGGACAAGATCATGAAAGCGCAGGAGGCGAGAGGCGCAGATTTTGAGAGTGGAAATCTGATCGAGAAAGTCAAGGCGATGGTGCCGATCCTTGTGCCTCTGTTTGTTTCCGCATTCCGCCGCGCCAATGATCTGGCGCTGGCGATGGAATCCCGGTGCTATACCGGCGGTGAGGGACGGACAAAGATGAAGCCGTTGATATATCAGAAGCGGGACTACGCGGCGTATGGAGTGATCATTCTATATTTCGCGGCAGTGTTTGTGATCGGCAGATACGTTCCGTTTCAGCTGTGGATCTTTTAGGAGATGAGTCTGATGAGACGAATAAAACTTACGGTTGCCTATGACGGTACGAATTACTGCGGCTGGCAGGTGCAGCCGAACGGGATTACAATTGAGGAAGTCTTAAACCGCGCGCTGCAAAAGCTGACCGGGGAGGAAATCCATGTCCTCGGCGCGAGCCGTACAGATTCCGGCGTTCACGCGCTGGGAAATGTGGCGGTATTTGATACAGAGTCATCGATTCCGCCGGAGCGTTTTTCCTATGCGCTGAATCAGAGGCTTCCGGAAGATATCGTGGTCGTGCATTCAGAAGAGGTTGCCGCAGACTGGCATCCGCGGTACTGTGATTCGGTCAAAACATACGAATATCATATCTTAAATGCGCAGACGCCGGATCCGACAAAGCGACTGACGACATATTTTGTATCCTATAAGCTGGACGTGGAGAAGATGCGGCAGGCTGCGGCGTATCTGGTCGGTAAGCATGATTTTGCCAGCTTTTGCAGTATCCATACCAACGCAGAGGACACCGTCCGGACGATTTATGGGATTGAAATCGTAAAAAAAGAGAGGGAACGAGAACTCGTAATCCGCATTCGCGGAAACGGGTTTCTTTATAATATGGTCCGGATCATTGTCGGGACACTTCTCAGAGTAGGCCGCGGATTCTATGCCCCGGAGCAGGTGAAGGAGATTCTGGAAGCAAAAGACAGGCAGACTGCAGGAGTGACCGCGCCCCCGCAGGGACTGACGCTGGTGGGGATTCAGTTTTTGAAGGCAAAAAGTTACGAGTGAGTATGCCGGTGTCCTGCCGAAAATAAGGAATCCGTGGGGTTCATGCCCCGCGGATTCCTTATTTTCATGCTATTCTGCTTCTCTTAGTCTCTCCACGATGCTTTGTTTTGCGCTTTGTCCATACATCACAGACGGGATCAGCCATCCCAGCAGCATAAAGACGGGAATCGCGATCAGGACAGGGACGATGGTAAAGTTTGCGCTAAAGAACCAGAATATGGATTCCAGCAGGCTACTCGCCAGAGGACTCAGCAGCAGGGATAGGATCAGAGCCGCGAGGGATGCGCTCAAAGCGTAGAACAGTCCTTCGTAGATCAGCATGGACTTTAGCTGCCGGTTGGTCATGCCTACCGCCTGCAGTACCGCAAATTCTCTCTTGCGGGACAGGATGCCGGTCATGATGGCGTTAAAGAAATTGAGTATCCCGATCAGACCGATGATGACACAGAGCAGTCCGCCCAGCAGGAGAAACATATTTTGAAAATTCTCAAATTCTGCCCGAACGGTGGCTTTGCTCTCGTACATCAGTCCGGACAGTTCATTCGAGGTCAGACCGGCAAGGTACTCCTCCGCATCTTCTTCCGCGGCGGCGTCGGGTGTGTCGAACAGATAGAACAGCGGAATTACCGCCTGTTCACTGTCTTTTGTCAGTGTGTCAACGGGCAGAACAAACTCTTTTCCCGCCGCCAGGCTGTAGCGGAAACTCATAGAGTGTGGTACTGTCACATAGGCACAGATGGTGTACTCTACATCATGACTCTCTGCAATATAATATTCCAAAAATTCATCGGGTGTATTTTCATCGGACTTTTCACCGGTACGACTGTCAATATAATAGCCGTCGCTGATGTAGGTGATGGTCTGCACCGAACCAATGGGCGGATAATCCTCCAGATTCGTTACGTTGCCGTAGTCATCTGCATCCACAGCCACTGCAATCGTGCCCGGCTCTCCCCGGAGCAGAGGCGCAAGGTCGCCTTCTATCACATCCAGCTTTTCAAACAAGTCGGCGTCAAGACCCTCGATCAGTGCGTTGGTGTCCACAAGTTCTCCTCTCCGGACTCTTTGTGACAGATAACTTTCAACATCCTCTTCCGATCCGAACCGGGACAGCGCCTCGCGAATCGCGTCCTCAGTCGTCCAGCAGGAGGGCAGATCGCCGGATAAGGTGTAGCCGCAGCCGGATAACGTGCGGGAGGTGTTTGCTTCTATTTCATCGATCATATCCTCCGAAATATAACTTTCTGTATTTGTATCGCGGAAATAATCCGTTCCGCTGACGATAAAATCCGCGCAGGTCTGCTTTGCCAAATACTTTTCCATGTCAAAGCCGCTGGTAAATGTGACGAGAATATTCAGCAGCACGACGGAAAGAGAGAGGGAGATTACGGTCAGTACGGTTTTGCTCTTGTTTCGTCCCAGATTGGCAAATGCCATCTGGTATACTTTTGCGCCACGGGTGTTGCGCCGTTTTTTTGTTCCCTGTGTGACTTCTGTGTACTTGGCAGCCTCCACCGGGGATACTTTCGCGGCGAGCCGACCGGGACGGGAGCAGGAGAGTAGTACGGTAATCAAAGCAAACAGGGCCGCGCCGAGAAAAATCAGCGGCGAAGTGCTGATGGTCGTAACATCCGCGCCAAAACTGGTCCGTGCCGTGACCACAGGCGTCAGAACCGCGCCAACACCGTAGCCGAGCAGCAGACCGACAGGAATCCCTGCAACACACAAAAGCAGTGCCTGCTGGCGTATGATGCGGCGCAGCTGCCGGGGCGTGACGCCGATCGTTTTCAGTAAACCATAAAACCGGATATCTCCGGTCACGGAAATCTGAAAAATATTGTAGATGATCAGGTAACCCGTAAAAATGATAAGCAGGAGTAGCGCCAGAATGGAAACCAACGTCTCCGTGTCGATGTCCGCCCCAAGCTGGGAAGTGGTATACCCCCAGTTGACCCCGATACGGACGCTGTTTTCTTCGTTCCGGCTCTCCCAGGTATAACCCAGATCGGTGTCGACCTGCTCCATCTGTCCCCGGATATCCACGGAAGATGTCATCATCACATTCAGATCGGTGCGAAACGGCGTCATCCCTTTGGAGATCCCCTCGGCTTCCACAGAGTCCGCGTATTCCCGGCTGATGTTGATGTAATGCACCGGACTGATATCATCGTATTCCCACCAGCCGACCAGCGTGAAGGTGTCAGACTTCTCATATGCCATCTGGTTCTTGTCGCCAACCAGATAAGTCAGGGGAATTTTTGCACCCAACTCCGGCTCGACACCAAGCAGCTTTAATGCGGCGGTATCCATTGTGACCTCTTTCCCACTCTGAGGCATCCGACCCTCGTCCGGCAGAGCATAGCTCCATTCGGTGCAGTTTTCGTCCATAAAACTGACTTCGGCAGGAACCTTTGCGAATACGCCCTCCGCGATGATGCCGATGGTGGTACGCGCCCCTGTAGCCTTTACGTTTTTGTGCCCGGCAATGGCCTGTGCCTGCTCCTTGGTTACATCTTTAAAGGTGCCGTGACAGTAGCCGCCCATCTGACGGAACAGGTAAGTCTCGTAGCTGGAATTCATGGACAGTGCTACGGTGAAAAGAGCCGTAAAGAGCAGTGTTGTTAAAGCAATTGCGGCAATGGCAATGAAATTGCGCCTGCGGGAGACTTTCAGAGAGCGGAAACTTAAACGTCGGATACATGTTCCGTTTTTTACATTCATCATGCTCACCTCCCTGAATCCCGGGAGACGATCCGGCCGTCTTCGATTCGGACAATCCGGTCCGCCATCTGCGCGATCTCTTCATTGTGAGTAATCATCACAATGGTCTGCGTGAATTTCTGACTGGTTACTTTGAGCAGGCTCAGCACGTCCTGACTGGTTTTCGAGTCCAGGTTCCCGGTGGGCTCATCGGCCAGAATGATAGCGGGAGCGGCTGCCAGCGCCCTTGCGATCGCAACACGCTGTTGCTGACCGCCGGAAAGCTGGCCCGGCAGTGCGTCCAGACGTCCGTCCAGTCTCAGTGTCTGTATGATCTGGTCTACAAATTCTTTTTTGATCTGCGCGCCGTCCAGTTCAATGGGCAGCACGATATTTTCGTAGACGTTCAGAACCGGAACCAGATTGTATGCCTGAAAAACAAAGCCGATCTTCCTGCGCCGGAAAATGGTGAGAGCCTCGTCTTTCAGAGAAAAAATCTCCTGTCCGTCTACCGTCACCGTGCCGGACGTGGGGCGGTCCAGACCACCAAGCATATGCAGAAGCGTGGATTTGCCGGAACCTGATGTGCCGACAACAGCCACAAACTCCCCTTTCTCTACGCTCAGATTTACCCCATCGAGCGCATGAACTACGTTATCTCCGGAACCATACATTTTTTTCAAGTCTTTTGCCTGTAAAATCACCATATTGGATACCTCCATAAGAAAATCTGTATATACACAAAGGCATAATCCTCTGGTACATACAGATTATCGCATAAAATTCTTTCCACATTCTTTCCGGCGGAAGTGGAATTCTAACAGTTTTGAAAGAATTGCTGTTATGCTGTCATTTTGGAAGGAACACGGAGAAGGTACTGCCCTGACCGGGGGCGGATGTCACTTTGATATAACCGCCTTCCCCGGAGATGATCTGGCGGGCCAGATACAATCCGATCCCCACGCCTTCCTGCTCCCGTACCGTCTCAGAACGATAGAACCGGGAGAAGATCTTTGCCTGTTCGATTTCGGGAATCCCGATGCCGCTGTCTGTGATGTCGATTCTGGCGAACAGTTCATAGCTTGTGGCAGAAATAGTCACACCACCCCGTCTGGTATACTTTATGGCGTTGTCCACGATATTCTCCAGTGCTTCCGACGTCCATTTCCTGTCGAAGCGGGCGGAAATATCGGTGTCCGCCAAACCCAAAGTCAACCCCTTTTCACCGGCTTTTGCCGCATATTGGATCACGATGCTTTCCAGCATGGACTGCAGTGGTGCAGTCTGGGGTGATAAAGTAAGGATTCCGTTTTCCAGACGGGACAGCTTCACCAGAGAATCGATCAGAAAACGAAGTTTTTCAGACTGGTTATGGATCGCCTCCGCATTTGCGATGGCGCCCTCCGGCAGATCCTCCTCCAACAGAAGCTCGCTGTAGAGCAGCAGGTTGGAGATGGGAGTTTTCGTCTGGTGGGAAATATCTGCGATCAGCGTTTTGATCTGATCCTTTTCTGCCACCACATTTCTTGCGGAGACCGACGATGCGGAAAGATAATGGGCAAATTTTGTCCCCAGGGCGGACTGTTCGCTTTCAGTAAAGGACGTTTCCGTAAATGTTCCGTCCATCGCTTCGTTCAGCATTTGCTCAATATTTCGCAAAGTTTTCCGGGTTTGCTTTCGATTCCACAGTACAATGACTGCCGCCGCCAGAAGGCACACGAGTCCGAAAATCCAGTTCCATTCATTCATCCGTTTTCACCCAACTGTAACCGATTCCGTATACGGTCTTGATATCCTCCTGTGCTCCCAGCTTGTCTCTCAGACGCTTGACAGTCACAGAAAGAGCGTTTTCATCTACATATTCCGCTCCGTCTGTCCAAATGCAGTCGATCAGTTCGCTGCGGCTCAGAATTCTGCCCTGATTTTCCACCAAAAGTCTCAGCAGCTTTTGCTCTGTTTTGCTCAGTTCCACTTTTGCACCATCTGCACAAAAATCCATGTTTCCGAAGTCAAAGCGATAACGTTTCGATTGAAACACTTCACTTTTTCGAACGCTTTCCCGTTTCCGAAGCTGTGTATTGACTCTTGCCCGCAGCACAGACAAGGAAAAAGGTTTTGTGATATAGTCGTCCGCCCCTCGTTCCAGTCCGTCCACAATGTCCATATCCGTATCATTTGCGGTCAGCAGGATGACCGGCAGATCAGGCGTACTTCTCTTGATTTCCTGCAGCAGCTCCAATCCGCTTCCGTCCGGCAGACCGATGTCCAGGATCACCAGCGATAAACCGCCGCAGAGAAGTTGCTCCCTGGCGGCTTTGAGATTGGAACAGGGGATGAGTTTTCGGTTATCCGTTTTCAATGCCTTGCATAACCCCTGGTTTAAGTTGCAATCATCTTCAACAATTAGTAGTTGCTCCATTCATTTCCTCCATCAAAAAAACTAACATCATTATATAGGGAAAGCAGGGTAGAATCAATAGACACTCATTTTCCATCTGAAAAAATTCGCCAGTCGATACCTATATCGGCGTGATCACTCCGGAAGGAGTCAGCCAAAGCAATAAAAGAAAAGTATCTGTAACCGGGGCGGAAGTATGGAAATAAGGATTTTTGAAAGCTGTCTGGGAGTGATTCCAAGTCCCTGAAATTTAGTTTATTTACATACTGGGCATATTATCGGCTCTATGGGAAAGAATACTACTAAGGTTTGTAATGTTGAACTATTACAAGGCATATGATTTATGAATGCTCAGGTTAGCAAGAAAACAAGTGGGGATTTACGCAAAAGTTAAAGAAAAATGAATGGGGATTGGCGCAGAATTTTGGTTTACACGAATGGGGATTTGCGAAAAAGGAGTTTAAATCATATATTCTAATCGATTTTGCTCATACCAGTAAGGCAATTATTGATTTATTTGATGATACGTATGACTTAGACTTTTTCTTTTTGCAATTACAGCAGCTAACGGGAATCAGGTTGTATGAGAAAGAGTCGGTAATCATTTTTGATGAAGTTCAGTTATTTCCAAAGGCCAGGCAGGCAATTAAATATCTTGTCGCGGATGGAAGATATAAGTATATTGAAACAGGTTCTTTATTATCCATGAAAAAGAATACAAAGGATATTTTGATCCCCAGCGAAGAACATAAAATATCTATGTTCCCTATGGATTTTGAAGAGTTTTTATGGGCAATAGGAGATGAGATATCAGCTGAAACAATTAAGTATCTCTTAAAGAATAAAAAGCCTGCAGGGAATGCGATGCATAGAAACTTGATGCGTACATTCAGATTGTATATGCTTGTTGGCGGAATGCCACAAGCTATAGAAACATATATAGAGAAAAATAATTTGCAATTGGTTGATGAAACGAAAAGAGAAATTGTAGATTTATATGAGGAAGATTTTGTGAAGATAGACGGAACCGGTCTTGCGGGCGATATTTATGATGCAATACCTGCTAATCTTAGCGGCAATGCATCAAGATACATTTTGTCCAGTGCAAGAGAGGGGACTCGTTCTGAGAAGGTAAGAGAGTTAATTCCGGATATGCTCAGTTCATATACTGTAAATATTGCATATCATGCTAATAATCCTGATGTAGGAATGGCGTTGGAAAAGGACGCGGGACGGTATAAATTGTTTGCTTCTGATGTCGGTCTGTTTATCACTTTGGCATTTAAGGACAAAGACTATACGGAGAATATTATTTATAATAAGTTACTTTCGGATAAATTGGATGCAAACTTAGGATACGTATATGAAAATGTTGTGGCGCAGATGCTAATAGCAAAAGGCAATAATTTGTTTTATTACACGATGGAAAGTGAAACCTCAAATCATCTGTATGAGATTGATTTTTTGACTTCGGTTGGAGATAAGATATGTCCACTTGAGGTGAAATCAGGCAATTATAGAACACATAAATCACTTGATGTGTTTTGCAACAAGTTTAGTAGTCGCATACGCGACAAATATGTTGTTCATACAAAGGATTACAAATGGAAAAACGGGATTCATTATATTCCAGTGTATATGGTGCCGTTTTTATAAAAGAGTATGCGAGGAGGTACATAAATGTGTAAGAAAATGGATATAGTTCGTTCCGCCATACGAGTATGGCGCTCGCTACATTGGACAGTCTTGCCCGCGGGCTGGATTACACGGACATCATGAAGCGGTTCTGTGACTGGAAACTCTATGCTGCAAATATGTTTTGGAAAGCCATTCACCGGACGAACAGCTTACAGTGATCCACAATATCTCTGCCCTGACTCATGCACACCCCGCCCTCAAATCGGTTGTGGGATTTATTCTCTGATTTTGCTGGAACTCTGCAATGGTGAGGGAAAGGACGGGAATCGGAAAGAAATGATCGAGGAACAGTGCAGCGACTTTGTCTGCTGCCTGGATGAAAGAAAAAAATTGAGGTGAAGATATGCTTGGCAATAACAGAGACTGGAACAGAGACAGAAAACACGATCTGCAGGATGACTATATATTTCATACAATAATCACCAACTCAAATCCCGATCAGAAAACAAATACATCAGGTACAAACAAAGGAGGCGGCTGCCTTGGAGGACTCTTAATTGCAGCGATAGTCGCGGGGATTATTTCGCTATTTACATGAGCTTGTAGCTCTTTAATGAAAAATTGGTTTTAACAGTACCCGGTTTAGTAAAAGCAGAAAAGTATAAAATTAAAATCCCCTCTTGACAAGCTGCGCCATTCTGCGTTACTATAGGCAACAGAAACGAAAGTTTGTAAAGGCGAAGAAGGGAATAAGTAGTGTCTGACAGAGAAAACAGAGAGCAGCCGGGTGATGAGAGGCGC
This sequence comes from uncultured Lachnospiraceae bacterium, assembly GCA_958402795.1. Classification (GTDB taxonomy): domain Bacteria; phylum Bacillota; class Clostridia; order Lachnospirales; family Lachnospiraceae; genus Schaedlerella. The sequence continues at coordinate 42,785 of CATXUX010000023.1, read as the reverse complement.
ATGATACTGTTTTTCACGAATACCTCCTGGAGCTGCGCACCAAAAGTGGGAATTGCATATGACGAATGCAGGGAACGGCTCAGTATATCAGAGTACACAGGCAAACGTATATGCAGTTCAGGCAAGTAGGCTGCGACGGACTGGCAGACGTTAGAATTGCCGCGACAATGCATAATAGTCGTTATTGTTTATCATAACGAATCATTACAAGTTGTTGATGAGGCAGCAGGCGCGAGTCTGTTGCGAAGAAAGGTGGTACCACGGAGAAGCATTCCCGTCCTTGCGAGATACGCGAGGGCGGGTCTTTTTTATGAAAGGAGAAATGGTTATGACACTTTATGAAGAATTGAAGGCGCGGGGACTGATCGCGCAGGTGACGGATGAGGCGTTGATCTCAGATTTGATCAACAATGGAAAGGCAACGTTTTATATCGGATTCGATCCGACAGCGGACAGCCTGCATGTAGGGCATTTTATGGCGTTATGCCTGATGAAGCGTCTGCAGATGGCGGGAAACAGACCGATCGCCCTGATCGGCGGCGGTACGGCGATGATCGGGGATCCGTCCGGAAGAACCGACATGCGCCAGATGATGACGCGTGAGACGATTCAGCACAATTGTGACTGTTTCAAAGAGCAGATGAGCAAGTTTATTGACTTTTCAGAAGGAAAGGCAATGATGGTGAACAATGCAGACTGGCTGATGGATCTGAACTATATTGATGTGCTCCGGGAAGTTGGCGCGCATTTCAGCGTGAACCGGATGCTGACTGCGGAATGTTACAAACAGAGAATGGAAAAAGGACTGAGTTTCCTTGAATTTAACTATATGATCATGCAGGCGTATGATTTTTACGAGTTATACCAGAAATACGGCTGCAACCTGCAGTTCGGCGGAGACGACCAGTGGAGCAATATGCTGGCAGGTACGGAGCTGATCCGGCGGAAATTGGGTAAGGACGCAAGTGCGATGACGATCACGCTGCTGTTGAACTCTGAAGGCAAAAAAATGGGGAAAACACAGTCTGGCGCGGTATGGCTTGACCCGAACAAGACGTCCCCGTTTGATTTTTACCAGTACTGGAGAAATGTGGGTGATGCGGATGTGGTGAAATGTATCCGTATGCTGACATTCCTGCCGCTGGAGCAGATCGACGAGATGGATCGGTGGGAAGGCAGCCAGTTGAATCAGGCAAAGGAAATTCTTGCATATGAGCTTACCAAGCTGGTGCATGGAGAGGAAGAGGCAGAGAAAGCGCAGGCAAGTGCGAGAGAACTGTTCAGCCAGGGAAACGCGGCGGAGATGCCGACGACAGAACTTATGGAAGAGGACCTGCAGGACGGCTCGATTGACATTCTTACACTGCTTGTAAAGAGTGGACTTGTTGCGTCCCGTTCGGAAGCAAGACGTGCGGTACAGCAGGGCGGAGCAACTGTGGACGGACAGAAAGTGACCGACATTTATACGACGTTTGACAAAGATACGTTTTCCGGGGAGGGAATGGTTCTAAAAAGAGGAAAGAAAAACTTCCGGAAAATTGTATTAAAGTGATGCCGGGAGCAAAAGTTCCCAATTATGATACCTATGGATATGTCGTCTGACGGCGGCATATCTATGAAAAGGACTATGACAGAAAGTGAGGACATAAACATGGCATTTCAGGAGATTGCAATCGAGGAATTATCATTCAATCCATTTACAAAGATCGGGAAAGAATGGATGCTGATCACGGCAGGCGATGAAAAAGGGCATAATACGATGACAGCAAGCTGGGGCGGCATCGGGATCATGTGGGGCAAGAATGTCGCGACGGTATACATCCGTCCGCAGCGCTATACAAAAGAGTTTGTAGACCGAAACGATACGCTGACGCTTTCCTTTTTTGATGAGTCTCACCGGAAAGCGCTGACGATCTGCGGTACGAAATCGGGGCGTGACTGTGACAAGGAGGCTCAGGCAGGTCTGACGCCGTATTATGTAGACGGAACAACCGCATTTGAAGAGGCGGATATGATCTTCGTCTGCCGGAAACAATATCAGCAGGAAATGCTTCCGGAATGTTTTACCGAGCAGGAAAATGATGAAAAATGGTATCCAGAGAAAGATTACCATACCATGTATATTGTAGAGATTGAAAAAGTTCTGGTACGCGACTGACTTCAGGCATACGAAAGTCCTGACAGGACAGAGGAGCGTTGTGCCGGAATTGCCGGAAAACGAACGATTCAAATATCGAAAGCGAACATAAATGAAGACGCTGCGGGAAGCAAGCCTGCGGCGTCTTCGTTTTTATAGGATTTAAAAGCATGTATCAATTCTCGCATCTGAGATACTGCACACTGTATGCGGGCATGGAGAGCTGGCCCGCCATTGTTCCGGTCTCTTCACTGATCAGATCGGTATATGCGCCCTGCAGTTCACCGTTCGATGCGGTAAAATCAGAGTCAGATGCATTGATTGCCACAAGGATACGTTCCTGTTCGGTTTTACGCTCAAAGACGAGCTGGTGGTTGGTGATGACAACATTATGGTAACCACCGTTGCACAGCGCGTCGCTTTCCCGGCGGATGGCGATCAGTTGTTTCACGAAATCTGTCAGTTCATTCGGTTTTGGTTCTTCAAAGCACGGACGGAGTGCATAGTCATTATCCGGCGCTTTCTTTCCTTCTTCGCCCCATTCGCTTCCGTAATAGATACACGGAATACCCGGCATGCCGAAGAGAAGACCATAGGTAAGAGGAAGATGCTTCGGATTGGTCAGAATGCTGGCAATTCTTGTTACGTCATGGTTATCGATAAAGTTCATAAGATGCTTCCCGCGGTAAATACACCACTGATCCGGTCCGTACTGGCGGTGCAGAGAGTGCGCGATCTCGAACATATTCATGCTGTTAAAGCTGGAGAAGATGCCCTTATAGCACTCATAATTGGTACAACTGTGCAGCATCTCATCGTTGACGATCAGGTTGTAGTCGCCGAACAGTACTTCTCCGATCAGCGCGAATCCGGGTTTTACTTCCTCGCAGAAACGGCGCAGGCGGCGCATAAAATTATGGTCCAGACTGTAAGCAACGTCCAGACGCAGTCCGTCGATATCAAATTCCTCAATCCAGAAACGGACGCAGTCAAGCAGATAATCCACAACTTCCGGGTTCTGCAGATTCAGCTTCACCAGCTCAAAATGTCCTTCCCAGCCTTCATACCAGAATCCGTCGTTATAGGAGCTGTTTCTGTCAAAACTGATATGGAACCAGTCCTTATACGGGGAATCCCATTTCTTTTCCTGCACATCGCGGAATGCCCAGAAGCCACGGCCGACATGGTTAAACACACCGTCCAGCATAATTTTTACATCATGCTCATGCAGCGTCTGACAGACTTCCTTAAAATCATCGTTCGTGCCGAGCCGACAGTCGATGGTCTTAAAATCACGGGTGTCATATCCGTGATTATCGGATTCGAAAATAGGGTTCAGGATGATTGATCCGATTCCGAGTTCCTGCAAATATTCACTCCATTCGCCGATTTTTTTGATTCTCGGTACAGTAACCCCGTCATTGTGCGTCGGCGCGCCGCAGAACCCGATCGGATATATTTGATAAAAAGTTTCGTTGTAAGCCCACATAAGTCATACCTGCCTTTTTTAATTTTTACGTAACAGACTGTAAAATCTGTTTCACATATCTGTAGTAGTATACCATGAACACTAAGTTCGTGAAATACCTCGCTAAGTGTTCAGGCATATATTCTCACTAGGCTCGAAAAAACCTCGCCAAGTGTTCACATTATACCATAAAACAGGCACGGTGAACAGAAAAAAATCTGCAGAAGTGGGAAGCTTCCCTTGACATTCGCTATAAAAGCGAGCAAAATGATTGGGTAACAAATGTTCATTATTTTGACAAATGGAGATGATCAGTATGAAACTTGGCGATATAAATCCGGGAAATATTATGAAGCTGCAGTCGGCAAAGAATCAGTTCAATAAGAATCATCCGAAAGTGGAACCGTTTATAAAGGCCATAGAGAGGAAAGGGATTCAGGAGGGCATGGTGATCGAAATGGCAGTGACCATGCCGGACGGAGAAAAGCTGTCCAGCAACATCAAGGTACAGCAGTCGGATCTGGAACTTATGAATTCATTGAAAGACATGATAAAGTAAAAACCAGAATGTACGTGCCGGCAGACTGTACCGGGATTATCTGCCGGCACAAACTGATTTACAAAACGTGCGAAGAGACAGAGGGCAGAAAATGAACACACAGAGGCAACTCCGGATCTATCAGATGGATGTGAGAGAACTGGAGAAGGAAGAGACGTTCCGGCAGTATTATGAGATGCTTTCCGATATGCGCCGGGAGAAGGTGGACCGCAAAAAAAATCCGGAAGGGAAATGCCAGACACTCGGCGCCGGAATCCTGCTGGACCGCGGACTGCAGGAGTTTGGATTACGTGAGAAGGATGTCCGGATCCGTCAGGGAGAAAATGGAAAACCGTATCTTGCGGATTATCCCGAGATACATTTTAATCTGTCACATTCCGGACATATGGCGCTGGCTGTGTTTGCTCCCCGTGAGGTTGGCTGTGATATTGAATATATCGGGAAACCGAACCGGAAACTGGCAAAACGTTTTTTTTGCCCGTCCGAATACGAGTATCTGCTGAACCAGCTGGATGAACAATCCGTGCAGAGAGAATTTTACCGCTTGTGGACACTGAAAGAAAGTTTCCTGAAAGCAACCGGACTCGGACTGAAATTGCCCATGCGGTCTTTCTGCTTTTCTTTTGATAAAGAATGTCCGCCGGAAACTCTTCCCGGAGTATGGACAGAAAGTGTGACAGTTTCACAGCAGGTGGACGAAGCACATTATCACTTTCACGAGTCGCAGATACAGGTAGAAGACGCAGAACAGTACCGCGTGGCAGTCTGTATCCGTGATGCATAAATTCCCATGGACGGGGAATACTGTAGTCTGTAAAACGTGCCGTTTCCGGCAGGAACGATTCATACAATGTTTGGCCAGCACAGCAGTTCAAAGGAATCGGCAATAAGACGACAGGAGGCAGATTATGAAAGCAAAAGTAAATGACGGCTGCATTTCTTGCGGCGCATGTGTTGCTACATGTCCGGACGTGTTTCGGTTTAATGATGAAGAAGTGGCAGAGGCCTATGCCGATGTGACAGAAGAAAATGAAGATCTCGCAAAAGAGGCAAGAGCCAGTTGCCCGGTATCCGTGATCGATATCGAGGAATAAAAGCAGGAAACAATGCCGGGAGGAGACGATCCTGGCATTGTTTCTTGTTTTAAGACAAAATAATAGACAGGCATCCCACAATATAGTATATTAAAGTTGCATACATTAAAAAATATTTTATATAATGTTTGGTTTCATACGAAATAAAATGGTATAATCAATTCATGAGTTGTATGATCAGAAAGGAGAGTTTCTTATGGCAGTTCATGTATTAGATGAGGCGAACCGATGCCTGAATTGTAAGAATCCGCAATGCCAGAAAGGATGTCCGATCAGTACGCCGATCCCGAAGGTGATCCGGCTGATGCTGGACGGAAAACTGGACGACGCCGGCTGGATGCTGTTTGAGAACAACCCGCTGACGACGGTGTGCAGTCTGGTGTGCAATCACGAAAACCAATGTGAAGGGCATTGTGTACTGGGAAGAAAGGGTGCTCCGGTTCATTTTTCTACGATAGAAAATTACATTTCCACTACGTACAGTTCCAAGATGGTGAAGGGACCTGCACCGTCTAACGGAATGCGTGTGGCAATTATCGGTTCTGGTCCTGCCGGGCTGACGATCGCAGTGATCCTGGCGCGGAAAGGATATCAGGTAACGATTTTTGAGGGAAAAGAGAAGATCGGCGGGGTACTCCGCTATGGGATTCCGGAGTTCCGGCTTCCGAAGAGCGTGCTGGATGATTTCGAATACCGTCATCTTTACCTGAAAGACATCAAAGTGCGTCCGAATACACTGATCGGGGAAGGTAATATTTCGATTGACGATCTGATGCGGGACGGGTATAAGGCGATTTTTGTCGGGACAGGCGTATGGAAACCAAACGCACTCCATATCAAAGGAGAATCACTGGGACACGTTCATTTCGGGATCAATTACCTGAACAGTCCGGACAGCTACCGTCTGGGAGAGCATGTCATCGTGATCGGAGCAGGAAATGCTGCGATGGACGTGGCGCGGACGGCACTGCGTCATGGAGTGCGGACACTTCAGTGCTTCTCTCGTAATTCTACGGTAGCGGCAAGTAAGCATGAGTTTGATTATGCTCTGCTGGAAGGCGTGGAATTCCTGTACTGCAAGGCGCCTGTGGAGATTACGGACGACGGTGTGATCTTTGCAGATGTAGAAGAGAAAGAAGACGGCAGCGTAGAACAGATTCCGGGAACAGAACAGTTATATCCGGCAGACAGTGTGATCGTTTCGATCAGTCAGGGACCGATGAACCGGATCGTGGCAGATACGGAGGGACTTGAGGCAAACCGGAGAGGACTGCTTGTCACAGATGAGTGCGGACATACCTCAAGACCGGGGATCTTCGCAAGCGGCGACGTCGTAAATGGCGCGAGGACGGTCGTAGAAGCGGTTGCGCATTCGAAGAAGGTTGCGGAGGCGATGGACGAGTACATGCAGAGCCTGCGGGAAGAGACCGAAAAGGTAGCAGAGACCGAAACGGAAGAATCCGGAAGTGCAGCAGAGAGCGAAGCGTAGATGCCGGAAGAGTACAACGGAATGAAGCCGACTGCAGAAAAAAAGCGGATGATAACTGACATAGAATCATAAATGACACATACGAAAGGCAACACATATGAGAAAGAAAGAACTTGCCGCGGAGGTAATCGCACGGCTGAAACAGGAGTATCCGGACGCAGGCTGTACACTGGATTATGATGATGCATGGAAATTGCTTGTAAGCGTCCGTCTTGCAGCGCAGTGTACGGATGCCCGGGTGAATGTTGTGGTGGAGGATTTATATAAGAAATATCCCACAGTAGACGCGCTGGCGGATGCAGATGTGGACGATATCGAGGCGATCGTCCGTCCGTGCGGTCTTGGGAAAAGCAAGGCACGGGACATCAGCGCATGTATGAAGATGCTTCGGGACGAGTACGGCGGGAACGTGCCGGATGATTTCGACGCGCTGCTGAAGCTGCCGGGGGTAGGGCGTAAGAGCGCGAACCTGATCATGGGAGACGTCTTCGGGAAACCGGCGATCGTGACAGATACACATTGTATCCGTCTCTCGAACCGGATCGGTCTGGTGGATAATATAAAAGAACCAAAGAAGGTAGAGATGGCGCTCTGGAAGATCATTCCGCCCGAGGAGGGCAGCGATTTCTGTCACAGACTTGTTTACCACGGACGCGACGTCTGCACGGCACGGACAAAACCCCACTGCGATGTCTGCTGCCTGCAGGACATCTGTAAAAAGAACGGGGTATAGGGAAGGAGATACATATGGATGTTGTAACTATGTTAGATGAACTTCAGACAAAAGCATTGCATGACGAAGAAGTCAGGAAGCAGTTGCTTGCTACGAAGCAGGAACCGGAGCCGTTGACCGCGTTTTGTGCGAAATGCCGTGAGATGGGATATGAGCTTTATGAGATGGATCTTGTCTGCGCAGGGGAAGAGTTTCATGCAGCCATGAAACGAAGCACCAATGGCGGCGGGGAAAACTCCCCTATGCTCGCCGGGGAAGACGACTTTTACGAACTGTTTATGGCGAATCTGGAAGATTAGATGAAGGGGATAGACAGCTTGTTGCAGAAATGGCGTGTTCTGCAGCAGGCTGTTTATAATCATTTTTTCTATTTGTCACTATCATCTTCAAAATTATATTCATTTAATTCCGGATAATCAAGAAACTCTGCCAAAGTCATATTAAATGCAGTCGCAATTTTATGAAGTGTCCGTGCCTTTGGGTTGTGAGTTTGCCCTCTTACAATATTATCTAAAGTTGACTGCTTGACTCCACTCATTGTTGCTAATTTGTTTATACTTATATTCCGTTGCTTACAAAGGGATTTTATTCGCATTACATATAAATCTGAGTATTCCATGTTCTCTTATTCTCCATAAAAATTTTTTGTTTTAGAGTTCATATTATGATAAAAGCGTTCGAAGGATATGCTTTTCATGCAAGCATAAAATACAGAACCTTTTGACGCTTGTACTATGTTATGGTAGCAGAGATAATTACAAAGATTACCCGCACACGGGTTGCATTTTAAAGAAAATAAGAGTAAAATATTATCCATACGTGGGCGAAACGAATAAAAATAACCCATTTCCTATTGGAAATGGGTTTGTTTTTCGTAGAATATCCAACTTTACGAAAGGATTTTCAGACGTATTTCAACATGTTTCTTTTAATTATTATAATGATTTGAGTGGTTGATGTCAATATTTGTTTTGATATTCATAGAAAAAATAACGAAAAGTGGGAATTAATTCATGGATATCGTTATTATTATTGTCAAAATTGTAGTCAAAAAGTAGGAGGTATCATTTATGTCAAGAAAAGGAGAAAGTATTTATAAGCGAAAGGATGGCAGATGGGAGGGGCGATATATTAAAGATAGGACGGTGCAAGGTAAAGCTATATATGGGTATGTTTATGCAAAAACATATCAAGAAGTAAAATTGAAGGTATGCACAGCGATAACATCTGTTAAAAAATCTGAAAATCAACATGTATGTAGTGAGTTGACGGAAGCAACATTTGAAGAAATTGCAGACAAATGGCTGAAATCTATTCACCCCCAAATAAAATCGTCAACGTACATTCGCTATAGAAATCTGCTTAACACGTATATTCTGCCTAAATTTGGGAAAAAACACATTGTCCATATATCTTCGGATGAAATCAATGAATATTGTAATGCTTTACTAACAATAGGAGGAGCTTGTAAGCAGGGACTAGCTGCTAAAACAGTTGCTGATATTCTTTCAGTAATACGAAGAATTTTAAAATATGCATCTTCTCGTAATCTTTCTTTATTATGTACAGGAAAAGAGGTTACTATTAAACAAATAGGAAATGAAATGAATATCCTTAGTCCTTCTGCTCAGGAAAACCTATGTAAATATCTGCTTCAAGATTTATCTCCCAGAAACTTTGGAATATTATTATGCCTATATACGGGACTCCGCATTGGAGAACTATGTGCATTGCGATGGGAGGATATATCTTGTGAAGAAAAAACGATATATGTCCATCAGACAATGCAGCGTCTGCAGCTTGAAAATCCGACAGACAAAAAAACTGCTGTGACGATTACTACGCCCAAAAGTCCAAGTTCAATCCGCACAATTCCAATTCCGAATGATCTTGCTTGTATCATGGACGAATATCTGCCGTCAACGCAGGGATACGTTTTAACAGGGAATGAGACATATATTGAGCCAAGGACTATGCAAAATTATTTTAAACGGGTTTTAAAGGAGATAGGAATCACTCCGGTAAACTTTCACTCCTTGCGGCATACATTCGCAACACGCTGCGTAGAAGCAGGATTTGACATTAAGAGCCTAAGCGAAATATTAGGACATGCCAGTGTCAGCATTACGATGAACCGTTATGTACACCCGACAATGAAAATGAAACGAGATAATATGGATCGTCTCTCTGAGCTATTTCTGGTCAAATAATCTGGTCAAGAAGCCGAGGAATACTTGTAATTATAGAATTTGTGACCTTCCATTCATAAAGTTGGATACTCTACGAAACTGGGGCGTAAATTAACATACATGCAGATGAAGAAAAAATCAAAGATGAGTTAGTTATGACTCTTACAGAAGAGCTTGCAGTGAAAAGAGCACTGCTGGGAATGTCTCAGGAAGTAATGGCATCTGTTTTAGATCTAAATGAAGCTACAACAGTAGTGTTGGATCAAATTCCAGATTTTATACAAGCGATTCGGCAACTAACAGAAAATAATTGAACCTATAGCAGTCTAAATCCATAAAGGCTGTTTAGGAATAAAAAATGATATGGAGGTAAAGAAAATGGGATTATTTACAAAGGAACGGGTAGTACAAAGTCAACGTTGGATTTTTGACGGTTCAGGAGGAATGCGTGATCAGCTTGAACAATCAATTCTCCAGAATTTGCAGGCAAAAAAATACCCTCTAAGAGCAACTATTGAAAATGTCAAGTCAGGTGGTATCTTCGGTTCCAAAGACCAGTGTGTGGTTATTGATACGGGTAATAAAACAAGAATTGCCATTGCAAATACTACTGTTGGAACTTATCTTTACGTTGGAGTATATCTTTTGGCTCCATATTTGGTTACGAATGGTGCACCTACTGTTGTTGAACCAATTGATGATTTCTTTGCAATGCAGCAAAGAGACGCCGTATATGCCGCAGCTATTGAAGCAACCGAATGTGCTTTTGCCGCACTTGGACTTAAACAAAGTAATAACGGCTATAAACGCTAAGATCTAATAACTAACGACGGGATGGGATGTTTTGCATAGCGTCCTGTTCTGCTGGTTTGTTTGTGAACAGATAAAAATAGATTGGGGAAATTAATCATGGCAAAAATTAGTCTGATTTGTGAACAGTGCGGCGGCAATATCATTCTGGATAACTCCCACGAAATAGGTACTTGCGAACATTGTTTTGCCCAGTTTGTCATTAAGCAAGACCAAATTGTCCAAAAAATTACACAAAACATTACGAAACATGTTTACGGCTATGAGGGTAAAGATGTTGAAGAACTACTTACCGATGGTTACAAATTGGTGGATTTAGGTGATGACAGAAAAGCTAATGCGAAGTTTAAGCAAGCTATTAATATTGAACCTGATTGTTGGAGTGCATGGCTTGGGTATGCGTCTACTGGAGGAGACCGTACTGGTTATCTTTCCATTGTTCCTGCATATAGAAAGGCATACAGCATAGCAACAGAAGAAAAACAAGAAGCGGATACATATATTGATATGACACGTTACCTTCCAGATCGTGACTTGAGAGCTGTTTTTATTAGGGCTTTCAATGTGGCTTCCCGAAAAGAACGTCATAATATTTTTGATCTTGTTTCTAAGGTGATTGGCTGTGATGAATCCGAAATTGCTTCTTTAGCGGTAGATTTATGTCCAGATGACTGGCGTGCTCATTTTGCCATGGCTAAATTCAGACAAATACGAGTTCGTTGGTGCAAATTAGAAGGCAACTTTTTTACAGGGAAACATCTTCCTGCCCATGCCGTTGAAGTGCTAAATATATTTATGCGAGCATACCGCCTTGCAAAAAATGAAAGTACTGAAGCAAAGGAAACTGTCCTATCTTATATAAACGCCTTGTCAAATGACAGTTCCTATAAGGTTTTTACTACTGAATTGAATAATCAGATCAAACGAGAGGGCTGATAGGAGGATAGATAAATGGCCATTATTGACAGAATAAAATATGATGGAAATCCAAACGGATCACGATGGCTTATCTATAAATGCCCATCGGAGCAATTTGTCCTTGGCTCACAGTTAATTGTTAACCAAGGACAAGAAGCTCTTTTCTTTAAAGGTGGTGAAGCCCTTGACTTGTTTGGCCCCGGCACACACACATTGTCTACCGGAAACTTGCCGATATTAAATAAACTTGTTAATTTGCCTTTTGGCGGAAAGACACCATTTTCTGCTGAAGTTTATTACATTAACAAAACTGCCAATCTCGATATGAAATGGGGGACGTCTACCCCCATTCCACTCGAAGACCCTAAGTATGGACTGATTTTAAATGTCGGCGCTCGTGGGCAATATGGAATTACAATTATAGACTCTCGTTTGTTTGTATCAAAAATAATAGGTGCAGTACCCAATGGAACAACAACCAATCCACTGCTCATTTTAAGATATTTTAATGGTTTGATTAATTCCAAAATCAAATCTGTGACCGCTTCATATATGATCCAAAAACAGATTTCGTTTTTGGAAATCTCACAGTTTTTGTCTGAGCTTTCAGTAGCATTTCAGGAAGCTCTTAATGATGAATTTGAACGTTTTGGTATTGAACTGGTCAACTTCTGTTGCGAGTCGATTGCACCAAAGCCGGAAGAATATGAGAAACTTAGGGGATATAAAGAAGAATTGGCTCTTGGCGAAGGCTTTTATCAGAAGCGCCGGTCGTTGGATATTTTAGAAAAAATGGCTGAAAATCCTTCCTCTGGAAGTATTGCTAATGCTGGAATCGGATTAGGCATGGGACTTGGCGCAGCAGGTCAATTTGGAAATGTATTCTCTGGGATCGGGCAAAATATGAATGTAACTAAACCTGATGCGCAAATCACTTGCCCTAAGTGTGGTGCTCAGAATAACTCAACAATGAAGTTTTGTGGTAGTTGTGGAAGTAAGCTCACTACTACCATAATCTGTCCTCACTGTGGGAAAGAAGTTCTTGCCGGAATGAAATTCTGTGGTGAATGTGGAAAACCTCTCAGTGCATCAAAATGTCCTTCTTGCGGGTTCGAAAATAAACCAGGCATGAAGTTCTGCGGTAGCTGCGGAGAAAAATTGTAAATAGTATTTTGCAGAGGAGGGGGTGAAAAGATGGCTAAATCCAAGAATAATTTAATGCTAGATTTCTTGGTAACGTTCTTTGTTGAAGATCGGGCAATTTCACGGATGTTAAGCGATGTCCTGAAAAATAGAACGAATCGCCTGTTTCTGGAAACATTGGGACTTCCATCTGATTTTGCTATTCCTTTTTCTCTGGAAGAAGAAAAAGCATCCGTTGTCTACACCTTGAAACAAGGTTTCGATGATAAATATGAAGTAACGCTGAATGGTCATCCTTGTAATGACCATGTAATACATAGTGGAGACTATTTTGCATTTAAGAATAAAGACAACGAAAAAACTGTCAAAACCCTATTTATTGCTATTTCGGATATACAGGTTGGCTATAAGAAATACGAATTACCGAAAAATACCAATATTTTTATCGGGCGCACTCCACTAAACGATATTTCTTATGATTTTAGCGACTTTGTTTCAAGAGAAAAGCACGCAGCTATTTGTATTGACAGCAATGGAAATGCTTTTATTGAGGATTTGAAACGCAGTATTGGTATCTATGTAAATGGTCGCCTTGTTCATTCACAACAGTTAAAGCCTTTTGATGAGGTTTTTATCATGGGACTTTCTCTTATTTACATGGGTGACTTCATGGCTGTGCGTAATCTCAAAACAGAAAGTACCTTATCCTTGATGACATCCTTTGCTGTGAAAATGCCAGTTAATGATACAGAGGAAAAGAAATACTTTGTCAGTACACCTCGTATTCTTAAATCGTTGAATAATGATGTAATTGAGATTGATGCTCCTCCTAGTCCGTTTAACGTAGATAAAACTCCGGCAATTCTAACTCTTGAACCGAGCATTACTATGTCTATGGTAATGCTGGCAAGTTTGGGTGTATCGATTACAAATGCAATTAGTGGCGGTCAGATGTCAACCGTTATTGCCAGTGGTACTATGGCAGTGGGGTTACTATTGGGGTCGCTTATGTGGCCTTCCTTACTTAGAAGCTACCAGAAAAGACGCACCTTGGCTGAAGAAAGCCATAGAAAGAGCAGATACTTTTCGTATATCTCTGATATAGAAAAAAGCTTAATTTCAAAGAGAGAGCGAACCGTGCGTCTTTTGAACGATTCATTATGCCCTTCTCCCGAAATTTTATGCTCCATGCTTGATAACGAGAGCAATAGGCTACGCTTGTGGGAGCGTTCTCATGAGGATGCTGATTTTCTTGCTATCCGTATGGGTTTAGGCAGCAGGCCCTTTGAAGTGCAGTTAAAAATTCCAAAGCAAGGATTTCAACTATATGAGGATGAACTTCGTAATTTGCCAGTTGAGCTTTCCAAGAAGTATGGGACTTTAAACAATGTTCCACTGACTCTCGACATTTTTACGAATCACACGATTGGCATTATCGGCAGTAAGAAGAATATACGCATTATTCTTAATGAGACGATCCTTAATATTATTTCACTTCATTCTTACGATGAAGTAAAACTTGTGCTTATAACATCTCCTAAGCAGGTGTATAACTTTGATGATTTCAAGAATGTACCTCATATTTGGAGCAACGATAAAAAGGTTCGTTTCTTTGCCACAAATCCCGATGAGGTTCATTATATTTTTAACATCATTGATGAGATGATAAAAGAGCGAGAAGAATCTCGGAATAGCGGCAGCGTGCCTATCCCACATTACGTTGTAATCGTCACGGAGCCGAATTTGATTGAAAAAGAGGCTCTGCTCAGATATATGAATGATTCCGAGAACCAAGTTGGTATCACAACTTTGTTTGCTTATGGCGATATCACAAAGCTGCCTAAATCATGTAAAGCAATTATTCAAAGCGATGATATTCGCACTGGATACTACATAAAAAACAAAAATGCAAATAAGTTCATCCCATTTACTCTTGAAGATATAGAAATGAGCCGTATCCACTCATTTGCAAATGAACTATCTCGACTGCCCATCAAGAGAGACTCCCGTTCCTTGGGTATCGTTGATCGTATATCGTTCCTGCAAATGTATAAAGTAGGCAATGTCAGCGAGCTTGCCATTGAGAGTCATTGGGATAACAACAATTCTGCCAAATCACTGGCAGCTCCGATAGGAGTCACGGCAGGCGGAGAAGTGTTCAGCCTGGATCTGCACGAAGCCTATCATGGTTGCCACGGACTTGTTGCAGGCACTACAGGTTCTGGTAAAAGCGAATTCCTACAGGCATTTATCTTATCGCTGGCTATTAACTACAGTCCCAAAGAAGTTGCTTTTGTCTTAGTAGACTTCAAGGGCGGAGATATGGCAAGACCATTCATGGCGAAACCGTTCGCCCCTGCGCTGCCGCATTTGTCAGCAACAATTTCAAATTTGTCGGGAAACATTCTCTATCGTGCATTGGTTTCGTTGGAAGCAGAGATAAAGTCCCGTCAGCGTATATTTAATGAAGCTGCTGCTACGCTTGGTGTAGATAAATTGGACATTAATTCTTACCACAAGTATTACAAAGGTGGACGCCTTGATACACCATTGCCGCATTTAGTCATTATCATTGACGAATTTGCACAGTTAAAGACACAGCAACCTGAGTTTTTGGCACAACTCATCAACGTAGCTCAAGTTGGTCGCAGTCTCGGAATACATCTGATTCTTGCTACACAGAAGCCAAGCGGTATCGTTGATCCGCAGATTATGAGCAACTCTCGCTTTAGAGTTTGTTTGAAAGTCGCAGAAAAACAGGACAGCATTGACATGATAAATAAACCTGATTCTGCAATGATTAAAAACCCCGGTCGTCTGTATCTGCAAGTCGGCTATGATGAAATCTACGAATGTATTCAGTCTGGTTATAGTGGAGCTGATTATATTCCTACTAAAACATATATGCCAGACGAAGAAATCACGGTACAGATGACTGATAATACAGCCAATCCTATCCATAGCGCCAAGATTGATCTGTCTGGCGACAAGTCTGACAAGACGCAACTGGAAGCAGTTGTTGCTGAAATCGTTGCCCTCGGGCAAAAGAAGAATGTTGTAGCGAAGCCTTTGTGGCTAGATATGCTCCCCGAAAAAATTGCTTTGCAGACCCTTGAAAAAGGGAAGAAGGGCTTGTGTTCTGCAACAATTGGATTGGTAGATTACGTTCGCACTCAGGAACAAAAACCGCTTACGATAGACTTCTCCAAAACCGGTCATATCGGATTGTATGGCGCAAGTGGAACAGGAAAAACGACATTCTTGCAAACACTGGTTTACTCCATGGTTTGTGAGTATGCCTATACCCCGGAAGAACTGAATCTGTATGCTATGGATTTTGGCGGGCGAAATTTAGGCTATCTTTCATATCTTCCGCATACCGGTGGGGTCATATTTGCAGATGATGAAAGCAAACTCTCTGAAATGGCGTTTGTTCTGTGCGACATAATTGATGAACGCAAACGCATTTTTGCAAACAATAACTGTAGTTCTTTTTCTGACTATCGTGTTGTTTGCAAAAAACCTCTTCCTGCCATTCTTGTCCTGATTGATAATTTTGCATCCTTCCGGGACAAATATATGGATATATCAGACAGTTTCATCGACATCATCAGTGCCGGTAAAACCTTTGGCGTTTATTTCGTTATTACAGGAAGTACACGAAACTCTATATATTACAAGGTAACTGAGCATATTGCCACTTATTTTACCCTGAGAATGAATGATCCTAGTAACTATCTGGATATTCATAATATGCGCCCTCCGGTTGTTCCTGAAAATATCAGCGGACGGGGCATCACTGTAATAAATAGAGAAATTGTTGAATTCCAGACTGCAATCGCTTTTGACAGCGAAACCGAAGCTGAACGTATCGCAACCATTAGTCAGAAATACATCGAATTGGAATCGAATTGGCACGGACACACGCCAATTAAGCTAGACGGAGCTACAGAGGATTCGAATAATTCTTACGAAGCCCCTGCGAGCTATTATTCACCGACACCACGAAGCACCCTACCTGAATCCATTTTCGATGATAGTGGAACGCTTGTCCTTGGAACTTCCAAATCTGCAGCACTGATGTATGGCATAACTCTATCCGAGGATTACAAAGTCTGCATCTGTGCAAATGATACGGATAGCTTGGGTAAGTTTTATGGAACTGTCCTAATGAATATTACCCAATACAGTAACAGACGTTTAGTATTCATTGATGATGACAATGGCACTTTTAGAAATATTGTCGATGAATGTTCTTCGGGTCAGTATATCAGCGGAGTTACTGCTCTTGATGAGTTCATCAAGGAATTGAAACCAGAATTAAATACACGTTTAGAAGAACTAAACGAGCAGCACGAACAGCTGTTTATTGTTATTTCTGAGTTCAACGATTTTTTCGATATGATTACCAATGAGCAGGCTATCTTTATGCGAAAGGTGTTCCAATATATTGATGCTCCACAATATGGAATTTATTTTATATGTGGTTTTAATGTCAACGGAGCCAAGAACAATGATCGTCTGTTTATGTCACTTGTTGTCAATGCAGAGAACTACATACTTTGCCCAAATTGCTATGAAAACGCTTCTGCAAAGATAGAAACTCTTCCGCTTGTACCGGATGCAAAATCTCACAGCTGTTACTTCTGTCTTAAAGAAAAAAATGTTGAGATAAGGTGGTGAGGTTCATGGAAAAAATATCTATTACAGTAAAAATACCAGCTCTAAATAGTACATACGATTTTATCGTTCCAAGCAATATGTCTATCAAAAATGCTCAGGAGCTGATAATAAGGATACTAAACTCAGAGTACGGAATCTCAGATAGATGTGCCGATACGATGCTGTTCGATACAAGTGACAATACGGCATTACGTTTGGAATGTAGCTTTGCTCAACTTGGCATCTCCGATGGAGCCAAGCTGCTGTTAATCTAGTAAGGGAAGGAGATACGACACCATGAAATATAGAATAAACTATTCTAAAGTTATTTCACAAGCGAATTCCATATCAGACGATGCATCTCAGCTCTCATCTCAGATTAAACTTCTGGAACAGATGGAACAAGATTGCCGTGTCATATGGAAAGGTCAAGCCGCCGATGTTTTTATATCAAAATTAAGCACTCTGCGTAGTGAAATGAACAGGACAAGATATCAGATGTCCAATTTAGCATCAACGATTAAATACTGTGCCGACAGAATTCAGCGTGAGGATTGTGAAGCAGAAGAACGAGCCACCGCGTTGAAATCTGGACACTAAGTATTTATTCAAAAAAATACAAACACCGAAAGGAGAACTCTTATGGCATCTACAATTTTTGATGTAACCCCTGAAGAACTTGAAGCTTCTGCAAGCAAAATTGAGGGAAAAACCGGAGAATTCACCAAAGCATACACCAGCATCTATACTGCTGTGTCTGATCTTCGTGTGACTTACAAAGGTGAAGCAAGCGACACATTCAACCAGCGAATCGAAGGCTACAAAAACGACTTTTCCGCAGCAGAAAAAGCCTTGAAGAACTACGTTCAGTTTCTTCGTGAATATGCCGCAAAAATGAAAAGTACCGAAAACGATATTAAGAGCAAAGCAAGCTCTCTTAGTGTCGGAAAGTAATTCAATCACCAATTTGAAAGGAGAAAAACTATGGCACAAGTAGTAGTAGATTCCAGTGTTATGCGTGACAAAGCTAAGACTCTTGAAAATGCAGCGGTAACTATTCAGTCTCTGTATGCAGAAATGCTGCAGGAGGTTACGACTACGGCTAACAAAATGAAAGGCACCACCATTGAAACTGAAAAAAAACAGTTTGCAAATATGCAAAATACTTTTGATACTATTGTCGCAGACATGAAGGCATACAGCACATTTCTTACCCAGGCGGCTGAAAGTTATGAAGCTGCTGAGCGTGAAGGCACTCAGAAAGCTCAGGAGCAGGGCAAAGTTTTCTGATTTTTTGGAAGATTGAAATAATCGGTCATCCCTGACGGAGCGACCTTTACGTTCCGCTGGGGAACCGATAGAAGGAGGTTGTGAAGTATGCCTAGAATTTATGTTGAATTTTCCGGTCTTGATCAAATGGGAAGTCGTTGTAAAACAATAGCATCAAGAGTAGATACTATCCAATCCAATTTTCAACGTACTGTTCGGCAACTTGACTGGGATATTCGCTTTGAGTCCAATATAAATAGTACTGCTACGCAGCTTTCAAGAAAACTCGAACAATACTCCAGAGTGTTGGAAACTTATCAGCATTTTATTGAAGACGTAAAAAGTGAATATGTTAAGTTGGATGAATATAAGCAACTGCCCCCTGTTATTTCTGTCATGGATGTAGATTATATTATTTTGGGACCTGGTGGTCAAATGGATTTTGATTGGAAAGATATAATCAAGTCATTTGGTAGTGCCGGTAGTGTGTTTGGAATTGTTAATAGTATTTTCGGGGCAAAAAACTGGGTTGACTGGGGCAATGTGGGGGTTGATATAACTAAAACAATTTCATCGATCGCCAAATATTATAATAACTATAACAAAATTGGTCGTGCAATAGGAACAACCAATTCAGATGGATATTTTTGGAGAAATTTCTTTGGTTTTAATAAAGTTGGACGTGCTTCTACTGCAAGTTCGGCATCGGCTCGCTTTTACAACAATCTCCATAATACAACTTCCCCTTATAAATTAAGTGGTATCTTTGATTCTTTTATAGGGAAAAAGGGAGTTGTTTCTTCTGTTGCTTCATGGGCTGGTTTAGCTCTGTCTGGAATTACAAACGCTTTTAGCAATATTGAGGAGCAAAAGGAATCAAATGGAACTATGTCAACCGGACGGGTTGTTGCAGAAACCATATCGGAAACTGTCATTGATACAGCTATTGCTGCAGCAAGCTCTGCGGTTGTTGGTGCGGCCATTGCAACTGTAACTGGTGCCGTAGCGGCACCGGCCGTGGTAGCCGTTGCTGCTGGGATTGGGGTGTGGGGAATTAACACTGGTTGCGAAGCGGTATTTGGCGTATCTGCAACAGAGGTAATATCGGACTTTGCTTTGGATATTGTATCTGAGGTAGGCAATGCTGTTGCTGATGGAGCGAAAGCAGTTGCAAATTGGTTCGGAAAATTATCATTTGCGTAATGGAGGATAACTATGAAAATTAAAGAATTATTGCCAATAGGCTCTATTGTTCTCTTGAAAGATGGGGAAAAAAGATTGATGATTAGCGGTATCATGCAAACCGATACTGGTGAAACCCAAAAGAACTATGATTATATGGGTGTACTTTATCCCGAAGGACATATTGGTGAGGGATTTCAATATCTTTTTAATCATGAAGATATAGATGAAATTATCTTCCGTGGCTTTGAAGACGCTGAAAGAATTCAATTTCTTGAAAGATTAGCAAGCTTATATGAACGCTAATGTATATTCCACAGTTTGCTTCTCACATATTGGGAAACGTTCAAATCATGAGGATAATTTTTTAATTAACGACTTGTATCTGACATCTGATTTCCAAAAACAAATGTCAGATACTCGCTGTTATTTCATTAGCGATACCATTATGCCGAGAGTACGCCTTTTTGCTGTCAGCGATGGCATGGGTGGGCATAATGCAGGTGAAGTTGCCAGCCGAATTTGTGTTGAAAAGCTTGCGGTAGCACATAGTGAACTTCAGCAATACAGTTCTCTCAGAGAAGCTGTTGCTTATCTTCAAACGGTCATTACAGAAATCAATAGCATTGTTTGTAATTTGAGCCGAAAGCAAAATGAATTAAAAGGCATGGGTGCCACCCTTGTCTTGTTTGTCATTTGCGGGACAGATTATGCCATCTTAAATATAGGTGACAGTCGTGCTTATCATTTTAGCAAAGATGCACTCATTCAAATTACAAAAGATCATACCGAAGGACAGCGTATGCTTGAACTTGGACTTTTGACCAGAAAGGAACTCTCTGGTTTTCCGGCTCGAAAGAACTTGAATCGTTATATTGGTTATGATCAGAATGGTTATGTTTTGCAAGCTGATGAATATTATCCTGTTTTAGATAATGGGGTGATGCTTCTATGCAGCGATGGGATCTCAGACTATCTTCCGGATAGTCGAATCTCAGAAATCCTGCACTCAACAAACAATTTGGAAAGTGCTGGTAAACAACTTATTAACGAAGCGGTAGCGCTACATAATGCAGATAACGCAACCGTTATGCTTATACCCATAAGGAGTTGATTTTATGGCACAAACAAATTTAATTGGGAAGAATATTTTGGGTTATACTGTTAGCGAAAAACTCGGTTCAGGTGCATTTGGTACGGTCTATAAAGTCATCAAAACAAATGCTGCTGGTCAGTATGTTCGTGCGCTAAAACACATCACAATCCCAACTGAAAAACAATACTATTCTGTACTGAACTCCATGGGCGGTGATGTTTCCAAGGCAGACAGCTATTTCTCCCAAATGCTTAATAATATTATTTCGGAAATTAAGATTCTGAATGATCTCTCAGAGAAAGGTGTGCAACATATTGTCAGATATTATGAGAACGATATTCTTGTTACTGACTCACCGAAACGATATGATATTTTTATCTTAATGGAATATCTGACTCCTCTTGAAGATTTTATTCAAGGTACAGATATTCTTGTCCGTGATGTCGTTCAGCTTGGGTTAGACGTATTGAACGGACTTCAATCATGTCACAACAACGGCGTAATTCATCGAGATATAAAAGATGATAATATTTTCGTATCTGATAAGGGTGAGTATAAGATTGGTGACTTTGGCGTTTCAAAAGTTTTAAAGGATAGTTCCAAAGCCGAATCCCTAAAAGGTACACCAAATTTTCTCGCTCCAGAGGTATATCTTGGGCAAGAAGGTTACACAAAATCTGTTGATTTATATTCCCTTGGTATTGTGCTTTACAGACTTCTAAACTACAGTAGAAATCCTTTCCTTCCTCGTTTTCCTGAACAATATTTCGCTCAGGATGAAGATGCCGCTTTTGAGGAAAGAATGAGTGGAAGGACACCTGATCTGCCCGCTCTTGGTGGAGAAGAAATTGGACGTGTTATTGTAAAAGCAATCTCCAGTAGTTCCGAAAGATTCCAAACCGCTGATGAATTTATGGACGCTTTGGAATTGGCAATCGACAACACACCTTCAGAGATATTCAGTGAAAAAATTAATTTTGGTATATCTTCTTGCACAGAACCGACTGGTGAGTCAAGAGTAAAAGAATATGGTTCTACACTAGGTGAGACTGATCTGCGGTCTGGTTCAGAAGAACATATTGAGGATGAACGAAACAACTCCATTAACAAGCACTTGTTTGAAAGTATCGGTGAAGTTTCCCCTACAGATATTCCGGAAGTAGAACCTGTTGTAAGACCGGAACAAAAATATAAACCCGAAAGCGCAACAGACACTGCTTCACCTAAATCTAATGGAAGGGTCGTGAACTTTGTTTCACCTACTGTAAGTGAACCGGGCGAGCCTGCTGCTTTGGATAAAAAGGTGATGAACAAATTTGTGTTCGTCATTCCAGTTGTTATCCTTTTAGTCGGAGTAATCGCATACTTTATCGTAATTCCTAACATTTATGGAAGGGTCGTATCATTCGTTGACTGGCTTTTCACTGATCCTCAGAATATTATAGATACTCTACGTGACCCGAATGCTGTTTTACCTCAGGTCAATAGCATCATTGGTATAAGGATTTTCTGGTGGGTATGGTTGGCCGGACTAATCGCTTCTCTATTCTTTGTTGGGAAACAACTCCAAGCAAAACCTGAGCCAAATGCGGTCAATACCATTCTTACAAAGAAAGAACCATATCTGATGATTCAGGATGTAACTGACGCTCTCAAACAATTGAAAGTTCGCAGAAACAGCAAACAACTCGATTCACTGATATATTCAGTAAAGAAACTGGAAGAAAAGTTGTCAGTTGAAAGCGATTTTGGAATTGGGAATGATGCAATCATTAAATGTGAAAATAATATCGCAAATCAATTACAGTTTCTTATAGATATGGCATCGAATATTGACAAGGGAAATTATGATGAAAATATGCTTGCAATGAGCACTGCTATAGCAAATATAAATTCCTTATTGTGTAAGCGAATGGAGTTAAAGAAACGCTAGAGTCAATGGTAATTTAAACCCGGCTTCACGGTATTTCATATATCAAGGAAGCCGGATTTTGTAATGCACCTTTTGATTTAAAAAATATACATAGTACCATGCGGCAGATTACACATTTGTTCTGCGATAGGCGATCTGATACAGAACTGTTGTGAGAATGAATGTGAACACATCAGCCACTGCCTGTGCCATTTGGATCCCGAGCAACCCGAAAAAGTGGGGCAGGATCAGCAGGGCGGGAATGAAGAACAATCCCTGTCTTGCGGAGGCCAGAATGGAGGCGTACAGTGTCTCCCCGATGGTCTGCATTTTCATATTATTCATCACGATCCAGCCGTTCAGGACGAGCGTCAGGCACTGGAAGCGCAGCGCTGTTGTTCCGATTCGGATTACTTCCGGATCATCGCGGAAAATACCAACCAGATGCCCGGAGAGAAGTCCGACGATCACGGCGAGAACCGCAAGGACTACCGTGGAGACTTTCACACAGAACCAGAAAGCCTCTCTGACTCGTTCCAGCTTCTTTGCACCATAATTGTATCCGCACACCGGCTGAAAACCCTGCCCGAATCCGATCAGCGCGGAATTGACGAACATCATGATCCGGCTGACGATAGACATTGCGGCGATTGCGGCGTCGCCGAACGGATTGGCGGCGATATTTAAAATGGTGGTCGCAACGCTTCCCAGTCCTTGGCGGAACAACGAAGGGAGTCCGCCGCCTGATATTTCCCGAAGTCGCCTGCGGTTAAAACGGACGTTTTGTATCCGTATCGGCACACAATTTGAAATGCGGATGCCGACCAGCAGCAGGATGAAGCTCACGAGCTGGCTTAGGATCGTGGCAAGGGCGGCGCCGGAGATTCCCATTCCGCATACGAATATAAAAATCGGATCCAGTATGATGTTCAGCACGGCGCCCGTGGCGATGCCGACCATTGCATAAAAGGCATTTCCCTGGAAACGGATCTGGTTGTTCAGGACAAACTGCGCGGTCATGTATGGCGCGCCGATCAGAATCAGCCGCAGATATTCTTCTGTGTACGGAAGAATGGTATCGGTTGATCCGAGAAAGCGGGAAAGCGGCGTCAGGAATATTTCGCCCAGAACCATTACCATAACGCCAAGGATCAGACTGCCGAAGAAACCGGTGGCGGCAAGCTCGCCGGCGCTGTCTGTGTCCTGCGCACCCAGATGGCGGGACATGGAATTGCCGGATCCGTGACCGCAGAAGAATCCGAGCGCCTGGATCACTGCCATGACCGGAAAAGCAACTCCGACAGCGGCAGTTGCGCTCGTTCCGATCCTGCCGACAAAAAAGGTGTCTGCCATGTTATAAAATGAAGTAACCAGCATACTGATGATCGTTGGAATCGAGAGTTGCCCGATCAGACGCGGGATCGGCGTTTCCGTCATCATCTGGTATTTATCTGCCTGTGTTTCATCTCTTTTCAAAACAAAATCACTCCTTCCTCTGGTCTCTCATTATATCACAAATTTTTCTGTTTCTTGCTATTTTTTTTTCGTTGTGTTATATTAAAAGCCAACAGTTTATCAGTTTAAATTACAAAAGCAACAGGGCGTTAGGAGGCAGGTATGACAGATCGTTTTGAAGTAACGTTTCCTCTGGCGGACGGCGCCGGGGAGAAGCGTACTGCGTATATTTATCTTCCGGATTCTTATCTTCATGAGCATTGGAAGCGATATCCGGTACTTTATATGTTTGACGGGCACAATGTGTTTTTTGATTCCGATGCGACTTATGGAAAGTCATGGGGAATGCAGGAATACATGGATCGGACAAGAACACAGATGATCATTGCCGCTGTAGAGTGCAATCACAGTCCAAATAATGGACGGCTGGAGGAATATTCGCCGTTTACATTTCAGGATCCTCATCTTGGACGGGTAGTGGGACGCGGAAAGGTAACGATGGACTGGTTTACGCAGGAATTTAAGCCATTCATTGATGAAAATTACCGTACCCTGCCTGACAGGGAGCACACATTCATCGCCGGAAGTTCTATGGGAGGACTGATGAGTATTTATGCACTTGTGGAGTACAACCATGTATTTTCCCGGGCAGCCGCCCTCTCTCCTTCTCTCTGGACCGCACCGGTGGAGCTGCGCAGGATGATTTCCCGGGCAGTACTTGATCCGGATACGGTACTCTATATGGATTATGGTTCGAAGGAGTTTGGCAATCATAGAAATCTGCGCCATACCTTTGGCGAATTCGCAGAACTGCTTATACGGAGAAATGTATTGACAGACTGCCGCATTGTTCCGGGAGGCACCCACTGCGAGGCGAGCTGGGAACGGCAGATTCCCTTTTTTATGAATACACTTTGCTATGAGTATTAGTGTAGTAATCGAGAGGAGAAAGCAATGGTAACGGAGTATTTTAAGGCTTACAGTTCCGCGCTTGGGCGCGATATGGAATGCAAGATCTATGGACATGCGGGGCATCCTGTTATTTTTATTCCGTGTCAGGATGGAAGGTTTTATGATTTTGAGAATTTTAAAATGACTGATGCGTGGAAGCCGTGGATTGAATCCGGGCAGGCCATGGTACTTGCCATTGACACGGTGGATGGGGAAACATGGTCCAACACATATGGGGACGGACGCTGGAAAATCGAACGCTATGAACAGTGGATCCGTTATATCACCGACGAAGTCGTGCCGTTTCTGCGGGATTACGCCAACGAAAAGAACGGCTGGACGGGATATCCGGGAATTATGGTATTCGGATGCAGTCTGGGCGCGACCCACGCGGTAAATTTATATCTGCGGCGTCCCGATCTGTTTGACCGGCTGCTCGCACTGAGCGGGATCTATACCGCGGAATATGGATTTGGCAGCTATATGGATGATCTCGTGTACCAAAATTCGCCGGTACATTATATGGCAAATATGCCGTCAGATCATCCGTATATCGACTTGTTCAACCGGAAAAAGGCTGTGATCTGTGTCGGACAGGGGGACTGGGAAGCTCCGGATACAACAAGGCAGTTGAAAGAGATTTTTGACAAAAAGGGAATTAACATCTGGGTGGATCTGTGGGGATATGATGTAACCCATGACTGGTGCTGGTGGTATAAGCAGGTGGATTACTTCGTTCCATACCTGCTGGAGGATCAGGATTCAGAAAAATAATGTAAAGAAAAGGAAGCGAGAGACACCAATGAAAAATTTTGTATTTATTTCACCAAACTTTCCGACAAATTACTGGATGTTCTGCCGGGAATTGAAAAAGAACGGCTTAAATGTGCTTGGAATCGGCGACCAGCCGTATGATGAGCTGAGTCAGGATTTAAAAGACAGTTTAAACGAATACTACAAGGTCAGTGACCTGGAGAACAGCGAAGAGGTTTACCGCGCCGTGGCATTCTTTATTTTTAAACACGGACGCATCGACTGGCTGGAGTCGAATAATGAATACTGGCTGGAGCGGGATGCAAGACTGCGCACAGATTTCAATATTACCAGCGGCTTTCGCGAAGAAGATATTCAGCGCATCAAATATAAATCGAAGATGAAAGAGTATTATGTGAAGGCAGGAATTCCTGTGGCGCGCTACCACACGGTAGATACAGTGGATAAAGCGCTGTGGTTTGCCGGGGAAGTCGGGTATCCTATTGTGGCAAAGCCGGATAACGGCGTCGGCGCATCCCACACGTTTAAGATTGAAAATGATGACCAGATGCGAACTTTTTTTGAAAATAAATGGCCGGATACCGACTATATTATGGAAGAATACATTAACGGTGAGGTCAATTCCTATGATGCTGTGATCGATTCACACGGCGAGCCGATTTTTGAGACCGGGAATGTAACGCCGAATTCCATCATGGACATTGTCAATAATCAGGATAACTCGATTTATTATATCCTGAAAGACCTGCCGGAGGATACCCGTCAGGCGGGACGTGCGACAGCGAAGAGCTTCGGTGTGAAGAGCCGGTTCGTACATTTTGAATTTTTCCGTCTGTCAGAGGATCATGAAGGACTGGGTCAAAAAGGGAATATTGTGGCGCTGGAGGTCAATATGCGTCCCTGCGGCGGGTTTACGCCGGATATGATTGATTTCGCCCACAGCACAAACGTGTACAAGATCTGGGCGGACATGATTGCCTTTGACCGTTCTACCATGCCGGTAGGAGGACATGCCTACTGTGCTTTCGCCGGACGCCGGGACGGAAAAGATTTTACATTCAGCCACAGAGATATCATGGAAAAATACGGCGCACATATGAAAATGACAGACCGTCTTCCGGATGTGCTTGCAGGGGCGATGGGAAACCAGATGTATGTGGCGACCTTTTCGACCAAGAAAGAGATGAACCAGTTTTATAAAGACATTCTCAAAGAAAAAAATTGTTGACAACGGGAATCCTCCGTACTATAATAGTACAGCATGTAAAAAAGGGAGAAACAGTCTGCGCCATAAGCCCCGGAGCATACTGATTTCATAGAAGAAAAAAAGAAAAACAAGTGAGAGAATATAACAGGAGGAATTTCCATGAAAACTTATATGGCTAACCCAGACAAGATTGAAAGAAAATGGTATGTGGTTGACGCTGAAGGTCAGACATTAGGACGTATGGCTTCCGAGATCGCGAAGATCCTCAGAGGAAAGAATAAGCCGGAATTTACACCGCATGTTGATACAGGCGACTATGTAGTAGTTGTAAACGCGGCGAAGGTAAAGGTAACCGGCAAGAAGTTACAGCAGAAGGTATATTACAACCATTCCGATTATGTAGGCGGTATGAAAGAAACCACGCTTGCAGAACTGATGCAGAAGGATCCGGAGAAGGTTGTAGAACTTGCAGTCAAAGGAATGCTTCCGAAAGGACCTTTGGGAAGAGCGATGATCAAGAAACTTCATGTATACGCTGGTCCGGAGCACAAGCAGCAGGCTCAGAAACCAGAAGTACTGACATTTTAATGAGAGGTTGAAAGGAGGACATTACAGTGGCTAATACAAAATATTACGGAACAGGAAGAAGAAAAAAATCAATCGCAAGAGTATATCTGACACCGGGAACCGGTAAGATTACGATCAATAAAAGAGATATCGATGACTATTTCGGACTGGAGACACTTAAAGTAGTAGTTCGCCAGCCGCTTGTGGCGACAGACACAACAGACAAGTTTGATATTACAGTCAATGTGCATGGCGGCGGATATACCGGACAGGCAGGCGCAATCCGTCATGGTATTTCCCGTGCACTTCTTGAGGCAGATCCGGATTACAGACCGACACTCAAGAAAGCTGGATACCTGACTCGTGATCCGAGAATGAAAGAGCGTAAGAAATACGGTCTCAAGGCTGCACGTCGTGCACCTCAGTTCAGCAAGAGATAATCTGCTGTTCAAACCGTATCAAAATGGTTCAAAAACCCCGGAAAATCAAGGTTTTCCGGGGTTTTACTGTATCTAAACGGGCTGATATAGTTTGACCAAATTTAGCAAAACGAGAGCCGTTTTCACCCAATTTTTAGTGGTCCGCAAGTGGTTAACCGGCCAAAAAGAGGGCAAAAAGAGGGTCAAGTGGTGCCCAAAGTGGTTAACCGAGAGCCGATTTTGTGGGTGTTTTGGGGGCTACTTTTCAGCCCTCTTTCCCCTCGTTTTTGGCTGTGGCAGTTTGGCATAGTTTGACCTAATTTGAATAATTGAATATGAATTTGATACAGCACTCAGTATAATGACTGGGTGCTTTTTTCATTTCAGGAACTCATATTCCGGCCATAGAAAGAGCCGTCACTTCACTTTTTATTTTGGAGTGGCGGCTTTTTCTATTTCCAGAAGCAACAGCAACAATCAGAAATGAGGTGAAGTCAATGAACACGCAAATCATCGCCATCGCCAACCAGAAGGGCGGCGTTGGCAAAACCACCACCTGTGCCAATCTTGGAATCGGTTTGGCACAGGCCGGAAAGAAAGTCCTGCTGATCGACGGAGATCCGCAAGGAAGCCTGACTATCAGCCTGGGCAATCCACAACCGGACAAGCTGCCCTTTACGCTGTCGGACGCTATGGGGCGTATCCTGATGGATGAGCCGCTTCGTCCCGGCGAGGGTATCCTGCACCACCCAGAGGGCGTAGACCTGATGCCTGCGGACATCCAGTTATCCGGTATGGAGGTATCCCTGGTAAATGCCATGAGCCGTGAGACTATCTTGAGGCAATATCTGGACACGCTGAAGGGGCAATACTCCCATATCCTCATCGACTGCCAGCCCTCCCTTGGGATGCTCACAGTCAATGCGCTGGCCGCTGCAAACAGGATCATAATTCCCGTTCAGGCGGAGTATCTGCCCGCCAAAGGGCTGGAACAGCTGCTCTCCACGGTAAACAAGGTAAAGCGGCAGATCAACCCCAAGCTCCAGATAGACGGTATCCTGCTGACGATGGTTGACAGCCGAACCAACTTTGCCAAAGAGATTTCCGCACTTTTGCGAGAGACCTATGGCAGCAAGATCAAAGTATTCGGCACAGAGATTCCCCATTCTGTCCGGGCAAAGGAAATCAGCGCCGAGGGAAAAAGCATTTTTGCCCATGATCCCGGCGGCAAGGTGGCAGAGGGCTACAAAAATCTGACGAAGGAGGTGTTGAAACTTGAAAAGCAGCGCGAAAAAAATAGAGCTGGCATCGGTAGATGATCTGTTCTCCACCGAAGAAGGCCGCCAGGATGCAAAGCTGGAAAAGATTCAGGAAATTCCGTTGTCTGAACTGCATCCGTTCAAGAACCACCCATTCAAAGTCAAGGATGACGAAGCCATGATGGAGACCGCTGACAGTATCAAGCAGTATGGCGTTCTGGTTCCGGCCATTGCCCGACCGGACCCGGAGGGCGGTTATGAGCTGGTAGCCGGACACAGGCGGCACAGAGCCAGTGAACTGGCAGAAAAGGAGACCATGCCGGTCATTGTTCGGGATTTGGATGATGATGCCGCTACAATCATTATGGTTGACAGCAATTTACAACGAGAAAGCCTGCTCCCCAGTGAAAGAGCATTTGCTTATAAAATGAAGCTGGATGCCATTAAGCACCAAGGAGCCAGGACGGATTTAACTTCGGCCCAAGTTGGGCCGAAGTTGACTGCGGCAGAAAAAATCGCGGAGAACAGTCCAGATAGCAAATCACAGATTAAGAGATTTATCCGTCTGACAGAGCTGATTCCTGAATTGATGGATATGGTGGATGAAAAGAAGATTGCCCTGAACCCTGCTTATGAGCTGTCCTTTCTCAAAAAGGAAGAACAGATAGACCTACTGGACGCGATGGACAGTGAACAGGCTACCCCTTCCCTTTCCCAAGCCCAGCGGCTCAAGAAATACAGCCAGGAGGGGCATCTGACCCTCGATATGATGCGTGTCATCATGGGTGAGGAAAAGAAAAGTGATCTGGACCGAGTGACATTTACCTCCGACACTTTGCGGAAATATTTCCCCAAAAGCTATACGCCCCAGCGGATGCAGGAAACCATTATCAAGCTGCTGGAGGCATGGCAGAAAAAGCGTCAGAGAGACCAGGAACGATGAAAGGAGCCGCCTATGAGGGATATTTCAGCCCGTGAGCTGAAAGGACACAACATTCTCGCCGTAGAGAGGTTTTGGGATAACACGCGCTGGATGATTGAGTTTTCCGTCCTGCGTCCCAGCACTGCTTACGGAAGCCCCGGAGATGAAATGCGGTTGTTTTTGACTGAGGACGGGTATCAGACCGCCCTGCAAAGCCAGCAGCGCCGGGAGATCAAGATCAAGCGTTACGCTCGTGTGATTGAGGGACATATCCTCGATTTCAAACCGGGAAAACGCCGCCGCTCATAAACCCATACAATGAAAGGAAAGGAATGACTATGTGTACGGTAAAGGAAATTCAAGAAGCAATCCGGGAAGATTGCAGATCTCAGCATGACATGGATTCAACGGATATTGACCGCGTGATGCAAACACTTCCTTTCGCCCAGGATGAGCCATTTACAGAGGTGCGTCCCCAAAAGCCGCTGTTTTGGTTCTATGCAAGAAAATTTGAAAAGCGCTGAACACCGCAATTTTTTGAAATGAGGATTGCGGTTTTTTTGTACCCAAAATTCGGAAGGAGTGAGGTCGATGGCCGTTTTTCGCATTGAACGGACCCGTGATTATACCGTGATGAGCAATCATCATTTACGAAATGCAAACCTGTCGTTAAAAGCCAAGGGGCTGCTTTCCATGATGCTGTCTTTGCCAGAGGACTGGAATTACACCACCCGTGGCCTTGCAAAGATCTGTAAGGAGGGCGTGGATGCCATCGGTGCTGCCCTGCGTGAACTGGAAGGAGCCGGATATATCGTGCGCCATCAGAGACGCGATAAAAGTGGGCGGATCACAGATACCGAGTATGTCATCTATGAACAGCCCCAGCCAGATATGTCCCAGCCGGATACGGCTTCACCAGATACGGAAAACCCGGATATGGTAAAACCGGATACGGAAAAGCCCGCAGAATTAAATATAGAGAAATCAAATACAGAAAAATCAATTACTTATGGATCAAGTACCGATTCCATTCCCTTCCGGGAAACAGCGGCGGAAAGACCGCCGGAACGGAAAGGAAGGGATGCGATGTCTGTCACAGAGATAGAAAATTATCGGGAGTTGATTTTGGAGAATATCGAGTATGACTGCTTGAAGCAGCGTTATCCTCTCTACCTGGATGACCTGAATGAGATCGTAGAGCTGTTGGTCGAAACGGTCTGTGCCAAACGAAAGACCACCCGGATCTCTGGGGCAGACTTCCCTCACGAGATCGTGCGTTCCCGTTTTTTGAAACTGGACAGCTCCCACATCGAGTTTGTCATGGACTGTCTGCAAAAGAATACCACCCAGGTACGCAACATGAAGCAGTACCTGCTTGCGGTGCTGTTCAATGCGCCTACCACCATGAATAACCACTACACTTCACTGGTCAATCACGATATGCACGCAGGCGGCTGGTAAAGGCCGCCTTTTATCATGCCAAAGGAGGCACGACATGAACCAGATGGAAATTTTCAAAAACCCGGAGTTTGGCAGTATCCGGGTCATCGAAGAAAACGGCAAATACCTGTTCTGCGGAACGGATGTGGCCGCTGCGCTGGGGTACAGCAATCCCCGCGATGCAATTATCCGCCATTGTAGGTATGTCGTGAAACGCGACGCACCTCACCCACAAAGCCCCGACCGCAAAATCAGTATGACTTTTATCCCCGAAGGAGATTTGTACCGCCTGATCGTTCACAGCAAATTGCCATCGGCAGAGCGGTTTGAACAGTGGGTATTCGATGAGGTCCTGCCTACTATTCGTAAGCACGGGGCCTATCTCACAAAAGAGAAGCTGTGGGAGGTTGCCACTTCCCCGGAGGCTCTGATGAAGCTCTGCTCAGACTTGTTGGCTGAGCGTGAAGCGAATATTTCTCTGCGTAAGGAAAATGCACAGCTGGAGGGCAAAGCCGCTTTCTATGACCTGTTCATCGACTTAAAGCACAGCACCAATCTCAGGACTACCGCCAAAGAGTTGGATGTCCCGGAGCGCCGGTTTGTTCGGTTTCTGATAGAACGGCGGTTTGTGTACCGCACGGCATCCGGCAATGTGCTGCCTTATGCCAATGTGAAAAATGCAGGGCTGTTTTGCGTCAAAGACTACTGCAACCACGGTCATACCGGTTCCTACACGCTGGTCACGCCCCAGGGCAAGCTCTATTTTGCTCAGCTGCGGGAGATGATCTTGCTGGTCTTATAAGAACAGAAAGGAAGTGGGTTTTATGCAGGAAGGAAAAACAATCGGTCAGCTGATGGAGGAAATGCGTCAGAAAGCCGGGGCGCAGAACTATCACGGCCATGACTACATGGATCTTCAGCGATTTGCGGAGAACACCCGGCACATGATTATTTTTGATGTGCTGACGAATGACTCCCCGGTGGGCTGGAAAGGAGAACGAACCCGCCTGTTTTTGTCAGATATAGGCTATGAAAAAGCTCTGGACAGTCAGGCAAAGGGGCAGATCAAGATTCTCAGCCATGCAAAGGTCAGAAATGGAGATTTGTTTTATGACCACAAAGAACAGATACGATAGGAGGAATCCGATATGAATGAGGAAAAGAAAGTACCCTTTAAGTGGGAATATGGGGAAGAAACCATATCGCTGCAACTTGGGATGTATGCGAATAATCAGCGGCTTTATATCGGCATGATTACCCATACAGAAGATGGGGCGGAACCGTTTGCAGATATGACGGTGAACCTTCCGGGGTATTCCCTGGACCCCGGAGAGGCGTTTATTTCCGGTGACATCAGCAAGGACCTGCTGCGATTCATCAAAGAGAACAAATTGGGGAAGGTGCTTCCCTACCAGGTGCAGTCCGGTTATGGAAAATATTCTGCCGTTGCCTTTGATCTGGAGAAGTTGAAGGCATTTGACCCTAAAGGTGTGGCTGAGTTTCGGAAAGAGTGGAATCTGCCGGATAAGAAGCCGGTAAAGAAAAAGAGCCGCGGGATGGAGCGATGAAGAAATATTTTCTCCGGAGGCTGGTGGTTCCGCCTTAGAAATAAATGCACCACCCCTGCACATTTTGTGGAAAGACCTGCTAACAAAAGTCAAGTAGAAATTTCAGGTTTTGGGAGCAGCGAAAAAGGCAACACAAAATCAAGCCGCTGAGCAACTCAAAATCGAAACGGCGGCCAGCCAGATGGTATAGCGCAGGGAAATCAGTCGTGTTCCAGGGAATCCAAATAGGCTTTCACAGAAGCGTAGTAGATACGCAAGAACTTGTTGGCGGATGCCATCATGTAGACACGGTATGGCTTGCCCTCAGAGCGTTTCTTGTTCATGAACTGGTAGACCGGCTCATCCATTGGGGCACATTGCAGGAGGACGCCCATCACCAGGAAAAGTGTCCTGCGCAGTGAGGCAGATCCCCTCTTGGAAATGCTGCGGCTGCGGACATCTATTTGGCCAGATTGGTAGGGCGGGGCGTCAATGCCTGCAAAGGCCACCAGCGCTTTCTTGGAATGAAAACGGCGCACATCGCCAATTTCAGCTATGAGTTGGGGGCCGAGTGTATGGCCAACACCAAACATTTCCATCACTACAGGATACTCCGGCAGAGAAGCTGCCAGAGACTGCATCTCCTGCTTGAGAGCAGCTAATGCGGCGGAAGTTGTCTGGAGTTGGGAAATGGCCTGTTCTACCAAAAGTTTTGCCGTATTTGTTTTCGGCATGACACCGAAGCGTCCACAGGCAGAGGCATAAATATCCAACGCCTTATCTTGGCTGAAATTGTAGCCGTGCTTTCTGCACCACTTCTGGTACTTGGCGGTAAAGGCTTTCTTAGACAGACCACAGACACACTCGCAATGCCAAAAAGTAGCGACAAAGTCCACCCACTTCTCGCTGCCATCGGCGCGGGGCGGACTGGTAAACAGGCGGTTTGCGTCTGGGAAAGCGGTGTCCAGCAGGGAGATCAGGTTGTTTTTCAGCATGGTCTGTACTTTGGAATACTGCTGGTACTGCCGGTAGCAGGTCTTCAGCATGAGCCGGGTGTCCTCTTCCGGAACATATCTCGGAAGTGTGAGCCAGTGGTCAAGGCCGTAGTTGGCCAGCTTCACGGCATCCTTCTTGTCGGTCTTGCCCCGTCTTAAACTGTTGTTCCCGTAGTCGTGCACCAGCATTGCATTGACTACAGAAACATAAAGCCCCGCGCCGTGGAGCAGCCAGGCCACCGGCGCATGGTAATTGCCCGTGGATTCCATCACCACACGGGTCTCACCGTCCAGGTTTTTGAGCAGCCTTGCCAGCTCGCTCAGTTCGCTGGCGGTGTGGCGCACTTCAAAGGGTGAAACCACTACCTCTCCGAAGGGCCGCATGACTGCAATCATGCTCTTACCCTTGGAAACATCGATGCCAACGCAGTTCATTCACATTCCTCCAACACAAAGAATCTGCAACCGGAAATCCATCTTTTCTCGCTGCCGATTCAATCTATTGGGTGACACGAACTCTCCGGTATCCGGTGGCTCAACCTGCTCAAATCGAACGCTGCAACAAGAGGATGGCTAACAGTCTTTCCAACGGACATAAAAGCCCAAGGAGGCAAGGGTCAGCCAGTTGCTCCTCTTATTGTAGCTTAGGCACGAGATGGAAAGAAAGCCGGACTGGCTGCCCGGCTTTCCTGTCCAAATTTATTGTAATAGGAGGCGATGAAAATGCAGGAAGAAGTGGAAAACAGGACTTTAACGCTGGTTGTCAGTGGAACAAAGTTCACCGGCAGGCTGCTCAAAGCCGCCATCAGCAAGTACATGGCCCACTGCAAGGAAAAGAAGCTGCAAAAGCAGAGAAGCCGTGATGCTCCTGTGACACCTCACGGCAAACAGACCGTCAAGCAGCTCATTGGTCAGAATCAGGGGATCTCCAATATCGAGATCACAGACCCTTCCATCAAGGAATTTGAGAAGATCGCCCGGAAATATGGTGTGGATTATGCGGTGAAGAAAGACCGCAGCAGCTCCCCGCCCAAGTACCTGATCTTTTTCAAAGGCCGTGACGCCGATGCGCTGACCGCTGCATTTACCGAGTACACCAGCAAAAAGGTCAAGAAGGCCGAGAAAACGGAACGCCCGTCTGTGCTGGCAAAACTCAGTCAGTTCAAAGAGATGGTCAAAAATGCCGTGGTGGACCGCACCAAGCGAAAGGAGCTGGAACGATGAAAAAGCAGTTTGACATCAAAAAGCTCGTTTTGCTGAACCTGCCCTATCTCCTGATGGGGCTGTTTGCTACCAACTTCGGGGAGGCATGGCGGCTGGCTCAGGGGGCAAATGCTTCAGAGAAATTCCTTTCCCTGTTTGCTGTCCTGCCTGGGGCGCTGCAAAGTTTCTGGCCCAGCCTGCACCCGTTGGATCTGCTGGTGGGGCTGTGCTGCGGTGCTGGCCTGCGTCTGGCGGTGTATCTCAAAAGTAAAAACGCCAAGAAGTACCGTCACGGCATGGAGTATGGCTCTGCCCGTTGGGGAACCCGTGAGGATATTGCTCCCTACATCGACCCGGTGTTCCAGAACAATGTCATTCTCACAAAAACCGAAAGCCTGACCATGAACAGCCGCCCCAAGGACCCAAAGACCGCCAGAAACAAAAATGTGCTGGTGATCGGCGGCTCCGGTTCCGGTAAGACCCGTTTCTGGCTCAAACCAAATCTGATGCAGATGCACAGTTCTTATGTGGTCACAGACCCGAAGGGAACCATTTTGGTGGAGTGCGGGAAAATGCTCCAAAGGGGCGCACCCAAACTGGGAAAGGACGGAAAGCCCATGAAGGATAAGCACGGCAAGGTCATTTATGAGCCGTACCGCATCAAGGTCCTAAATACCATCAACTTCCGAAAATCAATGCACTATAACCGTGCGACTTGTTCGCCGCTGAAAAGGCGGCGCACAGCGCTGTTTTAATCAGTTCTGTGAACTGATAATTCGAGAGGTGGAATGATAGGGTAACGCCTTGAAACGCCTCCCCTGATACTCCGGCATGCTTCATCATTCTGTGATGAGGTGTGAAGCCCGGTAAAGTCGGCAGAAAGGTGCCGTAACAGATAACGCTGACGAAACCTGTCCAGAGGTGGACAGCGCACCCCATATGCCGGGGGTCTATAAAATACCTATGGTGAGAATGGCAGCAATGCCTGACGAAACTCCCGAATGTAAAGGTCTAAAAGTGCCACATACAGAAATGTATGTGTGGGTTCATGCCCAGACAGTGCGGTTTAGTAGGAATGGTTGTTACGAACCACCGTGATGTGTTACAGGCACATGCAAGCTGTCAGGCTTAGAGGGAACACCTAAGGGTATATATGCACAGATAGAATTATCGGAACAAGGAAAGGCAGAGAATCCTATGGATAATCCGGCGAAGAACAATAAGCGGATGAATCTCTGCTGAAAGGTCGTGGTCGAACTGTCGATGTTGCCTGCGAAAAAGAGGGCGACGGAGGAATGGCCACAAGTCAGGCAGAAAATCAGCAGTACACACTCTCTAATCATGCAGTCGAGTAAGAATAAGAAATTGTCACTCGAATCAATGAAACGGGGTGATGTACATGACACAAAAAGCTAAAAAAAGAAGTAAACTGCGCCATGCGGAATACTATGACATGCAGAACATCTTTGATGAACTGTATGCAAAAAGCAGAGATGGAGAGATATTTAATAATCTCGTAGAAATCATTGTGGCACCAAATAACATCATGCTTGCTTTCAGAAATATTAAAAGCAATGATGGGAGCCATACCGCCGGCACAGATGGGAGAACGATAGAATCACTGGCAGATATGTCGGAAGAAGATTTTGTCTCCCTTATTCAAAAACAGTTTACAAGGTATGTGCCAAAAACAGTAAGGAGGGTAGAGATTCCCAAACCAAATGGGAAATTAAGACCGTTAGGCATACCGTGTATCATAGACCGGATTGTACAGCAATGCATATTACAGGTCATGGAGCCAATCTGTGAAGCAAAGTTTTATGAACATTCATACGGCTTCAGACCTTGCAGGAGCGCTGAAAACGCTGTCTCCTACGCTTACGGACTGGCTCAAAGGAACAAACTCCACTATGTAGTAGATGTGGATATAAAGGGTTTCTTTGACAACGTAAATCATAGAAAGCTGTTACAGCAGATATGGACGTTGGGTATACGGGATACCAAGTTGATTCAGATAATCAAAGCAATGCTGAAAGCGCCAATTCAAATGCCAGATGGAGAAATCTTATATCCAGACAGGGGAACCCCTCAGGGCGGCATACTTTCCCCGCTGTTAGCCAACATTGTCCTGAACGAACTGGACTGGTGGATAGCGTCACAGTGGGAGGGTATGGCAGACCATATGAAGTCTCCTTGTAAGGTCACATATTATCCGAACGGGGCAGAGAAAAAGTGCAACAGCTACACGGCGCTCAAAAAGAGCAACCTCAAGGAAATGCGTATAGTCCGGTATGCAGATGATTTTAAAATCTTTTGCAGAAACCGTAAGGACGCTGGCAGAGCATACCATGCGGTTAAGGACTGGCTGCTAAAGCGGCTCAAACTGGAAATTTCAGATGAAAAATCAAAGGTCACAAATCTCAGGAAAAGAGACAGTGAGTTTCTGGGGTTCCGTATGAAGCTGATAAGGAAACGCAGGACATGGGTAATCAGTTCAAATGTCTGTGACAAGGCAGTGTCGCATATGCAGAAAGAACTCTCAAAAGCAATTATAGAGATTCAAAACAGCAAGACAGCAAGTGACATAAAGAGCAACATTCACGAATACAACGCCAAAGTCATAGGTATGCAGAACTATTATTGCATTGCTACGAGGATAAACCTGAATTTCAGCCGAATGGCTCATGTGAATAACGGTCGCTTTCTCCATCGGATAGATGGATATAAAAAGCAGGGCGAACTAAACAACAAATATTTAAAAAACCGGTATGGAAAATCGAAGCAAATGCGCTGGATTGGAGATACACCAGTAGTACCTCTGGCATATGTGCAGTTTAAGATACCAATGCGCAAGAGCAGGAAAATCAATCCATATACTCTGGACGGAAGAATGGAAATCCACAGCAATCTGAAACTGAACGTTGAAGATATGCTCTGGCTCATGCGCCACCCGGTAACAGGAGAAACGGTACAGTTCAATGATAACCGAATCTCTCTCTATGCCGGACAGGAAGGTAAATGTGCAATCACCGGGGAACATCTGGAAGTGATTCACTGTATTTGTTACAGAAAATCGAATGAGTGTAAAAACGGCAGAGACAGTTACCGTAATCTGTTGCTTTTATCACCCGCCGGATATGAATTTATCTCAACAACAGACAGCATAAAGTTCGCTACACTGACAAAGAAGTATGATTTGAATAAGGCACAAATTACTAAAGTAAACAAACTGCGTGTTGCCGCAGGATTGGCAGAAATGTCAATGTAAATCGTAACAAACTGATTTAGCTAATGTGAAAGAGTGAGTGTGTATTACTGCTGAAACTATGCTTGATGGGGCGCCGGATGCGGTGAAAGTCGCATGTCCGGTGCTAGCCGGGGGAAAAGCCGGAGATAACATCAAAGGCTTACCTATCGGAACCTTTCGCCTATATCCATAGCGAAAAGGACATCTTGAAGCTGGTCACAACGCTGATCGCCAATACCAAAGGCGAAGGCAAGGCCGGGGACGATTTTTGGGTCAAAGCAGAGACCTTGCTGTATTGCGCGCTGATTGGGTATATCCACTATGAGGCTCCGGTAGAGGAGCAGAATTTCTCTACCCTCATCGAGTTCATCAACGCCATGGAGGTTCGGGAGGATGACGAGGAGTTCAAAAACCCGGTAGACCTGATGTTTGATGCACTGGAAGCCGAGAAGCCCAACCACTTCGCCGTCCGTCAGTACAAGAAGTACAAGCTGGCTGCCGGAAAAACAGCCAAGTCGATCCTGATTTCCTGTGGTGCGCGCCTTGCTGTATTCGACATCGCAGAGCTGCGTGAAGTCACGGCCTATGATGAGCTGGAACTGGACACTTTGGGAGACCGGAAAACTGCCCTGTTCCTCATTATGAGTGATACAGATGACAGCTTTAACTTCCTGATCTCTATGTGCTACACCCAGCTGTTTAATCTGCTCTGCGAAAAAGCCGACGATGTGTATGGCGGCAGGCTCCCAGTCCATGTGCGCTGTCTCATTGACGAGTGCGCCAATATCGGCCAGATCCCTAAGCTGGAAAAGCTGGTGGCAACCATCCGAAGCCGTGAGATCTCCGCCTGTCTGGTGTTGCAGGCGCAGAGTCAGCTCAAGGCGATCTATAAGGACAATGCGGATACCATCATCGGCAACATGGATACTTCCATCTTCCTGGGCGGTAAGGAGCCAACCACCCTCAAGGAGCTGGCTGCCGTGCTGGGTAAGGAAACCATCGACACCTACAACACCGGAGAGAGCCGTGGCCGAGAGACCTCCCACTCTCTCAACTATCAAAAATTGGGGAAAGAGCTGATGAGCCAGGATGAGCTTGCGACGATGGACGGAAACAAGTGCATCCTCCAGTTGCGTGGCGTGCGTCCTTTCCTTTCGGATAAGTACGACATTACCAAGCACCCCAATTTCAAGTACACTGCCGATGCGGATGACAAGAACGCTTTTGACATTGAAGCATTCCTGTCCGCAAGGCTGAAACTCAAGCCCAATGAGGTCTGCGATGTATATGAAGTAGACACAAAGGGCGCTTAACTTCGTTCCGCTTTTGAAAGGAGTGATCTTATCTATTCGCCGCACCTGCCCTCTACGGGCCATTGGCGTACAAAGCGGACAATCGCAAGAAAAATAATGAAAAAAGGAGGACAGCCGGAATCATGCCCCCGGAAACCGGGCGGCAGATTGTTCCGGCTTTTGTATGCCTATGAAACATGACAAACCTATTTTTTAATCAGATTCCGGCTAACAAACTATATGGCATTTTTTGAACAGGCAATCACCGTTCTTCAGACCCTCGTTATCGCGCTCGGTGCCGGTCTCGGTATCTGGGGCGTCATCAACCTGCTGGAAGGTTACGGCAACGACAACCCTGGTGCAAATGCTCATGTGCGGTAAAGTAACACAATAAAAAATAAAGATAGCCACACCACTATTCCGAAATATCTACTTAAAGTACCTTGACTTACGAAATACAATGTGGTATATTTATAACACAAAGAGCGATATATACCACATAGAAAGAGAGGAACTTTTATGAAATACAAAATCAATTACTTAGGTTTTTTATCCCTTTTGGCATTGATAGCAATTTTAGGATTTACAACAGGAAATACAGGTTTGTTTGGCTTTTTCGGGTTTGTCTATTATATTCGTTATTTTTGGGTTATCCCAGATGAATTTTTTAGACTCAATGTTCAAAAGTCAGCTACATTTGCATTTATGTCAGAAATGATTTCTCTTGTTCCCTTTATGTTTGTTTGTTCTCACATTTATTCCACAGATAAAGCTATTCCAACAGCTTTTGGTTTAAGCTTTGCAGTTGCTATTTTAGCATTTACCGCTGCTCTTATTGTTTTGGAATTAAAGGAACGAAAAGGGGCAAGCAATGATTAAAAATCGTATAAAAGAATACAGAGCAAAACATGATATGAAACAAGAGGATTTAGCAAAACTGGTAGGTGTCCGTAGAGAAACAATCGGAAATCTTGAAAAGGGAAAATACAATCCATCATTAGTTTTAGCATGGAATATAGCAAAAGTATTTAATGTTTCGATTGAAGAAATTTTTACGGTAGAAGAATAAATAGCAAACCCAGCCGAGCCAGTCAACGGCAAGTAAATGGGCTACGCCCACCGTTGACAGCCCCGACTGTCCTTGCTGGTGGGTAATCAAGGGGCGACAGCAAAAAGTGCTGCCGCCCTTTCCCATAATCGAAGAAAGGGGGATTTTCCATGACTGAATACGAAGCCTATCAAGAACATATCCGCTATACCCATGATACCTATTGCCGGATTGTTATTCGCCATGCGTCCTTTGACGCTGCCCGTATGCTGGCGGCGAGGTGGAAACGGGAAATCTCCCTTGAATACTTGACCGAAGAAAAGTTTGTCCACTAAGCACCACAGACGAGTATTTTCAAGTGCCGGACTATGGCGAAACTTATCCGTTTTCTGTCCGAGGGCAGACGATACTTTTAGATAGCTGTTCTCTTGCGGCTGCTCTTGCCCGATTGCCGGAACAGACGCAGGAGGAAATCTTTTTGTATTACTTCCAGCACTTGACACAGAAAGAAATCGGAGAACAAAGCGGCTGGACACGCAGCACAATCGGGCGGCATATTCAGCTTGCCTTGAAGCGGCTGAAAGAGGAAATGGAGGTGTTGTCCCATGAGTAACCGACTTCTCCCCTATGACACTATCATAAAGGCACATGAGGGCGACCCCATAGCAATACAAGCTGTCCTTGACCGATACGCCGGATATATCCGCTACTTCTCCAAGATGAACGGCTATTATAACTCTGATATGGAGGACTACATCAGAACAAAGCTGATTGAAAGCCTGTTTAAGTTCCGGCTTGACCGTTGAGTTTGGATTGATGATATGATAAAATTAGTCCAATAAATGCGAACAGGAGGTTAGTATGAAAAAAATTATATTGATAGTCTGTACATTAGTCTTTCTTATATCTTTAACTGCGTGTGGCACAGAATTTGATGGTAGTCGTACTGGAAACGATAGTGAATTTATCATGGAATATAGTGTGTTAAATACAACGGACGCACAGGATTTAACTATTGAAGCTGGAGATACTATTAGTGCTAAAATTGTAGTAGATAAAGGTAGCTTATCAATAAAAATTCAAAAAGACGGGGAAGAACCTATCTATGAAAGTAACGAAATTTCAACATCTAATGAGTTTGATGTTGAAATTGATGAAAGCGGAACATACACAGTTGAAGTAACAGGAAAAAAAGCAAAAGGAAGTGTTAGTTTCATAGTGCAGAGTAATTGATGAACTTCCAGTTTACTACACTGAACCACCATAAAAACTGAATATCCCGCCGCCCCGCAGCGGCACATGAAGCAGTAAATCCGAAAAAGATTTGCTGCTTTTTTTGCGCCCATTTTTGGCAAATCGGGAAAGTGTCGGTACTGGTATGTGGGCAAGGGAAATTTCCTGTTTCCTGTCAGACAGTGGGCAAAATGCAGCTTCCGAAACGCCTTATTGTCGGGAAAGACCGAGCCGCCGGAAAAGTTCTTGCCGGAAAGTCCGTCATTTTTGCTTTTGGCGGTGTTGTAGGGAGTA
The DNA here is from genome assembly GCA_958402795.1 of uncultured Lachnospiraceae bacterium. GTDB lineage: Bacteria > Bacillota > Clostridia > Lachnospirales > Lachnospiraceae > Schaedlerella. The sequence goes on along the minus strand of CATXUX010000023.1, from coordinate 271 downwards.
AGGGGAGAACGCCAGCCCGCAGCCTTTTATAAAAAAGCTGGTTATAGATTTTCCGAAAAAGTGGCAGTAGCAAGTGAGGGCAATCCGGTAGCTTTTTATGAAAAAGTTGGTTGCGATTTCCCCCAAAAGTGGCAGTAGCAAGTGAATGGCAGTCCGGCAGTTTCTTAGAGCAAGATTCTACCGCAGTACCAAAATTCGCTTTTCGCTCATTTTGCTCCTGCGGGAATCTTGTTGGGGAGTGCCTTCCCCAAACCCTGCTTATGCGGCTTAC
>CATXUX010000022.1 GCA_958402795.1 uncultured Lachnospiraceae bacterium | reverse complement strand
GTACTTTAGATAGACATATCCCTTTTTCAATTACAATTTACGGAAACTCAAGTTATTTTATCTTAATGGGTAAGCTCATTTTCAAGAAATGCCTTTTCCTCCTCAGTCAGTTCACATTTTTCCAGCAGATCCGGTCTACGTTCTTTCGTACGGAGAATGGACTGTTTTCGCCGCCATTTCTCGATATTGGCGTGATGTCCGGACAAAAGTACGTCCGGTACTCGTTTTCCATGCCATTCCTCCGGGCGGGAGTACTGTGGATATTCCAGCAGATGATCCTGAAAAGATTCAAACTCCGCTGACACGTCATTGTGCAGCACTCCCGGCACAAGGCGGGAAACTGCATCAACCAGAACCATCGCCGGAAGTTCTCCTCCAGTCAGCACATAATCCCCGATTGAAACCGAATCCGTTACGATTTCCTCAAGCACCCGCTCATCAATTCCTTCATAATGCCCGCACAGCAGGATCAGATCCTCCTCCCCGGCCAGTTCCTCCGCCATCTTCTGATCAAATACTTTTCCCTGCGGGGAAAGGTATACCACACGCGTTTTTTTATGTTCCCCGCTTCCCGCTGCGATCTGTTCTTCCACTGCCTTATATGCCAGATAAACCGGTTCCGCCTGCATCAGCATCCCGGCGCCCCCGCCATATGGATAGTCATCCACGCTCTGATGCTTATTAAAGGCATAATCCCGGATATTCACAGCCTCAATGGACAGCAGCCCCTTATTCACCGCTCTGCCGATGATACTGGTATTCAGACCGTTCATCACCATTTCCGGGAACAATGTCAGGATATGAAAATTCATTCTACAAGTCCCTCCAGTAAATGTACTTTCATCTGCATCGCCTCAACATCCACCTCCAGAATACAGTCATGGATTGCCGGGATCATCACGCTTCCGTACTTGTCAAAGTCAACCACATAGACTTCATTTGCCCCTGTTTCCAGCACATCCGTCAGCCTTCCACGCTCTCCCTCATCTGTAGTGACCTGCATCCCGATCAGATCTGCTATGAAATATTCATCTTTCCCCAGTTTCACCGCATCTTCCCGCGTCACATACAGACTTTTTCCTTTATATTTTTCAATATCATTGATATTGTCAAATTCCCGGAACTTTAAAATGACAAACTGCTTAAAAAACTTCACGCCCTGAATTTCCAGGCACAGTGTTTCCTTTCCCGTATCCAGAAGCACATTTTTTAGTTTTTTAAAGCGCCGTACATCATCGGTCGTCGGAAATACTTTGACTTCACCGCGCACGCCGTGTGTCGAAGTAATCACGCCAACCTGTAATAACTGCTCCATACGCCCTCCTGTTTGAATTTACAAAAGGGGGCAGACCTTACTCAGACTGTCCCCTTCTTTTTTACCTGCAAAACGGACAAAACCCGGTCTTATTTCCGAATCGCCGTCAGGATATGCTTTACTGCACAATGTCTACGACCACACGCTTGTCTTCCTTGGCAGCCGCCGCTTTCACAACGGAGCGGATTGCCTTGGCGATGCGTCCCTGCTTACCGATCACTTTTCCCATATCGCCGTCAGCAACGCGAACTTCGAGAACGGTAGTCCTGCCCTCCTGCTTTTCCGTAACCACGACTTCATCCGGATTATCCACCAGCGCTTTCGTAATCACTTCTACTAATTCTTTCATCTGCGCGTACCTCCGCGGAAACTTACTTTTCGATTCCTGCTGCCTTGAAGATTTTGCCAACAACTTCTGTAGGCTGTGCCCCGTTGTTCAGCCACTTCTTCGCTTTCTCCTCATCTACATGGATCGCGCTCGGATCGCAGTTCGGATCATAAGTTCCGATTTCTTCAATAAATCTTCCGTCTCTTGGTGCGCGGGAATCTGCAACGATAATTCTATAAAACGGTGCCTTCTTCTGTCCCATTCTTCTTAATCTGATTTTTACTGCCATGATATAATACCTTTCCTTTCTGTTCTCTTATCTTTCTGTTTCCAGATATATTTTATTATCTATGTGTCAAAAAGGCATTCTGAATCTGCCTTTTTTACCACCCTTGCCACCCATGAGGCCCGGCATCTTCTTCATCATCTTCCTGGTCTCATTGAACTGTTTCACAAGCCGGTTAACTTCCGCCATCTCTACACCGGCTCCTTTTGCGATCCGCTGCTTTCTCGACAAGTTCAGCAAATCCGGATTTCTGCGTTCTTCCACTGTCATGGAGAGGATCATCGCTTCCAGCTTTTTCATGGTCTGCTCCCCGGCGTCAGAATCCAGATTTTTCATCTTCTTATTTCCGCCAAGACCCGGCATCATATTCATTACGCCGGATAATCCGCCCATGTTCTTGATCTGCTTCATGCTTTCCAGATAATCCTCATAATCAAAACCGGATTTACGCATCTTTTCAAGCGTTTTTCTGGACTGCTCTTCATCAATCTCACTCTCCGCTTTCTCGATCAGCGTCAGAACATCTCCCATGCCGAGGATTCGCGACGCCATCCGGTCGGGATAAAATTGCTCCAGGTCTGAAAGCTTCTCTCCCATGCCGACATAAAGAATCGGCTTCCCGGTGACCGCCCGGATCGACAGCGCAGCGCCGCCGCGGGTATCGCCGTCCAGTTTCGTAAGGATTACGCCGTCTATACCGATCTTTTCATCAAAGCTGCCTGCCACATTCACCGCGTCCTGTCCGGTCATGGCGTCCACAACCAGTATCGTCTGATGGACGTTCACAGCTTCCTTGATCTCCTGCAGCTCTGCCATCATATCCTCGTCAATATGAAGACGTCCGGCAGTATCCAGAATCACAAGATTATTCTTGTTCTTTGCAGCATACTCCATCGCTGCCTTTGCAATGTCCGCCGGTTTTACTTTGTCGCCCATGGAAAATACTTCAACATCCTGCTTCTTTCCGTTGATCTCCAACTGCTGGATCGCAGCAGGCCGGTAAACATCACACGCCACAAGCAGCGGCTTCTTTCCTTTCAGCTTGAACTTGCCTGCGAGCTTTGCGGTAGTCGTCGTTTTTCCTGCACCCTGCAGACCAACCATCATGATCACCGTCGTAGCGCTGCCCGGCTGGAGCTGAATCTCTGTCGTCTCAGAACCCATCAGTCTGACCAGTTCTTCATTGACGATCTTGATCACCATCTGCCCCGGATTCAATCCGTTCATGACGTCCTGTCCGATCGCACGCTCCTGCACATCTTTGATAAACGTCTTTACCACCTTGAAGTTCACGTCTGCTTCCAGAAGCGCCATCTTTACTTCTTTCAGGGCGGTCTTCACATCCTCCTCAGTCAGACGTCCCTTGCTGCGGAGATTGCGGAATACATTCTGGAGCTTTTCGGATAAACTGTCAAATGCCATTCTCTAACTCCTCTGTTATCTGTTCTTCAGTTACGATTCACAATTCTTCAATAATCTGTGCGGAAATCTGCCGGATCTTTGCAATCATCTCGTCCGCCTGCCGGCTGTTCTCTTCATAACCGTCCAGCACACAGTCGATCTCACGCACCTTTTCTTTGATCGCAAGGAACTTCTCTACCAGATGCAGCTTCTCTTCATACCCTTCCAGCGTCCGTTCGCACCGCTTCACAATATCGTGGACTCCCTGCCGGCTGATCCCCTCCTCCTGCGCAATCTCCCGCAGGGATAAATCCTCCAGCACAAAGCGCTCGTAAATATCCTTCTGGTGCTCATTCAGCAGTTCCCCGTAAAAATCGTATAACAATGACTGTACTAAAATCTCATCCATGTTCAATCACCTTTGCTATCATACACGAAAAGGATCAAGGTGTCAAGTGTTTTTTCTTGTCAAACTAATGTTCGTATTTGTTCGTCCTGTGCCGTCTTACTAATACTGATTGTATTATTTTTAAAATCTACATCTTCCCATGTTAAAGCCGCCATCTCCCCCACTCTAACGCAGTAACCATTGAACGTGTGGAAGAACTAACCTAGATACCCCGATCCACACAAAAAAGAAATGCCAGATAAAAGGGACAAATAGCTTAAAAACCTCTTGCGTCCTACTGCTAGATGTGCTATATTTAGAATAGAAAAGGGAGAACCACAGAAGCGGCTCTACCCTACAACAAGTTTCTTCTGCCTAGTTAATAGGCAAGCCGTCACTATTGCAGGTAGTGGCGGCTATTTTTTATCCTTGAAAATCTCATGGCAAAGACTTACAAGGGCAACAATGAGTATACAAAACTGAATCAGATCAGAATATGTAACCATGTTATCGCCCTCCTTTCTTTCGTCCGGAGGGCAGTAATACCCTCCGTCATAAACAAGAGAGGTAAAGCCGCCTTTTGGCTCTGTGGTTTCCCATGCCGATAATATAACATAATATTTCTATTGTTTCAATCTCTTTAAATTAAAAAAACTATCCTCTTTAATGTCTGCGCGTGAACTATTAGGCTGTGTCCTCTATGGTTTAGAAGAAGATTGGGAAGAACTTCCTGCTCCTACTCCACTCTCCAAAGTATCTATGAAAGAAAATGAGCGCGTTGTATTAGTTGATGTATATATGCCATCTATTCGTATGGCTCAAGTAAACCGCTCCGTAAACCGTACCGTTACATTACCCGCATGGTTAAATGCCGCCGCATTGGAACGGTCCGCTCTGCCTTGCCAGTAATGCTCAACTTTTTAACGCAAAAAAGACTACCGGCAACCACTGATAGTCTTTTCTTTCAGCCTAATCCTCCAGTAATTTCCCCACATGGAGCATCCCCCATCCCTGACTTTCTTTTTTCCCCGGGACTGAGCTTTCCCGCAATTTCAGTTTTACCTCCACATTTGTCATCTCAGGAAATTTCGACAGCAGGCAGGCGATCGCACCGGATACGATCGGGGTTGCCATCGAGGTTCCTGTCTTGGATACGTAAGGGTGTTTCCAGCGATTCGTATAACCGCTGCTGCAGCTGACGATGTCTGTTCCGGGCGCCGTTACATCCGGTTTTACAACACATTCATCTGTCGGTCCGCATCCGGAATATATCCACTCTGCGCCCACCGTAATCACCTTGCGGCTGCTGCCCGGAACGGCGACTGTTCCACGCCCCGGTCCGTAATTCCCGGCGGAAACTACGACAACAAGTCCCGCATCCCAGAGTGACTCCACTCCTGCAAGAAGCCGCTTCTGAGCCGCAGATTCCAGTCCCGGCTGTGCTCCCACAGAGATATTGACGATGCGCACACCTTTTTCCTGCCGGATCTTCTGGATCCATTCAATTCCGCGCAGAACATTTTCTACCGTTCCGTTTCCCTCCTGATCCAGCACTTTCGCGATCACCAGCTCACTGCGCGGAGCAATCCCACTGTATTTCTTCTGCAGCACTTCTTCCGCCGGAAGATTTCCCCGGTAGTTCAGCCTGCCGGACATCCGTCCGTTTCCTGCAAGAATTCCGGCCACATGGGTTCCATGTCCGCTGTCGTCATACAACGCTGTTTTTCCATTCACAAAATCAGCAAATCCTTTGATTCTGTTTCCAAAATCCGGGTGCAGCATAATCCCCGTGTCCATCACAGCCACACCAATCCCCTGTCCCAGGCATTCTCCGCTCAGGATATCTTCACACCAGTATCCGATTGTATCTTTTACCCATTTCATAAACCGATCCGATATCCCTTTTTCTATAGAATATTCTGACGGTTTCTTTCTTGTGATTACAGAGTATATAAAATACCTTTTTTGATATTTGATAAATTATAATAAAAATCTATTGACAAATGCATAAAATAAATATATTATTATAAATAATTAGAATAATAAAAATAAATATAATAATTCAAAAAAAAAGACTGGAGGGCAAAAAATGAATAAAACAGAAATATTGATACATCCGATAAGATTACGCATTTTACAGTATTTATCTATAAACAAAAAAGCCACTACAAGTGAGATCATAGATTCGTTATCAGCCGTTTCTAAAGCATCCATTTATAATCATATTAGATTACTTGAGCAAAATGAGATTATAGAAGTAGTGCAGGAAAACAGAATCCGTGGGACAGTAGAAAAGGTCTATTCGCTGAAAAAAGCGGCTAAAAACAATGACTTTAATGCAATATTGACTTTCGTATTATCTTTGCTTTCAGACTTCCAGAAGTATTACGAAAAGGAAAATGATCCCGCAAAAGACATGCTATTTGCAGAGAGAGATTACTTATTGCTTACTGATGATGAATATCGGCAGTTTATTCAAGATTACGAAAATTTATGCCGGAAATATTTTGGGAAAAATAGTTTGGGAGCAAAGCTCAGAAATGTCTCAATTATTTCTGCTCCTGTTAATGCGAAAGAGGAAGGGAATTCAGATGAATAAATACTGTAAATATTCTATAAGCTCTTGGTTTATTTACATAATATTAAATGTTATAACGGCTGTTTTGTCAGTATCAATCGCACTGATTATTGAACTGACAATTGATATAGTAAGTACTGGTCAGATGGATGACCTTAAAATGATTGTCTTTGGCACATTGATTTTTATGGTCTTATATTTTGGATTTAACTATCTAAGAAATTTTTATATGCAAAAAATGATCAATCATTATATAGAACAATTACGTAGTCTTTTGTTTCGAAAAATAATGTCATATTCATTTGTGAGGTTTCGAAAATCTTCAACCTCAGATTATTTGTCACTTCTCACAAATGATATTCAGATTTATCAGGAAGAGATCGTGAGAAGTAAACTTTGCATAGTACAAAATGCTATTTCAGCAACAATTGTGCTGCTGGCTCTATTGAACACAAATATAAGTATTACTTTTCTGATCATTATATGTACGACAATTATTTATTTTTTGCCGCGTCTTTTTAATAACAGAATTTCTTTGGCACAGGAAAAGGTTTCTAAACAGCTTGCTTGTATAACTGGGACTGCATCCGATTATCTAGAAGGATTTTATGTGATCAGTACTTACAATTATCAAAAAAAGGCAGGAGAAAAATTTGATTTTGCTAATAAAAAATATTCTGAAAAGAAGAATTCACTAGATAAAAATCTGTCCAAAAGTGAAACTCTTTCATCAGTCCTGTCCGTTGCGACAGAATTGCTGGTACTATTTGTTTCAGCTCGATTTGTATTTATGAATATAATGAATGTCGGGAAAATGGTTGCGGTGATGCAGTTGACAGGTGCCTTTGTTCAGCCATTGATACTCATTATGACAAATTTACCAAAACTTTCCGGCGGTCGGGCACTAGAAAAACGTTTTTTAAACATATTAAATATGGATGAAAATGATATGGAAAATCACAAAGAAGAATCTGCATTACTGTTTTTTGAAAAAGACATTGAACTGCATAATATAGTTTTTTCTTATGAAGGGGAAAAGGAAATATTACATGGAATTGATTTAAAAATACAAAAAGGTAAAAAATATGCAATAGTAGGGGGCAGCGGTGCAGGAAAGACAACATTGATCAATATTATTAATGGTATTTACAGGCAGAACGCAGGAAATATTCTGGTAGATGGATCCCCTATTGAAAACAAGTACCGGCAATACATTAATTTGTTTGCTACAGTCGGTCAAAATACTTTTTTGTTTAACTCAACCGTGCAAGAGAATATTACGCTTACAGGAAAAGACGATACTGATCATTTGATTGATGCCTGCAAAATAAGTGGAGTTTCAGAATTGATAAAAGATCAGAAATGTAAGCTAGGACAGATAATACAAGAGAATGGAGCAAATTTATCAGGAGGCCAAAAGCAAAAAATAGCATTGGCACGGGCTATTTATCATGAAAAGCCGATATTGATTCTTGATGAGGGAATGTCAGCAATTGATAAGAAAAGCGCTTATGATATCGAGAAACGACTTCTTGATAAAAAGAACGTGACATTACTGTCGATTACACATGATATTCATTCTCCACTTTTAGAAGAATATGATGAAATTATTTTTCTTGTAGATGGTCGAATTGAAACGACAGGCAATTATGCTGACATTTTGGAACATAGCGAGAAATTTCGGGATTTTTTGAATAAAGTTTAGATTTCTATTTTTTTCTTCACACATTTTCCCGTGGGTACATATTATGAACTGTAATCAATCAAAACTCTGGAGGATTTTAGAATGAGTGATTTAAGTGCAACAAACTGCGGATGCGACAACAACTGTGGAAATGGCTGGGGAAACAACTCTTGTCTGTGGATCATCCTTCTGCTCTTCTTCTGCGGCGGATGTGGAAACAACAGAATGGGCGATAACGGCTGTGGCTGTGACTGCCTGTGGATCATCCTTCTGCTCTTCTTCTGTGGCGGATGTGGAAACAACAGAATGGGCGACTGCGGCTGTGGCTGCTAATCCTGTCCCTCTTTCTTTTAGCCGGGAATGGCGGTGGAAACACCGCCTTCTCCGGCTTTCTTTATGATTCGTGGCTTTGCTTCATCTGCTCCGCGCGGCTCATCCGCTTCCAGTCCGTCATTTTTTCCGTACTTTTTACTTCTCTGCTTCGATCCGTTCCTTCTTCGAGACATCTGCCCAGCATACAGTCTTCATCTACTTCATAAACCGCATTTCCATCAATAATCAATTTCCGTTTCATAATTTCAGCACTCCTGTGATCTGTTCCTTATATTACTATGATGGCAGAGTGCAAATGGTCATGAACCATTCTGCACAAACACCATCACAATCCAAAGTTTTCCCATTTTTCCTGATCTGAATCCGTATATTTCATTTCAGAATGTCATATATATGTATGACGCAGGAAAACCGGAGTGCTTATGGATGAGAAAACGACACGCCCCATGACGCCTTTTGATGAACTAACCATACCGGAGGAAGTCCAGATGCTAAAGCTCCTTTTGCCATACACTCCCGCATCCGGTCAGAAAAATATCGGGATTTTGATCCGATTTCTGGAACTCCAGCATACCATACAATTTTTCCGGCATTCCACTATGGGAACTGACGTAACATCTTCCGGCCATTCTTCCGCCTCATTTCTCGAGATTCTGGAAGCGATCTCCCCGTATCTGGCGCCCAAAGATGCCGAAATGATCCGCACATTCCGGGAATTCATGAATATAATGGAAATGGCACAAACGTTACAATCTGGTTTTTCCGATCAGGAAGAGTGTACAGACGACGGAAATAACTCATTTGGAAATCTCAATCCTATGGATCTGATGAAAGGTATGCTCTCTCCGGAGCAGCAGGAAATGTTCCAGATGTACCAGACAATGTTTGACCAGGAAGGAGCGGCCGCGCATGAACGAATGGATGAACAATCCGAGAATGAAGAATATCGATCCGGTAAAACTGGAGCTGATCCAGATGGCGGCATCGAAGACTGCCGGGAAATCCGGGAAAGAGATGGTTCCGATTATGATGGCCCTGATCACGGGGGCCAATAAAAAAGGAGTCCGCTTTACGCCCGACGAGATCCAGCTTATTATGGAGATTATGAAAGAGGGAAAATCGGACAGTGAAAAAGCACAGATCGACAAAACTGCCCGGATGGTAACTGCAATGATGCAGAAATATTCCAAGTGACCTCTGACTTCAGGCACCGGATGATTTACAAACAAGATTGACGTTACGATTCACAACCTGACGGTTCCGCCTGTAAACCATCTAATGGTTGTGAATCATAACCTGCAGGGTCAGAATCCCTCCTGCGTGCGGAGTTCACGCATCTCTCTGCGCCGTTTTCCCGCCTCCCACTCTGCCTTTTCCGCCTCGGAGGTCAGAATCAGTCCCGGTACTTCAACCGGCTTATCGTTCTCATCCAGCGCTACCATCGTAAGGTATGCCCGGTTGATCGGCATTCTTCTTCCATCGAGGTTCTCCACATAGGTATCTACCCTCACTTCCAGTGAAGTTCTTCCGACATAAGTGACCTTTCCCATCACCACTACCGTATCTTTCTGGTGTGCGCCCCGTATAAAACGCAGATTGTCTACTGACGCCGTAATACAGTTGCAGTTTGTGTGGCGCATCGCCACGATTCCTGCCAGTTCATCGATCCACTGCATTAACACGCCCCCAAACAGCCTTCCCGCCGCGTTCAAGTGGTTCGGGCGCACAATGTAAACACTTTCCGCCCTTGATTCTTTCGTTGTTTTTGCTCTGTCCATGATCTTATCTCCTTTCCTTGTATTGATCCATTCCATTCTTTTTTTTCGTCAAAAATGGCTGCGTTGTCTCCTGGAACGCACACAGCTTATCTATCAGACATACGATCCATGCCTCCCGGGTATTCGGTGGGATTATCGTCAGCGGGAACATATGACGGTTTATAATATTTTTTTCTATATCATTTAAGGAAAAATCCTCTTCCGCATTTTTGAGCGCTGTTCCCGGATGTGTAAATCCATGAGGCGAATGCCCATGATTCTTATCATGCCAGTCATATAAAAAATAATCATGAAGCAGCGCCCCTCTGATCAAAGAATCATAATCCAGCTTCATATTCAGTCTTTGAGCAAATCGACAGCTCTTGTCTGCCACGTTAACACTATGCTGATATACGGTCGTCGTCCCATGTTGCCGATAGTTTTTTTCCATTTCAAGCCGCCCCGTTTTCTCCAGTTCCTGAAGGATTTTATAAAGCCGTGTTTCCAAGCGATTCATTTTCCCCTTTCTAACTTCATTCAGTGTACTGTCACTACTGCTATTTTACAACGAAAACATCCATTAGTAAAATAAAAAATAGTATAAAATGTTTTCTTTCTCCGCAATTATCATGTATAATAGTGACTGGTCAGAACCTGACCAGTAAGGAGGCTTATTATGCGCAACATCCGTCTTACAATCACATACGACGGCTCTCGCTACCAGGGTTGGCAGCGTCCCGGCGGGAATCTCTCCACCGTTTCCGCAAAGTTCAACGATGTCTTGCATCGGATGACCCAGACTCCCGTTGAGCTGTACGGCGGAGCTAAAACGGAAGCCGGTGTCCACGCCATCGCACAGACCGCTTCCTTTCAGACCGAAAGCAGCCTTTCCACATACGAGATCTGCGGTTATCTGAACCACTATCTTCCGCAGGATATCGCTGTATTATCCGTTGAAGAAGTCTCGGAACGATTCCACGCGGCGCTGAACGCACGTGCAAAAACATACTTGTATCGGATTGACTGCTCCCCCGTAGAAAATGTATTCACACGTAAATACTGCGGACGCCTGCCAAAAGAAGCACGCCGGTCATCCCGGCAGGGCGAACCTCTCCCGGACATCGAAGCCATGAAGCAGGCTGCAAAAATGCTGACCGGACGGCACGATTTCCGAAACTTCTCCGCAGGAAAAAGCAAAAAATCAACGGTAAAAGAATTATCCGGTGTAAAAGTTCTGACTGCGGACGAAATACCGGAACATGGTTTGCTCTTCCGTCATCCTCTCCTAAATGCAGACTGTTCCTGCGGCGACTGCACGTCGGCAGCAGAAACTTCACATGTCTCCGGAGGTGAACTCCAGATTCTTCTGACCGGAAATGATTTTTTGTACCGGATGCCGCAGTTGATCATCGGAACTCTTCTGGAAATCGGAACCGGGAAAAAAAGCGTTTCCTCTGTTGAACGCATTTTCGACGGAGAAGAAAGTGTGGGATCACCTTGCCCGCCACAGGGTTTATATTTATATAACATACAATATGATCCCATGTAGTCCTTGTGTTTTGTTGTGTTTTAACTACATGATTTTCATTGACAACTTCCCGTTTGTTGTCTACAATGATGTTTGTTCAAAAACCTTGGATTATACCAGCTATAGAATCTCAGAAAGGAAACATATCATGGACATTTATTATCTGGCTCTTTATTTTTTTGTATACGGATTTCTGGGATGGTGTACGGAAGTTGCCTTTGCAGCGTGCAAGGAACACCGCTTCGTCAACCGCGGATTTCTGAACGGCCCGATCTGCCCGATCTACGGTGTCGGCGTCACGGCAGTCGTCGCACTGCTGGATCCATTTCGGGAGAACATCGTTCTCCTTTATATTCTCTCCACGGTTCTGGTGACGGTACTGGAGGGACTGACCGGATGGGCAATGGATAAGATTTTTCATAACAAATGGTGGGATTATTCCGATATGCCATGCAATATCGGCGGATACGTCTGCCTGTTGTTTTCCCTCATCTGGGGAGTGGCATGCGTTGTGGTCATGAAGTTCATCCACCCGCTCATTCATGACATCCTGACCTTTATTCCATACCGGCTTGGTCTGATCCTGCTTGTCATATCCGTCGCCGCACTGTTTATTGACCTCTACGTCACGGCCTCCACGATCTTCCGGTTTAACCGCCGCCTCGCAGGCATGGAAAAGATTGCAGCCGAGATGCACGATATTTCCGACAAGATCGGTCAGGAAATATATGAAAACACGATCTATGCGATGGAGCTGCAGGAAACTTCCAAACAAAAGATGGAAGAAACCGCAGAGGATATGAAAGAGAAAACACAGGAGATTTCCGAAGAAATCCGGACACAGATTGCACAGCTTCGTACACATTACAAACGTCTGGACACACGGCCGGATCTGGTTTCCCGCCGTCTGCTGAACGCTTTCCCGCATATGGAATCCCGCAATGCGAAAGAGCAGTTAAACAAAGTGAAAGAAAAATGGATAAAAAAATAACTGCTACAAAATTTTTTGTAAAAAACAGCCGGTCTGCAAACGACAAACATTTGCAGACCGGCTGTTATATTTGGAACACGGTATCTTTACAGCCTTCCATATAAATTGGTCATATCGTGAATCTCCTGCAGCAGCTCATCTGTGATGGCTTTCTTACGCATCCGCCACACCCAGTTTCCGCCGAGTGTTGACGGTGTATTGATCCTTGCCCGTTCATCCAGACACAGGTAATCCTGCATTGGAATAATACAAAGATCTGCAACACTGCTCATCGCCATCGCGATGAAGTCCCAGGCAAGTGTATCCTCATCAAGCGCCGGCTTGTGCAGATATTCTTTTGCAAAATCGCGGCATTCTTTCGTAATTTCATGATACCATGCACGGGTGGTCGTATTGTCATGCGTTCCCGTATATACCACACAGTTGTTTGGATACGTATGCGGCAGATAATTTCCTGATTCTCTGGAATCAAAGGCAAACTGAATCACTTTCATTCCCGGATAGCCAGAGTCCTTCAACAGTTTCAGCACGGAATCTGTCAGAAAGCCGAGATCTTCTGCAATAATGTTCAGTCTTCCCAGTTTCTTCTCAACCGTATCAAACAGATCCATTCCCGGTCCCGGCATCCATTTTCCATTCTCCGCCGTCTTGTCCCCGTATGGGATTGCATAGTATTCATCGAATCCCCGGAAATGGTCGATCCGGACGACATCATACAGCTTAAAGCAGTAGGAAATCCGCTTCAGCCACCATGCATATCCCGTTTTTTTATGATAATCCCAATTGTAAAGCGGATTTCCCCATAACTGTCCGGTTGCAGAAAACGCATCCGGCGGGCATCCGGCTACGCCTGTCGGCAGATTGTTCTCATCAAACTGGAACAATTCCGGGTTCGCCCATGTATCTGCACTGTCAAACGCCACATAAATCGGAATATCGCCGATGATCTGGATTCCCTGCTCATTTGCGTATGCATGCAGTCTGGTCCACTGGCGGGTAAACTCATACTGCTGGAACCGGTAGAAGTCCATCTCACCGGCCAGTTCTTTCTTCGCGTCCTCCAGCGCCTTAGGATCACGGTTACGGTACTCTTCTGGCCATTCGATCCAGCTTTTTCCACCCTGGCTGTCTTTGATCGCCATATACAGACAGTACTCCGTAAGCCAGTCCTCATTTTCTTTCAGAAATGACTGGTATTCCTCATCCGGCACAAAGCGTTCAAATGCCTTTCTCAGTACCGGAAATCTGTTGTAATACAGCTTTTCGTAATCAATGCAGTCTTTCCGGTCGCCGAAATCTGCCTGCTTGCATTCCTTTTTTTTCAGTAGTCCTTCCTTCGTCAGTGTTTCCAGATCGATAAAGTAAGGATTTCCCGCGAATGTGGAAAACGACTGGTAGGGGGAATCTCCATACCCGGTCGGTCCGAGCGGCAGGATCTGCCACTTCTTTTGCCCGGCTTTCTTTAACTGATCTACAAACTTATATGCCTCTTTGGAAAAACAACCGATTCCGTACTTGGACGGAAGGGAAAATACCGGTAATAAAATTCCACTCTCTCGCATTTTTTACTCTCCTTTTTGTGACTTCCTTACTGAAGATGCCAGATGTCCCGGTTATACTCCTCGATGGTCCGATCAGAAGAAAAATATCCTGCCTTTGCAATATTGACAAGCATCTTCTTCGCCCACTCTTCCCGGTTCTCGTATGCTTTCAGCGCTTCTTCTTTCTTTGCCGTATAATCCTTGAAGTCAAGCAGCGTCATGAACCAGTCCTTGTTCAGCAACTCATCCTGCAGTCTTTGCAGGTTCTCCTCCTGTCCGATCTCCAGCATCTCTTCACTGGTGATAAAGTCTACTGCCCGGCGGATATCTTCATCCTTCTCGTAATACTCTCTGGATACATAATCTGCCTTTTCATAATGTTCGATGACCTCTTCACTGGTGGCGCCGAATACATAGATATTCTCATCTCCGACCAGCTCATGAATTTCCACATTCGCCCCGTCGTCCGTGCCAAGTGTAACAGCGCCGTTGAGCATAAATTTCATATTTCCGGTTCCGCTCGCCTCTTTGGACGCAAGAGAAATCTGCTCGGAAATGTCGCACGCCGGAATCAGTTTTTCCGCCTTTGTTACATTGTAATTTTCCACCATCACGACTTTCAGGTATGGGCTTACCTCCGGATCGCTGTTGATCAGTTCCTGCAGGCAGAGGATCAAATGAATGATATCCTTTGCGATCACATAAGCCGGAGCTGCTTTTGCCCCGAAGATCACGGTAATCGGTGTAGTAGGAATCTTCCCGTCCTTGATCTCCAGATATTTATGGATCACATACAGTGCATTCATCTGCTGGCGCTTGTATTCATGCAGACGTTTTACCTGAATATCAAAAATCGAGTCCGGATTAAGTTCCACGCCCTGTGTCTTTCTGAGATAGTCGCAGACTGCTGCCTTATTGTCCTTCTTGACCGCAAGAAGACGGTTCAGCGTATCTGTATCATCTTTGTACTCCATCAGTTTCTCCAGCTCATTTGCATCAGCTCTGTATCCGGTTCCGATCTTCTCATCGAGAAGCGCAGCCAGCTCGGGATCACAGTGGAGCAGCCAGCGGCGGAATGTGATTCCGTTTGTCTTATTGTTGAACTTCTCCGGATAAATCTCGTAGAACGGATGCAGTTCTGTATTTTTCAGAATTTCCGTGTGCAGCGCGGCAACACCGTTTACACTGAAGCCGTAGTGGATATCAATATGCGCCATGTGTACCGTATCGTTCCGGTCAATGATTGCCACCCGCTCGTCTGCATATTTTCTTCTCACTTTATCGTCCAGCACTTCAATGATCGGGACAAGCTGCGGCACGACCTTCTTCAGGTAATCTATCGGCCATTTCTCCAGCGCTTCTGCAAGAATTGTGTGGTTCGTGTACGCACAGGTCTTTGATACGATCTCGATTGCCTCATCCATCTCGATGCCGCGTTCTGTCAGCAGACGGATCAGTTCCGGGATCACCATCGTCGGATGTGTGTCATTGATCTGGATCACTGCATAGTCCGGCAGATCATGCAGCGTGCATCCACGCTTCTCACATTCATCCAGAATCAGTCTTGCGCCGTTGCTCACCATAAAATACTGCTGGTAGATACGCAGCTGGCGGCCGCTCTCATCACTGTCATCCGGATAAAGGAACAGCGTCAGGTTCTTTTCAATGTCCTCTTTATCAAAATCAATTCCATCTTTCACGATTGTCTCATCTACAGAATCAATATCAAACAAATGCAGTTTATTCGTTCCGTTATTGTAACCTGTCACCTCAATATCATACATGCGGGAATGTACCGTCAGTCCGCGGAAAGATACCGGATATGACACATCTGTCTTTGTAAGCCAGCTTTTTTCTTCCAGCCATGGATTCGGGGTTTCTTTCTGCAGTCCATTTTCAAACTCCTGCTTAAAGAGTCCCAGATGATAGTTCAGGCCAATTCCGTCGCCGCTTAATCCCAGTGTCGCAATGGAATCCAGAAAACATGCTGCCAGACGTCCCAGACCGCCGTTTCCAAGAGACGGTTCCGGTTCTATCTCTTCAATTTCACAGATATCTTTTCCGTTCTTTGCAAGAACTTCCCGCACCTCATCATAAATCCCCAGATTGATCATATTGTTGGACAGTAATTTTCCGATCAAAAATTCTGCTGAAATATAATACACTTTTTTCTTCTTCTGCGGCGCTTCTTTCTCTTTCGCCATCTCCTGCACGATCGTCAACAGAGCCTCATAAATTTCTTTATTGGAAGCCTGCGCGATTCCTTTTCCTAATTTCTGCTGTAGTAAATCCTGCATGTTCATAGTACATGGCACTCCTTTCTGAATCTTATCGTTATTATAATTCACCTTGGAATATATTTCTTGCAAAATACTCTTGAAATATAGTACAATACTATCATCTTTGATCATACATGAATACTGCATACGTCACGTATACGTATATAGAGGAGGGACATGCCTTGAATATGAATGAATACCAGAATTATCATGAAAATATATTCCACACCAGTGCGGAATTTCCATATAATACTTACCTCTGCTCCATCCCGCTTGATTTCACACAAATACCGCTGCACTGGCATGAAGAAATGGAGCTGATCGTTATTAAGCGCGGAGTGGGAACCGTATCGGTAAATCTGACGGATTATTCTGTCGGCGCCGGGGATATCGTCCTTGTCCTGCCCGGCCAGCTCCACGCGATCCGGCAGAAAGACTGCTGCACCATGGAGTACGAAAATATCCTTCTGGATCCTTCCATGCTCATCTGTGGCGGGCAGGACCTCTGTGCCGCACAGTATATCCACCCGCTCGTATGCGGAAATCTGCCCGTAGAAACCGTTTTTACCCCTGCTCTGTCCTACTACACAGACATTGCTTCCTGCATCGAAAACATCGACCGGCTCTGCGATCTGCGGCCGGATGGATATCAGCTTGCCGTAAAAGGCTGGCTGTTCCAGTTCTTCTACTATCTTGTCCAGAACCGGAAGACCACCGGTCCTGTTACCCGTCCGGACACAAAATCTCTGGAAAAGATAAAGACCATTTTGCGGTATGTAGAAGAGCATTATTCTGAGCCGATCTCGATTGATGACATGGCGAAGATCACACACTACAGCAAATCTCATTTTATGAAATTTTTTCGGCAGCATATGAGTATGAGTTTCATTGAATATCTGAACTCGTACCGCCTGACCATCGCCGCGCGGCTTTTGACAACCACTGACAGCAGTATTCTGGAGATTGCCATACAATCCGGCTTTGAGAACCTCTCCTACTTTAACCGGCTGTTCCGCAGGAAATATGGGCAGACTCCCGGAGAATTCCGCACCGGCAGCCGCCTAATACCGCATTCCGGTATAGTATAATTCAACCGGATCGATCGGGTCGATCGGGTTCTCCTGCTCCATCTTCGTGTTTCGTCTGTGACGCCGCGCCAGTTCCCCGCTCTTATTATAAATCCAGAACGAATATACGAGAGCCTTGTTGATCTTCCCCATCTTTTCCTTCGTCGTCTTGTTATAATACGTCCCGCCGACTTTCAGCGCCGTTTTTCTGTGGATCATGGAAATCAGCTCTGTCTCACATGTTACCGGTTCGGGAAGGATCGTGTACCCCCTCCCCACGCAGTCCGGCTTGTGGGCGTCACTTCCGCCCGTTACGACCTTTCCGTATTTTTCCGCCATCTTCATCGCTTTCGCATTTACTCCGGCAGCTTCGCAGCAGTTGTATCCTTCTATAAAATCAAATCTTTTGACCAGTTCCGGCGCTTTGTAATATCCTTTTGAATGTGCGTAACTCATATACTTCTCGCCATACGGATGGGCCGGTCCCAGTACGCCTCCGTTGCGGTGAACCAGATCGATCAGTTTGGAAACGCGCATTCCGCGCAGTTCCAGCAGACGCATCTTCACACCTTCCGGCATGATCACAAGGATATGTCCGGCGTCTCTTGTATCATATTCAATCCCTTTGAGCACAACAAAGTCCTTGTGCCGTTTTCCTTTGATATGGTCTTTCCAGTAACGATATCCGTTATACGTATTGTGGTCCGTGATCACCATTCCCTGAAACCCTTTGCGTTCCAGAATCGTAATGTATTCCTCCACGCCCACTTTGCTGTCTATGGATCCCTCTTTTACATGACAATGCATATCGATCTTCACGGCAATTCCCCCTTTCTCCTGCGTGTCCTGCCGGAGAATATATCATAAACGCGTTTTGTTTTTCCGTTTACCGTATATTCTTTCCCGTGTCTTTGGATCTATTCTTTATCTGTCCTCTTCCTCATCATCGTCATCCAGAAACAAAATGTCATCCTCCGCATCTTCCGGTTTTTCTCCGTCTTCGCCTTCTTCTGTCTCGTCTATATCCAAAAATGTGATGTCTGCTTCTTCCGGCAGATCGTCCAGATCCTCCATCACAGCTCTTGCACGCTCCACCACATTCGCCGTGGAATTATGCTGACGGATCTCCGCTGCCTTTTTCAGATTTCTTCTCTTACGCCTTCCGGATTCCATCAAAAACTGTACAACAATTCCAAGTGCCGCCAATATGGCAACCAATACGATTTGTCCGGTCTGTCCGTCGAGTGCAAAGTAAACGGCGATCACCTGCCCCGCGGCGAACGCGCCCGCTACTCCCGTCAGAACCATGATGACCGGCTCTTTGCACACCACTGCCAGAATCGCCAAGACCAAGCCGACACCCGCGCAGATCAATACAGGCGTCAACTCCTGAGGCTCCAGAACTGCCGCGCAGACCCCGATGCCGGAAACCAGCGATACCAGAAAAGCAGAAATCCTCCGCAATACCGCGCATAGTATTGCAACAACCAATCCGGCTACACCGGCGATGATCAAAACCACTTGTGTATTCTGTCCAAGGACGATTCCCACAGCCGCTCCTCCCGCGCAGCCAATTACAAATCCGAGGAGCGCTCCCCAGACCCGGATCAGCTTCAGTCCGAAAAAGCCAAGAAGCAATCCCGCCACTACAGTCACCGTCAAAGCAGTCTGTATGACCTCTGCCAGCTGCATACGGTTTATCATCCCATCCAGTCCATAGGATTCGAAAAGTGTCTCCAGTTCCTTCGCATAATTATATGTAATCTCGTTCATGTTTTCCTCTCCTTAATTATTGACTACTCTTCCTCTTACCCAAATCCATTCTATCAAGTTTTTCTCCAATGTACAAGATACTCTTTGGATTTTTATGTCGATTTTGTAATATTTTTGTAACAATTGCAGGTCAGGATCGCACAGAACCTGTTCTTTTATTCTTTTTTGTTTCCATTGACTTTTATTTTCAGAATCATTAGAATAAGATAAGTATGAACCGTTTGATATCAAAGCAAAGGAGTTTACAATATGGAACATCTGATTATTCCGGAGGGTTACTCTTCCCCTCTGACGATCCGCGAGACAGAGGTCGCCATCAAAGAAGTAAAAGACCATTTTGAACGTGCGCTCGCGAAGACACTGCATCTGACACGTGTCTCCGCACCTTTGTTCGTACGCCCGGAAACCGGTCTGAATGACAATTTAAACGGCGTGGAACGCCCGGTTTCTTTTGGCATCCGGGAGCAGGAGGAAGCGCCCGCCGAGATCGTTCATTCTCTGGCAAAGTGGAAACGCTATGCTCTGAAGCATTATGGCTTTCATTCCGGCGAAGGACTGTATACCGATATGAGTGCGATCCGGCGAGACGAAGACACTGACAACGTCCACTCGATCTATGTAGACCAGTGGGACTGGGAAAAGGTGATTTCCAAAGAAGAACGCAATATGGAAACGCTGGAGTATACTGTCCGCAAAGTATTCGGCGCACTCAAAGAGACGGAAGAATACATGGCGCGGCGCTATAACTACATAGAACCGCTTCTGCCTGACGATATCTTTTTTATCACTTCGCAGGAGCTGGAAAATCTATATCCGGAGCTTCCGCCCCGTGAGCGGGAAAACCGGATCGCAAAGGCAAAAAAAGCGGTTTTCATTTCCCAGATTGGGAAAGTGCTTGCCTCCGGCGAACGGCATGACGGACGCGCACCGGACTATGATGACTGGGAACTCAACGGGGATATCATTGTATATTATCCCGTTCTGGATTCTGCGCTGGAGCTTTCTTCCATGGGAATCCGTGTGGATGAGGTATCCCTTGCCCGTCAGTTAAAAGCAGCGGGATGTGAAGAGCGTGCAGAACTTCCGTTCCAGAAAGCACTCCTGAACCGGGAACTTCCTTACACGGTCGGCGGCGGCATCGGACAGTCACGGATCTGCATGTACTACCTCCGCAAGGCGCACATCGGTGAAGTACAGTCTTCTATCTGGCCCGAGGACGTCCTCACCGCCGCCCGGGAGCATGGAATCCACCTGCTGTAGTTTCTGCCGGTCTCGTTGCCTGCGAGAATCAAACAGGAGCAGACATTACATCTGCTCCCGTTTGATTCTTCTCACTCCTACAGCCATACTGTACTGTGCTTCATGACGAAGCTCGGTAAGTTCTTTCGGATATCTGACTACTCCATGATTTTCATACGGATCATTAAAATAATATCCGGTCTCATCATACCCCACCAGCAGCATACAGTGTTCATTGGAGATCCACATGAATGTTTCCCCGGTGTCTGTCAGCCTCCATTCCGGTCCCATAACCGGTTCACGCATATCAATACATGCCCAGAAAATCACCGGCATTCCATTGTCAATATAGGTTTCCAGCAGCTTTCGGATCGGAGTTCCCGTCTCGTTCACTGCCTCATACTCCGGCGTTTTCCTTTCAGGTGCCGTCTCGTAAGAAGACGGCACCTGAAACACTCTGTCCAGCGCCCGGCAGATCACCGGTGCGTAGCATCCAAATGAATCCGCATCATAGGGACTGCCGCAGAACGATTTCATCGGATCCGGCCCGTACAGCTCTCCGTCCCGTATTTCGAAATTTTCTGTATCCAGTGCTTCGTCAATAAAGGAGTCCACTGTAACCGGATATCCCAGGAAACGGAGAAGCATCACCGCCGAAACGCTCTCGCATCCCGTCGGATACCGGATACTCTGGTCGATATATGGTACTTCAATCCGTTTCATCTTTGTCACCCGGCATTCTCCCTCTTACGCATGATCGTCAGCACACCAAGCAGAATCAGAAGACTCAGTCCCAGCGTAATCCACCATACACGTACCACGCCGGCAATCAGATAGCCAGCGGCACATACCACAGCGACAACTGCAGCGTACTGCATCTGTGTCGATACATGGTTTATATGATTACATTGTGCACCCGAAGAAGACATAATGGTGGTGTCGGAGATCGGAGAAACATGATCGCCGCACACTGCTCCCGCCAGTACCGCTGATACCGAAATGATCATCATTTCCAGCTGATCTGCACCCGGGAACATTGCCACCACGATTGGTACAAGGATCGCAAATGTCCCCCAGCTTGTCCCCGTGGAAAATGCAAGGAAAATCGCAATCACAAACATAATCGCCGGAATCACGACAGTCCCCGCGGACATGCTTGTGCCGACAATACTTTCCACAAACCCGGCGATCCCGAGAATATCTCCCATTCCCTTTAAGGTCCATGCAAGAATCAGGATCGCAACTGCCGGAACCATCAGTTTGAACCCTTCCGCAAAACTGTCCATAAACTCCCGAAACGTGATAACCTTTCGGGGCAGATACAAAATCATCATAAAAATAACCGTAACCATTGTTGCAAAAATCAGGCTGATCTCCGCATCACAGCCGGAAAACGCAGTGACGATATCCGTTGCCCCGTCAAGATATCCGGTATAGATCATCGCTCCGACCGCTGAAATGATCAGGACTGCGACCGGAAGGATCATATCCGACACTCGCCCCTTTTTATTTGTCTCGTCTTCCGCTGTTTGTTCAAATTCTTCTGCGCCGCTTGTAAACAGATCCCCGTTCTGTGCGTTTTTCTCATGAACCTTCATCTGTCCGAAATCGAATCCGGTCAGGATAATATACAGTACCATCGCAAGCGTCAGCAGCGCATACAGATTATACGGAATCGTGCGCAGGAACAGTTGAAAGCCTGTAATCCCCGCATCTTCCGGCACATAGGAATTTACCGCAGCCGCCCAGCTTGAAATCGGCGCGATAATGCAGACCGGAGCCGCCGTCGCGTCAATAATATACGCCAGCTTTGCTCTTGACACCTTGTGCCGGTCCGTCACCGGACGCATCACAGAGCCAACCGTAAGGCAGTTGAAATAATCATCCACGAAAATCAAAACGCCAAGTCCTGCCGTGGCAAGCTGTGCCGATTTCTTTGTCCGTATCTTCGTTCCCGCCCATCTGCCATACGCGCCGGATCCTCCAGATTTCTGCATCAGTACAATGATCATCCCGAGAAGGACGTCAAAAATCAAAATATTCAGATTCATGTTCTCGCGCATTACAGAAAAAAATGTAACAAATGCATTCCACGGGTGAAATCCTGCATACAAAAGTGCACCTACGATTCCGCCGATACAGAGTGAACTATAAACTTCTTTCGTGACAAGTGCAAGGACGATCGCCAGAACCGCAGGTACAAGCGACCACCATGTATTAACAAACATTGAGCCATCCATAACTCTTTCCCCATTCTCCTTCCCATTCCCCGGTCTGTATGTACTCTTTAAAACAACAGGCGGACACAGCCGTACATTCCTGCGTCATTTCCGAGTGTTGCCAGTGCAATCTCGGCATCCGCACAGGCATGGAATACCTGCTCCCGGTAATATTTTTGAATCCCGTCAGTCAGGATCGCACCGGCTCTGGATACGCCTCCACCGACTACAAAAATCTCCGGATCCACCACGCAGGCGATCTTTGCGAGCGCACCGCCCAGCTCCCGGCAGAGTTCATCTACCAGTTCTGCTGCAACCTCATCCCCGTTTTTTGCCTGATCGAAGATATCTTTTGCCGTCAGATCCTTCACCGAACGCAGCACTGTATCCCGTGTGTCTGCCGCCAGTTTCTTCTTCGCCATACGCACGATTCCCGTAGCCGACGCATACTGCTCAAGGCATCCGTGTCCACCGCAGCCACATGCATCCGTCTCATCACTACGGATTTTCATATGGCCGATCTCGCCGCCTGCGCCATGGGTGCCAGCCAGAATCTTTCCGCCAAGGATAATCCCGCCGCCGACTCCGGTTCCCAGGGTAACCATCACCACATTTTCATGTCCTTTGCCTCCGCCCTGCCACATCTCGCCGAGCGCCGCAACATTCGCGTCATTCGCCGCCTTTACCGTAAGGCCTGTTTTCTCATGAAGAATCTCTTCCACATTGATGACTTCCCAGCCAAGATTGACACATTTCAGTACGACTCCGTCCTCCCGGACCGGTCCCGGAACGCCAAGTCCGATTCCCTGTACATCCCATTTTGAAATTCCTCTCTCACCGAGTTTTCCCATCACGGCTGCCGCGACGTCATCCAGGATCGCCGCCCCACAGTTTTCCGTATTTGTCGGAATCTCCCACTTTTCCTGAAGTTCTCCGGTCATATCAAACAACCCGATCTTGCAGGTCGTTCCGCCGATATCTACTCCAAAGCCGTATTTTTTCATGATTCTGTTCCTCCTCTGCCATGCATTTCCCGTACTATATTTGCACGATGCAAATTTCCTCTCTATTATACAAAGATTGCCGGAGAAATACAATGATTCATTCGGCTATTTTGCGATAAATACAGCCACACTTCTCGGCTGGAGCACATAGCTTCCGTCAATCCTCGGTCCGCTGCCCTCCTCATGGAAATAGTTTCCCTGCCAGTCTCCTCCGGTATCGACACAGAGATACCAGCTATAGAGCTGACGCAGATCGGGCAGTGTAATAGGAACCTCTTCCCAGTATGTGTTGATCGATACATAGACGATGTCGTCAGCACCTTTTTCCTTGTCATACCCGGCATAGCTCACGGAAAATGTTCTTGTGTCTTTCGGCAGGTCTGTGCGTGACGCATCCAGATCATGTGTATGCAGCGGCTCCATTCCGCACACTGCATCCGGCAGTCTTTTCCGTATCACGGCATGCCGCAGCCGGAAATGGATCATATACCGGAAAAACTCATATAAGTCCTGGTTCTTTTCCAGCAGCGACCAGTCCAGCCACGAGGTTTCGTTATCCTGACAATAGCTGTTATTATTACCATATTGTGTATTTCCAAACTCATCCCCGGCGAGAAACATCGGTGTCCCCCGGCTGCACATCAGAACGGCACACGCATTCCGGATCATGCGGAAACGTAAGGAAAGCACTTCCGGATCGTCCGTCTCCCCTTCTGCCCCGCAGTTCCAGCTTCGATTATCGTTCGATCCATCCGTATTGTTCCATCCATTTGCCAAATTGTGCTTTTCGTTATACGCATACAGATCATACATCGTAAAGCCGTCATGGCACGTCAGAAAATTTACACAGGAATTGTATCCTGCATAATCACCATTATAATTTTCATCCAGTCCGCCGTACATATCCCCCGAACCGCAAATACTCCACGCCGCGTTCCATGCCTCCCAGTTGTCTCCTTTTAAGAACGAACGGAGACTGTCCCGGTATCTCCCGTTCCACTCGGCCCACCGTTTACTTGCCGGAAAATTCCCGACCTGATACAGACCGCCTGCATCCCATGCCTCGGCAATCAGCTTCACATTATTCAGAAGGGAATCGTATGCCAGCAGATTCAACAGCGGCGGAACATGCATCGGCGATCCGTCCTCATTTCTTCCAAGGATACTTGCCAGATCAAACCGGAAACCGTCTACACGGTAATGTACCGTCCAGTACTGAAGGCATTCCAGTATCATCTGCCGCACAACCGGATGGTTACAGTTCAGCGTATTTCCGCATCCGCTGAAATTATAGTAATTTCCATCCGGCGTCAACATATAATAAATCTTATTGTCGAACCCTTTGAAGCAAAACATCGGTCCTTTTTCGTTTCCCTCTGCGGTATGGTTAAACACCACGTCAAGGATCACTTCCATTCCGTTTTCATGCAGTGCCTTGATCAGTTTTTTCAGTTCCGTACCTTCCTGATTGCATTCATCTGTAGAGGCATAGCTTGTATTCGGAGAGAAAAAGCTGACCGAGTTATATCCCCAGTATTCCAACAGTCTCCTGCCGTCCACTTCCCGCGCATTCCTGGTTTCGTCAAATTCAAATACCGGCATCAGTTCCACTGCGTTTACACCGAGTTCTTTCAAATAGGGAATCTTTTCCATTACCCCGGCAAACGTCCCCCGGTGTTCCACTCCTGAAGACGGGTGATTCGTAAATCCTCTGACATGCAGCTCGTAGATGACCAGATCGCTCATCTCCTTTTTCGACTGCGGCATATCCCCCCAGTCAAATACATCTGTCACCACGCGTGCATGATAGGAGCCGGATGCCTTTTCTCCCCACACGCGCTGCCCGGCAACCGCACGCGCATAGGGATCCAGAAGAACTTTCGTTTTATCGAAGATCCAGCCCTTTTCCGGATCATACGGTCCGTCCACGCGGTACGCATATTCGATATCTGATATATCCAGACCAAACACGATCATCGAATATACATCTCCGATCCGGTACTCCTCCGGAAACGGAAGCACGGCAAATGGTTCTTCCTGTCCCTTGTGGAACAGCAGTAATTCACAGGAAGTCCCCCTGTGTGTATGTACGGTAAAGTTTACACCATTTGTCAGCGCCATCGCGCCATTCATGTCAAAAAGTCCCGGACGAACCATAAATCCCGCAATTTCCCGCATCGGACCGTTCAGTTCCGGATAATCCAGTCGTAATGTCTGTTTGTATTCCATGCTTCTCCTCTTTTCTGTATGAACCTGATACCTGACAGATTCGTCGTTCATCTCTATTAAAAAGATACGAAAGTATCATGAAAAAGTCAAGGATTACAATACCACTTTTATGGTTTCTACCCTGCAGTTCACCACGAAACGGATCTCTGTCTGTCCGTACCCGGCGCAGGTCGCAAGTGTTACGGTCTGGCATTCTGCATGTTCTGCCGTTCTCCCGCTGCTGTCCTGAAATATCTGATCTTCTTTATGGCATTCATATGCCGAATATACTTCCAGTTCTCTGGCGTCTTTCGGTGTGTACAGATAGAGCGTCCGGTTTTCTTCTAAAAAGCTCTCGTTCTGAAACAGATCCAGTTTTCCGAACATCTGACCAGACGGAAGATTATGAGCGAACAGACAGATATGACTGTCTGAGAGATACCTGTCCGCATCCGCCCATGTAAAAACAGAACCAGACGGACTATCGTTTCCTTCAAAATCGGTATTCAGGTAAACCAGATCATCTGCTCCCTGAAGAACCGGCTGGTCTACTCCGATCTGCGGCGCATACAGCCAGCCTATGATATCCGGATTGATTCCCTGCAGCATCGTAAAATTGATTTCACGATACAGCGGATTTTCTGTGTTCTCTGACACGGCTGCTTCCGCTACCGCCTTTCGCCTGATTTGGGCCTCCGCAAATGGTTTCTGTTCAAAATACGCCAGATATAACAGTACAAATCCACCCAGGAGCAAAACAGCCGCAACAATTTTTTTCATTATTCTACCCATTTTTCCTGCGTCTCTTGCTCTTGTCCGCCGATATGTACATGAAAATCATGGCTCCGGTAAAGCAGACCGCTGCTCCTGCCAGATACATACCTGTGTGATCCCTAAGTCCGGTCTGCGGAGCAGTTTTGGCGGATGATTCTGTTTTTTCATTATGCTTCGGAAGTAATTCTATTTCGTAAGCCATCTCTCCCGTCTGTTCCGTCCACTCAGGGATCGCTGCCAGTGTGGGAGAAATTGTATCATAATTCTCACAATCCTCCGCAAAGACCAGATAAACCCCAGCTTCCATATCCCGGATCACAGCGTTGCCAGCTGAATCCGTGACTGCTTCTTTTCTCACAGTAGTCTCCGGTATTTCACATTCGGAAAATCGTTTGGCAGAATCGGCAAGGTCATTCGAGTTTTGTATCGCATTGATCTCTACCCCGGAGTCGCGGAACACCTCCGTAAGAACATACTCTCCGTTTTGTATATCTGCCACTTTCACGCAGTAAAACCGGATATTCTCTTTTGACGTTCCTGCCTTTCCATCTGTCAGATGGATGCGGATTTCTCCTCTTTGTTCTTTCAAATCTGTATCCGTCAAATGCTCTGTATTCTCTTCAAGAAGCACCGCCTTATGTTCTGGTGCTGCCACAGCCGTATTTCCGATGAGCAGTATTGCAAGCGCCATCATACGCAGACTGTTTCTCACCCCATTTGTGTATTTCCTCTTTCCGGTGTCATTTCTTTTTTGATGTTCTCTCCATGTTCTCTTCATTTTTCCTCCCATTTCGTTTCTTGCGCGTTCTATCTCTTCTCTGTTTTCTACGCTGCTTCCGTCTGTTTCTGATATACAAAAATACAGCAACAGCCAGAAACAAGACCGGTAAAAACATCATGAACAGTTCTCTTGCAGAAGGGATTTTCTTCTGAATGTTCCGATAATCTGTTTCCTTATATTCAGTACGTTCTCCGGTTACCACAAGGCGGTGTGTATTGATCCCATACGGCGTGCATGTTATGATGGATACCCGGTCCTTTTCCGGAAGGATCGCCAGAACAGATGTATCCTCCGGCTCTACAACCTGAATCTCCGACACCCGGTATGCCAGTGTCTCATTACCGGTATGGAGGAAGAACTCATCCCCTTCCTCCATTTCATCCAGACGGACGAGCAGCCGTGCCGACGGAAGTCCCCGGTGACCGCTTAATACGCAGTGTGTATTCTGGCCTCCCACCGGCAGACTCGTCCCCTGAATATGTCCGATCCCATTTGCAAGCGTCTCTTTGTCTGTACCATGGTAGACCGGCAGGCTTACATTGATTTTTGGAATTTCCAGGCTCCCCATGATACCGGTTCCCGATATATCCAAAATTGCTGCATAGCTCTGGTCACTCAGAATATCTGCGTTTTCCATATCTGTAAAAATGCCGCCTGTCTGGTATAGGACATTGTTATACTCCTGTGCTTTTTTTCGTGCTTCGGCCAGCTCATTTTCCTTTTTTATGGCTGCTGTCTGATACGTACGGACTGCCTCTGCCTGCTTTTTCTGTCCTGCCAGACCATATACGGTCGGCAGACTGCATAAAAGGAATCCTGCCACAAAAAGCACTCTCCTGCTCCTGCTTTTTTTCATGCTTTTTTCCGCTTATTTTTTCTCTTGCCTGCAACAATTGCGGCTGTCATCATCACTGCGCCCGCTGCTGCCATCACTGCTGCCGCAGATGTACCGGTTACCGGCAGTTTCATACCAACCTGATTCACAACCGACATATTCATTGCACCTTCTTCCACGTCTGTCTCAAGTAAATGATCACTTTCATGATTCAGACCGTCAAAAAACGTCTCGATATGTGCTGACGCATCCAATTTTATCAGAGTTGTTTCTGCTGCACCGTCTCCTTTTACATATCGGTCACGGTCATTTGTATAGGTTGGTGTTACCGTAATGATAATGGGCGATGTCAGAGAGCGGTATCCGTCTGGTGCATCCGTCTCTTTCATATAATAAGTCCCTGCATCCAGTCCGAATATGGTAAATGTTCCGTCATTTGCAGAAACCATCTCCACCGCATGATCCGGCGTTGTTCCTCCTGTGTGATCACTGCCCCCGCAGGAATCCCGGTTTATCACAATGTATCCGCCGTTTCCTGCTTTTACATATACCTCCTGCTTACAGTCTTTATCGCTGTAGAGCCGGAATTTTGCACCTTCCAGCACCTTATCGTGGTTATTTGTTTTTACTGTGTTGATCTTATAAGTAAAACATACAACCGTATCCCACGGGGTATACCCGGTGCTTCCACTGTGGTCTGAATCCGCGTCGTTCGAAAACTCCAGACGAACGTCATTTTCAAAACCGGGACGTCCGGTATATTCCGCTGCGCGCTCATTCAGCGTCGCAGTATACGTAAGCACGACTGTCTGACCGTATACATTTTCCCCCTGATCGTTCATCTGGTCGAACTCCCGGTCTACGATGGACTTGATATCCAAAACAATGACCTGAAACGTG
Source organism: uncultured Lachnospiraceae bacterium (assembly GCA_958402795.1). Lineage (GTDB taxonomy): Bacteria > Bacillota > Clostridia > Lachnospirales > Lachnospiraceae > Schaedlerella. Next base: position 27,009 of record CATXUX010000022.1, on the reverse strand, counting down.
TCGCCGTTCCCCGGATTGGTATTCACCGTATATTCTGATGTATTTAGTGTGTAACGCTTTTGTGCGCCGTTTGCGTCTTTCCCGGTAATGGATATCTCTACCGATTTATCCCGGAACGTAAGAGCCGGATCCATCACGTCATGCCATGCATAATAATAGGTATCGTATCCGTTCATATTCGGAATATCGGATGTATATTTATATGGTACAGTCTGTCCGATCTCATAATCTGCCACATCATTCCATCCCGCTTTATCCGGGATCTGATCCGACGGATCATCTTCTCTGATCTTCTTCTCTACCGTCGGATAATCCGATTTTATTTCGATAGACGCCGTCGGCGCAGATGTATCAACCATACATAAAGAACTTGCCGCATGTGTTCCTTCTACTGCTGTCACTTCATCGATGATATAATATCCATAATCCAGGCCGGTCAGACGAACGGACTGATCCGTACGTACATTCTTTACATTGACCACATCCGGCGGCACATTCTGTTTCACCAGTTCCTCTCTGACATTTTCCACAAAATACCGGAACAGACTGTAGGCGCCCTCTGGTTTCTGATCTGCCGATACGCCTTCCGACGGATTTGTATTCAGTGTCTGAATATAATCAATCACCATATACTCTGTCACATCTGCCGGAGAAACCTGCTTTCCGCTCTTCGAAAGTGCAGCGGCAACAACATTCTTCAATGCCTGCTCACATTCTTTACTGAATGTATAATTGATGGACTCGCCCCCGGATGCATTTTCTGCATAAAACAGTTTATATATATGAAACTTCTTTCCTGTAAGCGTCTGCCCGGAATTTCCATTGATCGTAATACTTGCCGTGCCTGTTCCCATCACGGCCGTTCCGTTCTGTGTGTTATAGGTTGTGCCCGCCGCAGAAACCATACTCAGATTATCCGCAGATCCAGGCGGATACAACAGATTCGGCGCTCCTATACACAGTCCTGACACGGCCAGCCCGCCTGCCAGTAATAATGCTGTCATTTTTTTATATCTTCTCATTCTTTTTTCTCCTCACTCTGTCCTTTTTTGCAGACCGCAGTAACGCGGCCGCCATACAGCCTGCACCGGCCGCAGATAGAATCAGTCCCGTATATGTCCCTGTCTTCGGCAGTTTTTTCTCTGAAACATTTACAACTGTGAGACTGACCTGTCTCTGTGCTTTTGTCCCGGCGATGGCAAATTTACCACTGTCAGACGTATACTTTTTTCCGTCTACATAGAGTTCAAACGTATTCTTCTCCGGATTGCTGACTGTGTAAATTTCGTATACAATCTCGCTGCCGTCCCCGTGAACCGGAATTCTGTACCCCTCCGGAGCCTTTGTTTCCTTGAGATAGTACGTCTCATACACCTTCAACCCCTGCTTTCGTCCGTCACAAAGATCTGCTCTCCCATGTTCATCCGTCAGACCACTGTATTTCTCACCTGAAATACCGTCTGTCACCACTTTTTTGCACTCCTTGTCCGAATATAAGGTAAACTCAGCACCCTCCAGCGGTTCCGACTTTTCATTTTCTTTATAGATAACCAGGTCAAACGGCGCGGTTCTGTTTTCTACATACAAAGCTGCTGTACCGTCTTTTTCCACCTGAAATTGCATTTCCGCTGTACCATGTCCACTCACCGTGCGGATGCCGTCCAGTATGACCGTATTGTCCTCCCTGACTGTAAACGTCACCTTTCCCGGATTCACAGCATATCCGGCCGGAGCCGAGATTTCCCCGATCATATGTGTTCCATAGGTCAATCCTTTGATCTCTGCTCTTCCTTCCTCGTCCACAGTAATCTCTTCTGTCGATCCGTCCGGCAGTGTATGCCTGAAAACGGCTCCCGGAACCGCATGATCCTTTTCGCCGTCTTTAAAATCAGCGGCGGATTTCCAGATCACCAGCTTCAGCAATTGCTCCGGTATTTCAGGGGCAGCATAGGTATTTACACATTCTTTGGTTCCCTCCGCTGTAATCTGCCGGACAACGACTTCTTCATTCAGAAGATATCCTTCCGGTGCCTTTATTTCCTGAATCGTAATGTATCCAAGCGGCACCGCAGGCTTCCCGTCAGACGTATAATAAAACTCGTCTCCTGCTTCTCTGTAGCTTTCATCCAGTCTGCAGTATCCATCTTTGTCTGTACGCAGAACCCACGTTCTGACCGGTTTTCTGTCCTCCTTTTGAGGATCTCCATCGTAATATTTTACTGTAAATTCTGCACCTTCCAGTGTGGCAAACCCTTGTGGCTTATTTTTCGTGGATTCCGCGTCTATTTTCCCGAGCAGGATCTCCACCGGATTGCTCTGTGGGCAGTCTGCCACATTGACCACAGCGGTCTGACCGGCTGTGACCGTTACCTGATAGACTTTTGTATCCAGTGCATATCCTCTGGGAGCGGCGCTCTCTTTTACATAATACGCTCCTGCCTTTAGCTCCACCGTGTTCGATCTGCCATTTTCATCTGTCACCAGTTCCGCCGTCATGGTTTTGCATGCCGAATCAGAATACACACCGTACTTCGCATCTTTTAGCGAATACATGGCATTTCCGTCCGAGATGACCGGATTACCGGATTTTTTCAGCAGATAACATTTTCCTTTTTCCGGCGCCGGACTTGTTTTTATGACAGTGATCGCATTACATGCTGCCTTTGGGACCACATTGGTGACAATATTACATTCATAATCCTGGCCATAATCCGAATCTCCGAGCGAATGCCACCATGTGTTTCGTCCCGCTCCCTGCCAGTGCGCCAATCCATCAATCGAAAATGCATTTCCGATATAGATTCCTACATGATGTTTACCTGATGTTGCTGTCGGCAGTCCGTCTGACGCCATCGGAATTGCCTGATTCCACGTCCATATGATATCTCCCGGCTGAATATATCCTTCGTCAAACAAATCATCGAGCAGACAATTGATGTCGCTATAATTATAATACGTTGCATATTCCACCGGACGGCTCCGCAGATAATCACGCCAACTGCCGACCGCGATCCCTCCCCAGCAGGGGATTCCATTGTAAGCCGTCTGATAATCTGTCCCATGATATGTCTGCAGCGTTTTCCAGATGGCATGCCAGACAAATCCGGTACAATTCATCGCCGCCACTCCTGCAATATCCTGTGAGCCGTTTCTGCCTTTGCAGTCGCCGTTTGGATTTCTGCGGTCACCGCCCGCATACGGCGTACTCAGATAATAGGGCGCCCAGTTTCTCGTTGTTGATTCCAGATATGTCAGCAGTTCATCGGACTTTAATCCCATCGCAGACGTCAGCGTTCCCTGTCCCTGCTTATAGATCCGTCTTGTCGTCCCTCTTGGCAGCGTTGCCGATGTGCTGAAATCAGAGATACTCCTAGTCATCGCGCGCTCTGCCCTTTCAAACTGCGCCCGCACCGTCAGTCCTCCGGTTTCCGGCACCGGAAAGCAAAACAATGCATCTGCCTCTTCAAAATCTGCCACTTCTACCTCTGCTCCGCTATCAAGATATGCACCGATATTCAATAGTGTATATCCCTCATCCGGCTGTATCCCGATTTTTGCTGTCCCACCGGGTTTCACCTCTTCATTTTCCAGAAAAATCTCACCATGTTCCGGCTTCTCGATGACAACTACCGGTTCTTCCGGTCCTGTCTTCCCGTTTTTCGTTTCCTCATCCTGCTCTTCTGGTTTTTCTTTTTCATCCACAGACACAGGTTTCTCTTCATCCCCCGGCTGAAACTCCTCCGGAGACTCTTCCTGCGACTCGTTTTCTGCATTTTCCGCATTTCCTGCATTTTCTGCATCTTCTGCATATACAGACCCCTGATTCACAGCCGCAGCGGTACCCAAAAACAAACCCATCAGAAAAACCGCCGCCAGCAGTCCCTTTATTCTTTTTTTCTCTTTTCGATACATTCTTCCTCCTTGTTATGATTTCGACATTTCCTCGATACCCGAACTGTCACACTAATGCACAGGAACATACAATCATAGGCATCCCTCCTGACCATTCACTAAATTCTTCCAAACATTGAAATCTTCCGGCGACCCGCCGCAGAAAAAAGATTCATAAGAAAATGTTTGACTTGTGGTGTATCATAGCATACTTTTTTTCGTCCCGCAAGACATATTTTAATTTTTGTAAAAACCTGACAAAATTTATTTTTTTTAAAAAAACAGTTGAAAAAACTTTGAAAAGGAGATATAATAGCAAAGGTTCGTTCATGAGCCTTTGCCGAAATAGCTCAGTTGGTAGAGCACTTCACTCGTAATGAAGGGGTCGTCAGTTCGAGTCTGATTTTCGGCTTTGTAAGTGTAGATGCCATAAACCTTAGTATTACTAAGATTTATGGCATTTTTTGTATCTGGAACGAAATGCTCAGAAATGTAAGAGCATTTCGTTTTCTACAATCAGGAAACAGTCAAATATACTCCCTCCCAAGTGACATTTTTCACTCGGAAGGGAGTCTGTTATTTTCGAAAAATACTACTATTTTTCACTGTATCATTTTTTTGTACCGAGAACTACACTCTTCTTCTCTTTCTGGACACTGCTGCCCCGCCTGCCGCAAGGCTGACAATTGCCACCGATGCTGCCGCTCCTGCCGGAATCTGATCGCCGGTCTTCGGACTTGTAGTTTGGTGTTTGTTCTCGTTTTGTTGTTTCTTTGTCTCTGAAGCCTCAGCCGCCGTCTGTACCGGTTTCAGGCGGTCATAATCTGCCTGTGCAAGTGCAAGATCCGCAAGCGTTTCTGTATGCCGTTTTTTTGCATCCTCATACGCCTTCTCTGCTTCTTCCAGTCTGCCGGCTGCTTCTTCATATTCCGCCCGGCAGTCCAATACGGCCTGTTCTGTTTTCCGAATTTCTTCTACATACGCATTCAGATATGTAAACTCCTCATCCGTGACCGCATTCTCCATCGCATCTTCCAGACTGAGTCCGGACGCCGTATTCTGCTTCGCAATTGCTTTTCTCAGCGCCTCTTCTGCAAATTCTACGCCTTTATCTGCAAGAATCTTTTCTGTTTCTGCGATCAGTTTTTCTTCCTCTGCTTTCGAAAGTCCGCTGACAGAATCCTGGTACGCAGCCTGTGCGTTGCGCACGACCATGATTGCTTCAAAAGCTGTATCATAAGCCTCCTGGGTTTCCTGTGCCAAGGCTTTTGCATCATCGAGTGCTGCCTGCTTCTTCGCAAGATCGGCTTTTGCATCCTGAATGTCCGCCTCAAGTCCTGCAAGCGTTTCTGTTCCGTCTTCTATCTCTTTCGTGTATTTCCGGATCGCACTCTCTGCATCTGCAAGAGAATCATTCGCAGTCTGATATGCATCCGCTTTGGCATTCATATTGTCACGAAGGATTCCCAGCTCAGCCGCCATATCCGCTTCAATGGCATTCCGTGCAGATTCCGCCTCAGTAAGTATACGCTGTTTTTCGTCCGTCGCAGCGCTCGCAAAACGAAGTTCTTCCGAAGCTGCATCCACAGACTGCTGCTTCTTTTCCTCTTCTGTCTCCGCCTCGGCAAGCGTCTGTTTGGTTTCCTCAAGTTTTGCTTCAGCTTCTTTTTTTTGTTGTGCCGCTGTCTCTGCGTCCGTCTTTCCGATTTCATTGCCGGAGAGATTCTTATATTCGGCTTTTGCAGCTTCCAGATTCTTCTGTTTCTGTTCTGTCACCGATTTCGCCAAATCCAGCGTCTCTTCTGCCTCATCTACCGCTTTTTGCGCTGCCGCCACTTCGTCTGCCGCTGCATCTGCGTCCTTCTTTGCTGCGTCCCGTTCCGCTTTCTTTGTGGCTGCAAGTTCCTTCGCTTCGTTATATGCCTCACTCTTTTCAGGCACAGCCTGTTTCGCTTCGGCAATCGCCTTTTCTGCCTCCTGAACCGCTTTTTCTGCGTCCGCTTTCGCCTGCTTCTGTGCTGCAACTTCCTTTGCAGCATCTTCTGCTGCTTTCTGCTTCTCCTGCAGTTCTGCATTTGCCTTATTCAGCGTATCTTTCGCTTCAGCAAGTATCTGTGCTGCTTCAGTCGCATTCTCCGGTGCGTTCATAATCAGGTCATAATAGAAATTAAACCGTTCCGTATAGTCTTCGACAGACATTGCGTCGCTTTCACTGATATTAACTACTACAGATTGAGTCTCATCATAATAATTTGTGAATGTGACCTCATTGGTTCCCCCATAATAAAATGTCTGTCCATGTACGATTCCATAGGTTGTACCCTTCGCAGTTGATACAGAAAAACCAGTAAGTTCAAAGCTATTGTCGATTATATTTTCGTAATGTCCTGCGTTTATCCAGCTTGCATCCGGGAATGTCATATCCCCGAGAGTCACGGTTCCATCCGGATTTGTAACCGGCTTTACCCCTGCCTCCAGCAATTCATAGATCTTCTTTTCTTCATCATACCAGCCGTCAAATGGATTGTTATATCCCCATGCAAGATTCTCTCCGACATCTGCCTGTTCAGAATGTCCTACGCGATAATCTTCCGACACGGTCGTCTGACACTGGGAGATCGCCATCAGTACATTATTTATATACAATGGTTTCAATCCTTCTTTTTTGCGAAGTTCATTGCAGTATGCAATCCATTCCAGTGATTCTTTCATATGATCCAGCGACGTAGCCGCCCCCGGATCTGTCAGATCAATATAAGCGGGATCCATTGCACAGTCAAGCACTTTCAATGCCTCTTCTGCAGCACGATCACCGAACTCAGCCATATATGAGAAGAATCCATAAGATCCTGCCATCTTCATCATCTCTGCATTCTCAAGAACTTCCTGAGCCAGATCATTCAACGCCTCGGCATCATTCAGAGCCTCCTCCGCTTCTGTTACTTTCTTCTGTGCATCTTCCACAGCCAGATCTGCTGCTTTCTTTGCCGCTTCCGCATCAGAAATCCCCTGGACTGCATTCTTGCCTGCCGTCTCCGCCGCCTGCCTGTCATTTTCTGCTTTCGTAACTGCATTCTGTGCTTCTGTCAATGCCTGCTCTGCCTGCAAAGCCTGCGCATTCGCTGCATCCAGTGCCGCCTGCTTTTCTGCAAGTATCCCGTCGACCCCGTTTTTTTGTTCCTGTGCCGCAGCCAGAACGGTTTGCGCCTGATTCAGTGTTTCTTGTTTTGCCGCCTGATCTGCCTGTGCTGCTGCCAGTTCATTCTGTGCATTGACAACTGCGGTTTGGGCATCCGCGATCTGAACCTGCTTCTGTGCCTCCGTTACGCCATTTTCTGCATCGGCAACGATATTTTGTGCTTCTGCCAGCGCAGCATTTGCCGCCGCCAGCGCATTCTCCTTGGCGGACTGATTGATCTGCGCCGCTTCCAGAGCGGTCTGCGCATCTGCTACGGCCTGTAATGCCGCGGCATATTCCGGTGATCCGGCTTCTGCCTCTTTCTGTGCATTCTCATATTCTGCGGTAGCTGTCTCTAACGCTTCTTTTGCGTCCTTCACTGCCTGCTCCGCAGTTTCTTTATTCTTTTCCGCCGCCGCAAGATTCTCCTTTGCTGCAGCCAGATCGAATTCCGCCTGCGCTGCCTGACCGTTCAATGCGGCAAGATGCTCTTCCGCTGTCTGAACCGCTTCCTGCTTTTGCGCCAGATCCTGCTCCGCCGCTTCCAGTTCCGCTTCTTTCTGACTGACTTCTTCCTCTGTAACAGATGTATTTTCCTTTGCTTCTTCCAGCGCCTTTTCTGCGGTTTCTTTTCGGAGCAGTGCCTGCTCATATGCTGCCTGCTTCGCCGCCTGCTCGGTCTCTGCCTGCTCCTGCTCTTTCTTGCTGTCAGCCAGATGATCCTGCGCTGTCTTTACATCCTGATCTGCATCATCCTTGGCCGCCTGAAATGCCGCTTCTGCATCCCGCACGGCCTGTTCTGCCTGTGCCACTGCATCGGCTGCCGCCTGCGCAGCCTCCTTTTCCTCTGCGGAAGCAATATTGTATGCTTCCTCTGCTTTTTTTGCCGCTTCTTCCGCCTCTTCGTTCGCCTTCTTTACAGCGGCAAGATTTTCCTTTGCTTCCTCAAATGTCTGCGGCGAGGCTTTTCCCTCTGACTCTGTGGAAGATTTTTTCTCTACATTATTATCTCCGGCAAATACAATAGAAACCGGCGCTGCTACTGACGACGTGGCCACTGTTGCTGCCGCGGCAAACGTCAACAATCGTGTGACGATTTTGTTCTTCATCGACGTATTTCCTCCCTTGCACATTTCTCCCAATTCTGCCTGAACAGTCTGTTATATCCAAAATACAAATTATCGGATTTATTATACCCCCCCCCCGCATAATTATGGCAAGAACTTTCTATACTTTTTTGGAAATTTTTAGAATTGTCGAAAAAAAAGAGAAGATCACTCTTCTCTTTTTTCCATATGCACGGTAAGCTGATTGTATGGAATATCAATTCCTTCTTCATCAAATGTAAGTTTGATCTGTTCCAGAAGCGCCCATCTTGTCTCCCAGTAATCCTCTGTCTTCACCCACGCGCGGACGCCGAGAATCACCGCATGGTCTCCCAGTGAATCAACGAAAACCTTCCACGGTTCTTCCTTTTGGACGCATGGATGGTTCAGGAGCAGATGCTCCAGTAATTCTTTGGCCTTCTTCAGATCCGACTGGTATGAAATTCCTACTTTCAGATCCAGTTGCCGTTCTTCTTTCTCGGTTACATTGGTCAGGCTGTTATTTGTAAGCGTACCGTTCGGGATCACGATCGTCCGGTTGTCAACGGTAGTCAGTTTGGTATGGAACATTCGGATTTCTTTTACTGTTCCCTCATTCTTGTTCGTATCCTCAATGATATAGTCTCCCACGGAAAACGGCTTTAGCATCAGGATCAGTACGCCGCCTGCAAAGTTGTTCAGCAGTCCTTCCAGTGCCAGCGTGATCCCGACGCCGGCAGACGCGAACATCACCGATACGGAAGAAAGGTCGATTCCCAGATTTCCTGCGATCACAAGAATCAAGATCACATAGAGTCCGTACTTGATCAGTGAATCGGTAAACTGCGCGACTCCCGGCTCTGTGTTTCTTCGCTCAAAAGACTTTCCTACGCTTTTCCGTATCCACTTGATCACTGCGCGCCCGATCAGAAAAATGACCAGTGCGATCACCGCACGCAGGGCATAATCAAAAATATTTGAAAAGTTATCCTGAATGTATTGCGAAAAATGACTCATATCGGAAACCACGCCTTCCACCGATTGTTCCGCTGACTCCTGTATGATATCTGTATCCATGGTTCATCGTCCTCCTTCCCTGAAACATTCTCTTTTATTTATACTTTTAGTTCCAGAAATGCCGCGAGGTTTCCCCGCTCATTTCCCATCACGCGGTGCGAATAGAGTACCGAATGATTGCATCGTGTACAGACATTCGTCACTGCCATATGCTCCGGCAGGATTCCTGCTTCTGTAAAAACAATTTCATTTGCCTTCCACAGATCCAGTTGATATTTTCCGTTTGGTTTTTGATAAAATAAGTCTTTCCAGTATATTCTGTCAAAATTCTCCCGGAATTTCTCAATGACGTCTTCACTGACCTCATAGCAGTCCCTGCAGATCGACGGTCCCACCGCCGCACGGATATCGGATGGGTTACAGCCATACCGTGTACACATCTGTTCCACGGTGATCTTCCCAATCTTCCCGACTGTTCCGCGCCATCCTGAATGGCTCAGCCCGATTACTTTCTTTACGGGATCTACAAAATACAACGGCACACAGTCTGCGTAGAACGTCACCAGGCAAAGTCCCGGAACGTTCGTGATAAGACCGTCTACGTCTCTGTATTCTAAAGGCCGGGTGATTCCGCCGCCGCGGTCTGCCTCCGTCACTGCGCGCACGTTCGTCGTATGCGTCTGCTGTGAGAATACCATATCTTCACACCGCAATCCGATCGACGACGCAATCCGGCGGAAATTTTCCCGCACGGCATCTTCCGAATCTCCCCGTGTAAAACTGAGATTCAAGGAATCATAACAACCGCTGCTGACGCCGCCAAGCCGCGTGGAAAATCCATGGAGCACGACCCCGGTATCCGCAAGAAGCTCAAATTCCAGATACGGCGTATCCTTTTCTATCTCCCGGTATATCTTTCGGTCATTTTTATACGTGATTCCAAGACTCATCTGATTCCCGCCTCCCGTGTCTGTTTTCCTATTTCATAGTAACTGTACATCCCCGCCGTCATGCACACTCATAATCTCTTTGTGGATCAAGTCCCGTTAAACGCATCCTTGATCCAGATGATCCGGCTTCCTTCCACGCCGATCACATCAAATCTGCACAGAGTTTCTCCGATATGATGACGAAGCAGATAGCACTCGGCACAGCGGAAGATCGTCTGCTGTTTTCTGCGGTCAACTGCCTCCAGGGCGCCTCCGTTTTTCCGTTTTCGGTATTTCACTTCGCAGAACACAAGATACTCTCCGTCGCGCATGACAATATCGATCTCCCCTGCGCGGCACCGGTAATTATATTCGAGGATTTCACATCCCTGCTGTTCCAGATAGTATCCCACAGCCTGTTCGTAGCGTCCTCCCACCTTTCGCCTGTTGACACTGCTGCCTGTGGTCTGATCTGTATGTTGGTTCACCACTGTCATTTCTTCCTGTCCTTATATCTCCACAAAATGTCCGATAAATGTCCTCCGGTGAATGGGAGACGGTCCATATTTTTTCAACGCTTCAATATGCTCTTTCGAGCCATATCCCTTATGCTTTGCAAATCCGTATTCCGGCATCAGGGCGTCATACTGGACCATCAGCCGGTCCCTTGTCACTTTTGCAATGATACTTGCTGCGGCAATCGATACGCTCCTTGCGTCCCCTTTGATGATCGGCACCTGGCAGATCTCGATTCCCGGAATCGTCACCGCGTCATTCAGAAGCACTTCCGGCATAACGTCCAGTTTTCCGACGGCCTCCCGCATTGCCTCGTAGGTTGCCTGCAGGATATTGATCTCGTCAATCCGTGCAGGAGAACTCATCCCCACCCCGACGGCAACGGCTTTTTCCATAATCTCATCATAGAGTTCTTCCCGCCGCCGTGCAGAGAGTTTTTTGGAATCATTCAAATAAAGGATCTCACACTCTTTCGGCAGGATCACCGCTCCTGCCACGACGGGACCTGCCAGCGGTCCCCTGCCCGCCTCATCGATCCCGCAGATTGAAACGCAGTCCTCATAGCGCCGCTCAAATTCACGCATCGTCTCCAGACGTCTGCGCTCCTCCTGCAGTTTTTCTTCCTGCCGCTTATATTTCCGGATCAGGTTTTGAACACCACTTCTCGGATCATCTGCATATGTTTCATATAATTCCGGAAGAGCGCTCTCTGGCGCACTCTCAAATTTCTTCTGTATGGTGTCAATTTTTTCTTTCATGCCGTACCCCGAACATTTTTTTTACTCATGCCGGATCAGACCAAAGGAGTTAAGCGGCCAGATCCGTACCCATGCCCTTCCCATCAGTTCATCCCGGTGGATCACGCCGACGGTCTCCACACGGCTGTCTGAGCTGTGGTTCCGATTATCGCCAAGGACAAAGTATTCATCTTCCCCGAGTGTGATCGGTTCTGCCGCAATTCCCGGATTTTCCATCACTTCCGCGCCATAATGTTCGTCCAGCATTTCCCCGTTTATATACACATAACCATCCATGATCTGTATCGTTTCCCCGGGAAGTCCGATGATCCGTTTTATGTAATACACGTTTTCCTCGTACCGGTATGGAAATACGACGATCTCATACCGCTCGGGTTCCCGGAAACGGTACGAAATCTTATCCACGATCAGATTATCTCCGTCAGAAAGCGTCGGTTCCATTGAATGTCCGTCGACGCGTGTCCGCTGTCCGACATACGTGATGATCAGCAGCGAAATCGCCACGATACACACAAGATACACGATCCAGCTTAATAACTCACGGAAAATACTTCTTTCTTCATTTCCTTCCATATCACAAGCTCCTCTTACTTTTCCTGATTATCACTTTGTTCCGGAAATTCCAGCGTGATCCGTCCGATCCGTCCGTTCCGGAAATCATCCAGCATCAGCCGCGCAGCCTTTTCCGTATCGTATTCATTTCCCCGCACAAGGCAGTGCCTGCTTTCCGCGATCTTCCGGATCACTGCGAAACCGTCCGGTGATTCCTCGATCTGATATTTTTCCGCCAGCACACCCGGATAAGTTTCTGTAAGGAACCGGCACAGTTCTGCCGCAAGTTCCTCCGTGTTCAGTATATCGTCCTTGATCGATCCGATATATGCCAGCCGCAGTCCTACGGTCTGGTCGTCAAACTTCGGCCAGAGAATTCCCGGCGTATCCAGAAGTTCCACATTTTTATTCAGCCGGATCCACTGCTTCCCTTTTGTCACTCCCGGTTTATTCCCGGTTTTTGCACATGCTTTTCCTGCCAGTGTATTGATAAACGTCGATTTCCCGACATTCGGGATTCCCGCGATCATCGCACGTACCGGACGGTTCTGAATTCCTCTCTTCCGGTCGCGCTCGATCTTCTCCCGGCATGCGTCCTGAATGACACTCTGAACAGACTTCATGCCGCCGCCCTGCTTTGAATTTACTTTTACGGCGAAATATCCCTGATTCCGAAAGTATTCCATCCATGCGTCGTTCCACTTCTCCTCTGCCAGATCGGACTTGTTGAGAACAATCAGCCGTGCCTTGTTCTTCCCCAGCTCATCAATATCCGGATTTCTGCTGCTTAGCGGGATTCTCGCATCCACAAGCTCGATCACCAGATCTACCAGTTTTATATTTTCCTGCATCATCCGCCGGGCCTTTGTCATATGCCCCGGATACCATTGAAAATGCATCTCTTTCCCTCGCTTATTTTATTGTGTTACCTTAACATTCCCCTGTTTTGCTTTGGACTTACGATAAACCAGACTTTCCCGAAGATGTCCTCTCTTTGTACATTTCCGATCTCTGCCATCCTGCTGTCATCGCTTGCCGTATGATTGTCTCCTAATACAAAATATTCCTGCTCGCCCAGCTCAACCGGTTCTGCCGCGATCCCGGCAGATTCAATATCCTGCGCATAAATTCCTTCTTCCTGAAGCTCCCCGTTGATATACACCCGGCCGTCTGTGATCTGTACCGTTTCCCCGGGCAGACCCACGACTCGTTTGATCGAATAGTGTGAATTTTCATTGCCGTTCGGGCGAAATGCGATCACATCCCCGCGCTGCGGCTTTCTTGCATTATACACCACCCGGTCCACCAGTACAACATCTCCGTTTTGCAGAACCGGACTCATGGAATCTCCCGCATTGCTGACACGCCGTCCAAACAGTGAGACCAGCGCCCAGGCAAGGATACATACCACCAGAATCTCTACGATCCAGCACAGGATACTCCGCAGACGTTTTCCGTCTGACAAACACGTCCGCTGTGGAAAATGAAGGCCTTTTTTCTTCTTTTTCTTTTTTCCTCTTTTTTTATTCAGTTTCTTTTTCTTATTTCGATCTATCGTCTGCTTCTCCACCGGCACAGCACGCCGCTTTTTTTGTTCTTTCGATTCCTGCATCGCATCTCCCGCAAAATCCTTTTTGCTGCCCCTAACTATGATAAAAGGGACAACCCAATGTTTGTCCCCTCGCTCATGCTATTATTTTACTAATTCTTTTACCTTTGCTTTCTTACCTACACGGTCTCTCAGGTAATTCAGCTTCGCTCTTCTTACTTTACCTCTGCGGACAACCTCAACCCGCTCCACATGCGGAGAGTGAACCGGCCAGGTCTTCTCAACGCCTACGCCATTGGAACTCTTGCGTACTGTGAATGTCTCGCGAACTCCGCCGCCCTGTCTCTTCAGTACCGTTCCTTCAAACACCTGAATTCTCTCGCGGTTTCCTTCCTTGATCTTCGCGTAAACCTTAACGGTATCGCCCACACGAAACTCCGGAGCGTTCTCCTTTAACTGTTCCGCTTCAATGTTCTTAATAATATCGTTCATTGTGTGACCTCCTTCATATTTGACGTTCTTAACACCTCATGTGCCAGAGGACCATCGCTTTCTACTCACAAACAACTGTTGTAGTTTACCACAATTTTCGTCCGGATGCAAGGATTTTTTAACAAAATCTGCCCGATATATCAAACATGTGGTTCATCGGTCCGGAACCCTTTCCCAGATCCAGCATCGCCAGAAGTGCCCCGGAAATATATTCTTTCGCACGCCCGACCGCCTCATCCAGACCATATCCTTTTGCCAGATTTGCCGCGATCGCACTGGAAAGTGTACAGCCTGTCCCATGTGTGTTCGGATTGTCAATGCGTCTTCCATAAAACCACCGGTACTCTCCGTCGCGGTACAGCAGATCATTCGCGTCATTGACCTGGTGGCCTCCTTTACACAGCACAGCACAATGGTACGTTTCACTGATCATTTCGGCCGCGCGGATCATGTCTTCTTCTGTCCTCACAGGAATCCCGGACAGAACTTCTGCCTCCGGAATGTTCGGAGTCAGAAGCTGCGCAAGCGGGAACAAGGTTTTCTCCAAAGCCTCTACGGCGTCTTCGCTGATCAACCGGGAACCGCTCGTCGCGACCATAAGAGGATCAACCACAATATGATCTGCATGATATTCCTGCAGTTTCTCTGCAATCGTACGGATCAGCACGGAAGAAGAAACCATCCCGATCTTCACCGCATCCGGACGAATGTCCGTAAATACAGCATCAATCTGCTCTGCCAGAAATGCCGGTGATACTTCCATGATCCCGGTTACTCCGGTTGTATTCTGTGCCGTCAGCGCGGTGACTGCTGTCATGGCGTATACGCCGTTTGTCGTTATCGTTTTGATATCCGCCTGTATTCCCGCCCCGCCACTAGAGTCACTTCCTGCGATGGATAATACCGTTTTCATACTATTTTTTCCTCTCCCATGCTGCCGCATCCCCGAAAACGGAAACTACGCCAGCTTTTCTACTCTTCTCCAGAAGACCTGAAAATCATCATATTCCGGCAGATAAATATCTGCCAGATTCCAGATCTTCCCCAAATCACGGTCATTGGATTTGTCATAGACCGCAACGGTTTTAAATCCTGCTTTTTTTGCTGTCTGCAGCGCATAGTACGCATCTTCGAAGACAAGGACCTCATCCGGATCGCAGTCCATCTGCAGTGCCGCTGTCAGATAAATATCCGGATGGTTTTTATCTGTCTGCAGACCTGTGCAGGTCAGGATCATCTCAAACAAGTTCCATATGTTCAATCGTTTAAAAGCCGCCTCGGCATTTGCACGATCACCGGAGGTTGCCGCGATCATAGGTATTCCCAGTTCCCGCAATCCTTCCAGAAACCCGCGGACACCTTCTTTCAGCGGAACACGGTCCGTATAAAAATCCCGGATCTCCCGACTGATTCCATCCATAACCTGTTCTGTTGTCAGTTCCAGATTGTAATGTGCCGCCAGATATTCCGCGCCCTGCTGCATACTCATCGTACACAGGATATCTCCCAGTTCTTTTTCTGCCTCGATCCCGAGCCGTTTTAAATAAAGCTCTCCCAGATTTTCCCACACCGGCATCGAATTCAGCAGTGTTCCGTCTACGTCAAAGATTGCACCTTTTATCATTTATGATCGTCTCCATTCTATACGTTGCCCACCTCAATGCATGCTGCCGCCCTCCTCAATCGCTCTCTTTCCTCGTTTTTCTTCAGTTTTCCAGCATTTTCTCCGTCTTTCGCCGCAGTTCTTCTGCTGCGGCTTCAATATCTTTCCGGGCAAACAGTGCGCTGATCACTGCAACGCCGCAGATTCCGGTTCCTTTCAGTTCGTTTACATTCTGCGCATGGATCCCGCCGATCGCGATAACCGGAATGGACACCGCCGCACAGATTTCCCGCAGCGTCTCACGGCTTACTGCGGACGCATCCGATTTTGAACCGGTCGGAAATACTGCGCCGACTCCCAGATAGTCTGCTCCGCAACGCTGTGCCTCCAGAGCCTGCTCCAGAGTCCCTGCCGATACACCGATGAGTTTATCCGGACCCAGCCTGCGCCGGACATCGAGCGCCGCCATATCATGCTGACCCACATGAACGCCGTCTGCGTCCGCTGCCATAGCGATCTCCACATTGTCGTTGATCAAAAACGGCACATGATATTTTTTACAAATTTGACCGATTTCCTTTGCCTCTTCCAAAAATGCTTTTTCATCCAGTTCTTTTTCCCGGAGCTGGATACATGTCGCGCCGCCTTTCAGCGCTCTCTCAACCTGCGCCGCGAGGGTTTCCCCATCCAGCCAGCGCCGGTCTGTCACAGCATAAAGCAGCAGATCTTCCTTCTTGCAGCTCATTACAGTTCACCTCCCTGGTTTCTTTCGGATCTCATACTTCGCCCCCTGCTCCAGTATGGCTCCGTTCATATGATAAACCGCGTCTATGATCCGGCACCGGTAAGTCGCGTTTCCGTCTCCTTCGCGCATACGGCTCCAGCCGATTTCACCGGCAAGTCCCATTGCGCACACAGCCGCGGCAGCCGCCTCGAGTTTTCTGTCCGGGTTCGCCGCCAGAAATGCCGTCATCATGCCGGAGAGCTGGCAGCCGGTTCCGGTAATCTTTCCCATCTCCGGACGGCCGTTCCGGATCACATAACAAGTATCTCCATCTGTTACCAGATCGATCGCGCCGGTCACAGCAATCACGCTCCCGGTTTGTACGGCAAATGCACGGACAAACGCAATCGCTTCATCCAGCGTGTCCTCCGTCACTGCGTCCGCAACATCTGCATCGACGCCTTTTGTTGTGCCGTCCCCCTGCGAGAGTGTCTTAATCTCCGAAATATTTCCGCGGATCACGTCAAACGAAATCTCCCTGATCAGTCCCAGCGCGGTTCTGGTACGCAGCGAACTCGCTCCGGCTCCGACCGGATCGAGAAGGACCGCGTGTCCCAGTTCCTTTGCTTTTTTTCCTGCCCGGTACATACTCTCAATGCACCGTTTATTCAGCGTTCCGATGTTGATATTGAGTGCGCTGCAAACAGAAGTAATCTCTTCCACTTCGTCCGCATCGTCCGCCATGATCGGACTTGCGCCGCATGCCAGCAGTATATTTGCCACATCATTCACAGTCACGTAATTCGTGATATTATGCACCAGAGGCGCAGTCCTCTTCACCTGATCCATACAGTCTGACAGCATATGATTTTCCTCCCATCCGATCAGCGCAGGAAGTTTTCAATGATCACAGACTCCGCTTCTTCCTCCGAAAGTCCAAATGTACGCAGCTTGACAAGCTGCTCGTCATTGATCCGCCCGATCGCCGCCTCATGGACGATCTGTGCGTCCACATGCTTTGCGTTAATTTCCGGAATGGAACTGATCTCTGCCTGGTCCATGATGATCGAATCGCACTGCACATGGGCGTGGCACAGATTGTTTCCGATCGCGCGCGGATGGAAAATCTGATTTGAAGTTCCCTTTGCAACAGAACGGGAAATGATCCGTGCCGAACTGTTTTCCCCGTTGAGCTGCACATCCATATTGGAAACTGCCGTCTGGCCGTCGTGCGTCATCAGTTTTTCCGTCACATACAGCTTCGCATCTTCCGCCAGTTCCACATACGTCTCACGCTTCGTGGAATCTACCCCTTTGATCTGAGATGTCTCCAGAGTAAAGACAGAATTCTCTCCCACATAGATCTGCGTCACCGGATTCAGCACCTTATCTCCGCTCCCGTTTCCCTCCGCATAGTGGTTTTCTACGTATTTTACGTTCGCATTCTTTCCTACATGGAACGTATGGATTCCGTCATGCCGTGTCTCACTGCAGCCTTCGCCATGGATTCCGCAGCCTGCCACGATCGTGACATCCGCACCGTCCTCAATATAAAAATCATTATATACGATATCGATCCCGGGTTCCGACATCACAACCGGTATATGAACCTGTTCATTCTTTGCCTCGCCGCTGATATGGATATCAATCCCTGGCTTGTCCTGCTTCTTCACGATCTGGATATGCCGGCTGTCGCCATGGCACACCGCCATTCCATTCAGGCGCAGATTGTAGGCCCCCTCCTGTTTAAAACCATAAGAATCAATTACTCCCAGTACATCTTCCGTCACCTTATCCAGCTTCATACGAGTTCTCCTCCCTTCTGCTGTCTGCACTTGCAGGAATCTACTTCCTGTCCGAACAACTGTGGCATGATCTCTCTCGCTTCCCCGACTGATTCCACTTTTCCGTCCGCGATCACCATGATCCGGTCAGCCATCTGGATGATCCTCTCCTGATGAGAGATCAGGATCAGACTTTCTTTCTTTTCCTTGTGGATCTGTTCAAAACGTTTGATCAGCATCGAAAAGCTCCAAAGGTCGATCCCTGCCTCCGGCTCGTCAAAAATACAAATGTCATGCTGTTTCGCAAGCACGGTCGCGATCTCGATCCGCTTCATCTCGCCCCCGGAAAGTGTTGCGTCTGCTTCCCGGTCAATATATTCCATCGCGCACAATCCCACACTGCTCAGCAGGCTGCAGCACTCGTCCTGTGTCAGCAGCGTGCCTGCCGCAAGGCTTAACAGCCTGCGCACTGTCATTCCTTTGAAACGCGGCGGCTGCTGAAACGCAAATCCGATTCCTGCTTTTGCCCGCTCATCAATGCTCAGCGCTGTGATATCTGTCCCGTTCAGCAGAATCCTTCCTGACGTTGCCTCGTTGATCCCCATCAGAACCTTTGCCAGCGTCGATTTTCCGCCGCCGTTTGGTCCGGTGATCACAAGCATCTCTCCGTCTGCCACAGAAAAACTGACGTCAGAGAGGATTTCGGACTGACGCCCTTCTTCCTGTACATCATATGATATATGTTCTACCTGTAACATGCTTCTATATTCCTTTCTTATCTTCGTAATCTGTATAGTTTCCAAAGCAGTCTGCAGCACCGTTTTCCGGGGCACAGCCTTATATAACAATGTAATCCTATCTTCCGCTTTTGTCAACGCTTACTTCCGCGGAAATCAGCGTGCAAAATTCAATAAGCGGAATCTGTCACTGCCTATCTTAACAGCTCCTGCGTTCTTACCAGGGCGGCATAGGAACCGTTTTTCTCCATCAGTTCCGTATGGGTTCCGATCTCCCGGATCCGTCCGCCGTCTATCACCGCGATCCGGTCCGCATTGCGCACCGTTGACAGCCTGTGTGCGATCACGATGGTTGTGCGGCCTTTTGACAGCTTCTCAAGCGTCTCCTGAATCTTCGCCTCCGTAACACTGTCCAGTGCCGAGGTTGCCTCGTCCAGTATCAGTACCGGCGGATTCTTCAGGAAGATCCTCGCGATGGAAATGCGCTGCTTCTGTCCGCCGGAGAGCAGCGTCCCCCGTTCTCCTACATTTGTCTCAAATCCGTCCGGCATCGCCACAATATCATCATAGATCTCTGCCATCTTCGCGGCACGGACAATCTCTTCCTGCGTGGCGTCCAGCCTCCCATAACGGATATTCTCTGCGATGGTATCTGCAAACAAGAACACATCCTGCTGCACCACACCAATGTTTTTGTGAAGAGAATCCTGCGTCACGTCACGCACGTCCTGCCCGTCGATCCGGATCATACCGCCCGTCACGTCATAAAACCGCGGGATCAATTGGCTTAGTGTCGTCTTTCCTCCTCCGGACGGCCCGACCAGGGCAAGCATCTCCCCCGGACGAATATGCAACGTAACATCATGCAGAACATCCAGATGGTTCCGGTACGCGAAGCTCACCTGCTCCACATCGACCGCGCCTTTTACCGTTTCCAGTTCTTTCGCATCCGGCGCATCCACCAGTTCCGGTTCTGTACGCATCAGCTCTACAAACCGGTGCAGTCCCGCCGTCCCGTTTGCAAACAGCTCCGCAAAATTAGACAATTTCCGGATTGGATTGACAAACGATGACACATACAGGCTGAATGTGATCAGGTCGATGGTATTGAGCTCCCCGTTCATGATCAGCGCACCGCCGACCGCAATGACCGCAACCGAAAGCATACACATAAAAAATTCCATCACCGCATTAAAGCGTCCCATGGCTTTATGGAACTGCCGCTTCGACGTCTTGTAAAAATCATTGGATGTATTGAACTTTCTTAGTTCCTCCGGCTCGTTTGCAAACGCTTTTGCTGTTTTTGCGCCCGACAGGCCGGATTCAATATCCGTATTGATCCGCGCCGTTTTCCGCTTTACCTGCACGGACGCCTCGTTCATGGATCTGCGGCAGGCATTGACCACGACCAGAAAAACCGGGATCATTGCCGCGATCACAAGCGCCAGACGCCACTGGATCGAGAACATCATCGCCAGCGCTCCGATAATGGTCACAATCGAGATAAATAAATCCTCCGGTCCATGATGCGCCAATTCTGTAATATCAAACAAGTCCGTAGTAAGACGGCTCATCAGCATGCCTGTCCGGTTATTATCAAAATACCCATATCCGAGTTTCTGCATATGCTGAAACAAATCCTGGCGCATATCTGCCTCGACGAGGATTCCAAACGTATGTCCCCAGTAAGCAATAATATAGGTAAATACCGAGCGCAGGACATATGCGATAAACACAATGCCCATGATGACCCAGAATGTCTTCCATTTATGATCCGGCAGCAGCGTATACATGCACCACCGGGATACAAACGGAAACATCAGGTCAACTAGGGCGATCATCAGCGCGCACAGCAGATCTATAATAAATAATTTCCTGTGCGGTTTAAAATATGATATGAAAATCGCAAACTCCGACCTGTTCTTAAAATCCTTTTCCAAAATGAAACACCCCGCCTTCTTTTTTCGTGAAATCCTACTTTACCTGCAGCGCATTCGGATAGATTCTCTGCATTTTCGCATCGTCATAATGCCCGTCTATCCACTCTTCCAGCTCATTCTCCGCCTGCACGCCATGATTCCTGTCGTTGTAACGGACAAGCGCGCCGCAGGAAACAACAATATTTGCCGCCATAAACACGATCAGTACCCATGTCAGGCACTTTCCGGCTTTTACCGGAATCACCTCGATCATGTTCGAAATCTTCGGATACAGTCTTTTAAACCATACCACAGCCGCAATCCCCCAGAAAAAACAATACAGCAGGTTGATGCGTCCGCCCAGATTGAACGGCATATGACTGTAATCCCAGAATACCGTACCGAATACCTTCTCCGTAAATACGCTGCATATGTACTCGAACGCGCCTCCCCAGAAGGTTCCCACCCAGAAAAGGAAACTCTCTGAACGATTGCGGTATTTATACAATAATGCCGTTGCCGCTGCAATCCCGATTCCCCAGACAAGGCTGAACGGCCCCCATACCACACTGCTCCGGCTCATCCATACCCCGGCGGTAATCCTGCAGAAAATGGTCTCTACAAGATCTCCCAGAAATGCTCCGACAAAAAATAACATTACGATCTTATAGAATCCGCATCCATATGCAAAGATCTCCGGATGTACTTCTTCCTGCTCTGTTTTTACTTCCGGGTACGCTTTTCGTACACGCCGATTGATCAGCCGGTATATCCTGCTGCCGATTCGGTCGCTTACCGAATCCAGCCACTCGTCCGTCGATTTCCACTTCTCGACTCTCTTGCTTTTTCCTGATAAAATAATCAGTGTTGCCGCGGCATCTATAAGCATGACACATCCGATAAACAGTATCAGTATTTTCGCAAGCGTCGGCGAAAAGAACTGGTAAATCCTGACAAGCAGAGCATTGCCCCAGCGCATCGCGATATATCCGAGCACGCCCCAAAGCAGCGAAGTCCCGACGCTGATGTATCCGTCCAGATTTCCCTTTAGTCCCCGGTAATCCCACCATCTTTCATGCCAGCATCGCTCAATAAGGCGTCCCGCCGCCAGTTCCGTGACAGTTGCAATAATCGTACATGCCACAAACAGCCAGAATCCCGTCAGTTCCTGCGTTACCAGCGTCATCACAACGGCCGCAAATCCATAGACCGTACAGAATGGGCCGTTGATCAGACCCCGGTTGATAAACTCCCGCTGCTTTGTCGCCGCAACCACGATCTCCAGTACCCACCCCAAAAAAGAATAGGCTATAAAAGCCCACAAAATCAAGTAAAACATGGCGTTCTCCTTCGTATCTCTCTTTCCTTTCTGCACTGTATGAATCAGGCAGAACCATCAGTTCTGTTCAGTATAACATATTCTCCGCAAAATGCAAAGTTTTCCGAATGATTCTAAATGACTGTTAAATATAGGCTAAATAAAAGAATGTCTAAAAATCGTTACAGAATTGCCAAAAATCATTCTACCATCTTTTCTTATTTTCCATTATAGTAGAGATAATATGAAACCGCCCATATCGCAGTCTTTTTGCTGTCGATTCAGAGGCGCACAAAAAGGAGGAGCATATCATGTCTCTAAAAATCAAACTGATTCCCGACCAGTTGAAACCACTGCGGGAGATCAATCCGATGATGATGTCCTACAACGTAGAATTTGCCGAGGTCACCGGCGGCACATTCTGGAAGGCTTACACACCGGAACAGGTCGCAGGGACGGAAGAATTCTATGTTGAACCAACTTCCGAAGGCATCGCGGCAATGTACAAGGATCTGATGCAGGTTTATCCGCCGATCGATCTGTACAACGAAAAGCTCCGCAGCCTTGCAAAAGAGTTCGGACCTGTGTGGGTTCGTGTTTCCGGCACATGGGCAACCAAAACCTATTATGACTTTGACGGTACGACAAACGGCAAAGTGCCGGACGGATATCTGAACGTGCTGACAAAAGAGCAGTGGATCGGTGTTCTGGATTTCGTGAAAGCGATCGGAGCAAAGCTGATTGTTTCTGTAGCGAACTGCCCGGGACTGCATTCTGCTGATGAGCCGTGGAATCCGTCAGAAGCAGAAAAGCTCTTTTCTCTGAGCAAAGAGTATGGTGTTCCGATCAATGCTGCTGAATTTGCAAATGAGCCGAATATGATGGAAGATACCGGATTCCCGAAAGGATATACACCGGCAGACTACCGCCGTGATCAGGATCTGTTCTTCAAATGGCTTCGTGCGAATTATCCGGATTGTATCTGCGTAGGACCTTCCACCACAGGCGGAGACAACATTTCTTTCGGCAAGAGTGATACCTCAAAGACGGGCGGCGGCATTGAGCAGCTTGCGTCCGAGACTTGTGACTGTGCAGATCTGCTGGAAGGAACGACCGAGCCGCTGGATGTTTTCAGCTACCATTATTACAACGGTGTT
This sequence comes from uncultured Lachnospiraceae bacterium, assembly GCA_958402795.1. Classification (GTDB taxonomy): domain Bacteria; phylum Bacillota; class Clostridia; order Lachnospirales; family Lachnospiraceae; genus Schaedlerella. The sequence goes on along the minus strand of CATXUX010000022.1, from coordinate 3,800 downwards.
TCTGAGCGTCTGGCAAGTGTTATGCCAAGCGGGCACTGGCATGCAGATGAAGCTGCCAGCGAGGAGTATCTGGATACAGCAATGAATTTTGCACGTACTTATGTTCCGCTCCGTGACAAATATTGTCCGGGCGCAGAGATGTGGGTAACCGAATCCGGTGACGCAGGCGGCGGCGGAGATACATGGGCGTCCACCTATCTGGATGTTCTGCGTACCCTGAATGAGCTGGGCGGTTTCGCCACCCTGACAAACGGCGTGATCTTCCACAATACGCTTGCATCCTCTGATTATGGATTCCTTGCACGTCAGGTATTTGATCCTCGTCCGAACTATTTCGCAGTTCTTCTGTGGAACCGCCTGATGGGAACGACCGTTTATGATTCCGCAGAGCCGGTTCGCGAGGGCGCACATGTTTATGTACATTCCCGCAAAGACGGCAAAGACGGCGTTGTATACCTGATCATCAACAATTCTCTGACAGATGCGACAACTGTAGAACTGCCGAAGGATGCAGAGCGTTATACGCTGGCAGGAAAAGACGGCAACATGCGTTCCACTGTTATGACGCTGAACGGAAAGCCACTTGTTCTCGGCGAGAACAATGAAGTACCGGAAATGGCGCCGGAAGCACAGGCAGCAGGAACTGTAGAACTTGCTCCCGGAACCTGTACATTCTTTGTAATGTAAGATATAAAATCCCGACGGTGTACACCCATACCGCCGGGATTTTTTTCATGTCCTCTATGTAGTTGATCTGCATCTGCTCCGTTTTATGCATCTGACCTCGCGTAAGCGTTCTTCATCTGGTTACTCAATTCATACAGCACTTTTGATAATGTATCAGAAGCCTCTTTTTTCACCATTTCCGCGATTTCCTGATTTGCTCTTTGTTTCAGCTCCATTCTCCTTTTCACATCATTTTCAGCAAGCAGCGCCTCGTCATACTGATTGATGATCTGATGTCCTTTTGCCATTACACGCTCCTGATATCTTTCAATATGAAAAATCGATTTCTTATAGGATGCGTCAGCCATCGCCGCGATCATCCGGCTCGCCCAGTAAAAGTTATCCGTCGTCACTGCTTTGGTTGTATTGGAGAAATATTCCGGCGTCTCGTCCATATCCGCATAAAACGGCACAAGTACATTGAATGTGTTGGACGCAAAGGCAACCCATTCTATCGTATTATAATCTTTCTCCATCTCCGGACGCATCTGGATCACAGAGAGGAAATCATTCCGGTTAATTCCGATCGAGCGGTATGCTCCATTCATGGAGTGGTCCCCGCAGCCTGCGTAAGGATCGTAGGGAGTCCCCTGATAATGCGAAGATAACACGTATTTCACATCTTCCACAGTCACTTTCTTTTCCGGGACCATACACCACGGAATATCATCGGAACACGGATTGTAATCTGCGTTCGGTCCGTCCCAGACCTTTGTATGCGGATTCAGATGCCGTTCCATCACCCATGCACGGGGCGTATTGTACACATGGTCTGCATCATCATGACTTCCAAATGCATCCCGCGGATTCAGTCTGCCGTCTGCTGACAGATCCAGATGGTACTTCTGAATAAATTCCTTCATATCAGATGAGCACATATATGCTTTCTGTTCCCCGAGCGCATCCTCCAGGTCAAATTCATCGATTCCCAGCTGGTTCGGCATCACGACATACACTTCATCCGGTACTTTTCTCGCGATCCAGTGGTGTCCGCCGATCGTTTCCATCCACCAGATCTCATCCACATCCTGAAACGCGATCCCATTCATCTCATATGTACCATACTTCTCCAGAAGAGTTCCCAGCCTCTGCACGCCTTCTCTTGCACTGTGAATATACGGAAGTACGATGCTTACCATATCCTCCTCGCCGATTCCCCCGACGGTTTCCTCTTCTCCTTCCTCCGCCGGATGATATACGACCAGCGGATCAGCTCCCAGCACTCTCGGATTGGATGTGATCGTCTCGGTAGCGGTCATCCCGACATTTGCCTCATTGACACCGCTTCCTGCCCAGATTCCTTCCCCTTTTACCGCATTCGGCATTGCGGTATAGCGCATCGGATGATCCGGGAGGTCCATCTCCACATGTGACAGTACTGATTTATAATGCTTCGGCTGCTCCTGGGGGTGAACCACCACAAACTTCTTTGCCGTAAACTGCCCGGAGCCGGAATCATCATTTCTCGCAATCATCGTTGAGCCGTCATAAGACGCCTTTTTTCCCACAAGTATTGTCGTACAACTCATTATTATCTCCTCCTTGTTCTTTTCACATATCTCATCATCTCATCATTCAGTTCTCAGAACCTTTCGCCAGAATTTTATCAAATCTCGTCATAAAAGCCACTGTCGTGACAACTGCCGCAGTGATATCACTGACCGGTTCCGCCAGAAATACAGCAAACACCTGGTTTTCCAGAAAATGCGGCAGAATCAGGATCAGCGGAATCAAAAGCACGATTTTTCGCAGGCAGGCAAGCAAAAGACTGATCTTCGCCTGCCCCAGCGCCATAAAGCTCTGCTGGCAGCTCATCTGTGCTCCCACAGAAAAAATACCCGCCATATAAATCCGAAGCGCCCAGACGGCATATTCGGTCAGGGCAGCATCACTGGTAAACATTCCGGCAAACACCTGCGGCGCCGTCATCACCAGGATCCAGAAAAGCACTGCATATGCGAGGCAGGTTCCAAACTGTGTATAAAATGCTTTCTTTACCCTCGCACGGTTTCCTGCGCCGAAATTATAGCTGATGATCGGTTGTCCTCCCTGACAGATCCCCTGGATCGGCATCGTGATCAACTGGTTCACGCTTGTAATAATTGTCATCGCTCCGACCGCAAGATCCCCTCCGTAGCGTGACAGGCTCGACGTAAAGCAAATGGACAGCAGACTCTCTGTCGCCAGCATCACAAAACTGGATACTCCCAGCGCAAGGCACGGAACGATCACACCTCTCTCGATTCTCATGTTGTCTTTTCGCAGACGCAGGACCGTCTTCTTTCCGGTAAGGAAGCGCAGGATCCAGACTGCGCCGACTGCCTGACTCAGAACCGTGGCAAGCGCCGCGCCTTTCACCCCCATTCCGAACACGAAAATAAAGATTGGATCCAGAATGATATTGATCAGTGCTCCGATCACGGTCGTCATCATACTGATCTTTGCAAATCCCTGTGTCGTAATAAACGGGTTCATTCCCATGACGATCAGTACACAGACCGTCCCCAAAATATAAATACGTGAATAATCCACTGCATAGGGAAGCGTGATCTCGCTCGCGCCGAACAGGCGTAGAAGATCCGGTGCAAGTATGTAAAAGACAACGGTCAGCACCACTGAAAAAATCAGAAGCAGCGAAAAACAGTTTCCCATGATCTTCTCTGCATTCTCCTGATTCTTCTGTCCCATTGAGATCGCGGCCCTCGGCGCTCCCCCGGAACCCGCCAGCATCGCAAATGCGTTGATCAGCATAAGGATCGGCGTGAACAGTCCCACACCGGTCAGCGCGGATGCCCCGATTTCCGGAATATGACCGATGTAGATCCGATCGATAATATTATAGAGCAGATTCACAACCTGTGCCACAACGGCAGGGATTGCAAGCTGCGCCAGCAGTTTCGGGATACTGCCGGTCCCCATATCCTGTGTTTTTTGTTTTCCCATTTCAAACCTTCCTTTCCGGTTCTGTTTCCATAAAGAAAGTATAACCGATTTTTTATTTCAATACAACCGATTCTTCTCTTGAGTTTCCGCAGTTCTTTCCACATAACCACCAGCAGACTATGCCGGTTATG
>CATXUX010000021.1 GCA_958402795.1 uncultured Lachnospiraceae bacterium | reverse complement strand
CATAACCGGCATAGTCTGATGGTGGTTATGTGGACAGAACTGCGGAAACTCAAGATGGTTTGGACTATACAAGAAATTCCATTTGATGTATAATATTTCAAGACTTTATGACCGCTTTTTACCTTTGGAATTGGAGAAAAAGGTCTTGAATTCAAGCATTGAAGATTCCAAAGGGGGGATCAGGAGATACCGAAAGGTATGAATATGAATGTCCATGCGGTAATGGAATAATAGTGGAAGAACATGACAATATACCGGGATTTCGAGACCATGATGTATATATTTTTTGCGAGAAATATGCGGGGAAATATTATTTAGACATCAGCAATGGAGTAAGAGATTGGGAACTTTTCGAAAAATAACAGATTTTAGGAAATTAGATGAAATTATAAAAAATTTATATTAGGAGATGATACATAATAAAATGAAGAAGATTGTGCTAGTGTTAAGTATTTCTTTGATAATATCGCTTATAGGAAATGTAGTATTGTATGTAAAACTGAGCGATAAAAACAGTAATAATGAATCAGAGAATGTATACGATTCCAATAATGTGCCAGAGGAACTAATTGGAATTTGGGAAGCTAAGGCAGGAAGAAAAGTAGAAATTTTTGAAGATGGTAAAGTATACTGGACATATAATGCATCTGATGTCATATATAACGGATATATAGGAGAAATTGATGGATACTCCATCGTGTTATCTCAAAAATATGAAGGGAATGGACAGGGGAATTATCAATCGATGTCAGAAGTATCAGAAGAAGAATTACAAAATACATATATTATTTATGATATTACGATGCATGGAGAGGAAGCCTTTTCTGCACAAAATGTAGATTCCAGAGAATATGCATGGTCATTTATAAAAAGCAAGTAAAATGAGAAGAAGACGAAATTAAATAAGCACTTTTGCTAAAAGACGGTTGCTTAGATTCACCAATTGCTTGATGACGAACACCTGTTCTAAAAAGATGTTGAAAACGCAGCAGATATAGAGTATAATTGGTACACATAGATGGATATGGGGCGAGATAAAATGTTGGAAAAGATTATGGAACTCACGAATTTATATATAGATAATATGCCGAAGAAAGAGAGAAAAAAATATGGGCAGTTTTTTACAAGCATGGAAACTGCCAAATTTATGGCAAATTTGTATGATGCTCCGATTAATAAGCAAAGGGTAACGGTTTTGGACGCCGGGGCGGGGTCCGGTATATTGTCATGTGCGTTTATCGAATGGGCAGAGCGGTTTGACACAGTAAAAGAAATAGAATTGACTTGTTACGAGAATGACAATAATGTGTTGGGACTTTTAAAAGATAATTTGGAGTATTGCAAAACCCATTCAAATAAAATAATTAAGTATAATATTCGGACAGAAAATTATATTACAAGTCAATATTTAGATTTTAATCATATGATAGGAGAGAATCCTAATCCGATGAAATATGATTATGTAATTGGAAATCCGCCTTATATGAAAATACCGAAAAATGCGCCGGAAGCGACAGCTATGCCGGAAGTTTGTTATGGCGCGCCGAATATGTATTTTATTTTTGCTGCTATGGGACTTTTTAATTTAAAAGATAATGGGGAAATGGTTTATATTATTCCTCGCTCGTGGACATCGGGGGCATATTTCAAACGGTTTAGACAGTACATTTTGACAGAAGGGAAATTGGAACATATTCATTTATTTGTAAGTCGGAATAAAGTTTTTGACAAAGAAGATGTATTGCAGGAAACTATTATTATAAAAGTTCGGAAAACGCATGCAAATCCGGCACTGGTAAAAATTACGTCATCAAAGTCAAATAAAGATTTTGATGAATTAACTTTTTTGACTGTACCATATGACCTTGTTGTTTCTGGCGAGGACTACTATGTATATTTGGTAACAGATGATGAAGAAGTTAAAGTATTAAAACGGCTGCATAAGTTTCATCAGACGTTGCCTGAAATTGGTGTAAAAATGAAAACAGGATTAACGGTAGATTTCAGAAACCGAGATATTCTTCGCGATGAGGAAGAGGAAGGGGCGATCCCTTTATTTTACTCACAACATATAAAACAAGGTAAGGTGCAGTTCCCGATTCAGAAAGAGCATGAATATGTGGTGACAGACCAGCGTGGACTTATGCAGGATAATAAAAATTATTTGTTTGTAAAAAGATTTACGGCAAAGGAAGAACCACGAAGGTTACAATGTGGAATTTATTTGGCGAAGAACTATCCGCAGTATACGAAAATCAGTACACAGAATAAAATCAATTTTATTGACGGACTTTTGGGAGAGATGTCGGAGTGCTTGGTGTATGGTCTGTATGTGCTTTTTAACTCTACATTATATGATGAGTATTATCGGATTTTAAACGGCTCAACACAGGTAAACTCTACAGAAATAAATTCGATGCCTGTGCCGGATATGGAGAGTATACAGGAAATGGGAAGAAAGTTGATGAAATCAAAAGATTTGTCGGAAAGAAACTGTAATTTGATTTTGGAGGGATACTGTGGGTAAAGTTGAAGAAGCACGAGAATTTTTGAAGAGGGTGGGTATGCCAAAAGCACAGTGGGCGGATATATGTTGTTATGCACTGCTGGCAATGGCAGATATGAAACCGGACATGTCGTGGAAAGAAGCGAGTAACGAGTGGGTTCGTATTCATGACATCATTCAGTTTTCGAATACGTTTTATGGAACTACTTATGCAGAGAACAGCCGGGAAGCATTCCGTAAGCAGGCGTTACATAGATTCCGTACCGCTGCTTTGGTAGAGGATAATGGAAAAGCAACGAATAGTCCGAACTATAGATACCGGCTTACAGAAGAAACACTGAAAACGTTGAAAACATTTCAATCTGTAGAATGGCAAATATCATTGAACTGCTTCCTTATGCATCATGAAAAGTTGATGGATATTTATGCATCTAAAAAGAAAATGACGATGATGCCAGTGAAGATCAATGGAGCGGATTTTAAGCTTTCAGCAGGGAAACACAATGAACTACAGAAAGCAATTATTGAAGAATTTGCACCGAGATTTGCACCAAACTCGGAATGCCTGTATGTAGGCGATACAACAGAGAAAGACTTGGTAAAGAATGTTGATAAGCTAACGGAGCTGGGGATTCAAATTACTTTACATGATAAGATGCCGGATGTTGTTCTATATAGAGCAGATAAGAATTGGATTTATTTTGTGGAAGCGGTCACTTCCGTGGGACCAATGGATCCGAAACGGATTCTTGAGATTACAGAAATGACAAAGAATGTGACAGCAGGAAAAATATTTGTTACAGCTTTTGGGGATTTCAAGATGTATAAGAGATTTGCGGAAACGTTGGCATGGGAAACGGAAGTATGGATTGCTGAAATGCCGGAACATATGATACACTTGGATGGGGATAAATTTTTAGACCCGCGATAGGAGAATAAAAGAGAGGATTGGAGAAACATATGGACATCAATCAGAAGTTAACGGAAGAACTCGCTGTGAAACGCTGGCAGGTGGATGCGGCGGTGAAGCTGATCGACGAGGGAAATACGATTCCGTTTATTTCACGATACAGAAAAGAGGCAACGGGATCGCTGAATGATGAGCAGCTGCGGAAGCTGTATGAGAGGCTTGTGTATTTACGGAATCTGGAAGAGAAAAAGGAACAGGTATTGTCCAGTATTGAGGAGCAGGGGAAACTGACGGAGCAGTTGAAAGCGCAGATCCTTGCGGCGGAGACGCTGGTCGTCGTGGAGGATTTATACCGTCCGTATCGTCCGAAGCGTCGGACACGTGCGACGATCGCGAAAGAGAAAGGTCTGGAGCCGCTGGCGGCGTATCTGATGCTGCAGCAGGCAAAGGAATCGCTGGAAAAGGAAGCGGAAAAATACATTTCGGAAGAAAAAGGCGTGAATACCGTTCAGGAGGCAATCGCCGGGGCGAAAGATATTATTGCAGAATCTATCTCTGATGAGGCGGATTACCGGAGCTGGATTCGAAAGCAGACGGTGCAGAAAGGAACGCTTGTTTCGGCAGCAAAAGATCCGGATAAGGAATCGGTTTATGAGATGTATTATGAGTTTGAAGAGCCGGTCAGAAAGCTGGTCGGCCACCGGATTCTTGCAATCAACCGTGGAGAAAAGGAAAAGATCCTGACGGTCCGGATCGACGCACCGGAGGAGGACATTCTTCGCTATCTGGAGAAAAAGGTGATCCGCAGAGAAAACCCATTTACAACACCAGTGCTGAAAGAAACGGCGGCGGACAGTTACAGACGTCTGATTGCTCCTGCGATCGAGCGGGAGATCCGCAATGACCTGACGGAAAAGGCGGAGGACGGAGCAATTGAGGTTTTTGGAAAGAACCTGCACCAGCTCTTGATGCAGCCTCCGATCACGGGACAGACTGTCCTTGGCTGGGATCCGGCGTTTCGTACCGGATGTAAGCTGGCGGTGGTGGATCCGACAGGGAAAGTTCTTTATACGACCGTGATTTATCCGACGGCGCCGACGACTCCGGCGAAGCAGAAAGCGGCGAAGGACCTGCTGAAAAAGATCATTCCGAAGTATCACGTATCGCTTATTTCTGTCGGGAACGGCACGGCGTCCCGGGAATCCGAGCAGTTTATTGTAGAGGTGCTGAAGGAGATACCGGAAAAGGTACAGTATGTGATCGTCAACGAGGCAGGCGCGTCGGTATATTCTGCAAGCAAGCTCGCCAGCGTGGAATTTCCGGAGTTTGACGTGGGTCAGAGAAGTGCGGTATCGATTGCAAGACGGCTGCAGGATCCACTGGCAGAACTGGTGAAGATCGATCCGAAATCCATCGGTGTAGGGCAGTACCAGCATGACATGAACCAAAAGAAACTGGGGGAATCTCTGAACGGAGTGGTGGAAGACTGTGTGAATAAGGTCGGGGTGGATCTGAATACAGCGTCCGCGGCGCTTCTGTCCTATATTTCCGGTATCAGCGGTACGATCGCAAAAAATATCGTTGCATACCGGGAGGAAAACGGGAAGTTTACCAACAGGAAGAAGCTGCTCAAGGTATCGAAGCTGGGACCGAAAGCCTATGAACAGTGCGCCGGGTTCATGCGGATTTCTGACGGAGATAATCCGCTGGATGCAACGGGAGTACATCCGGAATCCTACGATGCGGCAGAGAAATTATTGAAAAAACAGGGATTTGATACTTCAGATATCAGCGGAGGAAAGCTGACGGGACTTTCGCTGACGATACGGGATTATAAAAGGCTGGCGGACGAGCTCGGCGTCGGTGAGATCACACTGCGGGATATTGTGAAGGAATTGGAAAAACCGGCCCGTGATCCGCGTGACGAGATGCCCAAACCGATCCTGCGCACAGACGTGCTGGAAATGAAAGACCTGAAAGAGGGGATGGTCCTCAAAGGAACGGTGAGAAACGTCATTGACTTCGGCGCATTTGTTGACATCGGAGTACATCAGGACGGTCTGGTGCATATTTCCCAGATCACCGACCGCTTTATCAAGCATCCGCTGGAGGCGGTCAGCGTCGGCGATATTGTCGATGTGAAGGTTATGAGCGTAGACCTGAAGAAAAAACGGATTCAGCTGACGATGCGGGGAATCTCATAGGCTCTGAGCAGAGAATGCCGATTTACATTTTCATATTAAAAAATCAGGGAGATGTCCGAAAGAGGAGATCTTCCTTTTTTTGTATGCAGCGAAGTCTTCTGTCCGGCTTACAAAGATTTAATCTATCTTTTACATGTCTGTGGTGTTTGATTTTTCATGGATGCAGTAGGATAGCTCCGTATTAGAATTCAATAGCCGGGAATTTCCATGTAAGGGAGATTCCGAGAGGCTATTTTAGTGTTAGGAGGAATCAATATGCCATCAACGTATGCGCATTATCGTATGGGAAAGGAAGTATGTAAAAATTTACGTTTTGATGAACGCAGGATCATTGAGGCATGGCCGGAATTATATCTGATCGGACTTCATGGACCGGATATTCTTTTTTATTATGGAGCGCTTGGTTCCAATCCTGTGAATGCGGTCGGCTACGGACTTCATGGGAAATCCGGGCGCAGCTTTTTTGAAATGGCGTGCGGTAAAATCCGGGAAAGTAACAATAGAGAGGCTGCTCTGTCTTATATCTACGGAGTGCTGAATCATTTTGCCCTCGACGTGAGCTGTCATGGATATGTGGATGAAAAGATTGCTGCAAGCGGCATCAGTCACACAGAAATTGAAGTGGAGTTTGACCGAAGCCTGATGCTCGCAGACGGATATGATCCGGTTACGCATGTACTCACAGATCACATCAAACCTTCTATGGAAAATGCGAAGATCATTGCGCCGTTTTATCCGGGCGTAATAGAAAAACAAGTCTACAAGGCGCTTCGCAGCATGATTTTTCAGAACAAGATGCTGCTGGCAAAGACGGACAGGAAGAGAAATTTTGTATATGCAATCCTGAAAGCGACGGGAAATTACGAGGAAATGCATGGCCTGATCGTGAATCCGGCAGGAAACCCGGCGTGCGAGGACAGCAATCAAAAACTGCTGGAATTATATGAGACTGCCAAAAAGCGGGCAGAGGCATTTATCGGGGATTTTAACGGGTATCTGACCGGGGAAAAACCATTTGATCCGATCTTTGCATATGACTTTGGCGGGAAAAAGAGAGAAAGTGAGGCAGCGTAATGAAACGGATATTTGAAGTTTTACATAAAACAAAGGTATTTTGCAATCTTACGGAGGAGGAATTTGCATGGGTGCTGTACGATGTCGGAAATTCCGCGTTTACTATGCTTGCATGTTCGCTGATCCCGATCTGGTTTAAAAATCTGGCGATCGGAACGGCTCCCGGACAGATTACGGCGGATGAGGCAACCGCATATTATTCGATTGCCTTGTCTGTCGTGACGGTGATCGTCGCCCTGCTCGGACCGATTCTGGGCGTGGTCGCCGACCGGCGGGAGACAAAAAAGATGTTATTCACCACGGTAACGGCTCTTGGTGCAATCGGCTGCCTGATCAATGGGTTTGCAGGCAGTTGGCTGTTATTTATCATACTTTATGTGATCACGCGGATCTGCTACAGCGCGTCCCTGACCATCTACGATTCGATGCTGAACGATGTGACCACAGAAGAGCGGATGGATGAGGTTTCGTCTTATGGCTATGCGTGGGGATATATCGGTTCCTGCATTCCGTTCCTCATTGCGCTGGTTTCTTACATACTGGGACCGGATATGCTGGGAATCCTTTCGGAAACCATATCCCGTATCATCGGATTCGGCATTACGGCAGTCTGGTGGCTGGCGGTCACAGTTCCATTGATCCGAAACTATAAGCAGAAGAACTATGTGGAAAAAGGAGCGTATACGGTACGCGGCGCGTTTGCGAAGATCTTCGGCACATTGAAGAACATCGTGAGAAAAGACAAAAAAGTCATGTTCTTTTTGATCGGTTTTTTCCTGTATATCGACGGAGTCGGTACGATCATTGATAACTGTATCAATATCGGAACAGACCTGAATCTGAATACGGTTGGTCAGGTCATCTTTCTTTTGCTGACTCAGGTGGTGGCATTTGGCGGCGCACTTGTGTTTGCGAAGCTGTCCCAGAAATACGATACTGTCACACTGATCCTTGTATGTATTGCCGGATATTTTGTCCTCTGCCTTTATGCGTTTACATTAAAAACGCTGGTACAGTTTGCTGTTTTGGCATTTGGTGTAGGCTGCTTCCAGGGTTCGATCCAATCACTGTCGCGTTCGTACTATTCCCGGATCATTCCGGCAGAAAATTCAGGAGAATATTTCGGGATCTATGATATCTTCTCGAAAGGCGCGTCTTTTATCGGCTCCGCAGTGATCGCTGTGGTAAAGCTGAACGGTGGAACGATCAATACGGCGGTTGCGTGCCTTGCGGTTTTCTTCGCGCTGGGATTTGTATTTTTGAAGATCGCGGATAAGCAGGAAATTACTTGACATTTCCGGGAAATATCTTCACAATATAGGAAAGAGATTCAGAAATTGGGAGGAAAAGAGAGCATGATCAATAAACTGGTAGAGAAGATTAAGAAAACGGGAGCGCCGATTGTGGTCGGTCTGGATCCGATGCTGGATTATGTGCCGGATCAGGTACAAAAAAGGGCGTTTGCAGAATATGGCGAGACGCTGGAGGGAGCCGCAGAGGCGATCTGGCAGTTTAATAAGGAGATCGTTGATCATATCTATGACCTGATTCCGGCTGTGAAGCCGCAGATCGCGATGTATGAGCAGTTCGGGATTCCGGGACTTCAGGCATTTCAAAAAACCGTAGATTACTGCAGAGAAAAGGATCTGGTTGTGATCGGAGATATCAAGCGTGGTGACATCGGTTCAACTTCTGCGGCGTATGCGGCGGGACATCTTGGAAAGGTAAAGGTTGGAAGTCAGGAATATGTACCGTTTGGAGAGGATTTCGCAACAGTGAATCCCTATCTTGGCTCAGACGGTGTGAAGCCGTTTATCAATGTGTGTAAAGAACAGAAGAAGGGAATTTTTGTGCTGGTCAAGACGTCCAATCCGTCCAGCGGCGAATTTCAGGATCGGCTGATCGACGGGAAACCGCTGTATGAGCTGGTGGGGGAAAAGGTGGCCGAATGGGGCGAGGAATGCATGGGAGAAGAATACAGCTATGTCGGCGCGGTGGTTGGCGCGACTTATCCGGAGCAGGGGAAGATCCTGCGGAAAGTGATGCCGAAGGCATTTATCCTTGTACCGGGATATGGCGCACAGGGAGGCAAAGGCAAGGATCTGGTGCATTTCTTCAATGAGGACGGACTGGGTGCAATTGTCAATTCTTCCCGGGGAATCATTGCGGCTTATAAGCAGGAGACTTATGCGAAGTATGGCGCAGAGAACTTTGGCGAGGCGTCCAGAGCGGCAGTCGAGGCAATGACAGAAGATATCAAAGGCGCGCTGGAGGGCAGAACGTGCCGGTGATGATGCACGGAAACGGAAGTGGAGACGGGAAATGGCAAAGGAGAGCAGGATGGCAAAACAGAAAGAAAATGCAAAGGTGATTTCTCAGGAGCAGATCGCAGACGGAATTTTCAGCATGTGGATCAGGACGGATGCTGCAGCGTCTGCCGTACCGGGACAGTTTATTTCCATGTATACACAGGACGGAAGCAAGCTGCTTCCACGCCCGATCAGTATCTGTGAGATCGACCGGGAACAGGGAAGGCTGCGGGTTGTATACCGAGTGACCGGGAAGAATACCGGAACAGAACAGTTTTCCAGGCTGGTGGCGGGGGACGGGATTCCGCTTGTCGGCCCGCTGGGAAATGGATTTCCGCTGGAACCGGCAAAAGGAAAACGGGTATTCCTGATCGGCGGCGGAATCGGTGTGCCGCCGATCCTGGAGCTTGCAAAACAGATTTCATGTGAGAGAAAGCAGATCATAGTGGGATACCGGGACGCGCAGACTTTCCTGCGGACAGAATTTGAGCAGAACGGGGAAATGTTCCTCTCGACGGAGGACGGAAGCATTGGCACGAAGGGAAACGTTCTGGATGCAATCCGTGAAAATGCACTGGACGCGGACGTGATCTATGCCTGCGGGCCGACGCCGATGCTGCGGGCAATCAAACAATATGCAGAGGAAAAAGATATCGTATGCTATCTTTCACTGGAAGAACGGATGGCATGTGGGATCGGCGCCTGTCTTGGCTGCGTGTGCCGGTCGACAGAGGTGGACGCGCACAGCCACGTCCATAATAAACGTGTCTGCAAGGATGGACCGGTATTTCTGAGTACGGAGGTGGAGATTTGATGAGCGGGCAGAATGGAAAAGAACAAGTAGATCTCCGGGTGAATATTGCAGGTGTGGAATGGAAGAATCCGGTGACGGTTGCATCGGGAACCTTTGGTTCCGGAGAGGAATTTTCGGAGTTTGTGGAGCTGAACCGGCTTGGCGCTGTGACAACGAAAGGCGTGGCGAACGTTCCGTGGCCGGGAAATCCGACTCCGCGTGTGGCAGAGACGAACGCAGGGATGATGAATGCCATCGGACTGCAGAATCCGGGAATGGATGTATTTTGTAAGCGTGATATTCCTTTTTTAAAGCAGTATGATACGAGGATTATTGTCAATGTGTGCGGAAGGTCTGTCGAGGATTACTGTGAGGTTGTGGAACGTCTGGCAGATGAAGATGTGGATATGCTGGAAATCAATATATCCTGCCCGAACGTCAAAGAAGGCGGCATCGCATTCGGACAAAATCCGAAAGCAGCAGAGGAGATTACAAAAGCAGTAAAGAGATATGCCGCGCAGCCGGTCATCATGAAGCTGAGTCCGAATGTGACAAGCATTTCGGAGATGGCAAAAGCTGTGGAGGCAGGCGGTGCGGACGCGGTTTCCCTGATCAATACGCTGACCGGGATGAAGATTGACATTAACCGGAAAACCTTTGCTCTGGCAAATAAAACCGGAGGTGTGTCCGGTCCGGCGATTCATCCCATTGCTGTGCGCATGGTATACGAAGCAGCACATGCGGTCGGGATTCCGGTGATCGGCATGGGAGGCATTGCTACGGCGGAAGATGCAATCGAGATGATTCTTGCAGGCGCAGATGCTGTGTCCGTCGGTACAGCGAATTTCCATAATCCGGCAGTGACGATGGAGATTGTGGACGGTATCGCGGAGTATATGGAACGACAGGGATTCCGAAGCGTGGCGGAGATGGTTGGAATCGTACAGTGAAATATTGTAGTTCCATTCCTATAAAAAGCAGGGGGTCACAAGTTTTGATGGACTTGGCATCCCCTGTCTTTTTATTCTACGGTAAAGGTCAGGTCAAAGCTCTGTTCCCAGCGGTAATTGACAGCAGGCGGAAACGCGACAAGGGAGTCATCGGTCAGTGTAAGCAGGCAGTAAGCCGGGTCGTACAAGGATTCATTGATGGGAAGCAGGAGATCCAGCGTACCTGCGTCGGTATCCAGATTGTATAAAAAACAACCAATGCCGATGAGCCAAGAGGCACTATAATCATAGGAATCAGGATCGCCGCCGTCCAAAATGTAGCTCAACGGTATGCAGTTATGCCGGAACACAAAATTTGTGATCGGGCGATTAGGATCTTCGGATGTATACTGCAGGCTGACCTTCCAATAAGTATAGCCGCTATTTTTGTGATAGGGCGTACCATCGATCGGTTCTCCTTCACCGAGGTCCAGCAAGGTACAGTCTGTAATACGGATGCTGCCGCCGGTGACAGGATATTCCCGGTCTTCCCAGGTGAGATCACGGAGGTTGAGAGAAATCGCAAAATCCTCAGACCCGGTTGTAAACTGGTAAAGATAAGGGACATGCAGCGTATAAGTTCCAGGCCCGGCGGAACCGAAATCCCATTCATAAAAGGTATCCATATCCGTGCGTATCATGTCTTTTTTAAAATAGGTTCCGGTCAATACCGTTCCGTCGTCCTTCGTCACTGTCAGGCAGGTATCAGCCGTAGGCATATCGTCATAACTGATGATGCCGTGGATCAGTTCGGGATAGAATCTGTAGTCATCGTCCTCCGTATCGATCGGATAAATGCCGACAATCAAAGAGCCGTCCTCCAGGCGGGGAACGGCAAGCAGACCGCCGTGTTCCCCAATCTGATACGCATAGCTGTCCAAAGACTTCTCGATTGCAGAGACAAGCGTGAATGTGACCGGAATCCCGTAAGGAGTGGTCAGTGTCAGCTCCAGCGCACCGTCTTCTGTTTTTGGCAGTTCGGAAACGGAAAAAGCAACTTCCGAGGTCATTCCGTATACAATGCTGCTGAACATGGTTATTTCACCGTATTCCTCGGAAAACACTTTCGTTTCTTTACGCTGTTCTATCAACTGGTTAATTTCTTCGGATTTCTCCCATATTCGGTCATTATAGGAAAGAGAATAGGGTTCCTGCGGATAGTAGTCATATATACTGACAGACGGATCCTTTGTCTCTGCGGTCAGCCGGATCTGCAGAGAACCGTTCAGCCAGGAGGCGTCCAAAAGTGTCAGTTCCAACGCTTCATTTTCAACGTAGACGGTTTCATACAGTACGTAAGCCGGAATCTCCGGGGTCATGTTGATTCCATACCCCGGAACTACGGAAAATGAAGAGAGAACAGAATCCTGTACAGCGCTGTCTTCTTGCGTACTCTGTATATTGTCGGAATCGTTCTGCTCACTGTCAGGGGGAGAAACATCCGTGTCCGAAAGTGCTGGAGCAGAAGAAAATGACGCCGGTATATCCGTTTCAATATTAAGCGGTTCTGCACTGCCGACTGTATCTTCCGGGGTGTCAGATCCTTCATTGTACCAGAACTCTGTTATGAAATCCGGAATAATTTCATAGTATACCAGAATTTCGTAAGTACATGCAGACAAAAGTCCCAGTAGCAGAATCATAAGCAGCACGAGCAGGATGCGCCGCAGCTTTGAGATGGTGCGCTGATGTCGTTTCTTTACGGCCTCATAAGGCAGGCTCAGAGAGTCCGCAATCTCACGGACAGACATTCCATTGTAGTATTTCATGCGGATAATCTGCAGCTCATCCGGTTTCAGTGAGGCAAGCGCCCGTTCCAGGTCTGCCTGAATTTCAGCGAGGTCAAGCTGCTGATCCTCATAAGGAAGCATGGGTGGAAGTGAAGAGACCCTGCGTGAGTTCTCCTTCCGGTATCGGGAGATGGCAAGATTCCGCGCAACCGCTGTCAGCCAGACTGCCAGAGAAGCTTTTTCAGGGTCAAAACGGTCGAGATGAAAATAAAATTCGGCAAAGGTATCATTTGTACATTCCCGGATATCTTCGGGAAGATTCAGATGCAGGGAAATCACTTTCCAGACCAGTCCCGTATATTGTTCCATCAGAAGGCACATCCCCCGTTCCGGATCGTTCTTTAGCGTACGCAAAATCATTTCATCATTCATGGCAGACCAGCTCCCGTATTCTTAAAAGTATTATATTTTATCATGAAATAACAGCGTCCTGCAACACGGTAAACTTTAACGTGCTGTGGGAGGCGAAGAAAATATATTCTTTATGTTTCTAATTGTATCTTTGGGGAAGAAAGTGTATAATCTGAAGCAAGAGTTAAGATTCGCAGCCGGTGAGTGCGTATGTTGACAGGGAACTGTGAAAGGAATAACAATCAGGGAAAAGTAAAGATACAATGAGGAGAGAAAAAGTTGGGATTATTTGAAAGACTGAGGATGAAAAAAGACCGGAACAGCCAGGTGGAAATGCACTATGATCATGATCTCCTGGAGATTGTAAGAATCGTAAGTTTTCATGATGAGGAGATCCTGGAGACTGCCCGGAAGTGTATTGATCATACCATGGAATATTACAAAGAGCACATTGCGGAGTATGAAGACCGCGGACTGTCTGAGGAAGACGAGAGCTCACTCCTGCAGTGGATCGGATGTGTAGACATCTTACTGCGGGGAGAGTTCGCCTGTGAATGTGACTGGAAAGGGGACAGAGACGAGTTTATTTCTGAGATAGCGACTCTTCGGGGACTGGACTATCTGCCTGTCAGGATAAACAACAACTGGTTCCGTGATCTGTATGATATTCCGCGCTGGTGCGAAAAGCTGGATGAAAAATGGGAAAAAGCGAACTGCACGATGGCAGCGTTTGATATAGACAGTGACTCATACGTTATGTTTATCTGTAAAAAAACAGACATGGAGAAGCTGTCCAAACTGGCAGAGCATCTCGGATACCGGATCGATTATGCTAAAAATATGTAGGCATCCGCCAATTGAAATAAGCAGGAAATTGTGATAGAATTGAAAAGATTTAATAAAGGTAGTGCCGTATAAGATAAAAATACAGAGCAAGGGCATGGAAATACCCGTAGATATGGAGGTATAGAAAGTATGGAACAGTACAAACAAGAGTTTATCGAGTTTATGGTAGAGAGTGATGTACTCAGGTTTGGAGAGTTTACGCTGAAGAGCGGAAGAAAGTCTCCGTTTTTCATGAATGCGGGCGGATATGTGACGGGGTCACAGTTGAAGAAACTGGGAGAATATTATGCAAAGGCGATCCACGACACTTACGGGGATGATTTTGATGTTTTGTTCGGACCTGCATATAAGGGAATCCCGCTGGCTGTTGTGACAGCGATCGCATACAGTGAATTATATGGAAAAGAGGTTCGCTACTGTTCTGACCGCAAGGAAGAGAAGGATCACGGGGCGGACAAGGGAAGTTTTCTCGGAAGCAGTCTCAGAGACGGCGACCGTGTGATTATGATCGAGGATGTGACAACCTCCGGCAAATCGATGGAAGAAACAGTGCCGAAAGTGAAAGGCGCGGCGGATGTAACGATCGTGGGACTGATGGTATCACTGGACCGGATGGAGATTGGAAAAGGCGGCGAAAAATGCGCGCTCGACGAGATTAAAGATTTGTATGGATTTGATACCGCAGCGATCGTAACGATGGCAGAAGTTACAGAATGCCTGTATAATAAAGAATGCGGCGGAAAAGTGATCATTGATGATAAACTAAAAGCGGCGCTGGATGCATATTATAAAATATATGGTGCAAAGAATAAAAACTGATCATGAAACAGGAGGACGATCATTATGAAAAGAGAAAAAGCATATAACGCAATGTCTGCAGCAGGAGCAGGATGTATTGCTCTTGGGGTAATTTCGATCATCGTAGGAGTTGTGACAGGAATCTTGTCGGTCGTATGGGGCGCTTCCCTGCTGAAAAACCGTCATGGCATTACATTTTGAGCGGGCAATTCATTTTGATTATATGAAGGAGTCGGAAATTTGAGCAGTACGCAGACAAGGAAACTCCGGACACTGGGAAAGGTACTGTTTGTGCTGTATATTGCATTTTTAGTATACTTTCTCTTATTTTCAGACTGGTACGGACGCGAAGGTGTTTCGCCGGAATACCGGTATAATCTGATACTTTTCAAGGAGATTAAACGA
Source organism: uncultured Lachnospiraceae bacterium (assembly GCA_958402795.1). Lineage (GTDB taxonomy): Bacteria > Bacillota > Clostridia > Lachnospirales > Lachnospiraceae > Schaedlerella. Next base: position 42,171 of record CATXUX010000021.1, on the reverse strand, counting down.
TTTATCGTATACCGGGAAGAGTTGGGGGCCTTTACGGTATTTACGAATTTATTTGGAAATATTTTGATTTTTATGCCATATGGCTTCTTTATTCCGATGGCAAGCCGCCGCCGCGGCTTCCTTAAAACAACGTTTCTGAGCTTTGCGCTGAGTTTCGGAGTGGAACTGTTTCAACTACTTACAAGAGTAGGAAGTTTTGACGTGGACGATTTGTTTTTGAATACGCTTGGAGGCGCGGCGGGATATATTTTATTTGTGGTCTGTAATATAGTAAGGAGAAAGTGTTATGCCTTCAAGCAATAGGAAATCTGAAAAACGAAGACTGGAAAAGGAACAGAAGAAAACAGAAATGGGGAAATACGGTCAGGTGCAGCTAAAGCATTCCCGCGGGGGTATTTATTCCTGCGTGTATGCGGCGGCTGCTTTTATACTGCTTGCGGCCGCGGTTTTGTTTGCCTTTAGCCAGCATGGGAATTCACAGGGATTTGCGGGAGGACTTGGCGCAGTCGCAGTTGTTGCGGCCGCGATGGGGATTCGGATGTCTGTGGCCGGAAGGCGTGAGCGGGAACGGAAGTACAGGGCATGCTGGATCGGACTGGCGCTGAATGTAATTCTTCTGGTTTTTCTGCTCGTTATTTTTATAGGAGGTCTGATGTAGGTGGAGCGTGGGTGGCAAAAAGAGAGAAACGCACAGTGTATGCAGCGCCACGAATTGTCTGTGGACAGACTGAAGCAGATCGCTGTGGAGGACATCGTGGAAGAACCGTTTGGGGCATACTTTCAGGAGATGGCAATGCTTCTGCTGGAACTGGAGTCTGTACGCCGGAAAGTCGCAGACGGTTCGTGGGATAAACTGGATCAGGAAAAAATGCAGGAGTTAAACCGGATGCTGTATTCAGATATCTGTCCGGATCATTACGAAACCAGTTATGCGAATCCTGCCTGGACGACGCGGCAGCTTGGCGGGGAGTATGGGCCGCTGCTTTGTGCGGTCTGTGCAGAACTCCGGACCGGTATCGGATCTGCGTTTGAGAACCGGATGGATTATCTGACGATCCTGAATGAACTTCTGATCGAGATTTATACGTGTTTTGAAGAGGAAGTGCCGGCATATCAAACTGTGAAACATATTGTTTACTGGTATGCGAGCGACTATAGTGATGTGTTTTTAACAGACCGGATCCGGGAAGAACTCAATCCGGACGATTCTTTTGCGGCGGATCTGATCCGGAATGCCGATCTGGATGATGAGCGGTATTTGTACCGTTTCGGAGAATATGTTACGGAACAGGAACTTGAGACAGCACGGTACTTGAAGGGACTGCCGCAGGAAACACTGCAGAAAATGGCTGATGATTATACCGGAGGATACCGGGACGGACTTACTGAGGCCGGGATGGATACGGCAGAAAAGTCCGTTGTAAATATCCGGTATCCGCTTGGGTATGAGCGGCTGATCCGTCTCACAATCCGTAATTTTGAAAATATGGGACTGCGGCCGGTAATCTGCCGTGCGTCTTTTGGACTAACCACAGACCGGGAGAGGACAGGAGGGTACGGTACGGCGGCGAACCGGCAGTATGATTCGGATCACCGGGAAGATCAGGCGTTGATTTTTGATAAGAGGTATGCACAACGAAGACTGGATGTGCTGAAGAATGTATATGAAAAGGAGAAGCGTCAGGCGGCGCAGATGTCAGGGACGGCAGCACTGATTGTGACCGATGAGGAAGGATTTACTCCGCTTTTCAAACCGGAAGCACCGTCTTATACAGAGGAACAGCGGTCCGTGAAGCGGCTTTATGACAGCAGGAGCCGGGAGCTGGCAGGCCAGTATCTCAAAGGCGGAATATACAACTATAATCATACCTTATGAAGAGTTAGAAGAAATAAGAGTAGTGACAAAAGAAGCGAAACCATTTATACTAGGAGTGGACAACTCAGACAACTGAAAAGTATGGAGGGATAAAACAGATGGCAAAAGCAGCGATCGTGATGGGCAGTGACTCAGATCTGAAGGTGATGAGTAAAGCTGCAAAGATGTTGGAAAGATTTGGGATTGCGTATGAGATGACGATTATTTCCGCGCACCGGGAACCGGAAGAGTTCTTTACCTGGGCAAAAGGCGCCGAGGAGCGCGGCGTGAAAGTAATTATAGCCGGAGCAGGTATGGCTGCGCATCTGCCGGGGATGTGCGCGGCGCTGTTTCCGCTGCCGGTGATCGGCGTGCCGCTCTCAGGCAGTAAACTGGACGGTATGGACGCAGTGTATTCGATCATGCAGATGCCGCCGGGAGTTCCGGTTGCGACAGTCGCGATCGACGGAGGCGTAAATGCGGCAATCCTCGCGGCGAAGATCCTTGCGGTTTCGGATCCGGAATTACTGGATAAGCTGAAAGCCTACAGTATCGAGATGAAAGAGGGCGTACAGGCGAAAGCGGCGAGACTCGACGAAGTAGGGTATGAGAATTATTAGTACGTCAATAGAACGTGCCCTGCCTGCAGTGCGGGCACAGGCCAAATGAAAAGGAGAGCAGAGATGGGAATGGACTATAAGAATGCCGGTGTGGACATCGAAGCCGGATACAAATCCGTGGAACTGATGAAAGAATATGTGCAGAATACGATGCGGCCGGAAGTGCTTGGCGGTCTTGGCGGGTTTTCCGGTGCGTTTTCACTGGCAAAGATCAAAGAGATGGAAGAGCCGGTCCTGCTGTCGGGGACGGACGGATGCGGGACGAAGGTGAAACTCGCGATGATCCTGGACAAGCATGATACGATCGGAATCGACGCTGTGGCGATGTGCGTCAACGATATTGCGTGTGCAGGCGGCGAACCGCTGTTTTTCTTAGATTATATCGCCTGCGGCAAGAATTATCCGGAGAAGATCGCATCCATCGTCAAGGGCGTGGCGGAAGGCTGCCTCCAGTCTGACGCAGCACTGATCGGCGGCGAGACAGCGGAACATCCGGGCATGATGGCAGAAGACGAATATGACCTTGCCGGGTTTGCAGTCGGCGTCTGCGAACGAAAAGAGATGATTACAGGAGAGAACCTCAAAGCAGGGGATGTGCTGATCGGACTTGCGTCTTCCGGCGTACACAGCAATGGATTTTCTCTGGTCAGAAAAGTGTTTGAAATGACGAGAGAATCACTGGATACGTATTATGACAGCCTGGGATGCACACTGGGCGAGGCGCTCCTCGCACCGACAAGAATTTATGTAAAAGCACTGAAAAGCATTAAGAATGCGGGTGTGACGATCAAGGCCTGCAGCCATATCACCGGAGGCGGTTTCTATGAAAATGTACCGCGTATGCTGAAAGAAGGAACACATGCGGTGATCGAAAAGAACAGTTATCCGGTACCGCCGGTTTTTGAGCTTCTTGCAAAGACCGGGGAGATAGAAGAGAAAATGATGTACAATACATACAATATGGGACTTGGCATGGTTCTGGCGGTGGATTCTGCGGATGTAGACAAAACAATGGAAGCAGTCAGAACGGCGGGAGATACCCCGTACGTCGTAGGGCACATTGAGGCAGGAGAAAAAGGAGTCACTTTATGTTAAGAGTAGTAGTCATGGTGTCCGGCGGCGGAACCAACCTGCAGGCGATCATTGACGCAGTGGACAACAAAACAGTTACCAATACAGAAATCGTCGGGGTGATCAGTAACAATAAAAATGCATATGCACTGAAGCGTGCAGAAAATCACGGGATTGCGGCGCAGTGTATCTCGCCGAAGGATTATGAAAGCCGCGACATGTTCAACGAAAAGCTGCTGGAGGCAGTCAATGCGTACAGACCGGACCTGATCGTGCTGGCAGGATTTCTGGTCGTGATCCCTCCTGCGCTCATACAGGCGTACCCAAACCGGATCATCAATATCCATCCGTCTTTGATTCCTTCGTTTTGCGGAACCGGATATTACGGACTGAAAGTGCATGACGCAGCACTTGCCCGGGGCGTCAGAGTGACCGGGGCAACGGTCCATTTTGTAGATGAAGGAACGGATACCGGACCGATCATCCTGCAGAAGGCGGTAGAGGTGCTGCCGGATGATACTTCCGAAGTGCTGCAGCGCAGAGTCATGGAACAGGCAGAGTGGGTGATCCTTCCGAAGGCGGTCGATCTGATCGCAAACGGCAGGGTGACGGTGGAAAACGGCAGGGTAATCGTGGATAAATAAGGATGTCCGGTAAAGGAACGACCTATATATTTCAAGTATGTATAAGGGATTTCGGGAAAGGTGGTAGTTGATATGAAAGTTCTGATAGTGGGAAGCGGCGGCCGTGAACATGCGATCGCGATGAGTGCGGCGAAGAGTCCGAAAGTTGATAAGATGTACTGTGCGCCCGGCAACGCAGGGATCGCAGAGTACGCAGAGTGTGTGCCGATCGGGGCGCTGGAGTTTGATAAGCTGGTTGCGTTTGCGAAGGAAAAGGCAGTCGATCTGGTGATCGTCGGTATGGACGACCCGCTGGTAGGCGGCCTGGTCGATGAGATGGAAGCGGCGGGAATCCGCACGTTCGGACCGCGCAAGAATGCGGCGATTCTGGAAGGCTCGAAAGCATTTTCCAAGGATCTGATGAAGAAATATCAGATTCCGACGGCAGCTTATGAGACATTTTCAGAGCCGGAGGCGGCGCTTGAATATCTGGAGACGGCAAAGTTCCCGATCGTCCTGAAAGCCGACGGACTGGCACTCGGCAAGGGCGTACTGATCTGCCGGAATCTGGAAGAGGCGAAACAGGGCGTAAAAACCATTATGCTGGACAAAAAGTTCGGTGCTGCCGGGAACGAGATGGTCATTGAGGAATTTATGACCGGGCGCGAGGTATCGGTACTTTCTTTTGTGGATGGAAAGACGATCAAGACCATGACCTCCGCGCAGGACCATAAGCGCGCAGGAGACGGAGATACCGGACTCAATACCGGGGGAATGGGGACGTTTTCTCCGAGTCCGTTCTATACAAAAGAAGTAGAAGAATTTTGCGAGAAATATATTTATCAGCCGACGGTCGATGCGATGGCGGCAGAGGGAAGAGAATTTAAAGGAATCATTTTCTTCGGACTGATGCTGACAGAGGACGGCCCGAAGGTACTGGAATATAATGCACGTTTCGGAGATCCGGAGGCGCAGGTTGTCCTTCCGAGAATGAAGAACGACCTGATCGAAGTGGCAGAGGCGTGTATTGACGGTACGCTTGACCAGATCGACCTGCAGTTTGAGGACAACGCGGCCGTGTGCGTGGTACTTGCCTCCGAAGGATATCCGGTGTCTTATGAAAAAGGCTATCCGATCAGCGGACTGGACGAGTTTAGCAGACATGAAGGATACTACTGCTTCCACGCAGGTACAAAGTTCGACGGAGAACATATTGTGACAAACGGCGGCCGCGTGCTTGGCGTAACGGCAAAGGGAAAGGATCTCAAGGAAGCGCGTGCAAATGCTTACGCTGCGACGGAGTGGGTTCATTTCAAGAATAAGTATATGCGCCATGACATCGGCAAGGCAATCGACGAGGCTTAAAATAGAAAAGAAAAGGTGGGACGATGTCGGAAATGGAACAGAAGACGGATGTACCGGAAAATCAGATATCAGAAGAAATTCTGCAGCATGTACGAAAAAAATTTGAACAAGACCGGTTTGCCACAGAAAACGGCGCTGTAGTGGAGGCTGTCGGCGACGGATACGCGCGGTGCGCGATGATACTGAGCGAACGTCATATGAACGCTGTGGGCGGCGTGATGGGCGGCGCGATGTTCATGCTGGCGGACTTTACATTTGCCGTCGCGTCAAACTGGAACGGCACACTCTGTGTATCCCAAACTGCACAGATTACGTACCTGAGCGGATGTAAAGGAACAAAGCTGACCGCCGAGGCGAAGCGGATCCGGGAAGGCAGAAGCACCTGCTATTACCTGATCGATCTGAAGGACGACCGGGGAAACCATGTGGCACAGGTGACGTCCAGCGGTTTTATCAAGCGATAGTAGAAAAAAGAACAGTTTTCTGCAAAAGATGCAGAGAACTGTTCTTTTTTCTTTGCAATGTCTGTAAAAATACTGTGAAAACTTCCACAAAATCTTTTTGGCATGGTATAATGATAAAGAAATAGCCATTTTTCAAAAATGAGGAAAGTGCAGGGAAACGCTATGCCGGAATTTGTTCAGTTGGAAAATATTACAAAAGTATATAAAATGGGGGAAGTTGAGATCCGTGCCGCGGACGGAATTGATTTTGTGATCAGAAAAGGTGAGTTTGTCGTGATCGTAGGACCAAGCGGCGCGGGCAAGACCACCGTGCTGAATATCCTCGGAGGGATGGATACTGCGACAGACGGCAGAATCATAGTAGACGGAGAGGATATTACCAGTTATAATGAGCGGCAGCTTACGACATACCGCCGCAACGATATCGGGTTTGTGTTTCAGTTTTATAATCTGGTGCCGAACCTGACTGCGAAAGAAAATGTGGAGCTGGCGCTGCAGATCAGCAAGGATCCTCTGGATGCGATGGAAGTTCTGCGGGACGTCGGACTGGCGGACCGGGCGGACAATTTTCCGGCACAGCTCTCCGGCGGCGAACAGCAGAGAGTATCCATTGCGCGCGCGCTTGCAAAGAACCCGAAGCTGATGCTCTGCGATGAACCGACCGGCGCACTGGACTATAATACAGGAAAAGCAATCCTGACACTGCTGCAGGATACATGCCGGGAACGAGGGATGACTGTCATTGTGATCACACATAACTCTGCGCTTGCTCCGATGGCGGACCGGCTGATCCGGATCAAGAACGGCAGGGTTGATTCCATGACACTGAATGAAAATCCAATGTCCGTGGATCTGATCGAGTGGTAAGGGGAACATGGCGGACTGACCGGGAAACGAGGCGAAACAGACGGGATAGAAACAGATAGAACGGCAGGGCATACATATGAGCAGAAAAACGATATGGAAAAAGGGGAAGCATAAGAAAAAAACGGGAAAACAGGCGTTGAAAAAAGATTTCGGCATGGAAATCAGAAAAAGCCTTGGAAGATTTCTGTCCATTCTCTTTATTGTGGCGATCGGCGTCTCTTTTTTCTCAGGAATCCGGGCGTCAGAACCGGATATGAGATATTCGGGAGATGAGTATTTTGACGAGCATGATCTGATGGACATTCAGGTGATCAGTACACTCGGCCTGACGGACGAGGACATCGAAGCGCTGGAGCAGGTAGACGGAATTGAATATGTTGAAGGCGGCTACTCGGTAGATGCAGTCTGCGCCACGAAGGACAGCCAGGCAGTGGTACATGTGATGTCGCTTTTACCGAACCTGAATCAGGTAACCGTAGAGGAAGGATATCTGCCGAAATCGGAAAAGGAATGTGCGGTAGATGTGGACTTTCTGGATGCGAGCGGATACTCGATCGGGGATGAGATCACTTTTTCGTCGGGAAATAAAACAGAACTGACAGACACGCTGGAGACGGATACCTATACGATCGTAGGAGCAGTCAGCAGTCCGTGCTATATTTCCTTTCACAGAGGGAGCACGACAATCGGAACAGGAAGTATTGATGGATTTGTGTGTGTGCGCGATGAATGCTTTAAACTGGACGTCTATACGGAATTGTACGCGACCGTGGAGGGCGCGAAGGAGCTGACCGCATTTACAGACGAATATGACGCGCGGATCGAGGAGGTCTGTGACAATATTGAAGAAATCCGCAAAGAGCGGGAGCAGGCACGTTACGATCAGTTGATAGAGGACGCCAACGCCCAACTGGACAAGGCGCGCTCGGAGTATGAGGATGCGAAGCAGGAAGCGCAGAAACAACTGGATGAGGCAAAGCAGCAGATTGATGACGGAAAATCCCAGATTGATGCAGCGCAGTCCGAGATTACAGACGGAGCAGCCAGTCTGGATGCGGCACAGTCCCAGATCACAGAGGGGCAGAATCAGTTGGATGCGGCACAGTCCCGGATCACAGAGGGGCAGAATCAGTTGGAAAGCGCGCAGTCCCAGATCCACAGCGGCTGGGAGCAGATCACGGACGCGCAGTCTGAAATTATAGCCGGACAGTCGCAGATCGCAGAGGCACAGGAGCAGCTCACAGCGGCACAGAGTCAGGTGGATGCGGCTCAGGCGGAAGTGGATGCCGCGAGGGCGGAACTGGAGCAGTCAAAAAGCCTGCTCACTTCCGTACAAAATCTGTTTGACGAGGCAAAGGCAAAGCTGGAAGAACAGAATGCAAAGCTGGAAAGCCAGATTGCAGAACGGGATGCACTGCAGGCAGAATATGATGCGCTCGTGGCGTCCGGGACAGCGGACGAAGGGACGCTTTTGCAGATGCAGCAGGAGCTTGAAAGCATGAACAGCCGGATCCGCATTTCGCAAAATGCACTTTCTTCTTTACAGTCAGCGGCGGACGCATTGCAGGCGGAACTGGATCAAGTGTGGAGCCAGGTGACGGAAGGGGAGCAGGAACTTGCGGCGGCCCAGGCGCAGTTGGATGAGAAAAAGCAGGAGCTTGCAGATGCGCAGGCGCAGTTGGATGCAAAGAAGCAGGAACTGGCGGACGGAGCTGTGGTTCTGGATGGAAAACGGCAGGAATTGCGCGACGGACAGGCGGAAGTGGATGCGAACCGGAAGACGCTCTCTTCCGGACAGGCAGAAGTGGACGCCGGAAGGAAAGAACTGGAGTCCGGTCAGGCAGAGATAGACGCCGGAAGGGCGGAGCTGGAAGCAGGACAGACAGAACTGGATGCAAAAAAGAAAGAACTTGAAGAGGGGGAAGCGGAGTATAATCAGGCAAAGCAGGATGCAGAGGCACAGTTTGCCGAGGCGGAGGAAGAGTTAAAAGCTGCGGAGGATGAGATCAGCAAGATCGAACATGCAAAATGGTATGTGTATGACCGCGATAACCTGACAGAATACAGCGGGTACGGGGAAAATGCGGACCGGATGCGTGCGATCGGCCAGGTGTTTCCGGTATTATTTTTCCTTGTGGCGGCGCTGATCAGTCTGACAACGATGACGCGCATGGTAGAGGAACAGCGGACACAGATCGGTACACTCAAGGCGCTTGGATACAGCAGAGCCTCCATTGCGGCAAAATATATCGGATATGCGTTCCTCGCAACGGTACTGGGATGTGTGATCGGCGTTTTGTTCGGAGAAAAAGTATTCCCGTATATTATTATTATGGCATACAAGATCATGTATCCGCATCTCCCGAACGTGGTGGTCCCGTACGAACTGAAATATGCGCTGACCGCTTCGGCAGCGGCGCTTGCCTGTACGATCCTGGCAACGGTGGCGTCTTGCTTCCGGGAACTTCGGGAACCGGCGGCCCAGCTCATGAGACCGCCGACGCCAAAACAGGGAAAACGGATTCTGCTGGAGAGGATTCCGTTTTTGTGGAAGCATCTGAGCTTCTCATGGAAATCAACCATCCGCAACCTGATCCGATATAAAAAGCGGTTCTTCATGACCGTATTCGGAATCGGCGGCTGTATGGCGCTATTGCTGTTCGGATTCGGACTGGAGGATTCCATTTACAATATCGGAACACTGCAGTATGGGGAGCTTCAGCTCTACGACGGAGACCTGATCCTGAACACGGAAGCATCAGATGAAGAACAGGAACAGGTACTGTCGGAACTGGAGGCCGATTCACGGGTTGAATCAGACTGCCTGAACCTGTTGAAAAATATTGTTGTAAAAAGCGGAGATACCGAAAAAGAAGTATACCTCAATGTCCCGAAGAATCTTGATGAATTTACAAAATTTATTGTACTGCGGGACCGCACAAGCCACGAGTCTTATTCACTGTCTGATGAAGGCGTGATCCTGACGGAAAAGATGTCCGAATATCTGGATGTGGAACCGGGAGATACGATCTTGATCAAGGATGATGTGAAAGGAGAACTGGAGGTTCAGATCACAGCAGTATGCGAGAACTATATGTCACACTATCTGTATATGACGCCGACATTGTATGAAGAGCTTTTCGGGGATGAACCGGAATACAACTCGGTATATTTCTCTGTGACAGACGGAACGGAAAAAACATCGGAGGAAGTCGGAGAGACGATTCTGGAGCTGGAAGGGGCGCTGAGCTGCAGTTATACAAGAGATTTCCGCGCACAGATCGAAAACATGCTGGGCGCGCTGGACTACGTGATCGTGGTACTGGTTGCTGCCGCCGGGTTACTGGCATTTGTTGTACTGTATAACCTGAATAATATCAATATTACAGAGCGGAAACGAGAACTGGCGACATTAAAGGTGCTCGGATTCTATCCGGGCGAGGTGGCGATGTATGTATACCGTGAAAATATCATCCTGACACTGATCGGCGCGGTTCTGGGCATCGGACTGGGGAAGGTCCTTCACCGGTTTGTTATTACGACAGTCGAGGTAGAGTCCGCGATGTTCAGCAGAAACATTGACCTGAGTTCCTTCGTGACCGGGTTTGTCGTCACAGTAGCATTTGCACTGCTTGTGAACGGAATCATGTATTTCAAACTGAAAAAGATCGATATGGTGGAATCGCTCAAGAGCGTAGAATAAGGAGGCTATAGATATGGAGTCAAAAAAAATTCTTGTGGTAGATGATGAGAGCAGGATGCGCAAGCTGGTAAAGGATTTCCTGGTACGCGAGGGATATCAGGTGCTGGAGGCCGCGGACGGCATGGAGGCAATGGACCGGTTCTATGAGGATAAGGACATTGCTCTGATCATTCTGGACGTGATGATGCCTAAGATGGATGGGTGGCAGGTATGCCGGGAGATCAGGGAAAATTCCCGGGTGCCGATCATCATGCTGACGGCGCGCGCGGAAGAGCGGGATGAGCTACAGGGTTTTGAACTTGGTGTGGACGAATATATTTCCAAACCGTTCAGTCCCAAAATCCTTGTGGCGCGTGTCGGGGCGATCCTGCGCAGGACACAGGGACTGGAGCCGGGCGAACAGATCGAGGCGGGCGGCATCGTGATCGACAAGGCGGCGCATATTGTGAAGATCGACGGAAAAACGGTGGACCTCAGCTATAAAGAGTTTGAACTGCTGTCCTATTTTCTGGAGAACCAGGGGATTGCCCTGTCCAGAGAGAAGATTCTGAACAATGTGTGGAACTATGACTATTTCGGAGATGCCAGAACCATTGACACCCATGTGAAAAAGCTGCGCAGCAAGCTCGGAGAAAAAGGCGAATACATTAAAACCATCTGGGGGATGGGATATAAATTTGAGGTAGACGAATGAAAAGTTCAATTAAGCGCCAGATGATGGCGGTGTATCTGGGACTGATCCTGCTGGTCATTGTCATGATCTGCCTGATCAACAGCACGTATCTGGAACCCTTCTACATACGCGGCAGGCAGGACAATATGGTCACGATGTACGAGATACTGGAAAAAGCGGTGGGAGAGGAGAACATTTCCAGCGAGGAGATGCAGGAGGAGATAAAAAGGCTGTGCCAGAGAAACAACCTTCAGATGATCGTGGTGACCCCGGACGGCGGCGATATCGTATTTTCTACGGATATGGAAAAACGCGGAATCCTTTATCTTCAATTATTTGGCTACCAGGTAGGAATGATCAGCGGAGAAGTTCTGGAAAAAGAGGACTCTTACGCGATCAGCAAGGTGAACGACCAGTTCCATAACGGAGAGTATATCGAGATGTACGGGCACTTGTCGGACGATTCGGTGTTCCTGATTCAGAGCTCGCTTGACAGTATCCGCGACAGCGTGAGCCTCACCAACCGTTTCCTGATCTATATCGGAATCGTTGTGCTGCTGTCCGGCGCGGTTTTTGTATGGTTCTTTGCCGAGCGGATCACGAAACCGCTGCAGGAGCTGACGAAATTATCAAAACGGATGGCTGATCTGGATTTTGACGCCAAGTATACAAGCGGCGGTACAAATGAGATCGGTGTACTGGGCGGTAACTTCAACCGGATGTCGGAACGGCTGGAGGAGACGATCTCGGAACTCAAAAGCGCAAATAATCAGCTCCAGAAGGATATTGAACAGAAAAAAAAGATCGAAGATAAGCGAAGCGAATTCATTGGGAATATTTCCCATGAACTGAAAACGCCGATCGCGCTGATCCAGGGATATGCCGAGGGACTCAAGGAAGGAATCGCGGACGATCCGGAGAGCGCGGAATTTTATTGTGACGTCATTATTGATGAATCCGATAAGATGAACCGGATGGTGAAGAACCTTCTGACACTGAACCAGTTGGAGTTTGGGGATGATGATGTAGAATTTACCAGATTTGATATTGTCCGGCTGATCAGCGGTGTCCTTACAAGCTGTGACATTCTGATCCAGCAGGCAGGTGCGAAAGTAGATTTCATTGCAGATGAAGAGGCTTTTGTATGGGCGGATGAGTATAAGGTGGAGCAGGTATTCCGGAACTATCTGACCAACGCGATCCACCATGCAGACAATGAAAAGCGGATCGAGGTCCGCGTGATCCCACAGGAAGATACGGTACGGGTTACGGTATTTAACAGCGGGAATCCGATCCCGGAGGAGGACATTGATAAGATCTGGGATAAGTTTTATAAGGTGGATAAGGCACATACAAGGGAATATGGCGGCAATGGGATCGGACTTTCGATCGTCAAGGCAATCATGGAATCTCTGCACCAGAACTATGGCGTAAGAAATTTTGATAACGGGGTGGAATTCTGGTTTGAACTGGACGCAAACGCGTCAACCGGAAAAGAGAAGAACCAGTCTGATGTTATTGAAAGCGGGGAACTGATGTGATAGAATACCCTTACAGAACGTGTTCTTTGAACCGGAAACAATCAGAGGTAAAAATATATGATAGCAATTATTGATTATGATGCGGGAAATGTCAGAAGTGTGGAAAAAGCGCTGCTTTTGCTGGGGCAGGAGGTCAGGATCACGGACGACGCGAAAGAAATTATGCGTGCGGACCGGGTAATCCTGCCCGGCGTCGGTGCATTTGGCGATGCGATGGGAAATCTGAAACGAAGAGGACTGGATACGGTGATCCGGGATGTGGCTGCGGAGGGAACTCCTTTTTTGGGAATCTGTCTCGGACTGCAGCTTTTATTTGAGCGAAGCGATGAGGCGCCGGGAGTGGACGGACTCGGTATCCTGCCGGGAGAGATCCTGCGGATTCCTGCAGCAGACGGATTGAAAATTCCGCATATGGGGTGGAACTCTCTGCATCTGGAGCACGACGGGCGGCTTTTTCAGGGGATTGAGGAGCAGTCCTATGTCTATTTTGTACATTCCTATTATCTAAAAGCACGGGAAGAAGATATCGTCAAGGCTTCCACAGAATATGGAGTCCACATTCACGCATCGGTAGAAAAAGGAAATGTATTCGCCTGTCAGTTTCATCCGGAGAAAAGCAGCGAAGTTGGGTTACAGATATTGAAAAATTTTGTGAGTATAGAATAATAAGGATGTTACGCCGCGCTAAGCTCGAAAGGACCTCGCTAAGTTGCGGGTAACTGCATTCGCACTAGGCTCGGAAAAATTCGGCAAGTGCTTAAGGCAAGGAAGTTACGCCGCGCTAAGCTCGAAAGGACCTCGCTAAGCCGCGGGTAACTACGTTCGCACTAGGCTCGAAAGAACCTCGCCAAGTGCTCACAGTACAAGTGCTCACAGTAGGGAGAGAAAAAATGTTTACAAAGAGGATTATTCCATGCCTGGACGTCAATGGGGGACGTGTGGTGAAGGGCGTGAATTTTGTGGATTTAAAAGATGCCGGAGACCCGGTGGAAATTGCAAAGGCATATGACCGGGCGGGCGCGGACGAGCTGGTATTTCTGGACATTACTGCATCGTCTGACGCGCGCGCGACGGTGGTGGATATGGTGCGTAAGGTGGCGGAATGTGTATTTATCCCGTTTACTGTGGGCGGAGGGATCCGGACTGTCGAGGACTTCCGGGCGCTTTTGCGGGAAGGCGCGGATAAGATATCAATCAATTCTTCGGCGATCAACACACCGGAACTGATCCATGATGCGGCTGAAAAGTTCGGAAGTCAGTGCGTGGTGGTTGCGATCGATGCAAAGCGAAGAGCCGACGGGAGCGGATGGAATATTTATAAAAACGGCGGGCGGATCGATGTGGGGATCGACGCCGTCGAATGGGCGAAAAAAGTAGAACATCTGGGGGCAGGAGAGATCCTGCTGACAAGTATGGACTGCGATGGGACGAAAGCGGGATATGATCTGGAACTGACACGCGCCATTGCGGACAGTGTGTCAATCCCGGTGATCGCATCGGGCGGCGCGGGGACAAAGGAACACTTTAAAGAAGCACTGACAACAGGCGGCGCAGACGCGGCGCTGGCAGCGTCCTTGTTCCACTATAAAGAACTGGAAATCAGAGAAGTGAAAGAATACCTCCGGGAAGAAGGCATTTCTGTAAGGCTGTCATGAGGGGAAAGTCTCAGAACTGGGGCGGGGACACGACAAAAGAGAAGGAGTGGTATGCAATGGCGGGACTGAACGGCGACTGGTATGAAGCGATGAAAGGGGAGTTTGGCAAACCCTATTATAAGAAATTATATGAGACGATAAATGAGGAGTACAAGACGAGAAAAATATTTCCGCCGGCGAAGGATATCTTTAATGCGTTTCACCTTACGCCGCTGAAGGATGTGAAAGCGGTGATCCTCGGGCAGGATCCGTATCACAACGACGGGCAGGCGCATGGTCTGTGCTTTTCTGTCCAGAAAGGGGTGGAGATTCCTCCGTCTCTTGTGAATATTTATCAGGAACTCCATGACGATCTGGGATGCACGATCCCGAATCACGGGTGTCTGACAAAGTGGGCCGAGCAGGGCGTGCTGCTGCTGAACACCGTGCTGACTGTGCGGGCGCACCAGGCGAACTCCCACCGCGGCATCGGCTGGGAGGAATTTACGGACGCGGCGATTCTTGCACTGAATAGTCAGGACCGCCCGATCGTATTTATCCTCTGGGGCGCACCGGCGCAGCGAAAAGAAAAAATGCTGACGAATCCACAGCATCTGATTCTAAAAGCGCCGCACCCGAGTCCTTTATCGGCTTACAGAGGATTCTTTGGCAGCAGACCGTTCAGCCAGACCAACGCCTTCCTTGAGGCGCATGGAGAGACACCGATCGACTGGCAGATTGAATAGGGCGGATTATTCTTCAATGACCTGGATCTCGAGATAATCAAAATCGATGGAGTCTACGAAATTGTCCTGATAGAATCTGGCTTTCGCATGCTTTTTAAAATCTGTGATCGTGGCGTCGAGCCAGATTGGTTTGCTCAGATCAAATTCGTAGCAGATCTTGTCAAGCGCATGAAAAATCTTATGGGTTCTCATGTCGTCGGTATCATCACAGATCACGGTATCGCGGATCAGGTGGTTATCCCGGAATTCTTTTCCCCAGAGTCGGAACATGGCAGGTACCTCCTTTGTGTTTCTTGAGCTATTATAACCTACTTTGTGGGGAAAGGAAAGAGATTTCGGACGGGATGGCACTGCAAAATGAACAGGGATATAAAGAAGGAGAACAGTTTATGAAAAAGTTACTGGACCGTATTTTTATTGACGGACTCAACGGTATGGCACAGGGATTGTTTGCAACGCTGATCATCGGGACGATCATTCAGCAGATCGGTACCTTTGTCGGCGGCGGAACAGGAAACCTGATTTTTTTATGTGGAAAGCTCGCGGCATCTCTTACCGGGGCGGGAATCGGAGTGGGCGTTGCACGAAAACTGGAGGCAGGTACGCTGGTGACGGTTTCCGCTGCAAGTGCAGGGATGATCGGCGCATTTGCATCCAATATACTGGCGGGAGAGATCCTCTCAGGCAGCACGATCGTACTGGCCGGTGCAGGAGAGCCGCTCGGCGCATTCGTGGCGGCATATATTGCCGTAGAGGTGGGGATTCTGATCTCCGGCAAAACGAAGCTGGATATCCTGCTTACTCCGCTGGTTACGATCGGAGTCGGCGGAGCGGTCGGACTTGCCGTGGGACCGTCTATTTCCAAATTCATGGCATGGATCGGCTCGCTCATCAACTGGGGGACCGAACAGCAGCCGTTACTGATGGGGATCGTTGTCTCGGTACTGATGGGGATGGCGCTCACGCTTCCGATCAGCTCCGTGGCAATCAGCGTCTCTTTGAACTTGTCCGGTCTGGCGGCAGGCGCGGCGACGGTCGGCTGCTGCTGCAATATGGTCGGGTTTGCGGTCGCGAGTTTCCGGGAGAATGGATTCGGCGGACTTCTGTCGCAGGGAATCGGAACTTCCATGCTTCAGATGTCGAACATTGTCAGATATCCCCGGATCTGGTTTCCGGAAATCATATCCAGCGCGATCCTTGGTCCGGTGGCGACAATGCTTCTGCACATGACGAATAACGCGACCGGGGCAGGAATGGGAACTGCAGGACTGGTCGGACCGCTGATGACATGGCAGGTGATGACACAGACAGAGGAGGAGGCCATTGTATTTGTTAAAATACTGATGATCCAGATCATACTCCCGGCCCTTCTGACACTTGGAGTATCTGAATTTATGAGGAAGAGAAAATGGATCCGCAATGGGGAAATGAAACTGGCTAACATGTAGGAAATGTGGTAGACTGTAGAGAGAGGCTGCAGGGCGGTTCGCTGCCGGACAGAATGGAGGAAGGATAAGATGCAGGAAGAAATCAGCAATTATGAGGACGTTGACAGTTGGACAACGGTGATCTTTCTGTACGAATCAGCACTGAAAGAAGTAGGGACAAAGCTGGAGATTTTAAATGAGGAATTTCAGCATGTACATAATTATAATCCGATCGAACATATTAAAACCCGGATCAAAACCCCGGAAAGTATTGTAAAGAAACTGAAACGCTATGGATATGAGACAACGATCCAGAACATGGTCAGGTATGTCAATGATATCGCAGGCGTCCGTCTGATCTGTTCGTTCACATCGGACATTTACAGACTGGCGGAGATGATCGGCAACCAGAGCGACCTGAAGGTGCTTACAATAAAAGATTACATCAAGAATCCGAAAGCGAGCGGGTACAAGAGTTATCATATGCTGGTGACTGTACCGATTTTCCTGTCGAACAATGTGGTCGATGTAAAAGTGGAGATCCAGATCCGGACGATCGCAATGGATTTCTGGGCGAGTCTGGAACATAAGATTTATTATAAGTTTGAAGGGAAAGCGCCGGAGTATATCAGCAGGGATCTGCGGGAGTGCGCAAAGATGGTATCGGAACTGGATGAAAAGATGCTTTCGCTGAACGAGGCGATTCAGGAGTGCCTGGAGCGTGAGGGAACGCAGCCGCCGAAGTATAAAGTAGACGACGTGGTACAGAATGTATTCAGCGATCAGAAATCGAAGAAATCCCGGGGAAAATAAAAGCGGGATAGAATGGGGTGTATAGATGAAGAGAAGAAATAACCGGAAGAATGTATTTGCGGTGGTTGCTGTATCGGTAATATTGTGCGGCGGACTGCTGACAGGCTGCTCAAGTGGGACGAAGTCGGCGACAGAAGCGCTGGAGGAAGGCGACTATGCTGCAGCGGCGTCACAGTTCGAGGAAGCCGCACAAAAAGCAGAGAAAAAAGAGGATTATGAAACGGCGACGGATGCATACCGTGGTCTTGGAATGGCATACTATGAGCAGGAAGAGTATGAGAATGCGCGTACAAACCTGCAAAAAGCGCTGGATCTGGGCGGGACCCAAACCCCGGTGATCTATAATATGCTCGGCGTGTGCGGGATGCGTCTGGAGGACTATGGAAGCGCGCGGACAGCATTCGAAACGGGGATCGCGCTTGCATCATCAGCAGTCAGCGAAAGTGAGGAGACGGATTACACGGAGACGTTGAAAGAGATGAAGTTTAACCGTGTGATCTGCTGCGAAAAATCGGGAGACTGGGCAGCGGCAAAGGAAGCGGCGCAGGAGTATATGACAGAATATCCCGACGATACGGATATGCAGCATGAGTGGGAGTTCCTGCAGACGAGATAGAGATGCCGGCAGCCAGATAGAAAAAAGAGAATGGAGAGTCTATGGAACTGCATGATATCAATGAAGTCGAAGAGCGGGTCATACTGGTCGGAGTTCAACTGAATGAAAACGAGCAGACAGAGGAGTCGCTGGACGAGCTGGAAGAACTTGCAAAGACAGCAGGCGCACAGGTTGTGGGGCGCCTGATACAGAGCCGGGAGAATATTCACCCGGCTACTTATATCGGGAAAGGAAAAATGCTGGACTTAAAAGAGCAGGTCTGGGAGACGGATGCGACCGGGATCATCTGTGACGATGAACTGTCTTCTGTCCAGTTGAAAAATCTGGAGGAAGAGCTGGACTGCAAGATCATGGACCGCACACTTCTGATCCTGGACATATTTGCCGCAAGAGCAGTATCCAGAGAAGGAAAGATCCAGGTAGAGCTGGCCCAGCTCAGATACCGGGCATCCCGGCTGTCGGGACTTGGCACATCGCTTTCCCGTCTGGGCGGCGGGATCGGAACGCGTGGTCCCGGGGAGAAAAAACTGGAGATAGACAGACGGCGCATCCGGGAGCGGATCAGCCATCTGAAGCAGGAGCTGCGGGACGTGGAACAGCACCGTGAACTGCTCCGAAGCAGACGAGGCGTGTCAAACCGGAAAGTGGCAGCGCTGGTAGGCTATACCTCTGCGGGAAAGAGCAGCATGGAAAATGCGCTGACCGGTGCGGGGATTTTGGAAGATGAGATGCTGTTTTCCACGCTGGATACGACTACGCGGGTACTGGAGCTGGAAGGCAAACAGCAGATCCTTCTGACAGATACGGTTGGTTTTATTCGTAAACTGCCTCATCATCTGATCGAGGCATTCAAAAGTACGCTGGAAGAGGCGAAGTATGCAGACATCATCATCCATGTGGTGGATGCGTCAAACCCGCAGATGGAGACGCAGATGCATGTTGTCTATGAGACACTTCGGGAGCTTGGCGTTTCGGGAAAGCCGGTCATCACGTTGTTTAATAAGCAGGATAAGATGGAATGCGCGGAACATTTCCGGGATTTTCAGGCGGATTATACGATTGAAACATCGGCAAAGACCGGACAGGGACTGGAAGAACTGAAACAGGTTCTTGCAGAAATTCTGCGGAAAGACCAGATTTATGTGGAACGGCTGTATCCGTTTGAGGAGGCGGGAAAGCTGCAGATGATCCGAAAGGACGGCTGTCTTCTGGAAGAATCTTATGTTCCGGAAGGGATTGCTGTGAAAGCGTTTGTGCCGAAAGAGCTGTATGGAAAAATATAAGACAGATAGAAAGCAGGAACAGGATATATGAAAAGTACGACTGGCCAAAAGCGGCAGGAAAGAAAAAGGATGGAAACAGAATACAGCCTGCTCGGAGGAGCTGCCCAGACAGAAGAGAATGAGATGGATGAATCAGGAGCGGTATCCAAAGAAAGTTCCGCTGTGGCTGTGAAAAATATGGATCTGCTGGAGCATTATACCTTTTTTGATGTGGAGAAGATCCGGAAATCTGCGAAAATAACAGCAGCGAACAGAATAAGGGGAGAGAAGCTGATCCAGAATGGGAAAATCTGGATCAAGGATTGCAGCGAAGGGTTCGATGTCTACCGGGGGGATAAAGTTGCAATCATTGAGGCGACAGGGCAGGAGCGGGAAGAAAAATTTGATGTGACGCTTGTCTGCTCCCGCGAAGAGGTCGCAGAGACGGAATGCGGCTGCCCAAACTGCCGGGAGACCTACTATTATTATTCCTGGAGAAGTGCAAAATCGGAATGCCCGTACCGTGCGGCGATCGTGCAGCTTGCTGCGGATTATCTCAAGACGCATAATGTCGGAGACGCGACCGACAGAAGAGGGATGCGTTTACTGAATCAGTTTCAGGAACAGCGGGTGAACCACATGCGGTCGGACATGGAAGCAAAGGAGGAATGCCTGCAGTTTTTGCCCCGTCTGACTTTAAAAGGCGGAGATCTGTCTGTTTCTTTTCGCATCGGGACAGGGAGACTGTTTGTTGTAAAAAAGCTGGACGAATTCTGTGAACATGTAAGAAATTCCGAGACGAGTACATATGGTTCTTCGACAGAGATCAACCACCGTATCGAGAACTTTACGGATAAGGGAAAGGAATGGATCCGGTTTGTCAACAGGATCGTGGATGAGGAACAGGAATTTATGCAGCGGCTTTCGGAATCCCGTTACTATTATGGGAGAGAAAAAAGCAGTGTGGGAAGCTCCCTGCCATTGTTCGGGTGGCGTCTTGACCAGTTCTATGAACTGATGGGAGATGCGCCGGTCGATTTTGAAGATAAGGACGGAGAAAAGAAGAAGAAAGGAACGATTCTGCGCAGCACAGGGAATCCGAAGGTGTCGATGCAGATTTCCGAGGAAAAATTTTCCGGTACAAAAGAATTTCACGGGATCAGGGTGACATGCCGTCTGCCGGAATTATATGAGGGAATGGAGACCTCTTATTATATAGGCGGAGACAGGCTGTACAGGCTGGACACAGAGTTCCGGGAACGGCTCAGGCCATTTACGGATCTGGCTTCGGGAGGGCAGGTGTCCTTCTCTGTCGGGAGAAACTCGCTTGCGCAGTTTTACTATGACGCACTTCCGCAGATTCAGGATATCGTGAAGATAACGGAAGATAATCCGAAGAAATTTCATTCCTATCTTCCTCCGGATGTCCGTTTTGTTTTTTATCTGGATGCAGATGAGCAGGATATCACCTGTCGCCTGCATGCAAAATACGGAGACCGGGAGTTTACCACGCTGGACATGCTCCATGGTGAAAATGCGGAAGATCCGCAGACAGAATTGTTCCGGGACAGCCGCAGGGAAGAGGAAGTTCTGTACCGTACGATGCAGTGGCTTCCGGTTGTCCGGCCAGATGAAGATGTTCTCTGCTGCTGCGGCGACGAAGACACGATGTGCCGTATGATGGAAAAAGGCGTGGACGTTCTGCTTGGATTAGGAGAAGTGCGGTGTACAAACCGGTTCCGTTCCCGCCGGACGATCCGACGCGTGAAAGTATCGGTCGGCGTATCGGTGTCCGGAGGATTATTGGATCTTGCCATTTCTACAGAAGATATCCCACATGAGGAATTGCTGGATATTTTGAACGGATACCGCCAGAAAAAGAAATATCACCGCCTGAAGAACGGGGAATTTGTTACGCTGGAGGATCAGTCTGTCGGAATGCTCTCGGAGATGATGGACGCCATGCATCTTTCAGACAAAGAACTGCTGAAAGGGAAGATGCATCTCCCGATGTACCGGACACTCTATATGGACCGGATGCTGGAAGAAAATGAGTCTGTTTACAGTGAACGCGACAGCCATTTCCGCGAGGTGGTGAAGGAATTTAAGACGGTAAAAGACGCAGATTTTGAGGAACCGGCAAGTCTGTCACGGGTGATGCGCAAATACCAGAAAAATGGATATAAATGGCTGCGGACGCTGGAGACATGGAAGTTCGGCGGAATTCTCGCGGACGATATGGGACTGGGAAAGACACTGCAGGTGATCGCAGTGTTGCTCGCGGCAAAGGAGGAAGGGAAAAACGGGACATCACTCGTAGTGACGCCGGCGTCCCTTGTATTCAACTGGGGAGAGGAACTGCACCGGTTCGCACCGCAGCTCTCTGTTCTGCTTGTTACGGGAACGCAGGAAGACCGGAAAGAAAAGATTGCGGCATGGCAGGAATATGATGTGATGGTGACTTCCTACGATCTTCTGAAAAGAGATATCGGTCTGTATGAGGAAAAACAGTTCCGGTATGAGATTATTGACGAGGCGCAGTATATCAAAAACCATACGACTGCTGCGGCAAAAGCGGTGAAAGTGATCACTGCCGCTACAAGGTATGCGCTGACCGGGACGCCGATCGAAAACCGCCTGAGTGAGCTGTGGAGCATTTTTGATTACCTCATGCCCGGTTTTCTGTACAGCTACGAGGTGTTTAAGCGGGAGCTGGAGACGCCGGTCGTGAAGAATCATGACGAGACGGCGATGCAGCGGCTTCAGAAAATGGTAAGTCCGTTTATTCTCCGCAGGAAGAAGGAAGATGTGCTGAAAGATCTTCCGGAAAAACTGGAAGAAACGCGTTACGTCCGGTTCGGAAGAGAACAGCAGATCCTGTATGACGGACAGGTCGTGCGCATGAAAGAGAAACTTGCCGCGCAGGACGATGCAGAATTTAATAAGAATAAACTCGGGATTCTCGCAGAATTGACAAAGCTGCGCCAGCTCTGCTGTGATCCGTCGCTGATCCTGGAAAATTATCATGGAGAGGCGGCGAAGCTGGACGCCTGTATGCAGTTGATCGAGAGCGCAATGGACGGAGGACACCGAATGCTTTTGTTCTCGCAGTTTACCTCGATGCTGGAGATCATACAGCGGCGTCTGGAGGAAAAGAAGATCCCATACTATGTGATCACGGGCGCAACGCCGAAAGAGAAACGGCTTCAGATGGTAAAAGAATTTAACGAGGGAGAGATTCCGGTATTTCTCATCTCTCTGAAAGCAGGCGGCGTGGGACTGAACCTGACCGGAGCGGATATGGTGATCCATTATGATCCGTGGTGGAACGTGGCGGCACAAAATCAGGCGACCGACCGTGCGCACCGCATCGGCCAGACGAAAAAAGTAACCGTATATAAGCTGATCGTAAAAAATTCGGTAGAAGAAAAAATAGAAAAACTGCAGGAAGCGAAAAAAGACCTTGCCGAGCAGGTGATCGGCGGGGAGACCGGACAGCTCGGCAGCATGACGAAGGAAGTCTTTCTTGCCCTGCTGGACGAAAGCGGAGTCTGAGCAGAAAATCCGGCGAATGAAAATTCATCTTCTTGGGATACTATGTTCATTGGATGAAAATGACATGATTTCAAGGAGGATTGGATCAATGGAGTATTGTTTACCGATACGTGATGTATATGCAAGAGAAATTCTGGACTCAAGGGGAAACCCGACGCTGGAGGCAGAAGTGCTTGCCGGGGAGAATGTGATCGGAAGGGCGTCGGTGCCCTCCGGTGCTTCTACCGGAAAATATGAAGCAGTGGAGCTGCGCGACGGCGGGATCCGCTTCGGCGGAAAGGGCGTGCAGCGCGCCGTGGAGCATGTGAACGACCAGCTTGCGGAAGCGGTGATCGGCATCAATGTATTTGACCAGGCGGAGATCGACCGTGTGCTTTTAAAAGCGGACGGGACGCCGGACAAGCGAAAGCTGGGAGCAAACGCGATCCTGGGGATTTCACTTGCGGCGGCACATGCGGCGGCGAACGCGCTGGAGATGCCGCTGTACCGGTATCTGGGCGGGGTAAATGCAAAAGAGCTTCCTGTGCCGATGATGAATATTCTCAATGGCGGGGCACATGCGGATAATACGCTGGATATCCAGGAGTTTATGATCATGCCCGTCGGGGCGGAGAGCTTCCACGAAGGCCTGCGTATGTGCGCGGAGGTGTACCATTCCCTGAAGGCACTGCTAAAAGAGCACGGACTCAGTACGGCGGTCGGCGACGAGGGCGGTTTTGCCCCGGATCTTCCGGACGCGAGAGCAGCTCTGAACTTTCTGAAAGACGCAGTTGAAAAAGCAGGATACCGGATGGAAAAAGACGTCTGCATTGCGCTTGATGTGGCTGCGTCGGAGCTATACAATGAAGATTTCCGGACATATGAATTTCCGGGGGAAAGCCGGATGCAGGGGAAAAAGGTGATACGCTCTTCGGAGGAACTGATTGATTACTATGAAGAGCTGACCGGCGAATTTGCGATCTGTTCGATCGAGGATCCGCTGGGAGAGGAAGACTGGGAAGGATGGGAAAAACTGACAGCGCGGCTCGGTCAGAAAGTACAACTGGTCGGCGACGACCTGTTTGTGACAAACACCGAACGTCTCAGAAAAGGGATTGAAAAAGGCGCCGCAAATGCAATTCTTGTAAAAGTCAACCAGATCGGGACGCTGACGGAGGCAGTCGAGGCGATCACTCTTGCGCAGAAATCCGGCTACCGCGCGATCGTGTCCCACCGCTCCGGAGAGACGGAGGATACGACGATCGCAGATATTGCCGTTGCGTTCAATACCGGGCAGATCAAGACCGGAGCTCCGTGCAGAAGTGAGCGCGTGGCAAAATATAACCGCCTGCTTCGGATCGAAGAAAATCTCCGGAGCTGATTTTTTCAGGAAATGTCTTGCCATCCCATCCTGAGTGTGGTAGAATATTTGTGGTTTATCCGCAGGAGGTGTGATGAGATGGAGATTTTGAAGACAGTATTAACCATTATTTTTGTAATAGACTGTATCGCATTGGCAGCGATTATCCTTTTTCAGGAGGGAAAATCATCCGGACTCGGGACGATCAGCGGCGCGGCAGATACTTACTGGGGACAGAACAAAGGACGTTCCATGGAGGGAACACTTGTAAAGTCCACGAAGTTTCTGGCAGTGATCTTTATGGCGCTTGCCGTAGTTCTGAATCTCGGTATATTCAATTAAGAGAGACACATAAGCGAAACACGCTGTTGGTCACATTGTGACCAATAGCGTGCATATACAGCATATAAAATCGCCTTTGGCGATGGCTGTATATGCTTTTTCGCGATAGGAACGTGCTTTACTGCGACCGTGCAGTATATGCACGGTCTTGCTGTGACACATAAGCGAAACACTCTATAGCAGAATATAGAGTGTTTTTTTCTCTTTATAAAGACAGGAGACAACAGGGAAGTATGAGTAACACATTTGAAAAGCGCAAAAAGGTGATCTATGATTTTATCTGTGATGATCTGTACGTGCCGATGAAACGAAAAGAAATTGCGATGATCCTGCAGGTGCCGCGCGAGCAGAGAGACGAACTTCAGGAGGTTCTGGACGCTCTCGTGACGGAGGGGAAGATCTGCCTGTCCAAGCGGGGAAAGTATTCCAAAGGAGAGGCGAAGCGTCTGAAAGGAACATTCCGGGCAAATGCACGGGGATTCGGCTTTGTGATCCGGGAAGGAGAGACGGAAGACATCTATATCCCGGAAGAGTCGGTAAACGGCGCATTTGACGGAGATGAAGTGGAATGCATGATCACACGGCAGAAGGATGGCCGCGCAGGCCGACGGACGGAGGGAAAGATCGTGCGTGTGGTGTCCCATGGGACGACACGGGTGGTCGGACTATATGAAAAGTATAAAAGTTACGGGTTTGTGCGTCCGGACAACCAGCGGTTCCTGAAGGATATTTATATTCCGGAGGGAAAGGAAAAGGGCGCGGTGACCGGACACAAGGTGGTCGTGGAACTGACTTCCTACGGTGGGGAGCATACCAAACCGGAAGGATCTGTCACGGAGATCATCGGACATATCAACGATCCCGGAACAGATATCATGTCGATCGTGAAAGGCTTTGACCTGCCGACAGAGTTTCCGGAGCGGGTGCTGAATCAGGCGGAGCGCGTCGCAAAGGACGTGAGTGCTGCAGATATGGCGGGACGCATGGATCTGCGGGGCTGGCAGATGGTGACGATCGACGGAGAGGATGCAAAAGATCTGGACGATGCGGTGTCTCTGACAAAGGAAGGAGAAAATTATCGTCTGGGCGTGCATATTGCAGACGTGACAAATTATGTGCAGGAAAACAGCGCACTCGACAGGGAGGCTCTGAAACGGGGAACCAGCGTATATCTGGCGGACCGGGTCATCCCGATGCTCCCGCACAGACTGTCCAATGGGATCTGTTCACTGAATGAGGGGGAAGACCGTCTTGCACTGAGCTGTATCATGACAGTCAGTCCGAAAGGCGAGGTCATAGACCATGAGATCGCCGAAACGGTGATCCGTGTGGACCGCCGCATGAGCTATCCCAGTGTGTCGAAGATCCTGACGGAACAGGATCCGGCAGAGCGGAAAGCGTATGAAACACTGGTTCCGATGTTGGAGGAAATGGCAGAGTTGTCCCGTATTTTGCGGGAGAGAAGAAAGCAGCGGGGGTCGATCGACTTCGATTTCCCGGAGACGAAACTGATCCTCGATGAGCAGGGAAAGCCTGTGGAGATCAGACCTTATGAGCGGAATGTCGCGACAAAGATGATCGAGGATTTCATGCTGCTGGCGAATGAGACGGTGGCGGAGGAATATTTCTGGAGAGAACTGCCGTTTTTGTACCGGACGCATGACACGCCGGATGAGGAGAAGATGAAGAAGCTGAGTACGTTTATCCGGAACTTCGGCTACCATCTGCATGTGGGAAACGAGGTACGCCCGATGGAGGTGCAGAAACTTCTTGCAAAGGCGGAAGACACACCGGAGGAGGCGCTGATCGCCCGCCTTGCGCTGCGCTCCATGAAGCAGGCAAAATATACGCCGGAAAACAGCGGACATTTTGGACTGGCGGCGAAATATTACACGCACTTTACATCCCCGATCCGGCGGTATCCGGATCTGCAGATCCACCGCATCATCAAGGATAACCTCCGCGGGCGCATGAACGAGGAGAAAATCGCGCATTATGAGAAGATCCTGCCGGATGTGGCTGTGCAGTCCGGTCTGACGGAGCGGCGCGCGGAAGAGGCAGAGCGGGAGACGGTGAAGCTCAAAAAGGCAGAATATATGAAAGAACACATTGGCGAGGTGTACGAGGGTGTGATCTCCGGGATCACGAAATGGGGCGCTTATGTAGAGCTGCCGAATACGGTGGAAGGTCTCGTGCATGTGGTCAATATGCACGACGACCACTACGAGTTTGTGGAAGAGCAGTACGAACTGGTCGGAGAACATACCCGGAAGGTATATAAGCTCGGACAGACGGTGAAGATCCGGGTGCTGGGCGTGGACAGGCTCAGCCGGACGATTGATTTTGAGTTCTGGGACGATGAGCCGGGCAGAACCCCGGTGGACGTAAGTGAGAGAGGATCAGAGGATGGCAAAGACAGAGAGCAGACTGATTGCGAATAATAAAAAAGCATATCATGATTATTTTATTTTAGAAAAATATGAGGCGGGCATCGTCCTGCACGGGACGGAGGTAAAATCGCTCCGGATGGGAAAGTGCAGTATCAAAGAGGCATTTATCCGGATCGAGAACGGAGAGATGTTTATTTACGGGATGCATATTTCCCCGTATGAGAAGGGGAATATCTTTAACAAGGATCCGCTGCGGGTGCGGAAACTTCTGCTTCATAAGAAAGAAATTGAGCGTATCTTCGGGAAAATGAAAGAAAAAGGCAATACCGTTGTCCCACTGCAGGTGTATTTCAACGGAGATCTTGTGAAAGTGGAGATCGGACTGGCAAAGGGAAAGAAGCTGTACGATAAGCGGGACGACATCGCAAAGAAAGACCAGAAGCGTGAGGCACAAAGAGAGTTTAAAATAAGAAATGTATAAGATTTTAATTATAGAAGATGATCTGGCGATCGCAAAATCGCTGTCGTCACATCTGGAAAAGTGGAATTATGAGACAACTTATGTGAAGGATTTTAAGAATGTGATGGAGCAGTTTGCATCCTTTAACCCGCAGCTTGTGATCCTGGATATCGGTCTGCCGTTTTACAATGGATTTTACTGGTGCCAGGAAATCCGCAAGATTTCCGGGACGCCGGTGATCTTCCTGTCGTCCATGAATGACAATATGAATATTGTCATGGCGATGAATATGGGCGGAGATGAGTTCATCGAGAAACCGTTTGACCTGAATGTAGCAACGGCGAAGATCCAGGCGGTACTCCGCCGGGCGTATTCGCTTCAGGGAACGTCGAATCTGATGGAACATGAGGGAATCATACTGAATCTGAGTGACGCGACGGTTACGTACAAGGAAGCAAAAGAAGAACTGACGAAGAATGAATTTAAAATTCTGCAGACTTTATTTGAAAATGCCGGCAAAACGGTATCGCGGGAACAGTTGATCATCCGGCTCTGGGAGAGTGACGCATTTATCGATGATAATACGCTGACGGTGAATGTAGCAAGACTACGAAAGAAGCTGGAGCAGATAGGCGCGGGCGGACTGATCCGGACAAAGAAAGGAATCGGATACATCGTCTGACATAAACTGCTGACAGGGAGAGAGGCTATTTTGAATGGAATAAAGCAGACTGTAAAATCATTTATCAGGGAGCGGGGACTGCCTGCCGCGGCATGCATTGGAACAGTTGGGATTTTTCTTCTTGTACTGTTCTTGTATGACGTTCCCCGTGAAGTCGGAGAATACGCGGCGGCTCTTGCGGCAATCTGGCTGATCGTGCTGGGAATATTGGATTTCCAACATTATAACCGGAGATACAGGACTTTGCAAAGTGAAAGAGGACGTATCTTAAATGATGTCGGGGAACTTCCCGAGCCGTCAGGACTGCCGGAACAGGAATATCAGGAAATCGTGAGGGAGCTGTTTGAACAGCGGACAGATATCGAGTCAAAGGCCCGCATTTCCCGGCAGGAGACATCAGAATATTACGGAATGTGGGTGCATCAGATCAAGAATCCGATCGCAGCGCTGAAAGTATTGATTCAGACATATGAAGAGAGACTGCGGGAGCAGTGTGCAGAGGCGGACGAGGAGCAAAGGCTGCTTCGTGAGATGAAAATGGAGCTGTTCCAGATCGAGCAGTACGTAGAGATGGTTCTGACTTATATCCGTCTGGAAGATATCTCGTCAGATCTGCTGTTCGAGACGTTCGATCTGGACGATCTGATCCGTTCGGCAGTCAAGAAATATTCCCAGATGTTTATTTTGAGAAAGATCCGTCTGCATTACGAGCCGACGGGCGAAAAAGTTCTCACAGATGAGAAATGGCTGGTGTTCGTACTGGAACAGATCTTGTCCAATGCTCTGAAATACATACAGCCGCAATCTGCCAAAACGGCAGACGGCACGACAGAACCGGACGAACAAGAACTTCCGCGCGGAGAAGAAAACAGTATTTCTATCTATATGGAAGAAGATCATCTGGTGATCGAGGATACCGGAATCGGCATTGCGGCGGAGGACCTGCCCCGCGTGTTTGAGAAAGGGTTCACCGGGTATAACGGCAGGGCGGATAAGAAATCAACCGGGATCGGACTGTACCTGTGTAAATCGGTGCTGGATAAGCTGGGACACCGCATTGAGATCGAATCCGAGGTCGGCGTCGGGACAAAAGTATCTCTGTACCTGAAACGCGGGACGCTTGATACAAGAGAATAGTGTACCTTACAAAAATGTAAGAAATAGAAAAGAAATGTCAGGTTGTTCGATGGAAGCGGCATTTCTTTTTTTGTATACTAAATGGTGTCAGGACGCTGGATGTCCAGTGGACATCTGCTTAGCGCGGACCGTAGCGGAGCGAAGATGTGAGAGTGCGCAGCACGAAACAATCCGTAGGTATCATATAAAAAGAAAAACAGATCAAGATCAAGAAGGAGGAAAACAAATTATGGCGTTTTTGGAAGTGCAGAATGTGAGAAAAGTATATACGACTCGTTTTGGAGGAAGTCAGGTAGAGGCGCTCCGGGATGTGAGTTTTTCGGTGGAACCGCGGGAATATGTGGCGATCATGGGAGAGAGCGGCAGCGGAAAAACGACGCTTCTCAATATTCTGGCGGCGCTGGATAAGCCGACGGGCGGAAAGGTGTACCTGAAAGGAAATGATCTCGGGAAGGTTCCGGAAAAGGAACTGGCGGCGTTCCGCAGGAAGAATCTGGGATTTGTGTTTCAGGATTTTAATCTGCTGGATACGTTTTCACTGAAAGACAATATCTTCCTGCCGCTGGTGCTCTCGGGCAGAAAGTATGATGAGATGGAGTCGCGTCTGGAACCGATTGCGGAACGGCTCGGGATTGTGGATATTCTCGAAAAATATCCCTATGAAGTGTCCGGCGGACAGAAACAGCGTGCGGCGGTGGCACGGGC
Organism: uncultured Lachnospiraceae bacterium; assembly: GCA_958402795.1. Lineage (GTDB taxonomy): Bacteria > Bacillota > Clostridia > Lachnospirales > Lachnospiraceae > Schaedlerella. Next base: position 12,281 of record CATXUX010000021.1, on the reverse strand, counting down.
GCTGATCACGCGGCCGCAGCTGGTTCTTGCGGATGAGCCGACCGGGGCGCTGGATTCCAGGGCGGCAGACGAATTGATGAACCTGTTTACAACGGTCAATCAGGACGGACAGACGATCGTAATGGTGACACACAGCGTGAAAGCGGCGAGCAGTGCACAGAGAGTTTTGTTTATCAAGGACGGAAAAGTATTTCATCAGTTGTACCGGGGAAATCTGACGAATAACCAAATGTACCAGAAAGTTTCCGATGCTTTGACGGCGCTGACGACAGGCGTTGTGCAAAACACTTCGGAAGATGGCAGAAGAGAAGGGAGATGATGCGGTATGAGCGGGAGAATTTATGCGAAGCTGGCAGTGACAAATCTGAAAAATAACAGAAAAACATACGTGCCGTATCTGCTGACTTCTGTGCTGGCGGTCATGATGTTCCATATTATGGATAATCTGCAGCGAAACGATTATAATGAAGGTGCTTTTGAGATGCTTCGGGTGATGCTCCGTTATGCGGAAATCATCATTGGAATTTTTGCCGTGATCCTTTTATTTTATACAAACAGTTTCCTGATCAAACGGCGGAAAAAAGAGATCGGCATCTATAATATCCTCGGAATGGGGAAAGGTCATATTGCAAAAATGATGACGATTGAAACATTGATCACGGCGGCCGTCAGCATCATCGGCGGACTTCTGCTCGGCACGGCGTTCAGCAAGCTGATGTATCTGACCCTGCTGAAGATACTGGGGTATGATGTGCGGATCCGGTTTCAGTTTGAACCTGCGTCACTGGGCGTGACTGCCGCACTCTTTCTGGGAATCTTTGCACTGACCCTATGCTATAACCTGATACAGATCCGGCTGGCGAATCCGGTAGAGCTGCTGCGCGGCGGAAATCAGGGAGAGAAAGAACCAAAAACAAAATGGCTTATGGTAATACTGGGAACTGCCGCGATCGCGGCAGGTTATTATCTGGCATTCACGATAAAAAATCCGCTGGATGCATTTTCGTGGTTCTTTGTCGCCGTTCTCTGTGTGATCATCGGAACCTATGCACTGTTTGAGGCGGGAAGTATCGCTTTGCTGAAGCATTTGCGGAAAAACAAGAAATACTACTACCAGACGAAACATTTTACAAGCGTGTCCGGCATGATTTACCGGATGAAGCAGAATGCGGCAGGACTGGCGAGCATCTGCATTCTCAGTACGATGGTAATGGTAACGGTTTCCACGACAGTATCCCTTTATGCAGGAATGGAAGATATCATGAGGACACGGTATCCGTCGGAAGTCTCCGTTTTTACGGCAACGGCCACAGAAGACAACATCAGCAAAATAAAAGAAATTGTACAGGAAGAGGCAGAGAAAAAGAATCTGACGCCGGAAATGGAGGCAGACTACCGGTACGGTTCTTTTGCAGGTATCTGGAAGGAAGATGCAATCTCCCTGATCAAAGGAAACGTGGATTATACTGCAGTAGATGTATGTGAGATTTGTATGATCCCGTTGGAAGATTATAACCGCATGACGGGGGAGCAGATGTCTCTTGACGCGGATGAAATCATTCTTTTCTATGAAAACGAAAAAATGTGGGGAAAAGATTCGATCACGATGGAAGAGAAAACCTATCATATCGTGAAAGAGCTGAAGCAATTTGCGAATGAAGCAAAGCAGGCAGGCACGTTTGATTCCTTTTATATGATCGTTCCGGACAGTTCTCAGATCCGGGAATGGCAGGAGACTGTGCTGCAAAGTGGTGAAGTAATGGAAGCGGCAGCGTCGAACTACAATGGTCTGCGGTATCAATATTCTGTTGATCTGGACGGGACAGCCGCCGAACGGCTTGATGCAGAACGGTCTATTACAGAGAGGATTGGGCAGGAAACGCAAAACTCCAATGTTGAAGGACGCGAGATCGAAAGAGAGAGTTTTTATTATTTATATGGCGGGTTCTTCTTTATGGGGATTTACCTGGGAACCATGTTCCTTCTGGCGGCAGTGCTGATCATCTATTACAAACAGATTTCAGAAGGGTATGACGACCGGGAACGGTATCAGATCATGCAGAAGGTCGGAATGAGCAAGCGGGAAGTAAAACAATCCATCCACAGTCAGATTCTGACGGTCTTTTTCCTGCCGCTTATCACCGCGATCTGTCATGTCGCCGCGGCATTTCCGATGATCAGTCACCTTCTGGTGGTACTGCAGATGAACAATACGAAAGTATACGCTGTGTGTACGGTAGTTGTTGCGGCAGTATTTGCGGCGATCTATGGAATCGTATATGCGCTCACAGCAAAAGAATATTACCGGATTGTAGAATAACGCGCCGGCTTGTGCTATAATATGAACACTGAGCGAGGTACTTCATGAGCTTAGTGTTCATCGTACACGAGGAACAGATGTGAATAGGAAAAAGCAGAAAGGGGCGGTTTGCATGGAGGCGGTAAAGGTAAGGGGAATCGAGATCGGAGCGGGTATGCCGAAAATCTGTGTTCCGGTTACGGGGATTACGAATACAGAGATCCTGACGGATGCGCGGGAGATCTGTAAAGCAAAGCCGGATCTCGTAGAGTGGCGTGCGGACTGGTATGAGGATATCAACGATCCGGCAAAGGTGAACAACATTCTGCGTGCTTTGCGGGAGACGCTGGGAGATATTCCGCTGTTGTTTACATTCCGTACAAAGGACGAGGGCGGCAGGCGGCGCATGAATCCGGACGATTATGTAGAACTGAACCAGAATGCAGTCCGCTCCAGGCAAGTCGATCTGGTCGATGTGGAATTATTCACAGGAGAGACAGAAGTGCTGAAGATTCTCGTGACGGCACATGAATACGGGGTGAAGACCGTTTTGTCCAACCACGATTTCGAGAAGACCCCATCCAAAGAAACGATCATTTCCCGGCTGTGCCGGATGCAGGAGCTGGGAGCAGATATCATGAAGATCGCCGTGATGCCGCAGAACCGCCGGGACGTCCTGACACTGCTTTCGGCGACAGAAGAGATGAATTCCTGCTATGCAAAGCGGCCGCTTATTACAATGTCGATGGCAGAAGAAGGACGGATCAGCCGGATGTGCGGGGAAGTATTCGGTTCCGCAGTGACATTCGGCGCGGTGGGGAAAATGTCCGCGCCGGGACAGATCGGTGTGGAAGAACTGCGTATTGTGCTGGAAGTAATCCATGGGGAAAGCTGAATGCGGACAGGTAGTGGAAAGGGGCTGTAGAAGCGATGAAAACGACAGTTTCAATCGGAAATCAAAATTATAGATATATGCGTGAAAATCAGACGTTTTATATTGATAAGACGATGCTGATTAAAGAATGGTGGGAAAATGAAGACATTGTTACATTGATTACCCGGCCGCGCCGCTTTGGCAAGACACTGAACCTCAGTATGATGGAAAGTTTTTTCTCAAAAAAATATGAGGGCAGAGGAGATTTATTCGAGGGACTTGCAATCTGGAACGAGGAGCAATATCGGGAAATGCAGGGAACATGGCCTGTAATTTCACTGAGCTTTGCTGCAATCAAAGGGACAACATACCGGACAACGAGAGAGGGACTGATTACCGTTCTGCAAAAATTATATGAAAGTCAGGATTATCTTCTGGAAGGAAACGTGCTGAATGAGACGGAAAAGAAAAATTATTATACATTGGGACAGTATGTAGACGATCATAAGGATGCAAAACAGGAAATCTCGGATAATACGATCATCTGGGCCGTCAATACACTGATGTCTTATATGGTGCGTTATTATGGAAAGAAAGTGATCGTGTTTCTGGATGAATATGATACACCCCTGCAGGAGGCATATGTTCACGGGTATTGGACGGAACTTACGGCGCTGATCCGGGGGATGTTTAACGCCACGTTTAAAACCAATGAATCTCTTTACCGTGGACTGCTGACTGGTATTACCCGAGTAAGCAAAGAGTCGATATTTTCGGATCTGAATAATCTGGAGGTCGTGACAACGACATCAGAGAAGTATCGTTCTTCTTTTGGGTTTACAGAAAAAGAAGTAGAGGATGCGCTGGAGTTGTTTGGATTAAGTGATCAAATGAACCGGGTGCGGAACTGGTATGACGGGTTTCGGTTTGGAAGTCAGAAAGATATCTATAACCCATGGTCGATCACAAATTATCTGAGTGCGAAGAAGTTTGACACTTATTGGGCAAATTCGAGCTCAAACAGTTTGGTGAGTAAACTGATCCGGGAGGGAAATTCGGATATAAAAATTGCGATGGAAGATCTGCTCGCAGGCAGAGAAATCAAAACGGTAATTGATGAGGAAATCATATTTGACCAACTGGACGGCAGCAATGAAGCAATCTGGAGTCTGCTGCTGGCATCCGGCTATCTGCGTGTGGTAAGCGTTTTGGAAATCAATGATACCGCAAACGTGGAAGCAGAGGAAGAAACGGATCCGGTATACTGCCTTGCCCTGACCAATCTGGAAGTCAGAAAAGCATTTCGAAAGATGATTCAGAGCTGGTTTGGCAGATCAGAAGTACGTTATAATGATTTCGTAAAGGCGCTGCTTGCCAATGACGTAGATTATATGAATCAGTATATGTCAACGATGGCAGCGTGCGTTTTCAGCTCATTTGACGTAGGAAAACATCCTTCAAAACAAACAGAACCGGAACGATTCTACCATGGATTTGTCCTTGGACTGATCGTGGATGCGAAGCTGGACTATATCATTACATCTAATCGGGAAAGCGGTCTTGGCAGATATGATGTTGTGATGGAACCCCGAAAAGGAGAGGGTGATGCGTATGTGTTCGAATTCAAGGTAAAGAATCCCGCCTCCGAGTCAACACTGGAAGAAACTGTTCAAAATGCACTGGGTCAGATCAAACAGAAAAACTATGATGCGATACTGAAAGAGAGAGGAATCCCTGTAAACCGGATTCACCATTATGGATTTGCATTCGAGGGGAAAAAGGTTCTGATCGGAACAGATGATTTATATTCGGGGTGTTGTAGCGTACAAGGCGGAGGAACAGTATGAATTTGATGAGCAGGATTCCGAAAGAATTCTATAAATTATTTGCAAGTAAATATACGGACTATTATATGATGCTGCTCGTGGCGATATATGATGCGATGAGCGTGTCCTATTCGGTTCTGGGACTTACGGAGAAGGAGTGTCGGGAAGTGATGAATGAAAAAATCGCTTCTGCGACGCTTTTGTGGGATACGGAGAATTACGATGAGGAGGGAGAATTTCTGACACGGTCAAATATGGCGTCTGTATGTCTGCGGCACTTTGAAGACTGGGGCTGGCTTCGGCAGGACTATGACGAGACACTGAACAGTTATGTCGTGACATTTCCCGAGTACAGCCAGATGTATGTGGAATTGTTCCGTCAGCTTCTGGATGAGAACGACAGCCGGGAGCGGGAGAGTGTACTGACGATTTACAGCCATCTGTATACATACCGTGCAGATAAGGAGAAGAACAACGAGATCCTAAAGAGCGCCCTGCAAACTTCGAAGAAACTGGTACAGATGCTTGCGAATATGCAGGACGGGATGCGGGGATATTTTGACGAGCTGTCAAGGCAGAAAAACTTCCGGGGGATTCAGGACGTTCTGGTCAAGGAGATTAACAACAGTGACAGCCGGAAGTATGCGATCCTGACGACGTCGGATAGTTTCTATCGTTACAAGGAGGCTGTAAAAGAACTGATCGACCAGAATTTAAGCGAAAATGAACTGCGCAGACAGCAGTTTGAGGCAGAATATCCCGGCATCGAACCGAAAACGCCGCAGGCACGCCGCTGCGAGCGTTCGATTCAGTTGTGTCAGGAAGCGACGGACTATATCATGCAGATTGAGCGCCAGTTTGATGCGATCGAACGCAGATATAATCAGTTGATCGAGCAGAAAACGATATTTGCCGGGAGAGCGGCGGCCAGGATCCGGTATATCATGCAGGAGGGCACAGAGCAGGAAGACCGTACGGCTGCGTTTGTGAATCTGTTGAACCATACGTCCGGACAGGAAGAAATTCTGGAAAAACTTGCGGAGCGGATGCAGATCAGCAGCCAGTACCGCGCGGTTACCGCCCGCAGTCTTTATCGCCGCAAAGATCATGAAAAAGAGGAATTTTGCCCGCAGGCGGTCACAGACAGGGAACCAAAGCAGGCAGCGGGAGAAATGGATTCTTTTGTTTTGAAACCGCTGTATACCAAGAAGGAAATCCATGCATTCCGGAAAAGAAATGAGAAAGACGGAACGTTCTGTGTGACAGAGCAGACGGTTCAGACAGTGGAAGATCTTGAAAAACTTTTCTTCGTCTGGCAGGAGGCAACCGAAACTGCGGATCACGATCATGAGATCAAACTTGGGGAAGAAATACAGAGCGACAGCGGATTCCGTTTTTCGAAACTGGAGATTGATTAGTACAACTGTGTGAGTAAAGCGGCTGTGAATACCAGAGAGAGGAAAAAACTATGTTTACATATTTAGAAGAGATATCTGTTACGGAGGCGGAACAGATTAAGAAAACCATCCAGTCCTTATTCCGGCAGACCTGCATCCTGCAGGTAAAATACGATCCGGCAACACTGACGCCGAGGGATAACCCACAGTATACGATCTGTACGAGACACAGAAATTTTATAGAAGATTATGTGTCGGTTCTTGGGTGTGAACTGACGCATGACCCGCAGGAGCATATCTACCGGCTGACGGGTGAGGGCGTACTGACAGAGAGGCTGAATCCCGTCACGACGCTGATCATTCTTCTGACGAAGCTGATCTACCGGGACAAGATTATGGGCGAAGGTCTGAAAGCGCCGGTAACAACGCTAAAGGAACTCCGGGAATATGGAAAAAATACGAATCTGATCGCGGAAAAGCTCTCTGACGGGGAATGGAAGAGCGCACTGGTGCTGATGCGGCTCCATCAGATGATTGACGTGCCCGGTGCGGTGAGAGATCTGGAAGATGACACGCCGATCTATATTTACAGTACCGTCAATCTGTATGTAACAGCAGCGGATTTGAACGCCCTGCTGGAGGAGTACAAGGAAAGTGCAGACGGTTTGGAGGAAGATCAGGGAAAGGAGGCGGAAGGACTTGAGACAGCCGAAGAAAATATTTACCCGGATGCTGATTAACAACTGGGGCGGGATCAGTCATAAAGTGCTGGAGTTCCATGAATATGTCAATTTGTTCAGCGGGAAGAGCGGTTCAGGAAAATCTACCGTAATGGATGCAATCCAGGTCGTGCTGTACGGAAGCGTGTCCGCAAACTTTCTGAATAAAGCGGCGGATGATACGAAAAACCGCCGGAGCGTGCTGAGTTATCTGCGCGGTGCACAGAAGGATGGAACTTCGAACCGGGGAAATGTCGATTTTTATTCCCAGATCGTACTGGAACTGGAAGATACCGGAACCCATATCGTGACTTGTATCGGAGCGGCATTTGAGGTGGGAAAGAATGATACAGAACTAAAGAAATATAACTTCTTCAGCCATTCCGGGCGGATGCCGGAAGATGAGTATCTGCGGGACAAGATTCCCTATTCGATCGCGCAGATCCGGAAACTTACGGAAGAGCGGAGCCGTTCGGCGGATAACCGGGGACGCGGTGATGTGAACCGGATATATCCGTCGCGGGAGGCTTATCTGAACACGCTGTACGATGTGATTTTCGGTTATGTGGAGCCGGGACGCCTGATGACAATGGAGAAAAGCGCGATTGCGCTGCGTATGACAAACGGGACAGGACAGTTTATCCGGGATTATATGTTCCCAAAAAGCAAAGAAGATACGGTAGCGACGATCAGTGAGCAGCTCGGCGCGTACCGGGAGATCAAAGAGCGGGTGGAGGATCTGGAACACCGGATCGGACTTCTGGAGGAGATCCAGACGAGCAGTCGAGCGCTTTTGAACACCCGCGCGGATAAGATACGGACGCAGACCATCCTGCGGCATGTGGAGATTGAAGGAAGTCGAATCCGCCTGAAATCCAGAAGGCAGGATCTTGTGGAGATCCAAAAAGTAATCGCCAAAACAGAGCGCAGGGGACAAGAACTGAAAGCGCAGACGGAAGCAAAGCAGGCAGAACTTGTCGAGGTCAAAGCCGCATTGAAGGCAAGCGACTACGGACAGAAGGAGCGGGAACTGGAAGAACTTGGGAAAACGATCCAGCTCCTTGCGGATAATTCTGCGCGTTGGCGGCAGATCCTTCGCGGACTGCGCTGCTGGGAAGAGGACGATGTAGTTACAGATTATGTCAGCAACCGTGCGCTGCAGTTGATAGAAGAATTGAAAAAAGGACATGTGACAGAAGAAAACTGCAGGGAACTGCGCCGTCTGCTGGATGTGGCATGGGAAAATATTGAAGAAGAGCTGTCAGAGCTGCGGGATTCGATCCGGCAGGAGACGGATGAGCTGCGGGAGAAAAAAGATGCTGTGGAAGACATGCTCAATGACAGAAAGTCGTATCCGAAAGAATTAAAAGCGGCACGGCAACAGTTACAAAGCGCATTGAGCGACCGGTATGGCAGAACCATCCGGGTGGAGATCTTTGCGGATTTATTTGACGTTACCGATGAAAAATGGAAGAATGCGGTAGAAGGACGGCTCGGACGGATCAAGAAAAGCCTGATCACAGAACCGGCATATGCGTTGGATGCAGCGAAGATCTTCCGGAAAATGAAAAAGTTTGAGGAGATCGACCTGATTAACAGCGCGGCGATCCAGAGGGATTCCCCACAGGCTGAGAAGAACTCGCTGTATGAAGCAGTCCATACGGATATCCGCTATGCAGACTGGTGTCTGAAACGATATCTCGGCCGGATTCAGAAGTGTGAGACAGTGGAAGAACTGGACGGCGTGCGGGACGGTGTGACGCCGGACTGTTATTCCTACAGTAATTACATGTTCCGGCATCTGCGGGAGCAGGACTATAAAAAGAATGCCTGCATCGGAACAAAGGTTTCAAAGGCAAAGCTGCTGCAGCTTCAGGAAGAAATCTACGAACTGGAACAGAAACAGATCGGGGATATCCAGATGCGGGACAGCCTGACAAAAGCGCAGACATTTGAACGGATGAACCAAGAACCGGAGCAGTTGATGAAACTTTCGGGCGCAGCAGAAGAACTGGAAGAATACTATAAAAAGCAGGAAAAACTACAGTTGGAGCTGCTGGAACTGAAAAACGGGACGCTGACGGCGGAGCTGGAAGAGAGAAAGACCACACTGGAAGAAGAGCTCCTTGCGCTGGGGGCACAGGCGGAGTCTGTGCAGAAGGAACAAATCCGGCGAGCGAAGGATCAGACGAGCGTAGAGAATGACATTTCCGGCTTAGAGGAAAAATTGAAGGAACTCACAGAAGGATTTGTCATAAATGAAGAACTGCAAAGTGAAGTGACAGAAGCGCTGGAAAAACAGTCAGAGGCGGCGTATAAACGTAAGAAAAACGAGGAAATGGAGCGGCTGGAAAAACGGGAGGCGGATGAGTCTGATCATTTGACGCGGGCGAGATTCCGCTTCAATAAAGAATATCCGGCATATGGGTTTACCGGGGTGGAACATGAAAACAATGTGTATGACCGGCTGCTGGAACAGTGCAGAGAAGATTTCGAACCGAAGTACAAAGAAGAATTCCAAAAGCAGTATGAACAGGTCTATCATTCCCTGCGCGACAATGTGATTGCAACGATCCATGGTGAGATCAAGGCGGCATACCGCCATAAGCGCGAGATCAACCGGATGCTTGCGCGGATCAAGTTTTCTGACAGTATTTACCAGATTGATATTCTCCCTGCGCAGAATGAAAACGGACAGTTTTATGAAATGCTGATGGCGGAAGAATTGGACAGTAAAGTATCAGATAACATCGGTTTTGACGGACAGATCAGTCTGGGAGACGATGCATTTTTCCAAAAATATGACCAGAAGATCCAATTGCTCACCGAGAAATTTATGCCGCCCCGGGATGAGGATGGTATGGGACGGGAACGCCACAGGCAGGAGATGGAACGCTTTGCCGATTACCGGAATTATCTGACATTCAGCATGTACGAGCAGGTGACCGGAGAAGACGGGCGGGAGAAGAAAAACTATGTGGACGACATGGCAGGCGTTGACTCCGGAGGCGAAGGCCAGAATCCGAAGTATGTCGCACTGCTCGCGGGATTCGCCATGCTCTACCGGCAGCAGAGCAGCCGCGATTCCAAAATCCGGCTCGTACTGCTCGACGAGGCATTTTCCAAGATGGATAAAGAACGGAGCGAGGTCTGCCTGCACTATGCAAGAGAACTGGAATTGCAGTTGATCGTGTGCGTGCCCGACGAGCGGCTGCAGTCGCTGATTCGCAACGTAGACAGCGTGTACGGATTCCGGCGGTATCAGAATCAGATCTCCATGATGCATATAGATAAAGGAGATTACCTCAACATGATCGAAGGAACAGAAAACATAGAAGAATAAGAGGAAAAGGTAAAAGAGAAAGCCGAGGCAGAAAGGAAGAAAGCCGTGGAAAAGGCAGGAAATAAAAAAACGCTGACGGAATGGCTGATCCATTCTATTGACGGAGAGGCATACAGAGCAGGACGTGCACAAGGAAGAAAGCATCCGGATAAAATGAATGAGATTATGGAGTATGTTGGGGGAAGCCGGGAATTTCTGCGTCAGGTACGGGAACTGGAACAGGATGGACTGATCGAGGCTGACTGGCGGGACGTGAATACGGTTGTGGGACGGCTCCATTATTCTGTCGATATCATGCCGGAATTGTGTAGGAGAGCCGGGGTGGAGGATCCGAGACAAAGACAGCTTCGGTATCTTTCACAGATGTCGACGTGGAAGTGGGAAGTACAGGGAACTTTTTTGGAATCCTATTATGAGGAAATTATCGAACGACTGCAAAGAGGCAAGGAAGTGAAAGAACCAGATCTGGAAGATGTAAAATTTTTTCGATGCCTGAACGCAATCGTGAAATTAAAAAGTCCGGTATGGAAGCGGGTGTTCAGTGTTTTTGTATTTGGAAAGTCAAAAACATTTGAAAAGAAGTATGAATCGAGAATCTTGAAGGTACTACGGAAATCTCCATTAAGTGAAGCGGAAATGACAGATGATGAGACGCTGAATGCACATGGAATTCTTACTTATACACAGACGATAGAGTGGAAAGGTCCGCTACAGTATCAGTTAGATGATGAAATCATAGATTCATCGCCCAATAAGTACGGAACGGTATTAAACGCCCAGACGCTGGAACGTGCAATGCCGTATGCCATGCCTGGTGTCAGACAGATTATGTTAATTGAGAATAAGACAAACTATGAAAATGAAAAATATCGGAGCGACACGTTGTATATTTTTTGCCATGGTTTTTTCTCACCGAAAGAGGTAAGGTTTTTGAAAGAGATTATAAAGATTGCGGAGGACGATGCGGAATATCTGCACTGGGGCGATATGGATTATGGTGGGATTCGGATATTCCAGTTCAATCAGGAAAAGATATTCCCGGAATTAAAGCCTTGCCGGATGGACAGAGAAAACTATTACGCGGCAGTGAAGGCAGGGGCGGGAATTTCAATAGATTCGTCGAAGAAAGAAAAACTTGAGAAAATGGATGCCGGGGATCTGGAGGAGTTAAAACAATGTATTCTCGAAAATGAAATGGAGATTGAGCAGGAAGTGCTGTTGGCAAAACAGATATCCACATAGATATCCACAAATTGATATGGCTTATCCAAAACAAACACATTGAAAAATGAAGCGATACAAGCTATCGTTTTAGTACAAAGGAGGATAAGCCGTATGACGACAAAACTACAACAGTACTTCCCGCTGATCCGGGAGCGGGAGGAAATTCTGAAAGAGATTCAGGAGAAACCGGAATTACAGACCATTTATGCAGGCTGGACAGAGAAACAGCAGCAAGAATTTTTAGATTTTACGACAGGCGTGAGAGGGATTAAATTTCTGTACGATGGGTTCTTCAAGGAGCTGATGAACCCGGAAACTACGCCGGAACGGTTGGAGGAACTTTTATCCCTGCTTCTTGGAATCCGGGTCAGGATTCTGCAGGTACTTCCGACTGATTCGACACGAATTGCTGATGAGAGTTCTCTTCTGGTCATGGATATCGTGGTACAGTTGGAGAGCGGTGAAATTGTAAACCTTGAAATACAAAAGATCGGATACAAATTTCCGGGAGAGCGGAGCGCCTGCTATTCAGCAGATCTGCTGTTGCGCCAGTACAAGCGGGTTCGCAGTACAAAGAATGAAAAGTTCAGCTACAAAGA
>CATXUX010000020.1 GCA_958402795.1 uncultured Lachnospiraceae bacterium | reverse complement strand
CTGTCTTATTATGAACTAACGCCATTTTTCAATGCTTGATACCAAAGTCAGGTATAATGCTTTTGAAATCGGTTTACAACAATTTACAGAAATATTTAGGGCATTATCTGCAATATAAAAAGGCATTTTGCTTATATTTATTTGAAAAAATGCCTGTTATACTATCGTTATAGGGTCATGGGAACACGAAATACTTTGGTGGATATTTGATGTTTTCATGAAATGTTGCTTTGTAGAAACTATGGCAGGAGGTATGCATTGTGAAAGTGGAATTAGAACGTTACCATGGACTGGGGAATGACTATCTTGTATATGATCCGAACAAAAATGAACTGAGTCTGAATGCAGAAAATGTAAAGATGATCTGCAACCGGAATCTGGGACTGGGGGCAGACGGCGTGCTGGAAGGGCCGTTTATCGGGGAGAAGCAGATGTCCTTGAAGATCTGGAATCCGGATGGCAGCATTGCAGAGAAAAGCGGGAACGGAGTCCGGATTTTTGCAAAATATTTAAAAGATGCCGGGTATGTGCAGAAGAAGAATTATGAACTGATCACGGACGGCGGCAAGGTAGAGATCACCTATCTGAATGAAGATGGAAGCAGACTGAGAGTGTCTATGGGACGTCTTTCATTCCGAAGCGATGAGATTCCTGTGACAGGAGAACCGCGCGAAGTGATCAATGAAGATATGGTTTTTGGAAATACGATGTATCCGGCGACCTGTGTATCGATCGGAAATCCGCACTGCGTGATCCCGATGCGTGAGATCTCAAAACCGCTTGTATGTAAGATCGGAAACTTCTCGGAGAACGCGAGATATTTTCCGGAGAAGATCAATACGGAGATCATGTGCGTGATCGACCAGACCAATATCGCGATTGAGACGTTTGAGCGGGGAGCCGGATATACGATGGCGACCGGAACCGGCGCCTGCGCGGCAGCGGGAGTGGCATATAAGCTGGGAATGACCGGCAGTAAGGTTGTCGTACACATGCCGGGCGGAGACCTGCAGGTGGAGATCACGGAAGACTGGGATGTGTATATGACCGGAGATGTATTTTACGTGGCGAAGCTGTCACTGAGCAGTGAATTTACGGAAATGCTGCGGTGCTGTCAGACGTCATGACAAGAGTGGATACCATTAAGGAGAAATGAGAACGAAGGAATCTCTGCTTGCAGAGATTCCTTTTTTGTGCTACGATGTATATCACACATAAGACGATTGATACGCGGGGGAAACACCAAGGGATAGGACACGGCGTACCCCGAACGAAAGAAGAGGTCGGCAGATGTTTATTGAGATTGATTTTAACAGTGAAGAAGCGATTTATATTCAGCTCCGCAATCAGATTATTCTTGGGATTGCGACGTCAGATATACAGGAGGGGGAATCTTTGCCTTCCGTGCGCCAGCTTGCGAATACGATCGGGGTGAATATGCACACAGTGAACAAGGCATACAATGTGCTGAAGGAAGAAGGGTTCATTACGCTGGATAAGCGCCGGGGCGCAGTCATCATGCTGGAGAATGACAAGCGCAAAGCGCTGCAGGAGATGCGCAGAAATCTCCGCCTTGTACTTGCAAGGGCGAGTTGTAAGGATATTTCCCGCGAAGAGATTCACGAACTGGTAGACGAGATCATGGACGAATACGAACAGAACAATCCGTAGGCGCCAAGGGCGGGGCCCAAGGTCTTTCACCCACCTATGAGCAAGCTCATGTGGGTTTAGACCTTTTGACCTTGGTATCATCATATAATAGAAAAATGAAAGTGTAAAATGGCAGGAGGTTTTTATGCAGTTTCCATATACAGAACAGGCAGATCAGGCAATACAAAGCGCAGAAAAAGAAGCGAGGAGGATGGGACATCCCTATATCGGGACGGAACATCTGCTTTTGGGACTGCGTGAGGAGTATACCGGGATCGCAGGCCAGATTCTTGCAAAGCATGGCATAGACGAGGAAAGGATCATACAGCTTATCGAAGAACTGATCGCGCCGTCCGGGGACGAGAAGACAAAGAATAAGCCGCAGAGGAGTCCGAGGCTGCAGTATATTCTGGAAGAGAGCGGCAGAGAAGCTGTCCGCTTTCATATGAATCAGATCGGGACGGAGCATCTGCTTCTGGCGATCCTCAAAGATACGGACTGTGTTGCGGCGAAGATGCTGATCACGCTGAAGGTCAATCCTCAGAAGATCTTTCAGGATATCTTGTCTGCAGCCGGTATGGATATGCGGGAATATCAGGAGGAAATGTGGCATGAGTCCGAGGAAGAGGGCGGAGCGCTGGATTCGTACTGCAAAGATCTGACAGCACTGGCAAAGGAAGGAAAGCTGGACCCGGTTGTGGGGAGGGAAGAAGAAATCTTCCGCCTGATGCAGGTATTGAGCAGGAGAACGAAGAATAATCCATGTCTGATCGGGGAACCGGGTGTTGGAAAAACAGCAGTTCTGGAAGGGTTTGCACAGCGGCTGGCGGCAGGCCTGGTTCCGGAGTCGATGAAAGGAAAACGTATCTGTGTGCTGGATCTGCCGGGACTGATCGCGGGGTCCAAATACCGGGGAGAATTTGAGGAGCGGATGAAGAGCCTGATTTCCGAAGTGGAGAATGATGATTCGGTGATCTTGTTTCTCGATGAGCTGCATACAGTGATCGGCGCGGGAGGCGCAGAGGGGGCAATGGATGCGTCCAACATTCTGAAGCCTGCGCTCGCGCGGGGCGAACTGCGGCTGATCGGTGCGACGACGATCGCGGAGTATCGGAAATATATCGAAAAGGATGCGGCGCTGGAGCGGAGATTCCAGCCGGTGATGGTGGAAGAACCGGACAAGGAACAGTGTGTAAAGATCCTGGAAGGACTGCGGGAACGTTATGAGACACATCATGGCGTCCGGATCCGGGACGAAGCGGTGAATGCGGCGGTAGAACTCTCAGAACGCTACATTACGGACCGGAATCTGCCGGATAAGGCGATTGACGTTCTGGATGAAGCATGCGCGCACGTAAGTCTGCACGGGTATCAGATACCGGAACATATTTTACAGACAGAAGATGCAGTGAAGGAACTGGGACATCGAAAAGAAGAAAGCATCCGGAGGGGGGACTTTGAGGAAGCCTCCCGTCTTCAGAAAGAACAACAGGAGAAACAAAAGAAACTGGAACAGCAGCGGAAACAGTTTGAGAAGAAGAATGCGTCTCAGGATCCGGAAGTGACGGCAGAGGATATTGCGGAAGTGGTATCTGCCTGGTCAAAGATTCCGGTACAGAAACTGCAGGAGAGCGATGCACAGCGCCTGAATAAGCTGGAAAAAGAGCTGCACCGCCGGGTGATCGGGCAGGACGAAGCGGTAAACGCGGTTGCGCGCGCAGTGAAGCGCGGCAGGGTAGGACTGAAAGATCCGAAACGGCCTATCGGTTCCTTCCTGTTCCTGGGACCGACCGGGGTAGGAAAGACGGAACTCTCAAAGGCGCTCGCAGAGGCTCTGTTCGGCAGTGAAGATACGCTGATCCGTGTTGATATGTCTGAGTATATGGAAAAGCATTCCGTTGCGAAGATGATTGGTTCCCCTCCGGGCTATGTCGGACATGAAGAAGGGGGGCAGCTCAGCGACAAGGTACGTACACATCCCTATTCGCTCGTTCTGTTTGATGAGATTGAAAAAGCACATCCGGATGTGTTTAATATCTTACTGCAGGTGCTTGACGACGGACGGATCACCGATTCCCAGGGAAGAACCGTAGATTTCAGCAATACCGTGATCATCATGACGTCCAACGCAGGGGCAAAGTCGATCATTGATCCGAAAAAACTTGGGTTCGCTGTCAAAGAAGATCCGAAAAGTGATTATAATAAAATGAAGCAGAATGTCATGGATGAAGTAAAACAGATCTTCCGGCCGGAATTTCTGAACCGGATTGATGAGACGATCGTATTCCATGCTCTGGAAAAGAGCGAGATGAGGCAGATCGTCGGACTCCTCTGCAGAGACTTCACGAAGCGGCTGAAAGAGCAGACAGGAATCACCCTGACACTGCGGGAATCTGCCAAAAATCATATTGTGGAGAAAGGAACCGATCCAAAATACGGGGCACGTCCGCTCCGGCGCGCTATGCAGACAGAGCTGGAAGATAAGATGGCGGAGGCGATCTTACAGGGAGAGATTCAGGAGGGATGCCATGTGGAAGCAGGAATGCGGAAGAAAGAAATCTGCTTCTATGTATCATCAAATAAATAAAAAAAAGTGGAAAATCAAAAGTTTTTATATTATACTTAGATTGAAAAAGCAGAAGAGAATCCGCCGTGATGTCCGAAAGACACAGATCCCGGCGGAAGACATGTAGGAGGACAAAAGAAATGGCAGCAGTGAAAGAACTATTACGCGCAGAGAACGACGGGACTTTGAGTTTTGGAGACTATACACTTTCCTCCAAGACGAAAAAGGACAATTTTGAATTTGAGGGCGATCTTTATAAAGTAAAAACATTCGCGGAGATCACGAAGCTGGAGAAGAACGGAATGTTCGTCTATGAATCTGTTCCGGGAAGCACAGTCGCCAATTTCAAAGAGACAGATACGGAAGTGACATTTACCGTATCCGCTCCGGAGGATGTTCAGTTCACGCTGGAACTGGAGCCGGAGAGTGAATATGAGGTGCTGATCGACGGAGAATCCGTAGGAAAGATGAACACCAATCTCAGCGGCAAGTTAAGCGTCAGCCTGGAGATGAGTGAAGGACAGAATACAGCGGTAAAAGTGGTAAAGTGTAAATAGTGACTAAATAATGATCATAGGTGAATGGTAAGACGGGCAGGAGCAGCAGAATATGCGCCTGCCCTTTCTAATCACTGCAGCCGGATGAATTAGCCGGGAGATAGAACATATAACGTTTAGGGAGAAGCAGGAAGTATGTTTACAAAGAGCTTTTTACAAGATATGGAAACCGGGTATACCGCGCAGATGGAGCGTCTGGGAGAAAAGCGCAGGAAGATTGAAGCACTGCTGAATCAATGCACAGAGTCGGAAGCAGAAGCGCTGCGTTGTCTCTATGCGTCTATGCCTGTCAGCGATGCAGTGGATTATGATCCTGAGTTATTTTTATCCTATGCAAAGCACAGCGCTTATTTGTGGGAAGAAGGTCCTTTTGCAGGGAAAGTTCCGGAAGAATTATTTGCAGCATATGTGCTGCACCACAGGGTGAATCTTGAAAATATTACGGACAGCCGGAGATTTTTCTATGAATTGCTGAAAGATACGATCCGGGGAATGAATATGGAAGAGGCTGTGATCGCTCTGAACTATTGGTGCGCGTCGGAAGCAACTTACCGGACGACAGATGACCGTACGGCATCTCCGGAGTGTGTATATCGTTCTGCATATGGAAGATGCGGGGAAGAATCCACTTTTGCGGTAAGTGTCTTCCGAAGTATGGGGATTCCGGCAAGGCAGGTTTATGTGCCATTGTGGTCTCATTGTGATGATAATCACGCATGGGTAGAAGTGTGGTGTGATGGCGCATGGAGATTTCTTGGCGCCTGTGAACCGGAGGAAATTTTAGATAAAGGATGGTTTGTGAATGCGGCTTCCAGAGCAATGATGGTACACTCGCGCTGGATGCTTTCGGTGACGCCCAAAGAGAATGTGATCGGGAAAAGAGGCATGGCGCTGGAGCTGAACCAACTGGAGCGCTATGCCCGCACGAATAATCTTACGGTCTGGGTTTGCGACAAAAATGGAAATAAAGTGCCGAATGCGAAACTTACATTTGAGGTAATGAATGAAGCACATTTTGGCGAGATTGCTTCGGTTTACGCGGACAACAGTGGAAAAGGGACGCTAAGGACCGGCCGGGGCAGTATTCAGGTGACGGCGCGGGCAGGCGGAGACTATGGGGAAGTCCTTGTGAATACGGCGGAGACGACGTCCTGCACGATCGTTCTGGGGAATACTGAAAATGAATTAGAACAATGGAAAGAAATGGAACTCATTGCGCCTGAGGATGCTCTGGTTTTTTGCCGTGCGTTGACGCCGGAAGAAATGGAAACCGGACAACAAAGACTTTGTGCGGCGGAAGAGAGGAGACTGGCAAAGGAAGCAGCATTTTATGAAGAAGGCATGGCAGAAAAAGCAATTGCAGATTTTTCAGAAACAGATCAGATCCGTAGCAGAGAGATTATGAAGCAGGCACGCGGAAATCAGGCGGAGATCGCCGGCTTTTTATCGTCCCATACCCGGGGAGAATGGCCTAAGAAGTGGAAACTGGCAATTCTAAACAGCCTTTGTGAAAAAGATTATCTGGATATTACTGCCGACATCCTGGTAGAACATTGTGCCCTGACAGCATGTTATGCAGGAACGTACCCGGATGAAGTATTGATCCCGTACATTTTATGCCCGCGTGTGGATCATGAGATGATCTGCAGTTTCCGCAGCTTTATCCTGAGTTGGCTTTGCGAGGAAAAGAAAGAAGAAATTAAAGCAGATCCATCGGCGGCATGGACTATGATACAAGAGGAGATTGTTTCCGATCCGGATTTAGAATATGGAGATCTGATCACTTCTGCGAAAGGAGCGCTGACGAGCGGATACGGAAGCATTCTTACAAAAAAAGTTGTATGTGTCCAGAGTTTAAGGACTCTGGGGATTCCATCCCGGTTAAATCCTGCGGATGGACTTTTAGAAATCTGGAGTAATGGAGAATTTCATACACTGGAGAAGACAGATCCTTTACCAAACAGACGTACCGCGGCAATTACGATTCGGGAACAGGCGGAACCGTCATGGGTATATTTTCAGAACTGGACGATTGCACGGTTTGAAAAAGAGGGATATCAGACGTTGAGATTATGCGAAGAAAGCGGAAGACCGGTTTTTGGAGAAATCGCTTTATTCCCGGGAAAATACCGGATTTTGACGTCCAACCGCCTGCCGAACGGAAATATATTGGCAAAGAAACTGGATTTTGAATTGAAAGAGGGCGAAAAAAAGGAGATTTATCTGGAACAGAAGCCGGCGCGGATTTGCGATATGCTGGTGAAATACAATCTTTCGGATTTTTCCCTGATAAGAGAGAATCAAGAAAGCTGCAGGCTGTCAGAACTTGTGAGAGAACAGACCGGTTTGTTTATCTGGCTGGAAACAGGCAAAGAACCGACAGAGCATATTTTAAATGAAATTGCCGGGAGAAGAGAATCGTTTCAACAATTGTCCGGTGTTCAGCTATTTTTTGTCATTAGAAATCAACGTGTAAAGGAAGATCCGACATTGAAACATACACTGGCAGAGCTGCCGGACGCGGAAATTTTGTATGACGAATTCGGAACAGATATGGGTACGCTTGCCCGCAGAATGTATCTGGAACCGGAAAAATATCCTCTGGTCGTTGTCATAGATAAAAAAATGACAGGTATTTACGGAACTGCCGGATATAACGTGGGTTCGGCAGATATGATTTTGAAAATACTGCATATGTATCCGGAATGATTAAGGGAGGATTAAAAATCAAAAAGAACATATTTGTCCCCTATAGGGACGGGGCCAGGGTCTTTCACCTGTTTATGAGCAAACTCATACGGATTTAGACCCTGGCCCCTGAATTTTTTTATTAATCTTCTTCTTCCGTCTGGACAGAATATGTCTGACGTTTTCTTGCCATTTCATCACTTTCCAGATATTCATCGTAGGTTGTGATCTTGTCGATCAGTTTTCCGCCCGGTACGATTTCCATGATACGATTCGCGGTTGTCTGAACAATCTGGTGGTCGCGGGATGTAAATAGGATGACTCCCGGAAACTTGATCATTCCGTTGTTCAGTGCCGTGATCGATTCCATATCCAGATGGTTGGTCGGCTCGTCAAATATCAGGACATTGGCGCCGGAGATCATCATCTTGGAGAGAAGACAGCGTACTTTCTCACCTCCGGAAAGAACACGCAGCCGTTTTACACCATCGTCTCCGGCGAAGAGCATCCGTCCGAGGAAACCTCTGACATAAGTGGCGTCTTTGATCTCGGAATACTGCGTCAGCCATTCGGAGATGGTGTAGTCGCTGTCAAATTCTTTTCCGAAATCTTTTGGAAAATACGCTTGTGAGGTAGTAATTCCCCACTTATAGGTTCCCTCATCCGGTTCCATCTCGCCGATCAAAATCTGGAATAATACCGTCTTGGCAAATTCGTTGCCGCCGACAAAAGCAACCTTGTCGTCACGGTTCAGTGTGAAAGTGATATTGTCCAGAACTTTCTCGCCGTCAATGGTCTTGGACAGACCTTCTACTGTGAGTACCTCATTTCCAATCTCGCGGTTCGGACGGAAATCGATATAAGGATACTTCCTGCTGGAGGGCTTGATCTCATCTAACTGAATTTTCTCAAGGGCGCGTTTCCTTGATGTCGCCTGCTTGGACTTCGAAGCATTGGCGCTGAAACGGGAAATAAACTCCTGCAGTTCCTTGATTTTTTCTTCTTTCTTTTTGTTTGCCTCTTTCATCTGGCGGATCAGAAGCTGGCTGGATTCATACCAGAAATCATAGTTTCCGGCGTAGAGCTGAATTTTGCCGTAGTCGATGTCTGCAATCTGTGTGCAGACTTTGTTCAGGAAATAACGGTCATGGGATACGACAATGACCGTATTGTCAAAATTGATCAGGAATTCTTCCAGCCATGCGATTGCGTCCAGATCCAGGTGGTTTGTTGGCTCATCGAGGAGCAGAATGTCCGGATTCCCGAATAATGCCTGCGCAAGCAGCACTTTGACCTTTTCTGCACCGGTCAGGCTCTTCACATACTTATCATGAAGCTCGGTCTCAATCCCCAGACCATTTAACAGAGAGGCCGCGTCCGATTCTGCTTCCCAGCCGTTCATCGTGGCAAATTCTGCTTCCAGTTCACTTGCCCGGATCCCGTCTTCATCGGTAAAGTCTTCCTTCGCATAAATGACTTCCTTTTCTTTCATAATTTCATAGAGACGGGCATTCCCCATGATAACTGTATCCAGTACAGGATATTCATC
This sequence comes from uncultured Lachnospiraceae bacterium, assembly GCA_958402795.1. Taxonomy (GTDB): domain Bacteria; phylum Bacillota; class Clostridia; order Lachnospirales; family Lachnospiraceae; genus Schaedlerella. The sequence goes on along the minus strand of CATXUX010000020.1, from coordinate 53,359 downwards.
ATATTTGGACTGATCCTGCTGGAGAAATGAGAGACGCTCTCCCGGTGTGATCACAACTTCTCCGCTGGTCGGCTCAAGCTGACCTGACAGAATCCGAAGAAAGGTAGACTTTCCCGCGCCATTGGCGCCGATCACGCCATAGCAGTTGCCCTCTGTAAACTTAATATTTACATCTTCAAATAACGCTTTCTTTCCAACACGAAGCGTAATATTATTTGCACTAATCATATCCGTTCACCTCAAATACATACAATTGATCGTTACCAACGCTTATAGTAACATGAGATGCTATGAAATAGCAAGGAGAATCATAAAAATCACCAGCGTTGACGAGAAAAATTTAATATTATTGCAATCGGGCGATGGGTAATGTATAATTTAGAAAAAGGAAGTGGTAGAAAAAGTGAAGATAGAACTCACAAGGGAAAAGTATGACATGCTTTAAAGAAGGGAAACATAAAGATGGACAATGCACAGTCAAACAACACGGTTTTTGATGATGTATTCAAGACACTGGTTGAAAAAATGCCGGAGCTGCTGATACCGGTAGTAAATGAAGTATTTCATACGAGCTATGATGAAGGTGAAGAAATCCAACAATACAGGAATGAGCATCATACAAAACAAGGAGAGATCATAACAGATTCGATCTTTAAAATCGGGGGACACTTATATCATGTTGAGTGCCAGAGCAGACCGGACAATACCATGGTAATCCGGATGATCGAATATGATTTTGCAGCGGCATTGGAACGGATCCATCCGGAGGATGAGATTCTTGAACTGGATTTTCCGGAATCCTGCGTACTGTATCTCCGCCATACCAGCCGGACACCGGAGACGCTGCAGATCAAAGTCAATTTTCCGGGGAATTCACCAGTCATGTATTCGGTTCCGATTGTAAAAGTACAGGATTATACGAAAGATGAGATATTCCAGAAAAAGTTGTTAATGTTCCTGCCGTTCTATATGCTGCGGTATGAGAAAAGTATAAAAAAGATGGAAAATGAACCGGATAATAAGAATAATCTGTTGGAAGGCATGCTGTCGGAATATGCAGATATTCTGGAAAAACTGAATGACCTTTATAGTGGGGAAGACCAGTCTGCATTATATACAGATCTGGTAGAACTGATGATCCGCATATCGGATTACCTTTTGGCAAAGAATAAGGAAGCAAAGGAAAGGATGGATGATCTTATGGGCGGTAAAGTATTGGAATTGCGGTCAGAACGATTACGGCGGGAAGGCAGGCAGGAAGGCATGCAGGAAGGCATGCAGGAAGGCATGAACCTATCTGCATGTATATATCGGCTTGTAATAGACAATCCAAAATGGTCAGATGAACAGATTGCGAAAGCCGCAGACTGCGAGGTTGAAAAAGTAAAAGCTGTTAAAAAAATGTTCAGGCTATAAACAGGTGCGGTCGTAAATTCGCAAGTGGCAGAATGAGTAATGAATGAAAAATGGCTGTTCCCGACATGAGGGCAGGATGTAAAAAGTCCTGCCCTCTATTTTTTTGCCGGAAGATCTGTATAAAAAATCGGAAAGTTTGTGAAAATCAACTTGAAAAGTGATGTAAAATCAACTTTAAGATGATAATATATGAAACGGTAATCTGGAGAAAGAGAGTGACTGACAAAAGAAAAAGGGGAGAATTTATGAATCTGAAAGGAGTATATGAGATTTTTTATCCCGGGGGGGGCAAATCGAAAAAATCAGTTTGGAACGTAAATCCGGGACATCGGACGAAGCAGGAATTTTTTGATACGTTGATTCCGGCGGAGATGCGCTGGCTGAATATGAAACTCTGGAATGACAAAGCGAGAAGAAGCCGTTTTTTATCGGACAGCAAAAAAGAAAGCAGATATTTGTCGTCCCTGAGAACGTTTATTTTACAAAATGCACTGGTAATTCCCAGAATGGAGAGCAAAGGGGCAAAGATGCTGAACGGAAATATCTGCGAGGCTGAGATGAACCGGGTATTTTTCGAGATCGTAGAAGCAGAGCAGATTATGTTTTCGCTGGATCTGAAGAAACATTTGATTGATGAAAAAAATGGAAAATTAAAACCGGAGTGGGGAAATGTGCTTACATTTTTAACCTTGTATGCGATATTTCCTACGGAAGTGAACCAACTGTACGGACCGTATCTTTTCAGAAAAGAAAATGATGACCGGATTTCGGAAAATAAATCTTCCCTGCCGGATAAATCTCAGTTCCAGAGCGAATATCCGCCGGATATGGGTGTTTTTGAACCCGGTGAAATGATTGTACATACATGGATTATCAAAAATGCGGGAGAAGTGCTTTGGGAAAACCGTTATCTGGAGTGTGACGACGATGCGCCATTTCTGGAGGCAGATCATGCATCGAAGATTGAGATTCCGGAGATCGTTTATCCGGGCGACACAATTTCACCGACGGTTCTGTTTCATGCACCGGACAAACCGGGAGCGTATGCGCTGACGTGGAAGATAAAAGACAGCAGCGGGAAACTGGCATTTCTGGACAAACTGGGAGTCGGACTTCACTTTATAGTTCTGGAAGAATGCAGTACAAAGAGAAACGAGGATAATAATTACCGGGTATTGAAAGAGGAGCCGGATATTCCGGTAACGCTGGAGGTTGGGACACTTTATACCCATACGTGGCTGATCGAGAATACCGGCACAGTCATATGGAAGGATTATAGCTGTGAATGTATTAACGGCGAATGCTTTCATTATACGAAGAAAGAACTGCAGATCCCGCTGAAAAAACAAGTCAGGCCGGGAGATAAGGTGAATGTCACAGCAGAATTTGTGCTGCCGCCGGTGGAAGGGGTATATCGTCTGGTCTGGAGAATTGTAGACGGGGACGGCAGAGCCGTTTTTCCGGGTGACAGAAGGCTTGAGATATTGCTGAATGTAATATAAACAGACTGACGGATGGGCGGTTGTCCAAATCAGCCGAAAAAGTAGTCTGTCCTGCCCGTTACTTGGTTAAATGGTCTTTACGGGATCTTTAACATATCAAAATGACTGAAAAAAGGAGGAAAATATGAAGAAAAGGAAAGGAATCATAGCAGCGGTTTGTGTGTTATCACTGCTGTTTGGAATGTCTGTGCATGCAGCGGACGGGGCGTCAGCACAAAGCCGCGAACTGGATAGTTATGCAAGCTTGAGCGTTGGTGGTGTGTCGATCGTCAGCGAAGGAAAATTAACCGGCGATATGCCGGAGAATGTCAGTTATGATCCGGAAAGTAATGTGCTGACGTTGAACAATTGCACGATAGAGCCTACGGGAGAGAGAATAAAAGGAATCTCGGCAGTAGGTATGGGGGATGATTTCACGATCAAACTAGTAGGAGAAAATCTCATAACCGGAAGTGTATATATGGGGATTGATACCTATTCTGACACTACAATTTTAGGACCCGGCAGTCTGACTATTGATTTAAAACCGAAGCCGGTCGAAGAGGAAGGATACGACACCAAGTTTGGAATCAGTGCAAGTACTTATGCGGATCTGATGATTGACGGTGCAGTTATCGATATTCGGAACACAACAAATGAGGGAGGGTATTTCTACGGTATTACCCGAGGTGCTACTTATCAGGATATGGAATGCAGTATGATCATCAAAAATTCGGATATCCATATCAGCAGTACCCTTCCGTCAAAATCGGAAGCAGCAAATTCGGGAATCGACGCGCAGCAGGGAGATCTGCAGATTTTGGATTCGAACGTGGACATCGAGGTAACGAATGGAAATATCTTCGGAATCGGCGTCGGACTGACATACGGTGATGTGTATGGCGGAAGTTTCACGACCACCGGTTCTACGATCAAATGTACATCGAGTACAGATACGGGATCGCGTTACGATCATAACATGTATTTCTATGAGATGCCGAATGCAGAGCAGCAGTATTACTATGTCGGCGATGGCGAGTCTGTGGTAGAGAAGAGTTTTGCGGATACGTTTGAACTGGGGAAATACTATGATGAGCGTTACGATACGAACTATAGCATGACGATCATTTCTCCGACACGCCTTGCGGAGTATTGTAATCATACATGGAATGATGGAGAAGTCACCAAAGAAGCAACCTGCACGGAAAAGGGAGAGAAAACGTTTACCTGTACGTTGTGCGGTGAGAAGAAGACAGAAGAGACAGCGGCACTGGGACATGACTGGAGTGATTGGAAGGTTTTGAAAGAAGCAGACTGTACCAACGAAGGAAGCAGGACGAGAACCTGCTCCCGCTGCAACGAGACAGAGACGCAGGCAATCGAGGCGCTGGGACATAATCTGTCTGTTACGGTTACAAAGCAGCCGACCTGTACCGAAGCAGGCACACAGGCAGAAAAATGCTCCCGCTGTGATTATGAAGCGGGAAGCGTGGCAGTTCCGGCATTGGGACATGCATATGAATGGGCGGTAACGAAAGAAGCAACATTCCATGAAGATGGGGTAAAAACCGGAACCTGTACCAGATGTGGGGATACGGTAACAGAACGGATTCCAAAGTTGAGTGAATCCCATACCCATGATTTCAGCGGAAGAGAAGAAATTGTGAAAGCAGCGACATGTACAGAGACAGGCAGCAAGAATGTCTACTGTACAGAACCGGAATGCGGAGAATTTGAGACGGTGACGATTCCGGTGACCGCGCATACTCCAGGTGAATGGACAGTGGTAAAAGAAGCGACTTGTTCCGAAAGCGGACTGGAACAGAAGACCTGTACCGTATGCGGCGCAGTGACCGAGACGCAGGTAACCGATACATTGCCTCATACCTATGGGGAATGGACGGTGACAGAAGAAGCGACTTGTACTGAAGCAGGCGTGGAAACAGCAGAGTGTACAGTATGTGGAGAACAAACGATGCGCGGGATCAATCCGCTGGGACATGACTATGCACAGTGGAAGACAACCAAGGAAGCAACCTGCACCGAAGACGGGGAAGAAGAATCTACCTGTACGCGCTGCGGTGAAATCAGTACCCGGGTTATCGAGGCGGCAGGACATACGTTTGGCGACTGGAAGGTAGTAAAAGAAGCGACAGCAGAAGCAGAAGGCGAGAGGCAGGCAACATGTGAAGTGTGCGGTGAAGTGAAGACGGAAAAGATCGAAAAACTTTCCGTACATCAGCCGACAGTACCGCAGGATACCAAGAAAGAAAGCGGATCATCTGCGGCATCCGGTGCAAAGGCATCTGATTCCGGGGTTCCGGCTACCGGAGACACGGCGTCTCTGTTCGTGTGGATTCTCGCGATTGCAGCGGCTGCAGCGGGTTGTGCAGTGGGAATCAGACGGAAAAAACAATGATCATAAAGCATTGCTCAGAAGGGCAGACTCCTTGTAGTCTGCCCTTCTGCTTATCTTTTTACGGCTATCTTTTACTCTTTCCGGAACCTGTGACCACGTTTATGATCCCCGCAAGCGCCGCAAACAGGACGCCTGCTACCGGCCAGATGATCCATGAGGTTCCCCAGTTATTCTTCCAGAAACTTACGCCCAGGTAGATTGCTGTGACCAGACACCAGTAGATTCCGGCAAATGGGGAAGTCCTTTTGTTCTGCAGTTTCTTTTCCGGTGTGTAGTCGCCCTCCTGAAGGAGCTTCGTGTAGCTTTCGTGAACCATCCCATTCTGTATAAACAGATATACCGCGCAGGCTACAAAAATCAGAAGCACGCCCAAACAGCAGACGTACAGTATGGAATCTTCGTCTGTAAATGCGACGGACAGAAAAAGCGGTACGATACCGATGATACACAGAACCACTCCTGTTGCAATACTTGCCCGGAAATGGGGTTCAAACGCTTCTTTTTTCTTTTCTACGATTCCGCGTATCCCGTACTGCAGCGTGAAAATTTCCTTTTCCAGATATTCATATTGTGAGAGCTTCATTCCGTTCCAGATCAATAAAGCCACTCCGGCAGCAACCATCAGCAGGAGAATACTCATGCCGATGCCTCCCGCCATGTTTTCCGTGATATGCAGGACCTTGTATTCCGACAACCCGCCGAGTACGAGCAGGCAGACCGGGGACAGGACACACAGAGCAACCGCAGGCGCGATCTTCCAGGAACACTGTTCGGTCAGATCCATATATGTATTCGCTTCTTCCAGAGAAATGCTCCGAAGGGGTTCTTCCGCTTCCTCATCCTCGTACCCCGGATCCGGCTGAGGCTGTACGGATGTAACGGTCTCCTCTATTTCATCTTTCAGCAGGAAATCCGTGCTGACGCCAAAGATACTGCTCATTTTCACGATTTTATCCAAATCCGGGATCGAACTGCCGCTTTCCCATTTTGACACAGACTGTCTGGAAACATGCAACTGTTCCGCCAGATTCTCCTGTGACCACCCGTTTTGCTTCCGCAGCATTGCAATTTTATCTGCTAAAATCATCTTTACTTCCATCCTTTCTTAATTAAGTGTTCATATGATACCATGTTCACTAAGCTCGTGAAAGACCTCGCTAAGTGCCCAGGCATATATTCTCACTAGGCTCGAAAATACCTCGCCAAGTGTTCATATGATACCATAAATTCCGGTTGACAACTACCAATTGCACAAGGAAATTTGTCAACCGGTGGTTGCACAGTTATAAAAAGGATGTTATGAAATGTTAACTTTTTGAAAAATATCCAGTTAAAGGTTTTCGAACCACCAAAAAAGTTATATAATAGGTGCGAAGCATTTTAGTTATGAGGAAAGGAGTTTTTATGCAAAAAGCAACAATCGTTCTGGAGGGCGGTGCAACGCGAGGTGTGTTTACATCAGGAGTGCTGGACTGTCTGATGGAGCGGGATATATATGTTTCTCATGTGATCGGAGTGTCAGCGGGGGCCTGCAATGCGATGAATTATGTATCAAGACAGTCCGGCAGGACACGGGACTGTATGATTCCGACAGACAAAAATACGGCATATATCAACGGTGTGAAAAGATTTGTAAAACAGAAAAGCATCATGAATATGGATCTGATCTTTGACCGGTATCCGAATGAACTGTTTCCGTTTGATTATGATACGTATTTTAGGTCAGAGATGAAGTGTGAACTTGTAGCGACCAACAGTCTGACCGGGAAGGCGGAATATCTGGACGACAGAGAGGACAAGGAACGGCTGATGAAGATCTGCCGGGCATCCTGCAGTATGCCGCTTCTTACACCGATGGTAAATGTGGATGGAGTTCCGTATGTGGACGGAGGTGTGGCAGATTCCGTTCCCATTCAAAGGGCGCTGGAGACTGGCAATGAGAAGATCATTGTGATCCTGACGAGAAATGAAGGTTACCGCAAGAAGCGTGTGGGAAAGAGTATGGAGAATATGTACCGGAGGGCATACAAGTCTTATCCGAATCTGGTCCGTGCATGTCTGACGAGGAGCTTTTATTATAATAAGGAAATGAATCAGATCGAGAGCCTGGAGCAGGCGGGGAAGATTTTTGTGCTCCGTCCGGAGATGAAGCCGGTATCCAGACTGGAGCGGGATACGGAGACGCTAATGCGCTTCTACCGGCATGGTTATGCCCGGATGGAGCAGAACCTGGAACGGCTGGAAGCATATCTGAACAGATAAAATGAGGAGGAAAATATGAGCAGAGAACACCTGGCGTATACACAAAACAGAGAATTGTCATGGCTGCGTTTTAACCAGCGTGTACTGGAGGAGGCACGGGATGAGACGGTTCCGCTGCTGGAGCGGATGAAGTTTGTATCGATATTTACAAGCAATCTGGATGAGTTCTTTATGATCCGGGTCGGCAGTCTGTATGATATGGCGGCAGTAGATAATAAGAAGCAGGATTCTAAGTCAGGAATGACCGCACAGGAACAACTGGATGCGATCTACGATGCGGTTGCGCCGCTGTACAAGGAGCGGGATAAGACTTACGGGGAGATCAAGAAGCAACTGTCGCCTTATGGAATCTGCGGACTGGACTTTAAGGAACTGGAACAGCAGGAGAAGAAGTATGTCAAGAAGTATTTCAAGGAGCAGATTCTTCCGGTACTGTCACCGCAGATCGTGGACGCGAACCATCCGTTCCCTCATCTGCTGAACAAGGAAATCTATGTTGTCGCATCGCTGAAACTGGAAAATCATACGATGCTGGGGATTGTCCCGGTACCTCAGTTTATCTCGGACATCCTGTATCTTCCGGGGCATGACATCCGCTACATCCGTGTAGAGAAGGTGATCATGGAATATCTGGAAATGGTATTTGAACAGTATCAGGTATCCGAGAAGAATTATATCTGCGTGACACGCAATGCGGATGTGTCGCCGGATGATGAGGCTTACGCAGACAGCGACGACTTCCGGTATATCATGAAAAAGACGCTTCATAAGAGACGGCGGATGGCGGTTGTACGTATGGAAACGGCGAATTCTCTCAGCAAGGAGATGGAAAAATATTTCTGTGACCGGTTCAAGATCACGCCGCAGTGCATATTCCGCACGAAAATGCCGATGAAGCTGGACTTTATCTTTAATGTCATTGAAAAAGTACCGGAGTCCATGAAACGCTCCCTGACGGATGAACCGTTTTCACCGCAGCCTTCCATGTCCCTCACGAGCGGCAGTGTGATGGCACAGGTGAAGCGCAAAGATGTACTGCTGGCTTATCCGTATGAAAGCATGGAACCGTTCCTGCAGTTGATCAAGGAAGCAGCGGAAGATCCGGCGGTGATGACGATCAAGATCACGATCTACCGTCTGGCGAAGAAAGCACGTCTGGTCGAGTATCTGTGCAGAGCGGCGGAAAATGGAAAGGAAGTTACGGTACTGATCGAGCTGCGCGCGCGGTTCGATGAGCAGAATAATATTGAATGGTCAGAACGGATGGAAGAGGCCGGCTGCCGTGTCATCTATGGATTTGAGGGATACAAGGTGCATTCGAAGATCTGCCTGATCACCTACCGGAGCCGGAACGAGATCCGCTATATCACGCAGATCGGTACCGGCAACTATAATGAAAAGACAGCAAAGATGTATACAGACTACAGCCTGATCACAGCAGACCAGGCAATCGGGGCCGATGCATCGGAATTCTTCAAAAATATGTCGATCGGGAATCTGGACGGCGTTTACAAGCATCTGATCGTGTCACCGACAAGTCTGAAATCCAAGGTACTTGCCCTGATGGATGAGGAAATCCGTAAAGGGAAGGACGGGCGTATTGTGATGAAGATGAATTCTGTCACAGATATGGACTTTATCCGTAAAGTAGCCGCGGCGTCCAAAGCCGGTGTGCGCGTAGACCTGATCGTACGCGGAATCTGCTGTATCTTACCGGGGGTTCCGGGTGAGACGGAGAATGTGCGTGTGACCAGTATTGTGGGACGTTTTCTGGAGCATCCGAGAGTATTTGTCTTTGGAGAGGGTGCAGAACAGAAGGTCTATATCGGCTCTGCGGATATGATGACAAGAAACACAGAGAAACGTGTGGAAGTTGCATGCCCGGTCTATGATGAGACGATCAAGAGGCGTCTGGTTCGTGATCTGAAGATTATGCTGGCGGATAATGTAAAGGCACGTCAGATGATAAGTGACGGGACATACCGTAAAAAGAACGCCGGGGAACGTCAGATCTGCGCACAGGAAGAGTTTATGAAAATCGCGGAGACTGCAGAGCGTCCGGTGAGCAGGGCGGAAAAGAAACCAATATTTGAAAAACTGCGGAAATGGCTGGGAAACCGTTGATAGTCAGGATAACCGGAGAGGTATGAAAAAAGATTTTTCTGAAATAAAAAAGTTTACAGAAGAAAACAGGAGGAGACAGATATGAGGACGATTCAGATCAGTGATTTTGGACGGCTAAAAACCGGAAAGCGGGCGCATCTGTATACGATGACAAATGACAAAGGAATGTCCGCCGCGGTAACAGACTACGGTGCATCGCTGGTAAAACTTCTTGTTCCGGACAAGAACGGGGAACTGACCGATGTTGTACTTGGTTATGACAACGCGGCAGGTTATGAGAAAGGCGAAGAATCCATCGGCGCGACAGTCGGACGCAATGCAAACCGGATCGCGAAGGCTTCGCTTGTGATAGACGGGAAGGAATACAGACTGGATAAGAACGATAACGGCAATAACCTGCACAGCGGAAAGGATTATTACCATAAGCGGCTGTGGACGGTAGAGGAATATACCGACGACAGTGTGACGTTTCTGCTCCACAGTCCGGACGGCGATCAGGGATATCCGGGGAGTATCGATATGCGGGTGACGTACGAGCTGGATGACAACAACGATCTTCGTATCGTTTATGATGCGGCGCCGGATCAGGCAACGGTCATCAATATGACAAATCACAGCTATTTCAATCTGGACGGACATGACAGCGGCAATATCCTCCGTCATGTCGTGTCAGTCGATGCAGACTATTATACCGAAGCGGATGCAGAGTCGATCCCGACAGGCGAGCTTGTTTTGGTAACGGGAACGCCGATGGATTTTCGTGAGGGACGTGTGATCGGAAAGGATATCAGTGCGGATTACGAGGCAATCCGGCTTGGACATGGGTATGATCATAACTGGGTACTGAAAAATGACGGGAAATTCGAGAAAGTTGCAAAGGTTGTTTCTGCAAAGAGCGGGATTGTGATGGAAGTCTCCACAGATCTGCCGGGAATGCAGATCTACACCGGCAATTTCCTGAACAACGAGAACGGAAAAGACGGAGCGGTATACACAAAACACGCAGGCGTTTGCTTTGAGACGCAGTATTTTCCGGATGCGGTACATCATGATCAGTTTGCGGCGCCGATATTCCGGGAAGGAGAATCGTATTATTCGGAGACGTCCTATCGCTTCTCGCTGATCGGAAAAGAAGAAAAAGAGGAGGAAGACGAGGAGTAATTCCGTCATTTTTATGGGGAAAGCAGTATATATTGCAGAGAAGCCGAGCGTGGCGCAGGAATTCGCGAAGGCTTTGAAGTTAAAAACAAGGCGCGGGGACGGGTATCTGGAATCGGATGATGCGATCGTCACCTGGTGTGTAGGACATCTGGTGACGATGAGCTATCCGGAAGCGTACGATCCGGCGCTGAAGAAGTGGAGCGTGGAGACACTTCCGTTCATCCCGGACGAGTTTAAGTACGAAGTGATTCCGGCGGTATCCAAACAGTTCCGGACTGTGAGCAGTATCCTCAACCGGAAGGAGGTAGACCGGATTTACGTATGTACGGACTCCGGGCGGGAGGGAGAGTACATCTACCGGCTTGTAGAACAGGAAGCACATGTGACCGGGAAGAAGAGGCTGCGCGTGTGGATCGATTCACAGACGGAGGAAGAGATCCTGCGCGGCATCCGGGAGGCGAAAGATCTCTCCGAATACGATAACCTGAGTGATGCCGCATATCTGCGTGCCAAAGAAGATTATCTGATGGGAATCAATTTCTCCCGGATCCTGACACTTAAGTATGGAAACAGCATTTCCGGCTACCTGCACACAAAGTATGCACCTGTTTCCGTGGGGCGGGTGATGACGTGTGTGCTGGGGATGGTCGTGCGGAGGGAACGGGAGATCCGGGAATTTGTGAAAACCCCGTTCTACCGGATCCTGAGCACCGTAGACGCGCAGGGACATACGTTTGAAGGAGAATGGCGGGCCGTGCAGGGATCCCGGTATTTCGAATCGTTTGACCTGTACAAGGAAAATGGCTTCAAGACAAAGGAAAAGGCGGAGGAACTGATCGCATATCTGCAGGAAAAGCAGCCGCTGGTCTGTGAGATCACAGCAATCGAGAAAAAGAAAGAGAAGAAAAACCCGCCGCTTCTATACAACCTTGCGGAGCTGCAGAACGACTGTTCCAGACGATTCAAGATCAGTCCGGATGAAACGCTTCGGATCGTGCAGGAACTGTATGAGAAGAAACTGGTGACTTATCCGAGGACGGACGCCCGGGTACTATCCACGGCAGTTGCGAAGGAAATTACAAAAAATCTCAACGGACTGATGAAATATCCGCCGGCAGAGCCGTTTCTGCAGGATATTCTGCAGTTTGGTTCCTACAAAAATCTTGCAAAGACCAGGTACGTCAACGATAAACAGATCACAGACCACTATGCAATCATTCCGACCGGGCAGGGACTTGCCGCATTGAAATCCGTTTCTGCAACATCACAGAAGGTCTACCGCTGCATCGTGGAACGATTTTTGAGTATTTTTTACCCGCCGGCTGTTTATCAGAAAGTGTCGCTCACGACAAAGATCCGGGAGGAGAGTTTTTTCTCGAGCTTTAAGGTGCTGGCGGAAGAAGGGTATCTGAAAGTCACCGGTATTCCGCAGAAGAAATCTTCCGCAAAAGGGAACGGTCCGGATGCGGAAGAGGAAAAGAGCGATTCAATACCGGAAGAAAATCCGGACACCGCATTTTTCGAGGTGATCAAAAGCCTGAAAAAGGGCATGGTGCTCCCGGTAAGATCGCTGGATGTGAAAGAAGGAGAGACGTCGCCGCCGAAGCGGTATAATTCTGGTTCTATGATCCTTGCGATGGAGAATGCCGGACAACTGATTGAGGATGAGGAGCTGCGCGCGCAGATCAAGGGCAGCGGGATCGGAACCAGCGCGACGCGCGCCGAGATACTTAAAAAACTGTTCAACATCAAATACCTGGCGCTGAATAAAAAGACACAGATCATCACGCCGACCCTGCAGGGAGAAATGGTATATGACGTCGTAAACCATTCCATCAAATCGCTTCTCAATCCGGAGCTGACGGCAAGCTGGGAAAAAGGACTGACCTATGTGGCCGACGGCGAGATTACGTCCGAAGAGTATATGGAGAAACTGAAGCATTTTATTATCAGCCGGACAAATGGAGTGAAAGGACTGAACAATCAGTACCAGTTGCGGGAATGTTACGATAAAGCGGCGCAGTTTTATAAATAACAAAGATGGGAGTCATGGAAAGATATGAAAGAACTGACGGTACAGGAGTTGTATACACTGGATGAGACAATTGCAAAGGATCTTTTTGACGGAGTAACCTATCCGTGGGAAGTGCTTCCGAAGATCAGCGGATTTATTCTGGAGCTTGGCGCGACGCTTAGCGGGGAGGAATATGAAAAGCGCGGTGAAAATGTCTGGATCGCAAAATCGGCAAAGGTGGCTCCTACGGCGTATATCAACGGTCCGGCTATCATCGGGAAGAATGCGGAGATCCGCCACTGCGCGTTTATCCGCGGAAATGCGATCGTAGGCGAGGGCGCGGTCGTAGGAAATTCTACAGAGCTGAAAAATGTGATCTTGTTCAATAAGGTACAGGTTCCACACTATAACTATGTGGGAGACTCCATTCTGGGGTATAAGTCCCATATGGGAGCAGGATCGATCACGTCCAATGTAAAATCAGATAAAACGCTGGTGGTGGTGAAAACGCCGGAAGGAAATATCGAGACCGGCATGAAGAAATTCGGGGCGATGCTGGGGGACGAGGTAGAAGTCGGCTGCGGCAGCATCCTGAATCCGGGCAGCGTGATCGGAAGCCACACCAACATTTACCCGCTTTCCTCTGTGAGAGGATATGTGCCGGGCGGAAGCATCTATAAAAAGCAGGGAGAAATTGCGGAGAAGGTCGGGAAGGACTGATCATATCTGGTTGACACGGGCATATTGCCCGTGTTATTATATGGTAAAATTACTTTAATGCTTTAAAGTTTGACACTTTAAAGTGAAGAAAAAAGAAGGAATGAGGAAAGAAAAATGGGAGTGAAGATTTTGATGCTGGTGGTCTTTTTCGCTGTCATGGTGGGCGTGGGCATTTATGCAAGGCGGCACGCCAGAAGTGTAGACGGCTTTGTGCTGGGAGGACGATCGGTAGGACCGTGGCTGACGGCATTTGCATATGGGACTTCGTATTTTTCTGCGGTTGTATTTGTCGGATATGCAGGGCAGTTTGGATGGAAGTATGGGATTGCATCTACATGGATCGGAATCGGGAATGCGCTGATCGGCAGTCTTCTTGCATGGGTTGTGCTGGGACGCAGAACAAAGGTGATGACACGGCATCTGAAGTCAAAGACGATGCCGGAGTTTTTCGGCCAGCGCTATGACAGCGAGGCTTTGAAGATTACCGCGTCTGTGATTGTTTTTATTTTTTTGATTCCCTATACGGCGTCCGTATATAATGGATTATCCCGCCTGTTTGAGATGGCGTTTGACATTCCCTATACGATCTGCGTGATCGTGATGGCGGTATTTACCGCAATTTATGTCATACTGGGCGGTTATATGGCGACGGCGATCAATGATTTTATTCAGGGAATTATTATGCTGTTTGGTATCGCAGCCGTGATCGGCGGTGTGTTGAGCGGGCAGGGCGGATTTATTGAAGCAATCCGGAAGATGGCGGAGATTCCGAGTGACGTGCCGCTTACGCAGGGACAGCCGGGAGCGTTCACCTCTTTCTTTGGCCCGGATCCGATGAATCTGCTCGGCGTCGTGATACTGACTTCTCTGGGAACATGGGGACTGCCGCAGATGGTAGGGAAGTTCTATGCGATCAAAGACGAAAAAGCGATCCAGACCGGAACGGTGATCTCCACAGTATTCGCGATCGTCGTGTCCGGCGGCTGCTATTTTCTGGGCGGATTTGGAAGACTGTTTGACAATCCGTCGCTTTATAACCCGGAGACAGGAGCCGTTGTGTATGACAGTATCATACCGTATATGCTCTCTACGCTGCCGGATATTCTGATCGGAATTGTTGTGGTACTCGTACTTTCTGCGTCTATGTCTACCTTGTCTTCTCTGGTACTGACATCCAGTTCGACGATGACGCTGGATCTGATCAAAGGGCATGTGGTGAAAGATCTGAGTGAAAGAAAACAGGTAATCACCATGCAGATTCTTGTTGTGTTCTTTATCGTGGTATCGGTTGTGATCGCGCTGGATCCGCCGGCGTTTATCGCACAGCTTATGGGAATCTCATGGGGTGCGCTTGCCGGTTCGTTCCTGGCTCCGTTTTTGTACGGACTGTACTGGAAGGGTGTGACAAAGGCGGCGGTTTGGGCGAGCTTCGCTGCAGGAGTCGGGATCACGGTATCCAATCTGTTTCTCGGTTATATTGCTTCTCCGATCAACGCTGGTGCGATCGCGATGATCGCCGGATTAATCATAGTGCCGGTTGTCAGTCTGATTACGCCGAGGATGAAAAAAGAATACGTGGATAAAATATTTACTTGTTACGATGAGAAAGTGATGCTCACCAAAAAGCAGTCGCTGGAGATTTCAGAATAGGATGAGACTCCCGAACTTCTATAGAAACAAAAAAGTCCTGCCCCGCTGTAAGATTAGATACAGTGGGGCAGGACTTTTTTGAATGGCGGAATGGCGGAACCATCCGTCTGCCGCCGACATCGTCAGAACTGCTTCTTCCGGCGCAGATTTGCGAAGCAGATCAGGAAGAATACAATTCCGTACAGTGTGGTGATCGGGGTTGCAAGTCCGATCAGTGTCAGCGACGTCTCCGGCAGCCGGGACATAAAGTAGGCGACCGGAATACGGATACAGAACGCGGAGGAAATGCCCTGCACCATGACCGGAAGGCTTTTTCCGCGGCCGTTGAAGTATCCGATACTGCTGAACAGGATACAGGTCAGGATACATTCCGGGGCAAAACCTCTCAGGTATGCGGCACTCTGTACCACGACCTCCGCATCGGAAGTAAAAAGTGAAGAGAGTACGTCTCCGCCGAAGAATGCGCCAAGGAAGATCACAATACCGAAAGAACACCCGACAGCCATAGCGGTAAACATTCCTTTCTTTGCCCGGTCCGGCTTCCCCGCGCCGATGTTCTGTGCCGTGAAGGTGGATACACTCTGCATCACGGTGGACGGAATCAGCATAATGAAAGAAGTAATCTTTTGCGCTACGCCGTATCCGGCGGAAGGCATCAGTCCCATACTGTTGACGAGGGTGTTGATGACAAGAAAGGAAATCTGCACCATCGTTTCCTGTACAGCGATCGGAACACCGACACTCAGGATTCGGCGCATTTCACGCGGGAAAATCCGGCACTGCTTCATGGAAAAGGAGATCGGGAGTTTTGTCCTTTTCAGTGCAAATGCAGAGAAGATCACGGATACGAGCTGCGCAAGCACGGTGGCAAGGGCGGCGCCTGCCGCATCCAGTCCAAGCACAGCGACGAACAGTAAATCGCCGATAATATTTACAACACAGGCAACTCCTACAAACAGAAGCGGCAGATTCGCGTTCCCGATCCCTCGCAGGATACTGCTGATGACATTGTATGCGATGATGACCAGAATTCCCGCAAAGCAGATGCGCATATAGAGCATTGCCGGTTCAACCGATTCCTCCGGAACCTGCAGCAGCCGGATGATCGGCTCTGTACACAGTTCCAGTACGACAGTCAGGATCACGCCGACGATCGCAAATACGATCACACTGGTTCCGACGGCGTCTCCGGCTGCCTCCGGCTTGCCCTGGCCGATATGCTGTGCGATGACAACGGTGGATCCGGTCGCAAGGCTGGTGATGATCAGCGTGACCATCTGCATAAACGAACTGCCGGTTCCGACAGCAGAAATGCTGGCGGCGGTTCCGAACTGGCCGATGACCAGCATATCGACGGCGCCGTACGCAGCCTGAAGGATCAGTGCGCCCAGAACGGGGATCGCAAACCGGATCAGCGCCTGAAAGACAGATCCTTCCGTAAATGAGACGGGTTTCTTTTCTTTTGCTTTTACTTCCATGATGATGAAAACTCCTTTCTATTGTTCCTGGGATAAGGCATCGTTTCCTGAAGACGGTGGATGACACGGATCGCAGTGAGTGCATCTTCCTCCGTCAGATCCGGAAGATGATCCATCCACTCTTGATGAAACTCTAAAATATGCCGCCGGACGCACTGCTCTCCATCGGCAGTGAGACGCAGGAGCGTGATCCGCTTATCCGTCTCGTCCGGATACTTTTCCAGCATACCGAGTCCGTACAATTCATTGATCAGTCGGGTAATGCCGGGGGCAGTAACGTTCATCCGAGCGCTGACTTCCCCGACCCGGCAGGTTTCCTGCTCCGCCTGAATATCATAGATCGTGCCAAGTACATGAATATGGCTGGACCGCATACCCGGAGGGAGTTCCGGGAATGAGTCCGAAATCTGGCGTACAGATTCGCAGGCGTCCAGCAGTTGCTTGAATGTGGTATGTTTCATGACAGTCTCAGTCCCTCTCCTTTATTATTTATCAAAAGTAATTACCTAAAGTAATTATCTAAAATAATGATAGTACGGATATGGGGAAATGTCAACAGGTTTTATTCATTTTTGACACATCTACTGTCTTGTGATAGAATAAATCCAATTGCAGATTAGAAAAATTAGGAGAAAGAACATGACCGGATTAAGTACATTATGTTATATAAAACGGAACGGAAAGTATCTGATGCTTCACCGGACCGTGAAGAAGAATGATGTCAATAAAGATAAATGGATCGGTGTGGGCGGACATTTCGAGGCGGATGAAAGTCCGGAAGAATGTCTGCTCCGGGAAGTGCGGGAGGAAACCGGGTATACGCTGACATCCTACCAATATCGGGGAATTGTAACATTTGTCTCCGGCGGAGGCGAGACGGAATATATGTCGCTGTTTACCGCGGATGGTTTTGAGGGGGAGCCGATTGCCTGCGACGAAGGAGAATTGGAATGGGTGGACATCGATGAGGTGTGGGATCTGAACATCTGGGAAGGAGATAAGATCTTCTTCCGGCTGATCGATGAGAACGAACCTTTCTTTTCGCTGAAACTGGTTTACGACGGGCACAGCAGGCTGGTATCTGCCGCATTAAATGGGAAGCCGATGGAACTGTTTGACATTCTCAATGAGGACGGTACGATCAGCGGGATCGTGCGGGAACGGGGCGTGGCGCACCGGGAAGGAAGCCTGCATCAGACGGTTCATACATGGATCGTGCGGAGAAAAAAGAAGAGCGGCTGGGACGTCCTGCTGCAGAAGCGCAGCGCGGACAAAGATTCCAATCCCGGATGCTATGATATTTCTTCGGCAGGGCACATCAGCGCCGGGGATGAACCGCTGGAATCTGCGGTGCGGGAGATGAGGGAAGAACTCGGACTCCATGCAGAACCGGAAGATCTGCATGAAGTCGGGCAGCACAGAGGCGCGTTTGAAGCAGAGTTTCATGGGAAAATGTTCCGGGATCGGGAACTTAGCCATGTCTATGTCTACACAAAGCCGGTAAAAGAGGAAAAACTGACACTGCAGGAATCCGAAGTGGAGTCCGTGATGTGGATGGACTATGAGGAATGCAAAAGGAAGATCCATGACGGCACACTGCCAAACTGCATCTATGAAGATGAATTCCAAATGGTAGGCGAATATCTCACTGCATGTCAGGATAAAACGTGAATGGTTAGGTCCTGACCAGTAACGCCGGGACTTCGTCTTCGGATGTGTAAAGGAAAAAGAGGTTTTCAAAGATTTTGTTATATGATAAGATGAGTGAAGGAAGAAATAGATAGAAATAAAGTCTGTTTGCCGGACAACTCACTAGATAGTAAGGTTGGAGGAATGAATCTATGAAGCTAAGAGATTTACTGGAACGGTTAGAGTATGAAGTGGTGCAGGGCGATGACGGAATCGAGATTTCCACACTGATCAATGATTCCCGGAAGGTGGAACAGGGCAGCGCATTTGTCTGCATCAGCGGAGCCGTTGTGGACGGACATCAGTTTATTGCGGATGTGGCAAAAAAAGGCGCTGCAGCGGTGATCGTGGAGCGCGAGGTGGAAGCGCCGGAGACAATGACGGTGATCCGGGTGGCGGATACACGTTATGCGCTGGCGTTGATGTCGGCGGCTTATTTTGGCTATCCGGCAGAAAAATTAAAAGTGATCGGGATTACCGGAACAAAGGGAAAGACGACGACGACTTATATGATCAAGTCGATTCTGGACAGCGTGGGACACAAGGTCGGACTGATCGGAACGATTGAGGCGATCATCGGGGAGAAGCATATCCCTGCGGCGAATACAACACCGGAGTCGTACACGATCCACAAGTATTTTGCCGAGATGGTCGAGGCAGGATGCGACTGTGTTGTGATGGAGGTTTCCTCTCAGGGACTGATGCTCCACAGGACGGCAGGAATCCCGTTTGAGCTTGGCATTTTTACAAATCTGGGGAAAGACCATATTGGCCCCAATGAACATAAGGACTTTGAAGACTACAAGCGGTGCAAGGGACTTTTATTTAAACAGTGCAGAGTCGGTATCGCAAATGTGGATGATCCGTATTTTGAAGATGTTTTTTCCGGGGCGACCTGCAGTGTGGAGACTTATGGCTTTTCCGAGAAAGCGGATCTTCGCGCCACAGATACCCGACTGGTATCACGTCCGGGATATCTGGGCGTGGCGTACCACGTGACCGGAAAGATGGAGTTTGATGTAGAGATCGATATTCCGGGAACGTTCAGTGTTTATAACTCTCTGACAGCGATCGCGGTATGCCGGCATTTTAATGTCCCGGTGGATCATATCCAGAAAGCGCTGAAGGAGGCAAAGGTCAAGGGGCGTATCGAGATGATCAAGGTATCGGACGAATTTACACTGATGATCGACTACGCACATAATGCCATGAGCCTGGAAAGTCTCCTTACGACATTGAAGGAGTATCACCCGGCACGTCTGGTATGTCTGTTCGGCTGCGGCGGAAACCGCTCCAAAGACCGGAGATATGAGATGGGTGAGGTGTCCGGAAGACTGGCGGATCTGACCATCATTACATCAGACAATCCGCGCTTCGAGGAACCGCAGGCGATCATCGATGATATTAAGACCGGAATTGAAAAGACAGACGGCAAATATGTTGAGATCTGCGACCGGAAAGAAGCAATCAAATATGCCATTGGGCACGGACAGCCGGGAGACGTCATCGTACTTGCCGGAAAAGGTCATGAGGATTATCAGGAGATCAAGGGCGTCAAGTACCCGATGGATGAACGCGTGCTGATCGCGGAGGTTCTCGAGGAGCTTGCCGCCAAAGAGGAGTAAGATTTCATGTTTGCGAATATTATCGTAGATATCACGCATGAAAAACTGGATAAAATCTTTCAATACAAAGTCCCCTCCCGCATGGAAGGGGAACTTTCTGTCGGTATGGAAGTGCTTGTGCCGTTTGGAAAAGGAAACCGCATGACAAAGGGATATGTAGTCGAGCTTTCCGGAACCTGTGATTACGATCCGGCAAAGGTCAAAGAGATTGCACAGATCTCGCCAGACGGGGTTCCAATCGAGGGGAAACTCGTGGCGCTTGCGGCGTGGATGAAGGAGCACTACGGTGGAACGATGATCCAGGCGTTAAAGACGGTGCTCCCGATCAAGCAGAAGGAGAAAGCAAAGGTCAAAAAGCAAGTCCGCCTTTTATTAGGAGAAGATGAGGGGCGTGAAAAACTGAACGTTTATCTGGAAAAGAATCAGCGGGCGAGGGCACGTCTTTTGGCAGCGCTGCTGGATGATCCTGTGCTGGACTGGGAGCTGCTCAGAAAAAAACTGAATATCACGATGCCGGTAGTCCGTGCGATGGAAGAGCAGGGGATTCTCGTAATGGAGGAAGAGCATGTGAACCGAAACCCTGTCCGTCAGGGAAGTCAGGAGAAGCGGCAGATCACCTTTACCGCAGAGCAGCAGAATGCGGTGGAACGGTTTTGGGAAGACTATGAGCAGGAGCGCTATGGAACCTACCTGATCCATGGCGTGACGGGGAGCGGGAAGACAGAGGTCTATATCGAGATGATCCGCCGTGTGGCAGAGCAGGGAAGACAGTCGATCGTGCTGATTCCCGAGATCGCGCTGACTTTTCAGACGGTGATGCGGTTTTACCGCTGTTTTGGCAACCGGGTATCCATTATGAATTCCCGGCTGTCGGCGGGGGAACGCTATGACCAGATGATGCGCGCGAAAAACGGTGAGGTGGACGTCATGATCGGACCGAGATCTGCACTTTTTACCCCATTCCCGGATCTGGGACTGATCGTGATCGATGAAGAACATGAAAATACGTATAAGAGCGAGCAGGTGCCGCGGTACCACGCCAGAGAAACCGCGGCGGCGCGGGCAAAGCTGGAACACGCAAGTCTGGTGCTCGGCTCGGCAACGCCGTCTATGGAGGCAATGTACCGTGCGCGCCGGGGAGAATACCGGCTTTTGGAGATGAAAAACCGCTCCGGACAGCAGGAGATGGCGCGGGTGCATGTGGTGGACCTGCGGGAGGAACTAAAGGACGGGAATCGTTCAATTTTAAGCAGAAAACTGCAGGAACTGATCACAGACCGGCTGGAAAAGAAGGAACAGATCATGCTGTTTTTGAACCGGCGGGGATATGCAGGCTTTATTTCCTGCCGGGAATGCGGCTGGGTGGCGAAGTGCCCCCACTGCGATGTCTCCTTATCCTACCATCGAAACGGAAAACTGGTATGCCATTACTGTGGTTATGAGGAGTCAAAACCCGAGGTGTGTCCGGAGTGCGGTTCCCGCCATATCGGTGAATTCCGCGCGGGGACGCAGCAGATCGAGGAACTTGTACGGCGGCAGTTTCCGCAGGCGCGGGTCCTGCGGATGGATATGGATACGACACGCCAGAAAGACGGACACGAGAAAATACTGGCGGCATTTGCCAATGAGGAGGCAGATATCCTGATCGGTACGCAGATGATCGTGAAAGGGCATGATTTTCCGAATGTCACACTGGTCGGCGTGCTGGCTGCGGATATGTCGCTGTATGCAGACGATTACCGCGCGGGAGAACGGACGTTTCAGCTTCTGACGCAGGCGGAGGGAAGAGCCGGACGCGGGCAGAAAAAGGGCGAGGCCGTCGTGCAGACTTACAGTCCGGAGCACTATGCGGTTCAGGCAGCCGCAGCGCAGGATTATGAAGCGTTTTATACAGAGGAAATCCGGTACCGTGAGATGATGGGGTATCCCCCGGCAGAAAATCTGCTGGCGGTACTTGTAAGCTGCGAAGACGAACCCCTTCTGGAAAAAGGGTGCAGATATCTGAAAGAATATGCCGTCCGGATCAATAAGGAGCGGGCAGAGATCATCGGTCCCGCGGCTCCGGGAATCGGGAAAATAAATGATGTATATCGAAGAGTCCTCTATCTTAAATCAGAAAAGTATGGTACACTGGTAACGATGAAAAACCGGCTGGAAGAATACATCAGGCTGAATTCCGGATTTGACGCGATGCGGATCCAGTTTGATTTTAATCCGATGCAGGTGTTTTAAGAATATCTGCGGGCCGGGAAAGACAAGGACAAGAGGGGAAACACAGGAAAGCAAAAATAGAGAAAGAGGAAAATAAGATGGCGATTCGAGAAGTTCGAGAAATTGGCGACGAGATATTGACAAAACAGTGCAAGACGGTCACGAAAATGACCATGCGTACGAAGATCCTGATCGGCGATATGCTGGATACGATGTATGAATACAACGGAGTCGGACTGGCCGCGCCGCAGGTCGGCATACTGAAAAAGATCGTGGTGATCGACGTCGGGGACGGTCCGCTGGTCATGGTGAATCCCGAGATCATGGAGTCGTCCGGGGAACAGACCGGAGAGGAAGGGTGCCTGAGTGTTCCGGGCAAGTACGGGATCGTGACAAGACCGAATTATGTAAAAGTTCGCTGCCAGAATGAGGACATGGAAGAGATAGAACTGGAGGGAGAAGGCCTGCTGGCACGGGCAATGTGCCATGAGATCGACCATCTGTCCGGGCAGCTCTACCTGAGTAAGGCGATAGACGGTCTCCACGATGTGGAATATACAGATGACGAGGAAGCATAATAACGGGAAACGTGAGGTGAGGAACCGTGAAAGTGATATTTATGGGAACGCCGGAGTTTTCGGTCGGAACGCTGGAAGCGCTGGTAAAGGCAGGACATGAAGTCTGCCTTGCTGTTACACAGCCGGATAAGCCAAAGGGCAGAGGAAAGGAAGTACAGTATACACCGGTAAAAGAAGCGGCGCTCCGCCATGGGATCGAAGTGTACCAGCCGCGCAGAGTGCGGGAACCGGAGTGTGTGGAATATCTGCGGAACTATCAGGCAGACATCATCGTTGTTGTTGCGTTCGGTCAGATTCTTCCGAAAGAGATTCTGGAACTGACGCCGCGGGGGTGTGTCAATGTGCATGCTTCCCTGCTGCCGAAGTACCGCGGCGCGGCGCCGATCCAGTGGGCGCTCATCGACGGGGAAGAAGTGACCGGAGTCACGACGATGCAGATGGATGAAGGACTGGACACCGGGGATATGCTGCTGAAAACAGAAGTGCTGATTACTTCCGGTGACACCGGAGACAGTCTGCATGATAAACTGGCGGCTGCGGGAGCCGCTCTCTGCGTGGAGACACTCAGACGCCTTGAGGACGGGAGCATCCTGCCAGAAAAACAGGGGGAGAGTCCGACTGCCTATGCGCGGATGCTGGATAAGAAGATGGGGAACATTGACTGGACGAAAAGTGCTGCAGAGATTGAGCGTCTTGTACGCGGCCTGAATTCCTGGCCGGGGACTTACACATACTGGAATAAGAAGATGGTGAAGATCTGGAGTGCCGGGCCGGAAGAGGATACGGAACATGCAGGGGAAAAGACCTGCCCTCCCGGCACGGTCGTGCGTGTCGGAAAGGATGTTTTTTCCGTACAGACCGGGGACGGCCTGCTTGCGGTAAGAGAAGTCCAGATGCCGGGGAAAAAACGTATGGATACAGGAGCGTTCCTGCGGGGATATCCGTTGAAGGAAGGCGACAGATTCCAGAGACAATAGGACGCGGGGAGAGGAGAAATGGGAAAACCGATCAACGAGAGGGAACTGATACTGGAGATCCTGACAGAAGTGACAGAACACGGCGGCTACAGCCATATTGTGCTTCGGGAGACACTGGAAAAATACCAGTATCTCGATAAGCGGGAACGTGCCTTTATCACGCGCGTAACCGAGGGAACACTGGAGCATATGCTGGAACTGGATTATATTCTGGACCAGTTTTCAAAAGTCAGCACAAAAAAGATGAAGCCGGTGATTCGGAACATCCTCCGGAGCGCGGTATATCAGATAAAATATATGGACAGTGTGCCGGATTCTGCAGTCTGCAATGAAGCTGTAAAGCTCGCGGCCCGCAAAGGATTCGGCGGTCTGCGCGGATACGTGAACGGCGTGCTGCGCACGGTGGCGCGCGAAATCGATACAGTGCAGTACCCTTCGGATCCTCTGAGACGGATGTCGGTCTGCTATTCGATGCCGGAATGGATCCTCAGGCTTTGGCTTGGCGCTTATGATCCGGAGACGGTGGAGGCGATGCTGCGGTCGTTTCAGGAAGAGCAGCCGCTTACGATCCGGTGCAACCAGACGAAAGTGACACCGGAAGAACTGAAAAAGCATCTGGAGCAGGAAGGAGTAACGGCGGCGGAGCATCCGTATCTGCCCTATGCGCTTCAGATCTCCGGATACGATTATCTGGGGCGTCTGGACAGTTTCCGGGACGGGGAATTTTATGTGCAGGATATCAGTTCTATGCTTGTCTGTGAACTGGCATCTCCAAAAGCCGGCGACCGCGTGATCGACGTCTGTGCCGCACCCGGAGGAAAAAGTCTGCATATGGCGGAACTGATTGCCTCTGCTGACGGACCGGCAGGCGGCAGTGTGGAGGCACGGGATCTTACATGGCAGAAGGTAGAGCTGATCGAGGAAAATATCCGGCGTTCGGGACTGACGAACATTTCTGCCATCCGGCAGGACGCACTGCAGTTTACACCGGACGCTGTGGAGACGGCGGACATCGTGCTGGCGGATCTGCCCTGTTCCGGGTTGGGAGTGATCGGGAAAAAGCCGGATCTGAAATACAAGACGACAGAAGCAGGGATCACAGAACTTGCCGGACTGCAGCGCAGGATCTTAGAGAATGTACAGGCATATGTAAAGCCGGGCGGCAGGCTGGTTTACAGTACATGTACCGTAAGTCCGGCAGAAAATCAGGACAATGTCCGCTGGTTTCTGCAGCAGCATCCGGAATATAGATTATGCGATATCCGTCCGCTGCTTTGCGGACAACTGCAGGATGGGGTGAGAGACGGAGGCTGCCTGCAACTTCTCCCGGGCGTGCATAAAAGCGACGGGTTTTTCATAGCGATCATGGAAAAAGGACTTTGACAGAATATGAAAAAAGATATATGTGCATATACATATGAAGAATTACAAAATGAACTGGAACGAATGGGAGAAAAACCATTCCGCGCGAAGCAGATTTACGAGTGGCTGCACGTGAAGATGGCAGATTCTTTCGACGAAATGACGAACCTGTCTAAGTCTCTGCGGGAAACACTGGATTCACAGTATGGGATTTTCCCGGTGGAAATGCTGGAGCGGCAGGAATCGAAGATCGATGGAACAAACAAGTTCCTGTTCCGGCTTTGGGACGGAAATATGGTAGAAAGTGTGCTGATGCGGTATAAGCATGGCAACTCAGTCTGTATTTCTTCCCAGGTCGGATGCCGGATGGGATGCCGGTTCTGCGCGTCAACGATCGGCGGTCTGGTGCGGAATCTGTCCCCGTCGGAGATGGCGGGGCAGGTCTATCAGATCCGGAAGATCACCGGAGAACGGGTTTCCAACGTAGTCGTTATGGGAACCGGGGAGCCGCTGGACAATTATGAAAATCTGCTGAAGTTCATCCGGATTCTGACCGATGAGCACGGACAGCATATCAGTCAGCGCAGCGTGACGGTCTCTACCTGCGGGATCGTGCCGCGGATGTATGATCTGGCAAAGGAACATCTGCAGATCACACTTGCGCTCTCCCTTCACGGAGCCACGCAGGAAAAGCGGCTGCGGCTGATGCCTGTGGCAAACAAATATGAGCTCTCGGAAGTCATGGAGGCGTGCGATGCGTATTTCCGGGAAACCGGACGGCGCATCACCTTTGAGTACAGTCTGGTGCACGAGGTAAATGACACAAGAGAAGATGCGCAGGAACTGGTCCGGCTTCTGGGAAAACGGAACTGCCACCTCAATCTGATACCGGTAAATCCCGTAAAGGAGCGCGATTTTGTCAGGCCGGACAGGAAAAATGCAGAGAATTTCAAAAATTATCTTGAAAAATGCGGGATAAATGTTACTATAAGAAGGGAAATGGGCACAGATATTGACGGCGCGTGCGGGCAGCTCAGACGCCGGTACGCCAAGACAGCAAAGAAAGGATAGAGGAGAAGGATATGAAGTCATTTTCGATTACCGATGTAGGAATGGTAAGACAAGTTAATCAGGATTATGTCTATGCGACGGTGAATCCGGTAGGAAATCTCCCGAATCTGTTTGTTGTGGCGGACGGTATGGGCGGCCATCAGGCAGGCGATTATGCGTCAAAATATACGGTAGAGGTTCTCAGAAGAGAACTTGGCGAGAGTAAGGAAGAGGATGTGGAGCGCGCGATCGTTTCCGCAATCAAGACCGCCAACCACGAGATCATCAAAAAAGCCGCCGGGGATGTACACCTGCGGGGCATGGGTACGACCGTTGTTGTGGCGACGATCGTCAACCATATGATGTATTTCGCAAATGTAGGGGACAGCCGCCTGTATCTGATCAATCAGGGAATCACCCAATTGACGAAAGACCACTCTCTGGTAGAAGAGATGGTCAGGCTTGGAGGCATCAAACCGGAGGAGGCAAAGCACCATCCGGATAAGAACATTATAACAAGGGCAATAGGCGCAAAAGACAGCGTGGAAGTAGATTTTTATGAGCACCGTCTGAAACGGGGAGACATCATTTTGATGTGTACAGACGGTCTGAGCAATATGGTGGAGGATGATGAGTTATTCCACATCGTGCAGGGGGCCCGGGATATTGTGGAAGCGGGGACCATGCTTGTAGATGCGGCGAAGGAAAACGGAGGGACAGACAATATCGGAGTTGTTCTGGCGGAGCCGTTTACGGATGAGGTGAGTATATGTTAAAAGAAGGTGTAGTGTTAGGAAAGCGGTATGAGATTCTGGAACGGATCGGCGCAGGCGGCATGGCGGATGTGTATAAAGGAAAAGACCATAAGCTGAACCGCTATATCGCGGTGAAGGTGTTAAAAAGTGACTATCGCAATGATCAGGTCTTCATCCAGAAGTTCCTGAGCGAGGCACAGGCGGCGGCAGGTCTTCTTCATCCGAATGTCGTGAATGTATATGACGTCGGACAGGACCGGGGACTGTATTATATGGTCATGGAGCTGGTGGAAGGCATCACCCTGAAAGATTATATCGAGAAGAAAGGGCAGCTTTCGGTGAAGGAAACGATCAGCATCTCCATCCAGATGGTGACCGGGATCCAGGGAGCGCATAACCAGCATATTATCCACAGAGATATCAAGCCGCAGAATATTATGATCTCCAAAGACGGCAAAGTGAAGGTGACAGATTTCGGGATCGCCAGGGCGACGACATCTACCAAGACGATCAGCACAAATGTGATGGGATCGGTGCATTACACATCACCGGAGCAGGCGCGGGGCGGTATCGTGGATGAGCGGAGCGATATTTATTCGGCCGGGATTACGATGTATGAAATGATCACGGGGCATGTCCCGTTTGACGGCGATTCTACGGTGACGGTCGCGATCAAGCATCTGAAAGAAGAGATGCCGCTGCCGTCGGAAGAAGTGCCGGATATTCCGTACAGTCTGGAATGTATTATCCTGAAGTGTACCCAGAAAGATCCGGCAAAGCGTTACCAGAACTGCCAGGAGCTGATCACAGACCTGAAGCATTCGCTGGTGGATCCGGACGGTCATTTTGTGACCGGTGTGGCTGTGGGAGAATCGGATGAGACCGTTCTGATGACGACAGAAGAGATTCAGCGGATCACAGATGATGAGTATCCGCAGGACGAGGATTACAGTGATTCAGATTATCAAAATGAATACGATGACGATGATGAGGACGATGAGGACGAGGAAGAGGATTACAGCCGTAACCGGAAAAACGGCGGACGTTCTCAGGAACGCAATAAGGAACAGGTAAATCCGAACACGAAAAAGATCATGAAGATTCTGATGGTCGTGGTGATCGCTGTGATCGCGATCGGGATCATCGTGGTGGCGGGAAATGCCGCCGGGATCTTTAAGGTGGGCCCGGGTATTTCCGAAACAGATACAGAGAGCAAGGTGATCGTACCTTCCATCGTCGGCATGTCAGAGGATGAGGCGAAGGACGCGCTGAACAAAAAGGAACTCGGATATTATGTGGAGGCGAGGGAGGCTTCCGATAAATTCGAGGCGGGCGAGATCATCAGCCAGAATCCGGCAGCAAACGAAAAAGTCGATAAGAATACAGAAGTCCGTGTTGTTGTCAGCACCGGGAAGGAAGTTCAGAATGTAAAAGTACCCAATGTAGTCGGAAAAGGAGAAGACGAGGCACAGGAAATGATCGAGGACGCCGGACTGATCGTAAACGTAGAATCGGCTTACGATGACAGTGTGGAGAGCGGGAAAGTCATTTCTTCGAATCCGTCTGCCGGAGTAGAACTCAAAGAAGGATCATCGGTTACGATCGTTGTAAGTAAAGGCGCGGAAAAAGTATCGATCCCGAATGTGATCGGCAGCAGCCAGGCAGACGCCGAGGCGGCGATCACGGGGCAGGGACTGTCTGTAGGCAGTGTTACAGAAGAATACAGTGATGATTACAGCGCAGGAGTTGTAATCGCACAGAATCCGACGGCGCAGGATGCAAAGGTAAGTAAGGGGACATCGGTGAACCTTACGGTCAGCAAAGGTCCGAAGACCGAATATGTCAGTGTTCCGTCTCTGAGCGGCAAGACGCAGAGCCAGGCAGAACAGGCATTGAAAGATGCAGGACTGGTGCCGGGAAATGTTCATCAGGAATATAGCAGCAGTGTGGCAGCAGGATATGTGATCAGCCAGACTGCAAATCCGGGAAGCCAGATGGAAAAAGGCAGCTATGTAGATTTCACGATCAGTCTGGGTGCGCAGCCTTCACAGCCTTCGGAACCTTCAGACACAGAGAATACAGATAATACGACGGAGGGGCAATGACGGAGGACAAGGAAAAGATTCAGATACTGAGCCATATGTTTTCCGGGAAAATCGTGAAAGGAATCTCTGGTTTTTATTATGTTTATGCACCGGGGGCAGATCTGATCTACGAATGTAAGGCGAGAGGCGTATTCCGAAAGGACGGGAAAAAGCCTCTCGTAGGAGACGATGTGGTAGTGAAAGTGCTGAATAATGCAGAGAAAGAGGGAAGTATTACGGAAATCCTTCCGCGCAGGAACGCACTGATCCGCCCGGCGGTCGCGAATATTGATCAGGCGCTGGTGATATTTGCAGTGAAGGATCCGGTGCCGCATTTCAATCTGCTGGATCGCTTCATGGTGTCAATGGAACAGAAACAGATTCCGGTCATTCTCTGCTTCAACAAAACAGACCTTACCGGAGAGGAAGAAATGGAAAAACTCCGGTCTGTTTACCGGAACTGTGGCTGCGAACTTCTCTTTATCAGTACAAAGAGGAAAGAAAATATCACAGAAGTGAAGCGTATGCTGCAGGGAAAGACGACGGCGGTGGCAGGACCTTCGGGCGTGGGAAAATCTTCCCTGATCAATCTGCTGCAGCAGGGCGTTCAGATGGAGACGGGCAGCATCAGCAGAAAGATCGCCCGGGGAAAGCATACGACACGCCATTCGGAACTGATCCCGATCAACGAAGATTCCTTTATCATGGATACGCCGGGATTTAGTTCCCTGTATCTGGACGGATTAGAGAAAGAAGAGTTAAAGTATTACTTCAGAGAATTTGCGCCTTATGAAGGACAGTGCAGGTTCGATGGCTGCAGTCATGTGCATGAGCCGGACTGCGCAGTAAAAGATGCAGTCGAAAGCGGGGACATTCATCGGATCCGCTATGAGGATTATCTGGAAATGTACCGGGAACTGCAGGAGAAAAAACGGTATTGAGTATATGTCGGTATTTTAAAAAAATGGGAGGATAAATGTTACTATTCATAGTAACTATGGAGTACAGAGCATGAAAAGAAAGATGGCGCCGTCAATTCTGGCAGCAGATTTTAAAAGGCTTGGAGAGGAAATACGTATCTGCGCGGAGAACGGCGCAGAATATCTGCACTTTGATGTTATGGACGGAAATTTCGTCCCCAATATTTCATTTGGAATACCGGTGCTGCAGTCGATCCGGGACGCAGCGGACATTGTTCTGGACGTTCATCTGATGATCGAAGAACCCATCCGGTATGTGAACGCATTTTGCGAAGCGGGCGCAGATATCCTTACAGTGCATTATGAAGCATGTAAAGATCTTGCGGCGACCCTGCAGGCAATCCATGCGGCAGGTAAAAAGGCCGGGATCACGATCAAACCGGATACCCCGGTCGATGTGCTCGTCCCGTTTCTGGATCAGGCAGAACTGTTTCTGATCATGTCTGTGGAGCCGGGAGCGGGCGGACAGGATTTTATGCCGGAGTCGCTGGATAAGATCCATGCTCTGAGGACTATGCTGGACGAGGCCGGACTGGATGCGGATATCGAAGTAGACGGTGGGATCCGGTACAGTAATGTAGAACAGGTACTGGATGCAGGAGCAAATGTCATTGTAACAGGCACGGCGGTGTTCAAAGGAGATATTGCCGGTAATATGAAAAAGTTTATGGAGATTTTGGAAAAAGATGAATAAACGTACAGTCATTATCAGCGGTGGAAACCTGGAAGAAGAATTTGCGCTGAACGTATTGCGTTCAGAGGAAACAGAATATATTATTGCAGCGGATAAGGGATTGCTGTTCTTGTACGAGCATCAGATCCTGCCGAATTATATTGTCGGAGATTTCGACAGCACTCCGGAAGAAGTGGTTGAATTTTATAAAGAGCAGACCAATATTCCAGTGCGGGAGTATAATCCGGTAAAGGATTCGACAGATACGGAGATTGCGATACACCTGAGCCTGTGCCTTGGCAGAAAACACATTGTACTGATCGGAGCGACCGGCGGAAGGATCGATCATATCTGGGCGAATGTCCAGAGCCTGAAGATCGCGCTGGACGCGGGGGCGGACGCGCGGATCCTTGACCGGCAGAATGAGATCCGACTTCTGGACCAGGGAATCGTGCTGAAGCGGGAAGAGGCGTACGGACCGTATTTTTCCGTGTTCCCACTGGGACAGACGGTGCATGATTTTAATATCACAGGAGCAAAGTATCCGCTTGCCCATCATGAACTGACGCCGTATGACAGTTTGTGCGTAAGCAACGAATTTGCAGCAGACGAAGTAGAAATATCATTTCCTGCGGGTGAAGTTATATTGATGCAGACAAGAGACTGACGTGCACTTCAGGGGCAGGTGTGGCTTGTATGAGCCACGCCTGCCCCTGCTTTTTACAAAGATTTAACGCTGTCATTGCCCGGATTCCTGTAGAATAAGAGTGAACAGTTCCGAAAGAAAATTACAAAGGCAGTTTTGACGATTTTGTAAGATTTCTACATGGGATCGCAGGGAGGAAAACATGAGATTTGAGAATACGATTGATTTTTTGATTAAAAGCCGTTACGCGTCGCTGCGGGATTCGGAAAAGAAGGTGGCGGATTATGTGCTGGCTCATGAGGGGGAATGCAGGACACTTTCGCTGGAAATGCTGGCAAAAAAATGCGGAGTAAGCCAGCCTACGGTGATCCGGTTTGTGAAGGCGCTCGGATACCCGGGATTCCGTCAGTTCCGATACCGGATGATCGAGGAGGCGGCGGAACGATTTAAGCAGGAAGAGCCGGATATCGGCGCGATGTACGGCTATTATCTGGAGAAAAGTATTGAGCTGGAGCAGATTCCTTCGCGGATTGTCGCAACGACAGTTTCTATGTTGGAAAATATGTTGAAAAGCATTGCCCCGGAGGACTTCCGAAAAGCAATTCAGATGCTTGCGGGGGCAAGGAGGATCTGTCTGTACTGTGTAGAAAATTCGGCGGCGACGGCGCGGGATCTTCTGACGAAGCTTTTGTATCTGGGGATGGACTGCCGCTATGATGAGGATTATTATATTCAGCAGATCACGGCGGCGGCCCTGACGCCGGAGGACGTCGCGGTAGGGATCTCATATTCAGGACAGTCGCGGGATGTGGTCGATGTGATGAAAGTGGCGAAAAAAGCAGGAGCGCAGACGATCGCAGTCACCAACTTTAAGAACTCACTGATCGGGAAATGGAGTGACGTGATGCTGTGCAGTTCGCAGGAACAATTACTGTACGGTGATGCGATCTTCTCACGGGCAACACAGATTGTGATTGTGGATATGCTTTATATGGGACTGATCGCCGGAGATTATGAGCGCTGTACCGGAGAGCTGGATAAAAACAGCCGGATCATACGGGATAAGGCGTACCGGTAAATACCAGAAAGCAGGGTGATTTTTGTAGGAAAACTACAAGATAAATCTCCCTGCTTTTTGTATGTCGTTTTACATTTCTGTTACACAGTTTTGAAATTCATTTGATTGTTTTTGAAAAATTCCATTGCTAGAATGGTGCATGGTGATCAGCGGATCACTGCTGGATGGAAAGAAAATGGTTGTGAAGGATCTTGAGAAAAGAGAAAGGAAATAGTCAGATGCTAAAATTAGAACATGTAAAAAAGACATATGACGGAGTTACGATTCTGGATGATATCAATCTGGAAATTGAGGATGGAGAAATTGTTTCTATATTAGGCCCGTCCGGATGCGGAAAGACGACGCTGCTGAATCTGATACTGGGAATCACGGATGCAGACAGCGGAAAGATTTTGTTTGACGGACAGGATATGACGAAGATACCGATGGAAAAGAGAGGATTTAATATCGTATTTCAGGATTATGCGCTGTTTCCCAATCTGAATGTTTATAAAAATATTGTATATGGACTGCGCAACAAGCCGGATATTTCCACGAAAGAAGAAGTGGATGACCTGATCGAACTGCTGGGACTGCAGGAGCATCTGGAGAAACGAATCGACCAGTTGTCCGGAGGACAGAAACAGCGGGTGGCGCTGGCGAGGACACTGGTAATGAAGCCGAAGATCTTGCTGCTGGATGAGCCTTTGAGCGCACTGGACGGCGTGATCAAAGAATCCATCAAGGAAAAGATCAAGACAATCGCCAGAGAATTTCACCTTACGACGATCATCGTGACGCACGATCCGGAGGAAGCGCTGACACTCTCGGACCATGTCATGATCATCAATCAGGGAAATATCTCTCAGTACGGCAGACCGGAAGAAATTGTAAAAACACCGGAAAATGCATTTGTACAGGAATTTATTTTAAGACAGCTTGAGATCAAGAAAAACAATATTTACTCCCTGTTTTCCGTTACGGGCGCCGTCAGCAGGGCAAACACACCGGATATGATGCAGGTCGGACTGGTATCGTAGGAGGAAAAAACAAAAAATGAAAGTTTCAAAAAATAAAGAAATCAAAGGAATCTTTCTGGTGATCGCACTGATATTCCTGATCTTTCTGGTGTATCCGGTGATCCGCCTCCTTGGAAAATCGGTCATAGGAGATGCGGGCCTGACGATGGAACATTACATAGCGGTACTGGGCGGACGCGGATTTTTGACCGCACTGGGAAACAGCTTTCTGGTGTCCGGTGCAAGTGCACTGATCACAACAGTCATTGCATTTTTTCTTGCATACACGATTCATTATACAAATGTACCGTCGATCGTGAAGAAGCTGATCCGCGGGGTGGCGGCGCTGCCGATGCTGCTTCCGACACTGACGTATGGATTCGCAATCATTTATTCTTTTGGGAAGCAGGGACTTCTGACCCGGTTATTCGGACGGCAGCTTTTTGAAATCTATGGGTTCAACGGACTGCTGCTCGGGTATGTGATCTATACACTGCCGATCTCCTTTATGCTGATCTACAACACAATGGGTTATATCGACAAGAAATTCTCTGTAGTATCCAGGATTATGGGAGATAACGCATGGTCTACATTTATGATCACGGTATTTCGTCCATTGCTGGGAACACTGGCGGCATCTTTTATCCAGTCCTTTTTCCTTTGTTTTACGGATTTCGGGATCCCGGCGTCTGTCGGAGGAAAATATGAAGTGATCGCAAGCGTTCTGTACAGTCAGATGCTTGGAAGTGTGCCGGATTTCAACAAAGGAAGCGTTGTTGCGATGGTGATGCTGATCCCGTCGGTGGTGAGCATTGCAGTGCTGCACATACTGGAAAAATATAATGTCCGTTACAATAAAATCTCGGTGATGGAAACCCGGAAAAATGTAGGACGCGACATATTCTGCGGGGCAGTAAGTATGATCATCTGCGGCTGTGTGCTGTCTATTTTCGCGGTGATCTTTGTGATACCGCTGGTGGGAGACTGGCCGTATGACCTCCACGTTTCACTGGAACATATTCAGAGCGTGTTCCGGGATGGCGGCCTGCTTGAAGTTTATAAAAATTCTATTTTTGTTGCGCTTCTGACAGCACTTATCGGCACTTTGATTGCGTACGGAAGCGCGATCATTACGGCGAGAAGCACTGTGAGCGCAAAATTAAAACAGACTGTAGAAGGAATTGCACTCGTAACAAATACGATTCCGGGTATGGTGCTGGGACTTGCATTTTTATTCTGCTTTTCCGGAACCGGCCTGCAGAGTACGTTTACAATCCTGATCATCTGTAATGTGGTACATTTCTTTTCAACGCCGTATCTGATGATGAAGAACTCGCTGTCGAAGATGAACGCCTCATGGGAAACGACGGCGATGCTGATGGGAGATAACTGGGCGAAAACAATCATCCGCGTCGTGACGCCGAATGCAGCGTCCACGATCATAGAAGTGTTCAGTTACTATTTCGTAAATGCGATGGTGACGGTCAGTGCGGTCGTCTTTATCGCCGGGGCGCGGACCATGGTTATCACAACGAAGATGAAAGAACTGCAGTATTACAACAAGTTTAATGAGGTGTTTGTATTATCTTTACTGATATTATTTACGAATCTGTTTGCGAAGGCACTGTTTCAGTTCCTTGCAAATAGAAAATACAGCACAGAAAAAAAGAAAAAGGAGAAAAAGAAAATGAAAGGTTTGAAAAGAGTAGTGGCGGGAGGACTCGCCGGGGTATTGGGATTATCTGTTATGTTTACGACAGGGTGTTCCGGTAATGGAGGGACCGGGGAACAGGTTGTGATCTATTCCAATGCAGATGATGAGGCGGTCGAAGTGATGAAAGCTGCCCTGGATGAGAATGGATTTGAGGGACAGTACATCTTCCAGACTTTTGGAACCTCCGAACTGGGAGGAAAGCTGATGGCAGAGGGAAGCAACATCGAGGCGGACCTGGTAACGATGAGCACGTTTTATATTGAGAGTGCGCAGGAAGAAAGCAGCATGTTTAAAGATCTGGAGTTTGAGACGAACACCCTTGATGAATATCCGTCCTACTGTACGCCGATTACCATGCAGGAAGGTACGATCATTGTCAATACAGAGATGATGGATGAGTATGGACTGGAGATGCCTTCCTCGATCAAAGATCTGGCAGATCCCCAGTATGCCGGAATGATTGCCGTAACAGACATTGCTTCTTCCTCTACCGCGTGGCTTTTGATCCAGGCGCTCATCAGTGAATATGGCGAGGACGGCGCGAAGGAAGTATTAACTGCGATTTATGAAAATGCAGGAGACCATATTGAGGAATCCGGTTCCGGTCCGCTGAAACTGGTGCGTGCGGGAGAAGTCGCGATTGGTTTTGGACTGCGGCAGCAGGCGGTCGCAGACAAAGAAGAAGGACTTCCGATCGACTATGTAGATCCGGCGGAAGGGAACTTTACACTGACAGAATCCGTCGCAGTTGTAGAGAAAGGGGAATCCACAAATCCGAAAGCGATGGAGATGGCAGAGTGCATCATCAAAAACGGGCGCGAAGACCTGCTGAAATATTATCCGATCCCGATCTACGAAGGGGAGGAAGTGGACGACACGAAAGTATCCGGCGACCCGAAAGTATTTCCGGAAAAGCTGACAGTAGATCTGTTGGAAAAGCATCAGGAATTATCGGAAAGCTGTAAGCCGGAGTAAAGATCAAATGCGCCCGGGACAGGGCGCATTTGACGAAAAAACAAAAAACAGGAACAGAAAAGAGGAAGAGACGATGAATGGAACGGGATACAAGCTGCTGACTCCGGGACCGCTTACGACGACAGAAACGGTAAAACAGGAAATGCTGTTTGATCACTGTACATGGGATGATGATTATAAGAAAATTACATTGGATATCCGTAAACAACTTCTGAAGCTGGCACAGGCGTCGGAAGAAGAATACACGGTCGTCCTGATGCAGGGCAGCGGAACATTTGGCGTGGAGTCTGTGCTGACAAGTGTGGTGGGAGAAAACGACAAACTTCTGATCGCAGCCAACGGCGCTTACGGGGAACGGATGGAAGAAATCGCAAAACATGCGAAGTTACCGTATATGATATACAACGAGGTTTACAACCGCGTGCCGGATGCAGAAAAGATTCACAGGATCCTGGAGGAAAATCCGGAGATTACACATGTGGCAATGGTACACAGTGAGACAACATCCGGTATCCTGAATGATATCGAAGCAGTTGCAAAGGTCAGCAGGGCACATCAGGCAACGATGATCGTAGATGCGATGAGCAGCTTCGGAGGCATGGAGATTCCGGTACAGGACTGGGGAATCGACTTCATGATCAGCAGCGCAAATAAATGTATCCAGGGAGTGCCGGGGTTCTCGTTTATCATAGCGAATCGCGAGAAACTTCTGGAAAGCAAGGGAAAAGCCAGAAGCCTGTCTCTGGATCTGTATGACCAGTGGGAAACAATGGATCAAGATGGAAAATGGAGGTTTACTTCGCCAACCCATGTGGTACTGGCATTTGCACAGGCACTGAAGGAGCTGGAAGAAGAAGGCGGAATCCCGGCGAGGAACAAACGCTATGTGGAGAATAACCGGCTGCTGATCCAAAAGCTGGGCGAACTGGGAATTCGGCCTTATATCGACGCAAAGCATCAGGGCCCGGTTATTACGACATTTTTCTATCCGGAGGATCACAAATTTTCTTTTCAGGATATGTACAGCTACATCAAAGAACGCGGCTATGCGATCTACCCGGGAAAAGTAACTGAGGCAGACACGTTCCGGATCGGAAACATCGGAGAGATTTACGAAGAAGATATCTTAAAAGTGGCGGACCTGATCCGGGAATTTTTGGAACAGAAACAGGAGGAAACGGGAAAATGAAGAATTGGGAAGCGGTCATATTTGACTGGGCCGGAACCACGGTAGATTATGGATGTTTTGCACCGGTACAGGCATTTGCCGGGGTGTTCCGTCACTTTGGAATTGAACCGACAATGGACGAAGTACGGGCGCCGATGGGGATGCTCAAACGCGATCACATCCGGACGATGCTGGAAATGCCGAGAATCCGGAAACTGTGGACAGAAAAATATGGCGCGGCTCCTGCAGAAGAAAATGTGGAAGAACTGTATGGACTATTTGAAGAAAAGCTGATGAGGATTCTGGATCAGTATGCAGAAATCAAACCATATGTACTGGAAACCGTGGAAGCATTACGCAAAAGAGGGATGAAAATCGGTTCAACGACCGGATACACCGATGCGATGATGGCAATCGTCACGGCAAAGGCAAAAGAAAACGGATATGCGCCGGATGTCTGGTTCAGTCCGAATTCTGTGGGAGACGCCGGACGGCCGTATCCATATATGATATTCAGAAATATGGAAGCACTGGGTGTTCACAGCGTGGAAAATGTCGTAAAAGTCGGCGATACCGTTTCGGATATCCGGGAGGGAAAGAATGCCGGCGTATTTACGGTCGGTGTTGTAGAAGGAAGCTCGGAGATGGGACTGACAGAAGAAGAATATCATGCGCTGAGTGAAGAGGAACGTGCAGAGCGCTCTGCAGCGGTCAGAGAAAAATTTGTAAAAGCAGGCGCCGATGCGGTGATACAAAATATGAGTGAATTGTTGGAAATTTTAGAGTGAGCTTCGTAAAAAAAGCGCTTTTTGCGGGATTTGCAGGCAGTGTCCCCAAAAAGAGCGCTTTTTTTCGTGCGGGATGAAAAGAAATCCTCCATACATGGCAAAAAACCACAAGAAAATGAAAATTGAGATTACAGTGGCTAATTTCCGCCGGCTGTGCTAAACTGTAAAAGGAAAAGAAAGATGATAAAATAAAACAGCTATGGGGTTTTAAAGGAGGACTATAGAAAGATGAAATTAGGTATTGTCGGTTTACCGAATGTGGGGAAGAGTACACTGTTTAATTCTTTGACAAAGGCGGGTGCGGAGTCGGCGAATTATCCGTTCTGTACGATCGATCCGAACGTAGGAGTTGTGAATGTACCGGATGAGCGGTTGAATGTGCTTGGGGAGATGTATCATACGAAAAAGATTGTTCCGGCTGTGATCGAGTTTGTAGACATTGCAGGTCTGGTAAAGGGAGCGTCAAAAGGGGAGGGACTGGGAAACCAGTTCCTTGCAAATATCCGTGAGGTGGATGCCATCGTCCATGTGGTACGCTGCTTTGAAGACTCGAATATCGTCCATGTAGACGGAACGATCGATCCTCTCCGTGATATTGAGACGATCAATCTGGAGCTGATCTTTTCCGATCTGGAGATCTTGGAGCGGAGGATCGCAAAGACAACGAAGCTGTCCCGGAATGATAAGGCTGCAGCGAAGGAGCTGGAACTGCTGAAACGACTGAAGGCGCATCTGGAGGAGGGGCGTCTTGCAAAGAGCTTTACCACGAATGATGAGGATGAGCAGGAGTGGATGGCAGGTTATAACCTACTGACTGCGAAGCCGGTCATTTTCGCGGCAAATGTTTCGGAGGATGACCTTGCGGACGACGGAGCGTCCAATGCGGGAGTGCAGGCAGTCCGGGAGTATGCGGCGAAGGAAGGATTTGAAGTGTTTGTAGTCTGCGCGCAGATCGAGCAGGAGATTGCGGAGCTGGATGATGATGAAAAGAAGATGTTTCTGGAGGATTTAGGTTTAGAAGAGTCCGGACTGGAAAAACTAATCAGGGCGAGCTACAGTCTGCTGGGACTTTTGAGTTATCTGACTGCGGGAGAACCGGAGGTTCGTGCCTGGACGATCAAAAAAGGAACGAAAGCGCCGCAGGCGGCGGGGAAGATTCATTCGGATTTTGAACGTGGATTTATCCGTGCGGAGGTTGTCAGTTATGATGACCTGATGGCGTGTGGTTCCCATACCGCGGCAAAGGAAAAAGGTCTTGTGCGGCTGGAAGGAAAGGATTACGTGGTGCAGGATGGAGACATTATCCTGTTCCGGTTTAACGTATGATCAGACAACACGGGACAGGCTATGATCGATCATAGCCTGTCCCGATTGCAGTTGGCAGAGAAAGGAGCAGCATAAATATGCATTATGATATTAGTTTTCCAAATCTGGGGATCACGCTGGAACACGTTGGAAAGGAAATATCGGTTTTCGGATTTGAGATTGCGTACTACGGGATCGTGATCGGGATCGCAATTCTGGTGGGATTCTGGATCGCCCTGCGGGAAGCGAAACGGACAGGGCAGAATCCGGATGATTATCTGGATATGGGCATTTTCGGGGTGATCGTCGGGATTGCCGGGGCCAGAATCTATTATGTCATCTTTTCGTGGGATGCATACAAGGATGATCTGCTTGAGATCTTCAATCTGCGCGGCGGCGGACTGGCGATTTACGGCGGTGTGATCGGTGCGGTTGTCGCAGTCGTGATCTGCGCGAAAGTCAAGAAGATCAGCGCCCGCCTGATCGCGGATACGATTGCAATGCCGTTTGTGTGCGGACAGATGATCGGCCGGTGGGGAAACTTTTTTAACCGGGAAGTGTTCGGAGAATATACGGACAATCTTCTGGCCATGCGCCTGCCGCTGGATGCGGTGAGAAGCAGGGATGTGTCGGAAAGTATCCGCGAGCATATCCAGACCATAAACGGGGTGGAATATATCCAGGTGCATCCGACATTTCTATACGAATCTCTCTGGTGCGCGGGGGTTCTGCTTGTACTGTTTCTGTACCGGAAACACAAAAAGTATGACGGAGAGCTGTTTTTGATGTATCTGTTTGGATATGGACTCGGAAGAGTGTGGATCGAAGGAATCCGGACCGATCAGCTCTACCTTCCGGGGACTCTTATCCCTGTGTCGCAACTGCTGGCAGGCGTTATTGTCGTTGCGACGGGAGCGGCGCTTTTGTATCTGGGATACAAATATCGGAAAAATCCGAAAGAAAAAAAAGGAAATGTACAGAATCAGTGACATATTGCCGAAGAACGTGATATAATGAATGCTATGAACATTAGTAACGCCGGAGGCTGTACAAATGAAGAAAAGTCTGGATCATACAGAACGAAACAGAAAAATCATAGCTGGATTACTTGTGGCGGCAGTTATTCTGACTGCCGTTATTGTTGTGTCTGTAAGGCACCGGAACAAGTTACGGCAGGAGGAAGAGAGAGTAAATCGCGGGATCGAGTATCTGACGGAACTGGAAGAGCAGGATATGCAGGGAATTTCAGAAGATATTAAGACAATCCGGGACGAGAGAGTGATGAATCTTGCAGACAGTGATGAAAGCTCCATCTGGAGAGAATTTGACGGTGCGCTGATTCTTGGGGATTCCCGTGCAGTGGGTTTTTCTTACTATGAACTGCTTCCCCAGGAACAGGTGCTGGCGCAGTCGGGAGAGCGTATTACGGATATAGACGCTGAGATCGAACAGATCAAAGAACTTGCGCCGGATCGTATTTTCCTTTGTTTTGGTTTGAATGATGTGGGAACCGGGGTATGGCCGTCAAAGGAGGAGTATGCGGCGGCATGTGATGAACGGATCCAGCTTCTGCAAAGAGAAGTGCCGGATGCACAAGTATACCTGAATTCCATTCTTCCGGTGACCGGAGCCGGACTGGGGCAGGATCCCAATTATCAGCGGATCGGAGAGTTTAATGAGTCACTGCAGACCATGTGCGCGGAAAAGGGGTATCATTATATTGACAATACAGAGATGGCGAACGCACATCTGGATCTGTACCAGGAAGATGGACTCCATGTGGGAAAGGAATTTTATAAATATTGGGCGGCGAATATGCTGACAGAGGTGGAATGACGAATGAGGAGTAAATGGAGTTACGGAAAGGCAGCGCTGACGGTTCTGCTCCTGGTGTTTATGATCTGGGATATGAGCAGTGGAAGCATCAGCGACGCGGATATCCAATCCGTTGCAGAGCAGGTAGTGAAGGCGGCGGGAATGGAAGAGATGCAGCCGGCAGGCGGCAGAATGGTGAAGCGGTTTTATGGACTGAACCCGAACGATTATGAGGGAGTGGTGCTGTACGCACCGGCGGACAACATGGACGCCAGAGAACTGCTGATCGTAAAGCTGAGCGATGTTTCGCAGAGAGAGGAAGTAGAGAACGCGATCGAAGAACGGCTGGATACGCAGATGAAGAGTTTTGAAGGCTATGGTGCCGAGCAGACAGCGCTTTTGGAATCTCATGTATTAAAGACAGAGGGAAATTATGTATTTTATATGGTTCATGAACAGGCGGGGAAAGCAGAAAGTGCGTTCATGAAGAGCTTATAGGGGAGGGAAGAGGTTATGATTTTCAGCAGTGTGTTTTTTATTTTTGCGTTTCTGCCTGTAACGCTGATCGTCTATTATCTGGTGCCTTCCCGGTATCAACTGAAAAACGCGGTTCTTTTTGTGGCAAGCCTGATCTTTTATGCATGGGGAGAACCGGTTTATGTAGTTCTGATGCTTTTGAACATCGGGATTAACTTTGCGGGTGGTCTGGAGATTGAACAGTTCCGCCAGAATGAGGAAGAACGGAAGGCAAAGCTGGCCTGCGTAAGCACGATCGTCATCGATCTTCTGATCCTCGGGTTTTACAAATATTATGGATTCCTGATCGACAATCTCAATGTGATCCTGCCGTTCGATATCCCGGTACATGAACTGGCGCTGCCGATCGGCATTTCCTTTTACACGTTCCAGACGATGTCCTACGTCATTGATGTATACCGGGAAAAAGTGGAGGCGCAGCACAATCCTCTTATTTTTGGCACATATGTATCGATGTTCCCGCAACTGATCGCGGGACCGATTGTAAGATATTCGGATGTGGAAAAGCAGCTCCGGAAACGGACTGTGTCCGTGAGAAAGTTCGGCGAGGGTGCGGTATGGTTTTTGCAGGGACTTGCAAAAAAGGTTCTGCTTGCAAATAACATGGGGAGCGTCTATGAATCCATTGCGGCGATGGGAACGTCGGAGACGTCGGTTTTGACGGCATGGATCGGATGCTTTGCCTATACGATGCAGATCTATTTTGATTTCGGCGGTTATTCCGATATGGCCATCGGACTCGGGAAGATGCTTGGATTTGATTTTATCAAGAACTTTGATTATCCGTATACGGCAAAGAGTATTACGGATTTCTGGAGAAGATGGCATATTTCCCTGAGCAGTTGGTTCAAGGAATACGTATATATTCCTCTGGGAGGAAACCGGAAGGGAACGGCGAAAACAATCCGCAATCTGATGATCGTGTGGGGACTGACCGGATTGTGGCACGGCGCGGCATGGAATTTTATTTTCTGGGGACTTTATTATGGAATAATTCTGTGTATTGAGAAATATATATTAAAAGAGGGACTGGAAAAACTTCCGGCGGCGGTGCGCCATCTTTATACGATGGCGATCGTTATGGTCGGCTGGGTTTTGTTTTTCTCCCCGACGATGGGAGATGCGCTGTCATATATCGGCACCATGTTCGGAATCGGCGGCTGCGGTATAGCTGACGCGACAGGATTCTACTATCTGCGGACGAGCCTGCTGACCGGACTGGTTTCCGCCATCTGCTGCACGCCGGTCGTGTACAGAAAGTTTTCCGCATGGCGCAGATCGGGAAATATCAAGAAACAGGTTGTGTGTGTGGCGGTGTTTGCCGGAATGTTTCTGATCTGCACAGCGTATCTTGTAAACGATACCTATAACCCGTTTTTATATTTTCGGTTTTGAGGAATCAGGCTGATTCCGGAAATCGATTTTAAAGAGGCAGAAAAATGAGTGAGAAAGAACCAAGAGACAAGAAAAGAAAAAAAAACGGACGGATATTCTATAAAGCCATGGCCGTGATGTTTGCCGGGATCATCCTTTTTCTGGTTTTTGCCGGGGCAGTACAGC
Source organism: uncultured Lachnospiraceae bacterium (assembly GCA_958402795.1). Classification (GTDB taxonomy): domain Bacteria; phylum Bacillota; class Clostridia; order Lachnospirales; family Lachnospiraceae; genus Schaedlerella. Next base: position 10,066 of record CATXUX010000020.1, on the reverse strand, counting down.
CGGACAGAACTTATTCGGAGGAAGAAAAGCGCGTGCTTGCAAAAGCTCCGCAGATCAGTCTGAGCGGAATTCGGGAGAAAGAATATATGAACGATCTGGAAAGTTACATTTCCGATCAGTTTGCTTTCCGCGATACATGGATCCGGCTGAAGGTGCAGTGCGACCTGCTGGCGGGAAAAAGAGAGTTCAATGGAGTTTATCTTGGAAAGGATCACTACCTGATGCAGATACCGTCAAAACCGGATGAAAAACGTGTCAGTGAGAATATGGAGGCGATCAATGCCTTCACGGAACGAAACGAGGGAATTCAGGTAGATATGATGATCGTCCCCAATGCGGCGTACACGATGCGGGAGTATCTGCCAAGCGGCGCGCCGGTGCGTGACCAGAGCAAGGATGCTGAGAAGATCCAAAGTCAGCTTACAGAGAAAGCAGGATACATTGATGTCACCGATACGCTTCGGGAACATGTGGAGGAAGGTCTGTATTACAAGACGGATCATCACTGGACAAGCAGGGGAGCCTCCTATGGATTTGAGGCGGCTGCTGCGGAGCTGGGAATAGACGATCCGGTGACGGAATACGATACGTACACCGTCACGACAAGTTTTTCCGGGACACTGGCGTCAAAGAGCGGCTACCACAAGGCGGAGGACTCGATTGAAATCTATGCGCCGAAAAATGTCGAAACGAAATATCTTGTGACGGATTCGGATAACCGCGAGGAGAGGCCGACAGTCTATGACAAGTCAGCGCTCGATGGGAAAGACCAGTATCAGGTGTTCTTTGGGGGCAATCATGCGACGGTGGATATCAGGACAACGAACCGTACAGAGCGGAATCTGCTTGTATTTAAAGACTCCTATGCGAACTGCTTTGTTCCGTTTCTGATCCCGTATTATGATGAGATCGTCATGGTGGATCCGCGGTATTATTATGATAACATCCAGACACTGGTGACCGGGAAGGGAATCACAGACGTACTGTTTCTGTACAATATGGATACCTTCCTGACAGATAACTCGATCGCTGACGTTCTGGCGGAGTAGTGATACTATGATTCACAGCACCCCACCTTCGTAATTTTTGTTTGTAAAAATGTACAAAAAATCTCTTGACTTCTATGGACTTTTGCATATTTTGGCGATATAATGAAACTACATGTGAAATGTTAAATTTTTGCAATGTACTTATTTAAGGAGGAACAAGAAATGGCAAGAAAAATGAAGACCATGGATGGTAATCAGGCTGCAGCTCATGTTTCTTATGCGTACACAGAAGTTGCTGCCATTTACCCGATCACGCCGTCATCCGTTATGCCGGAGCATGTGGATGAGTGGGCGAACGAAGGCAGAAAGAATATTTTCGGACAGACTGTTCAGGTAACAGAGATGCAGTCTGAGGCGGGCGCTGCCGGAGCTGTGCATGGTTCCTTATCAGCCGGAGCACTGACGACTACATTTACCGCATCCCAGGGACTTCTTCTTATGATCCCGAACTTATATAAAGTAGCAGGCGAGCAGTTGCCGGGCGTATTCAATGTATCTGCACGTGCGATCGCCAGCCATGCGCTTTCAATCTTCGGAGATCATTCGGATGTTTACGCCTGTCGTCAGACCGGAGCAGCGATGCTCTGCGAGTCCAGCGTACAGGAGGTTATGGACCTGACGCCGGTTGCACACTGTGCGGCGCTGGAAGGAAAGATTCCGTTTATCAACTTCTTCGATGGATTCCGTACTTCTCACGAGATTCAGAAGATTGAGACATGGGATTACGATGATCTGAAAGATCTGGTGAACATGGACGCGATCGACGAGTTCCGCGCACATGCCCTGAACCCGAACCATCCGTGCCAGAGAGGTTCTGCCCAGAACCCGGACATCTTCTTCCAGGCAAGAGAAGCATGTAACCCGTATTACGATGCTCTTCCGGGAATCGTTCAGGATTATATGGACAAGGTAAACGCAAAGATCGGTACAGATTACAAGCTGTTCAACTACTATGGAGCAGAGGACGCAGAGCGTGTGATCATCGCGATGGGTTCTGTATGTGATACGATTGAAGAGACCATCGATTATATGATGGCAGCAGGCGAGAAAGTCGGCGTTGTAAAGGTTCGTCTTTACAGACCGTTCAGCGCACAGGCACTGATCGATGCGATCCCGGATACCGTAAAGACTATTTCCGTTCTTGACAGAACGAAAGAGCCTGGTTCCATCGGCGAGCCGCTGTATCTGGACGTTGTTGCTGCACTGAAGGGTTCGAAGTTCGAGTCTGTTCCGGTATTTACAGGACGTTACGGACTTGGTTCCAAGGATACGACTCCGGCACAGATCGTAGCAGTATTCCACAATACAGAGAAGAAGCAGTTCACGATCGGTATCGATGATGATGTGACACATCTGTCACTGGATGCAGGTGCTCCGCTGGTTACCACACCGGAAGGAACGATCAACTGCAAGTTCTGGGGACTTGGCGCAGACGGTACGGTAGGCGCGAACAAGAACTCCATTAAGATCATCGGCGACAACACCGATATGTATGCACAGGCTTATTTTGATTATGATTCCAAGAAGTCAGGCGGCGTTACAATGTCCCACCTGCGTTTTGGTAAGAAACCGATTAAGTCCACATACCTGATCCATCAGGCAAACTTTGTGGCATGCCATAATCCTTCTTATATCAATAAGTATAACATGGTTCAGGAGCTGGTTGACGGCGGTACATTCCTGCTGAACTGCTCATGGGATATGGAAGGACTTGAGAAGCATCTGCCGGGACAGGTAAAATCATATATCGCAAACCACAATATCAAGTTCTATACCATCGACGGTATTAAGATCGGTAAAGAGATCGGACTTGGCGGACGTATCAATACCGTACTGCAGTCTGCATTCTTCAAACTGGCTGCGATCATTCCGGAAGAGGAAGCAATCGACCTGATGAAGAAAGCTGCAAAGGCTACTTACGGAAGAAAGGGCGACAAGATCGTTCAGATGAACTATGACGCGATCGATGCAGGCGCGAAGCAGGTTGTAGAGATTGCTGTTCCGGAAAGCTGGAAAGATGCTGCGGACGAAGGACTGTATACAGCAGAAGTAAAAGACGGAAGAAAAGACGTTGTTGACTTCGTTAAGAATATCCAGTCCAAAGTAAATGCACAGCAGGGAGATACCCTTCCGGTATCCGCATTCAATGAGTATGTAGACGGCTCCACACCGTCAGGTTCCTCCGCGTATGAGAAGCGTGGCATCGCAGTAGATATCCCGGTATGGAAACCGGAGAACTGTATCCAGTGTAACCGCTGCGCATATGTTTGCCCGCATGCAGTTATCCGTCCGATCGCTCTGACTGAGGAAGAAGCAGCAAAGGCTCCGGAAGGACAGGCTCTTCTTGATATGACCGGTATGCCGGGAATGAAGTTCGCGATCACAGTATCCGCATATGACTGTACAGGATGCGGTTCCTGCGCGAATGTCTGCCCGGGCAAGAAGGGCGAGAAGGCGCTCGTAATGGGCAATATGGAAGCAAATGCAGCGTCTCAGGAAGGATTCGATTTCGGAACAGAGATTCCGGTAAAACCGGAGGTTGTTGCGAAGTTCAAACCTGCGACCGTAAAGGGAAGCCAGTTCAAACAGCCATTGCTTGAATTCTCAGGTGCATGTGCAGGCTGCGGCGAGACCCCGTATGCAAAACTGATCACACAGCTGTTTGGAGACAGAATGTATATTGCGAACGCAACAGGATGCTCCTCTATCTGGGGTAACTCCTCACCGTCCACACCTTATACGGTAACACCGGAAGGAAAAGGACCGGCATGGTCGAACTCTCTGTTCGAGGATAACGCAGAGTTTGGTTATGGTATGCTGCTCGCTCAGAACACGATCCGCGACAGACTGAAAGAAAAGGTAGAGAAGATTGCTGAAGTTGCAGAGAAGGAAGATGTAAAGGCTGCAGCTCAGGAATACCTGGATACATTCGCGATCGGCGCTGAGAACGGCGCGGCAACGGACAAACTCGTTGCAGCACTGGAAGGCTGTGACTGCGATCTGGAAGAGAAGGCAGAAGTGCTGAAGATGAAAGACTTCCTTGCGAAGAAATCCCAGTGGGTATTCGGTGGCGACGGATGGGCTTACGACATCGGTTTCGGCGGTGTTGACCATATCCTCGCAAGCGGAAAGGATATCAACGTAATGGTATTCGATACCGAAGTTTACTCCAACACAGGCGGACAGTCCTCCAAGGCAACGAAGACCGGTGCTACCGCACAGTTCGCTGCAGGCGGAAAGGAAACCAAGAAGAAAGACCTTGCAAGCATCGCTATGAGCTACGGTTATGTATATGTAGCACAGATCGCGATGGGTGCAGACTTCAACCAGACTGTAAAGGCACTGGCAGAAGCAGAAGCATATCCGGGACCGTCACTCATCATTGCTTACGCTCCGTGTATCAACCATGGTATCAAGAAAGGCATGAGCAAGGCGATGACCGAGGAACAGCTTGCAGTAGAATGCGGATACTGGAACAACTTCCGGTACAATCCGGCAGCAGAAGGCAACAAGTTCACACTCGACAGCAAAGAGCCTAAGATGGAAGGATATCAGGAATTCCTTGACGGAGAAGTTCGTTACAACGCACTGAAGAGAGCAAATCCGGAGAAGGCTGCGAAGATGTTCGCTCAGAACGAGAAAGAAGCAGCAGAGAGATATGCTTACCTGAAGAAGCTGATCACACTCTACGGAGAAGACTAATAGACGATTCACCAAGAGTCAGATTTAAAAAGCTGAGAAATAGAAAACCGGGTCGAAAGACCCGGTTTTCTGCTATTAGTGCGCCAGGCGGGCACACGTTCATATTTATCTTCTTTCCAGTCCATGGATCCAGTCGGATTTCAATGTGTAGATCAAAAATACAATGGAGCTTAACGCCCATGTGAGCGGGTATGCCCAGAAGATCATCCGGATAGATGGAATGAAATTCAGGATGATCCGGATATAACTGACCCGGACGACGCACCAGAAGATCAGCATGACGTACATGGGAACGTGGGATTTTCCCGCTCCCCGCAGGACACCGGATATACAGTGGGAAAAGGCCAGCAGGAAATAAAAGAGCGTGTCCGTTCGTGCCTGCATCGTTCCAATCTGAATTACTTCAGCGGAGGAACTGAATAAGGCGAGGAGCTGCGGGGCAAACAGGTAGACCGCGATCCCAATCAGCTCTGCCAGAAGACAGCCGCAGACCACTCCAAAGACCGCGCCTTTTTTGGCGCGGTCATATTTTTTTGCGCCAAGATTCTGGCTGATGAATGTGGTCAGCGCCATCGAAAAGCAGGTGATCGGAAGAAAGCCAAACCCCTGGATCTTCGCGTAGGATCCGCATCCCGCGACCGCCATTTCCCCGAATTGATTGATATTCGCCTGTACGAATACATTTGCCAGTGAGATGACGGAATTCTGCAGTCCGGTCGGGATCCCGTTAGAAACGATTTGACGCAGCATCTGTTTTTCCAGCGTGATCTTCTGAATTGACAGCCGGAACTCCTCCGGACTTCGCAGCAGTTGGATCAGGCAGAGCAGTGCGCTCAATGTCTGTGAAAAAACTGTTGCGAAAGCGGCTGCCCCTACTCCGAAGTGGAAAACTGCGATCAGAAGAAGATCCAGCAGGATATTCACGACGGAGGAAATCATAAGATAGATCAGCGGATGTCTGCTGTCTCCGACGGACTGTAAGATCCCGACGAAAAAGTTGTACATGACAAATGCCAGGGAACCAGAAAAGTAAATGCGGAAATACGTGACCGAGTTCGGCAGTACATTTTCCGGAGTCCCCATAAGGATCAGGATCTGCGGCGCGGCAAGAGTTCCTGCGATTGTGAGTAAGACTCCGCAGATCAGTCCGAAACCGACAGTCGTATGTATGGCTTTCTGCAGGTTTTTGATATCCCGGGCGCCATAATATTTTGCAATCACAACGCCGGAACCAATTGCAATTCCATTAAAAAAACCGACCATTAAAAAAATCAGGTTTCCGGAAGAACTTACCGCGGCAAGCGCCGCGCTTCCGAGGAAGTTCCCGACAATCAGAGAATCGGCTGTATTGTAAAGCTGCTGGAACAAATTCCCCCAGAAAAGCGGAATCGCAAACGTGACAATGCGTTTCCAGATTGAACCGTCTGTCATAAGCGTAGCAGAAGAAGATTGTGCTGACATGATAATTCCCTCCCATTCTTCAAACAATCATTAGTATAGTACAGTTCGACAAAAACTGCAAGGAGGGGGATAAACAACCTGAGCGGTTTTCGATGAATCCCGCCCAGATCGTTTTTGCTTAGAAATGAATTTATGCAAGTTTCCACTCAGCGCTTTTTTGCTGCAGCTCTACCATATGGCGATAGAGACCGCCCCGGTTCATCAGTTCCGCCGGAGAACCTTCTTCAGCTACCTGGCCGTCGGCGAGGACGATGATTTTGTCAGCCGCTTCCACTGTACGCATCCTGTGGGCAATGACCAGAACCGTCTTGCCGGTGAGCAGGCGTGAGAGCGCTTCCTGCACCCGTGTTTCGTTCTCCACGTCCAGACTGGCGGTTGCCTCGTCCAAAAGTACGATGGGCGCGTCTTTTAACAGTGCGCGGGCAATAGAAATCCGCTGCCGCTCCCCGCCGGAGAGTCTGGTTCCGTTCTCGCCGATTGGGGTATCGTAGCCTTTTGGCAGTTTGCGGACAAACTCATCACAGTTTGCTGCTTTTGCAGCAGAGAGCACCTCTTCATCTGTGGCGCCTCGTTTGCCGAGGCGTATATTTTCCATGACTGTGTCGTCAAACAGTACCACGTCCTGAAAAACCATGGAATAATCCGTGAGCAGCACTTCCGGATCGACAGTGGAAATATCTGTGCCGCCGACCTTGACAGCGCCTTTTGTCACATCCCACAGCCTTGCTGCCAGCCGTGCGCAGGTGCTTTTCCCGGAACCGGAAGACCCGACCAGCGCAGTTACTTCTCCCTCTTTTGCGGTAAAGCTCACATCCCGCAGGACTTCCTTTTCATCGTAAGCAAAGCTGACATGTTCAAATGTGATGTCGTGACTGTCTGGAGAAAATGTTTTTGAACCTCCGGCAGCAGGCGTGTCGTAGATCTCCATCATACGGTCGGCCGATACCTGGGATACAAACATCTCTGCGATGAGCGCAAGACTTTGATCGAAAGGCGCATATACCCGGGTAATGACGAGCAGGAACAGAAACAGCAGCATGAAATCGATGGAGCCGGACAGAATCAGGTTCGCGCCTACAAGTATGGTTGTTGCTGCGCCCAGCCGCATGATCACACTGGCAGCATTGACAAAAAGACCGGTGGCAAGTTCCCCGCGGATCATGATCCGTTCATGTTCGTCGATTTTTTGATTCAGACCCTCCAGATAGCGTTCCTCCTGATTGGTTGCGCGGATCTCGCGGACGTTCTCCAGTGCTTCCTGAATGCCGTCAGAGACGCGGACGGCAGCTTTTTTTGTCTGCTCAGAGCTTCGGCTTGTGATCTTGCGGCTGCCGAACAACAGTTCGAAAGCGACGGGCACTCCCCACAGGCAGGCGATTGCCAGTCGCCAGTCGTATACAAGCAGGCAGATCGCAATGATCGCTGTAGAAATATAAGAACCATACAAATATCCCAGTACATGAGACCAGACGTGTTCCATGCGGTTAACGTCCCCCATGAGGGTTTCCGTCAGGTCGGCAAGATCCCGCTTGCCAAAGTATCCTAAAGGCAGTGTACGAAGCCGCTCTGCCAGACTAAGGCGCGTGGTTTTCACTTCGTTGTACACCAGTCCATAAGTAGCCCGGTATTGCTGCAAATGTGTGATGAAGGACAGGATGACGAAAAGAATCACCAGTCCGACAGCAGGCATCAAGCCGGGCAGCGGTTCTCCATCCGTCAGGGTTTTCATAAACCCGGACATCATCAAATACAGGATGCTGACGCCGCCCATGACGACCAGATTGACGATGACGGTCCAGAAGGTTCCTTTTTTGGTGTTGCGCACACCTTGATCCGTCAGAGCATATTTTCGTTGAAAGTTTTTCCCGAACATTTACTTTGCCTCCTTTTCACTGGTGATTTTCCACTGAACTGCCTGATGATAATCCGCCCACATCCGGGAATACAGACCTCCTGCGGCGACAAGATCAGAATGCGTTCCCTGCTCGGTGATCTGCCCTTTATCCAGGACAATTATTTTGTCTGCGCCCACAACCGTGGACAGACGGTGCGCGATCATGATGACGGTGCGGCCTTTCGTCAATGTGGCGAAGGCTTTCTGGATCAGCACTTCGTTCTCCGGATCGGCAAAGGCTGTCGCCTCGTCCAGCACGACGATGGGGGCATCTTTTAAAATGGCGCGGGCAAGGGCGATGCGTTGCTGTTCACCGCCGGAGAGATAAACGCCCTCGGAACCAATCTGGGTGTCGAGTCCGTCCGGCAGTTTTTCGAGAATATCCTGACACTGGGCGGCCATCAGCGCCGCAAGGACCTCTTCCCGTGTTGCTTCCGGGCGGGCGGCACGGACATTTTCCAGAATGGACGCCTTGAACAGACGATTATTCTGGAATACAAATGCCACCTGCTCCATAAGTACATGAGAATCGATCCGGGTTACGTCCACGCCGCCGACTTCTACGACGCCCGAGGTGGTATCCCAGAAGCGGGGGATCAGGCTTGCAGCCGTAGTCTTGCCGCCGCCGGACGGTCCGACCAGCGCCACGGTCTGTCCCGGTTCGGCTGTAAAAGAAATGTGAGAAAGGGCGGGAATTTCCGAACCCTCGTACGTGAAGCTCACATCTTTAAATTCGACCCGGTTTCCGTCAGGTGCCTGCGGGTGGTCAGGAGTCTCCAGGACAGGAGCATCCATCACCTGATTGATGCGGCCGAGTGCGGTTGAGGCAAGCATCATGCCGGAAGCGGCAAACATGATCTTGGCCAGCGCCGTGGAGATGATGGCGGAAAATACAGCATAGAAAGCAAAGTTTGTGACAAAGCCGGCAAAATTGCCGCCAGCCAGCGCTTCCGGAGCCAGAAACAGCGCTGCCGGAACCAGAAATACAAAGGCGCCTTCGGTAAAGGTCAGGTTCACGGACTGGGGAATCCGGCAGACATCCGCCTGATAATGTTCCGCTTTGCTGCTGTAATCTTCAATGGCCTGCTGAAAGGCCTTGAAGGAGTAGACGGTCTGCTGGAAAATTTTCACAACAGGGATCCCGCGGACATACTCGGTTCCTGCTTTGGTCATGCGGTCCTGGGCGGCCTGATATTCTGCCATCAACCGGGCGTTTTTACCGCCCATCATGGAAAACATGGCAATGACTGAAATGACTGCTGCCAGCAGGCAGGCGGCGCCCATCCGCCAGTCAAAGACAAACATCATTACCAGCATCGCGATAAATAAAACAACCGTGCCGACGATATCTGCCAGATTATGGGCCAGCAGTGTTTCGGTGTCGGCAGCCGCCGCATCCAGACGGCCGCGGATCAGGCCGGATGCATTGGAATCAAAGAAACCAAGCGGGGCCTTCATTACATGGGCAACTCCTTGCTTTCGGATATTGGATGCTGTGCGGAAAGCTGCCAGATGGGTACACATCAGACCTGCAAAATACAGTACGATACCGCCGGCCGCGAAAGCGAAAGCAAGCCACCCATAGCGGGCGACGTTTTGCGCCTGCGTCCACCGGGGCGCTACAGCAATCAAATCCCGGATTGCAAGCCAGATACAGATGTAGGGAGCCATGCTAAAAAGCATGGATACTGCTGACAGGGCAAGTCCCAGGAAAGTCAGATATTTGTGTCCGCCTGCATACTGAAGCAGGACTGCCAGATCACTCTTTCTCTCTTTTTTCATTAGATAACCTCCTAGATTCTATTTGACATACAAAAGTTAGACACAACTAACCAACGGGTAAAAAAATATGTCTGTCCACAGCTATCATACATCGGACAGACATATCTGTCAAGATTATTTCTGCTTGAGTTTCCGCAGTTCTTTCCACATAACCACCAGCAGACTATGCCGGTTATGC
>CATXUX010000019.1 GCA_958402795.1 uncultured Lachnospiraceae bacterium | reverse complement strand
AAAATCGCTATGCCACAGCCTTGGCAGGCCATCGCGCAGCGATTTTGTTCAATTATAGTTTTGAAAGACAAAACCGATATTGCGCCTTCGAAAAACCGTCAATTCTTCCTCGCTTAACTGACCAATATTTTTCCCTTTCACTGTAACCTCTCCGGAAGTAGGTATATCCAATCCACCTATCATATTCAACAGAGTTGATTTGCCACTTCCGGAAGCGCCAACAACCGCAACAAATTCGCCTTCCTCTATTTCCAACGAGACACCATCCAGAGCCTTTGTAATATTTTCTCTCGTGCCATAATATTTTTTCAAGTCCGTCGTTTTGAGTATAACCATGTTGCTGAGCCCTCCCTATAATTCATTTAACCGCAAGATCCACAACCATATAGGATCTAATATCTCCTTTATATTCATCTACTTCACCTTTCCATATTATCAAAAAACGCTTCTATCTCTACTGAATCAAAATAAAAGTCTGTAATTCTTCCATCTGTGATCCGATATAATGCCGGAACACCTGCAATTAACATATCTTCATATTTCGTAATAGAGGCATAATCTATTTCCGGTGTTTGAACATCCGTATATATATCTCCAACTTCCGCTCCCGAAAATGAGGTTATATCATCGGACGTAATAGTCACAAAGTTAAATCGCATAACCTTTCCATAATCGTTTGTTAGGTTCTGATATTTTTCTTCAGATTCTCCCGGCAAAAATATTTTATTTCCATTATCATCTACATAACCAATTTTTTTGTTATATTTTGATCGCGCTGCACTCCAACTGTATTTTTGTAAGGGACGGTTTTCACTTAACGAATAATCCACAAAATATACATTGTCGTTTTCTGATGCGTAACTCAGCATTTTATCCTTTACCTGATTACAATATGGACATCGAACCATATAAAAATATACATAATAATCATTCTGTTCCTGATCAAACATATCTTTCAGTTTGATCTTTGTAACATTCTGATATGGATCTTCAGATGCCTGCGTTATTCCTTCCGCTTCTTCAGTACTCGCCAATACACTCTCCGTGTTCAAACATACACTCATCACAGTTACAGCCATAAAAAAGGCCAGCCTTCTTAAAAATCCTTTTTTATTTTTCATATTCGTTCCTCCATAATAATTTTTCTAAATGGTTTTTCTGCTTCTTACAAAATTCCTTAAAAATATCTTCATCGCTTTGCATTCCAAGCGTAAAATTGATGCAGGAATGACAGAAAAGATTTACATCGCAGTCTTTGCATTTTTCCAAGCACCATGGCCGTAGCTGCTCTATCTCCCGTTTCCATGATGGATTCTCAATAATCTGCATGATAGGCGTTTCCAAAATATTCCCCATCAGAAGCGTATCCATATTACTTAACGGTGCACACGGATATACATCTCCATTTTCACTGATATTTAATTCCTTTTTCCCGGGTTGACATAACGCGCAGCGTAAATGTTGTTTTTCCAGTTTCTCAACATATTCCATTGGCGGAAGCAATTCTCTTTGATTTTCTTCACCTCTTCCAGATGGCGCAAATCTTCGGATTAACGGCTTTACATCCAGTTCCTCACATAATTTATAAAACTCCTGATCATGTCCATAAGTATATTTTGTTTCCAACATAGAAACCGATACTTTTTCTATTCCATGCTTTTTAAGCTTTTTTATTCCATCAATTACTCTTTTATAAATTCCATCACCTCTTACTTTCGCACAGCTATAAGCGTCAAATCCGTCAAGACTTACTGAAACTGCATCCACATCTCTTTTAATCATCTCCAACAAATTGTCATTAAGCAGAAGAGCATTTGTCGAAAGTGTAATCCCACCACCGTAATTTTCCCTCAGGTATTCCAGAATCTCTCCAAAATCTGAGCGGAGCAATGGTTCACCACCAGTTAAATTAACCTGTTCTGGATTCAACATTACCACTTGGTCTATGGCTTTTTTCCAATCCTTTGTATCCATATGGTCTACTTCTTCAATACATGCTGACGCAACGCAGTGCTTACATCTTAAGTTACATCTGTTTGTTAAAGAAAGATACACGATTTGATACAAATAATCCTCTTCCTCGCTTAGTTGTTCCTCTAAAATATAAAAGCGAATCCGGCACAGCTCCTGAAACAGTTTATAAGCATTCTTTTTTACAACCGTGTCTGTGTCGTCTGTTGTAAAATTCCCATGACTTTTTTCCAGATATTTTTCCAGATATTCAAAATAAGCCTGAGATGTTTTTACAAATCCTCCGTTTCTTATGTTACATAGAACAACTCTTTCATCACGTACTAAAACTTTTGCATTTGGACTCTTAATATACATGTGCCACCTCCCTACAATTGAATCATAAAATCAACATGCTCTTCTGCACCTGCTTCGTGTGAGAATAATACCACAATACTTTCTTTTTTCAGGCCATTTATAATGGTGTAAAATTCTTTTTTCGAAGTACTGTCTAAATTTGATGTCGGTTCATCAAAAATATACACCGACTTTTCCCTACATACCGTTCGGATAATACCAATTTTTTGCGCTTGTCCGCCTGACACGCTTCCGGCATCAATTAGCTCAGATTCTAATGTGCGTCCCATTTCCTCCAAATCTTTATCAAATGATAACAGATAGATATAATCCTCTACCCGGATATTATCTCCCAACGATATATTGTTTCTTATTGTATCTCGAAAGATTGGCGGCTTTTGAAAACAGATTCCTATTGTATCCGTAAGCTCTTCTCTGGTAAAACCTTTGATGCTCTTTCCATCTAACAATATCGTCCCCGAAAAATCATTCCAGATTTTTAACAAAATACCTGCCAAAGTACTTTTACCGGAACCATTTTTCCCTTCGATCAGATAAACGTTTCCTTTTTCCAGATGCATATTCAGATTCTCTTTATATACCTTTACATCTTTATAGCTGAAATTCATATCCCTGATTTCAATTTTTGATAGATACATTTTCCTCACCCTACAATCTCATTGATCCTATCCATTGACACTTTTGCTTTCTGAAATTGTCCGATCACAAGCATAATTGATGATAATGGATTGAACATTCTTTGTGTGTACATGATAATTACTGTTAATTCTCCAACCTGTATCTGCCCATGAATAACCATCACGCCACTGATAGCCAATACAATCAAAAAAGTACCTGTACTGATAATCTGCGGGACTGAACGATTATACGCGGACATCATATTCTGTTTCAGTGTTTCACTTCGCAGGATTTTCTCATTATTACAAAATTTATTGATATAGTAATTTCTCCCATTTAAAGCCAAATACTCATAAAGATTACCCACAAATTCCTTAATCAACCCATTCCCAATATCCATCCTCTGCATAACTTTTCTGGACTGTCCCATAATTTTTTTATTAAAAAAAATCTGAATTGAAATTAAAACCGGATAAATTATAAGCATAAACCAAAATATGATCGGGTTAATCTGTATTAAAATGACCGCCGTAATTATAACGGTCACAATCTGTATCAACAGATCTGAAAGCATACGGGAAGAAAGCATTTCTATATTACTGATATCCGCATTCATACTGGTCATAAACAGATCCGATTTCTTCTCGATTTCCTTCCCATCAATCTGAAACATAGCTTCAATCAGCAGCTTTTTTATTTTAATAATAAATCCGTTGGATATCCTGCAGAACAGATAACTCAGCAATAATGCTACCGTAATAGATACCAACTGGCATACCGCCATATATACAACATTGGTTATAATGGCGCCTGTATCCTGTTCCGGTATTGCTTTATCAAGAATATTTGTAATTAACTGTGGATAAATATAGGTCACTATACCATCCATAGCCACCAACGCCACACCCAAAACATATCCCAATTTATATTTTTTTATCTGCTCCAATACCACATTCTTTTTTTTCATAACGCACTTTCCTTTTCAGATATTCAACCAGATTATACAGTATACAAACGTCCCCAATCTTGATTTCATGATAATCCGGCTCCGTAATTTTTAAGTCTATATATAGTTCTTTGATAAAGTCATAGAAATTAAAAAAATTTATTCCTGTGACTTCGGAAAGAAACGGGTACTTGCAAATTTCATCAAGAGAAGCATCACAACCAAATTTCCATAAGTTGTTTCTGATTTTTTCCAAAACAACCTGTCCCAACTCGTCAGTTTGAAGCATTCCAACATTTTGCGTCTCAAGGTTTTCCGGAGTCTCTTCTACATTTTCCAGTATCTCCAAAGCTTTCTCTACACTGTCTAATCCATTTTCTACCTGCATCGCTCTGGCTAATATCCCTGCTATATAGGCATTACTTTTTGAGGTTCCTTTAAAAAAATTATAGCGTCCTCTCTTTCCGGCTACAAATATAGGTAAAATATCTGCCTTAACCTGAATCTTTTTATTCCTATCTACGATAATCTTCTTTTCTGCATTATAAGGGAGTTCGCCTACGCCAATCACACTGCCATATACCGCCGGTATTGTATTTTTTATATTATTGCATTCAGAAGCGCAAATAAGTTTTCCCTGCGCTTCCAGTTCTCTACAAACTTTTTCCAATTCATGATCTATCATAGGATCTAAAAGTCGTGTTACAGAAAGACTCAGGCAGATAATATCTACCGAAAGATCTTTGCATTTCCCCAGAGCTTCCAACAATAGTTCGCTGGTTGTTTTCCCTGATTTATTCACAATCCGTATCGGATAGAATTGAGCCAGTTCCGCCAACTGTAATATACAATCAATACAATTTGTTCCATGTCCAAAAGTGTCATCATAATCATCCGATTCGACAATTATATTCTTTCTGGTATCTTGCGTAAAAGAAAACCCTTGGACCACATGCTGCATAATTTCCCTATTCTTCTGATCTACTCCGGAATCCACGACTGCAATTTGAGGTCTATACATGGAATCCCTCCAATATATATTTATACTTTTTATAGATCCTATAAATAATGTCCCTTTCATTACACTGGAATGCAGAAGCTGTATAATAGTCTCCTGTATATGCTTTGTTGATCAATTTACATGCCTGACTTGAACAGTTCTTCTTAAAAGTACAGTTTCCACATCCCTTTACCGGAACTGCATTGATTTTTTGAAGTTCTGCCAGTTTTCCCGGCAAAACTCCCGTCCAGACATCTCCAAGCCAATAATCAACCTGATCCGCCGCCAATGCGCAAGGATAAATTCCTCCATCGGCAGATATATGGAATGTATTCGTTCCGCCATCACAGCCTGTTCGCATTCTGAAAGTTGCCTCTTTTATGTTATATAAAAAATACTGAGCGTCTTTCTTGTCCTTCGCGATAAGATAGTCCATTATCTTTTCATAGTTGTCATAGTAAATCTGCATATCGGATTGCCCCCACGCCGCGCCGGCATCCAGTGCAAATGTAACTACTCCCAAATTCATCTGATCCAAATAGATATAATTCTCAGCCATAAACGGAAGCGTTTCTTTATTTACAGTCATTCTAACCCGTATAAATTCACCCTGCTGTTTTAAAAAAACCAACGTGTCCATTACCTTATTAAAAGAAGACGTCCCATCCGGATAAATACGATTTGTATCATTCGTCTTACGGTCACCGTCAATGCTTACTGAAATTTGCACTTTTCCTTTTAAGAAGTCATAAATATCTTTGTTGAATACCGTACCATTTGTTGTCATCATAAAAACAATATGACCATCATATCGTGCTTGTAACGTGTTTACAATATATTGAATTACATCAAAATTCAACAGCGGCTCGCCGCCATGCAACGATACATTGATTCGCTTCCCTGACGCAACAGTTTTCTCAAATGTATCTCTAAAACATCGGATTGTCTGTTCTGCTGTTTCCAATGTCATTGTCTTGGGCTGCTTATGTACATAGCAGTATTTGCAGGCTAAATTACATCTTTCTGTCACCCAAAATGTAATATTCATATAACATTTTCCTCCCGTACGTACTTAGTATAACTGCGAAATCTTACCAAATTATTACATTCAAAGAATAACTTCGTATAAAATTATCAGAGCCATCCCTATAAAACTCATAGGAATGGCTCTAATAGATTGACTAACTTTTGTCTATTATCATTAATGTGTTGCCATCGTAATGGACACTTCATTTTGACAATTATAACAACCATTAGTCTCTTGGATCAAAATGTTAAGGTTTTGCATTGAATGCAACAATCCTCAATTTTGCTTTCCACATTCTCAGTAAGTTCTTTTCTTACCATATTTTGAGCCAATGTGAGTCACAATCATTTGTTCCTACTACACAATCATGATAGCAATCATCCGGATTACAGTATTGAACCTCTACATCAAAATCCTCTTCCTGAATCTTCTTTTCAAGTTCTGACATATCACAACCCTCCTTCCACTTATTATATTTTGGTTTATCAGCAATGATCTGCTGTAAATCAACATCTTCACACGCATCTAAGGCGCTCTGTTATACTTCTTTTTTCCATTGAAAAGATTCCTGCTACAGAAGCTGTTATAGCAATTAGCAAAAATAAAACAACAATAACTACTGCCGGGTATAGGGTGAACCGGAATGTCAAAACCCACATTGTATCACATATTTCTCTGATCACGGTAACATTTATTACGGTTGAAAGTAAAACGCCTCCCATTGCAGCATATAACACATACCATATACTTTCCCTGATAATCAGCTCCCGTAATTGCTTTTTCGTTGCGCCTATGCTCCTAAGTGTCGCCAGTTCACGATTTCGTATGATCAAATTTGTGAAAATGATATTGATCAAATTTACGAGTCCGATCACTCCCAGAATCCCCCCGATCAACAAACATATAATCCTTACCAACATTTTATAATTGCCAATCTCCTCTCGCCTCTGCTCCACGGTTTCAAAACCCACATCCGGGTATTCCTGTGTAATCCGGTTCAGCATTTCATTTACCGACTGTGCATCCTCCGGGTTTGCATCAAATGAATAGTTCACAAGAGTAGACGAGCCATATAATTCTTTAAATAAACTTTCACCTAAGTAGAAGCTCGGTCCTGAAATTATATTATCTCCGGTTACATTTGTTCCTGTAATTCTTTCGGAATTATTCACTATTATTTGTGATAATATTTCCACTTCTCTGACCGGTTTACCGTCTTTATAGATCGTAATTTTCTCTCCTACATCCATAAGGTCTGGTAGCTGAACTTTACTTGGATTTCCATAATCATCTTCCCATACTGCTGCTAAAATGTAATTTCCGCTTTTCAGTTTTTCTTTTATCACATCCGGATCTTTTTCTCCATCCCATATCCTCATTTTTTCAACAAAATTCTCTGTGATTCCCCACACATTGCATACTGCCTTTCCATCTTCAGACAGTGTCATTCGTCCATAATTCGTTGTTGCATTATTTGTAATGACTCCATCAAACTCTAAATTTGGCGTATCTATGCTTAATACTTCAATTCCCCAATCATAGGTTATGTTCGAATTGTACACAGATTCATCTATTGTATTTTTATATAACCATGTGCCGTTCTGCACCATGCTGCTCTTTTCAAGCTCCAGAACCGCCTCTTCATTCAAAGAAGCAGAAGGTCTTACATAGCCAATGCTTGAATTCAGGGTATCTGTTGAGGCAATCAGATAGTCCCTGCGCATATATTTATTTATATATTTTTCTTCATCAAAGCTGTCAGAAATCGTCCAAAAAGAATTCACAAAAACGATACTCAACATAAGCGAAGTAACAACTAATGTCGTTCTCCTTTTATTTCTCCGTATATTGCTTTTTGCCATCTCTTTGACAGACCGGATGTCCTTCACCGCATCTTTTCCTTTTACTTCTATATATTTTGCTGTTTCAATTGCAGAATATTTTGCCGCCTTTTGGGAAGGTTTCCTCATACTAAAGAATACAGTGATCAGCACAAATGCTATCGTCAAAAGGATGATTGCCGGATGCGCAGACTGTACGACCACCAGCTCATCCTCGCTATATTCCCAGTTTTTCAGGATTATCGGCAATAAGAGCGTTCCCAGACCATAACCTAAAATCAGTCCTATTGAAATGCCTACCGCGGATAGGAGAACGGCCTGCCGCCGCATCAGCCATTTTATTTGTTTCTGTGTCATTCCAATAGTCTTCATCATCCCAAACTGCTGAATGTCCTGCATGACACCTATATCAAAAATATTATAAATCAGCAGGTATCCGCATAATACAAACAGACAGCCAAAGGTAATAATCGCAAGAGCAATTCCTGTATTCCCCTCTTCCGAATATGCCAATGGGTTCACTGCCACTTTAATATACCCTTTTCCATGCATATCATCTGTCTGTCCCCCAAGGCTTTCTGCATATTCTATAAGCCACTGCTCAATATTTCCCTTCTTTTCCATACAGACACTTGCATAATATGTTCCTGCAGACTCTCTATCTTCATCGTAAGAATCTTCTGCCAGCCGGGGATTTTTCTCTAAGAAAGCGTCCGATACTACAAGAAAACTAGAGTTCTGATCATATTTGTACCACCCCGAAAGTTTCATATCAAAATGGTATGTTTCATCCCGTAATGTAAAAGTAACCGGAATCTGACTTCCCTCTTCTGCTTTTATTCCCAGCTCTTCCAGAGCTTTATCAGACATCAGTACTTCATTTTCTTCTTTTGGCAAACTTCCTCCTTCCAGAGAAATATAATATGCCTCCAGACCTTCTTCATCAAAATAGTCGATTTCTATGGGGTGTCTGGTGTCCACATCCATAAATGCGATTGGAATCCTGCAACCAACGCTTTCAAACAAGCCGGATTCCTTTGTTTCCCGAAACTGATCAGCATCCAAATACCGGAGTTCCGCGTCCGCTTTCATTCCTGACAATTTTAACTGTGTTTCCTGTATTGACTGGACACTTCCAAATCCAATCTCCAGCACAGAAGTAAATAAAATAGTAGTTAACATAACTGCCAGTACAAGAAGCAGGTTTCTCTTCTTATGTACCTTGAAGTTTCCCCATGCCATCTCCTTGATTATTTTCTTCTCACTATTCATACTATTTTACCATCTCTCATTCTTATAATCCTCGATGCCGTCTCTGCAACTTCTTTACTATGGGTTATCATGATAATTGTCTGCCCATAGCGTTCCCCCGACTCTCTAAGTAGCCGGAGCACCTCCGCGCTTGATTCGCTGTCCAGATTCCCAGTCGGCTCATCTGCTAGAACAATATCCGGTTTTGTTATCATTGCTCTTGCAATAGCTACTCTCTGCTGCTGCCCTCCAGACAATGTATTCGGAAGGCTCTTTAACTTGTCCTCTATGCCTAATGACTCCACGATTTCTTCAAAATACTTCTCATCTATCTCACTATTTCCAAGATAAAGTGGAAGTAAAATATTACTCTTTGCATTCAACATCTGGAGCAGATTATAATTCTGAAAAACAAATCCAATATGTTTTCTTCTGTATATGGTTATTTCCTCATCTTTCATT
Organism: uncultured Lachnospiraceae bacterium; assembly: GCA_958402795.1. Lineage (GTDB taxonomy): Bacteria > Bacillota > Clostridia > Lachnospirales > Lachnospiraceae > Schaedlerella. The sequence goes on along the minus strand of CATXUX010000019.1, from coordinate 58,750 downwards.
TTCGTGACATCTTCGCCATGAATCAAGACATTTCCTTCCGTTGGATTATCTAGTCCTCCGAGCATATTTAACAGAGTTGTTTTTCCACAACCCGATGGACCGACAACTGCTACGAACTCGCCTTTTTCAACAGAAATATCCACATCATCTAACGCCTTTACGCAAACCTCTCCTGTTTGATAATATTTTTTCAGATGTAAGGTTTTCACAAGTTCCATGTTCATCATCTCTCCCCTTGTTTTTATTAAATCATACTCTTTGATTCTTACTGAATTATTACAGTGAGAAAATAAAATAAAAAAAAGAGGACATCCACACTGAAAAGAATATCCCCTTTTCTTTCGTCAACTTACTCAGTAAATACCTACTTCTTTACCAAACTTATATATGTACATACTTACTGTCCTGATTGCATTTTGAACGGACTGTTTTCCGGCTGAACTATATGTGTTTTCATTTTGTGCCATTTCAGCCAATGTCTTTGCCTCTTTCGCCGCACTATACATCATATTTCCTACTTCTGTATTTACGGCACTGTTATAAACGTCTGCACTAAAGCTGTTTCCTGCTATTGTATACTCAGTACGATGCTGGTCCACATATTTTTCAAATGCTGTGTGATTGCTGTTAACAGCCGTTAGATTAGAAGCATGATGCGGTTCGTTCAAATCCGATACATAATGTGTTCCTTTACCAAGATATTCCATGGCCTTATCTATGTAACCGTCTTTATATGCTTCGACCGCACTTTGAAAATAAGTCTCAGTCCTGCTTCGTGCAGTAGGCGTCTTCTGTCCCAACCAGTTTTTCCCCGTATCGGGATCATAAAAATGACCAGAAAAGGTACCATAATCCGTTTCATTCCCCACAACATCCGGCCAGTCTGTATATTCACATATTGTAGCTGCCTTTGTATTTAAGACGCTTGCGCCTTTATCATTGTTTAGAATCTTTAAGGCATTTGAAACGATATACTGATGTGTGTGATCTACACCGCCGCTGGTAAATCGGCTGTTCGGGTTCTGATTTTCCACATGCTCAATAGGTGCTCCCTCTCCGTATATTTCATCTGAGCCGTTAGAAATATCAATAACCTGTTGTGGTAGATCCTGATTCTCTGCCGCAGACACCTCCACCACCGGTTCTGCACACACTCCAACCAACAATGCTGCTAAAATAATTCCCAGTCGTTTACTCTTCATATCTCGTACCTCCTTTTCTTCAGCATATATAAGGATTCTTACCAAATTATTACGATTCCATTATTTTTGAAAGATTTTTATCTGGCAAACTCATTATTTACTTTTTGGAATTTTATAGTTATAATACTTTTTAAAAGCTATAGGTTCTTCCAATCAGATTGAATCGACTTTATACCTGGAGCAAAAGGAGTGATTAAATCATGCACCACATCTTGATTATTGAGGATGATTTTTCTTTAAATAATACACTTGCTTATAATTTACGTGCGGCTAATTATACCGTTGATTCTGCCTATAACGCAAAAGAAGCCTTTGAACACTTAAATCGTTACCGCTATACCCTGCTGATACTGGATATTAACCTTCCTGACGGGAACGGCTTTGACCTATATTCAGAGTTCAAAGAACAATCTAATGCCAGTATTATATTTTTAACTGCAAATGACCTTGAAAATGATATCATAAAAGGCTTCGACTTGGGCGCTGACGACTACATTACCAAACCTTTTTCTCTTGTAGTTTTACAAAAGAAAATAGCTGTTTTAACCAAATATATTACTGAAAAGCAAAAAGAGAATATCTATGAAGATGGCACTCTTTATATCAACTTTTCACAAATGGCCGCAACATTAAATAAGGTTCCGCTTGAACTGTCCCCTTTGGAATATCGTATTTTACAATATTTTATTCTTAATAAAAACCATATTTTAAAAAGGGATCAACTGCTAGAGTACCTCTGGGATACAGCAGGAAATTTTGTAGGTGACACTTCGTTAAATACTGCTATCAGCAGACTCCGAAAGAAAATTGAAGTGAATAACCATCATTACATTAAGACAATCTATGGTACAGGATATATGTGGATAGGTGATTGATATGAGTGAAAAATTTTCTCTAAAAAAAGTATATATTATTGTTTTTCTATTGTTTGCCGGGATTCTATTGTGTACATATCTTCTGCTATATACACTCACTTCTGATCCTAAAATATTTGCTGTATTTACAATGTTTGCTGTTTCTCTTCTTATTTGTGGCACTATTTTATATTGTTGTATTTATCACAAACTGACTCTGTTTACCCGTGAACTTCATCATACTCTTGATAATATGATCGATGGAAAGTTCTCTTTTCCAGACGAACAGTATGATGAGTCTTTATTATCACAGATTAACCATCATTTAGGCAGATTGTATCAGATATTAGAAAATACAAAAAACTCTATTGATTCGGAGAAATTACAATTGCAGCAGTTGATCTCAGATATTTCGCATCAATCGAAAACACTTATGACAACACTAAAATTAACAGAATCTGCAATGGAAAAGGCTCTTTCATCCCCTGAAGAACTGCCGCCATTATTACACACGAATACGTCCCTTTTAAACAAACTAGAGTTCCTGCTCTCCTCTCTAGTAAAAATCTCTCGTTTAGAAACAGGATTGATTCAATTGTCACCAAGCTATCAGAACATCGGCGACACCATTCTGACGGCATTGGAAAGCGTTGTTTTGGCGGCCTCAAGGAAAAATATCAAAATAACATATAATTATTCCAAAGAATATATGGCCTACCATGATTCCAAATGGACATCTGAAGCGCTCTATAACATACTTGATAACGCTGTTAAATACACAAACGAAGGCGGATTTATTTTTATTGAAGTATGTACACTTGATAATTATACAAAAGTAGCCATTAAAGATTCTGGCATAGGAATCAAAGAATCCGAAATCGCTCAAATTTTTCAGCGGTTTTACCGTTCCCCTTCAGTTAAAGACTATCCGGGAGCAGGAATCGGACTGCATTTAACGCAAAAAATTATTTCCCAGCAATATGGCTTTATTCATGTACTCTCCACTCCAAACATCGGAAGTACTTTTGAAGTTTATCTGATCAATTCTAATTCCCCTGATTGATCTAAAATGCCGTTACGAGTCTTCCCTTAACTGCGTATTTTCCCACTCAGTTCTGATCTCCGCAGCCGGATCAAAAACAGGATCCCCCTCACACACAGTTCCAGACACATCGCAGTCCACACTCCCTGCAGTCCCATGCGCGGCGCCAGAAATGCTGCCAGCGGGATCCGCACCAGCCACATGCTTGCAAAGTTTAAGATGCTGGGAACCAGTGTGTCCCCCGCGCCCCGGAAAACGCCGGAAGCTACCATGGACGCCGCATACAGCGGTTCCGCAAAGCTCTCGATCCGAAGCACTTCCGCCCCCAGACTGCGGATTGCCTCGTCAGGAGAGAGAATCCCGATCATCAGAGGCGCGGCAAAAAACATGCAGCAGCCGCTGACCGCCATAACTGCCATGCCAAAAAACGTGACGAGCCATCCCAGACGTTTCGTCAGATCTTCCCGTCCGGCTCCGATACTCTGACCAATGATCGTGGTCGCTGCTGTACTGACTCCGAACCCCGGCATGTAGCAAAGACTCTCTGCGGTGATTGCAAAGGAATTGGCTGCGATGGAAACCGTTCCCAGCGGTGCAACGATCCTTGTCTGTGCCACCTGGGCGCCGCAGGTGATCACCTGCTCGAATCCCACCGGAATGGCAATCCGTACCGCATTTTTCAATACACCGGCTGAGAAATGTAATTTTTCAGACCGTCTCAGGTGCAGTTGCGGCGAACGGATCAGCAGCGCGCCCAGCAGCAGAACACACACGCAGAGCTGGGCCAGTCCTGTCCCGAGAGCCGCGCCGGTCACTCCGAGTCCCGCTCCGGGAACAAACAACGTTCTTCCTGCAATTTCCATCTCTCTGCCGGGGAAGATCAAAAGGAAATTAAAAAGGACATCCAGCGGACACATCAGTATATTTAAGATACTGGGTGTTTTCATATTGCCGCTGCACTGCAGCATTCCACTGGCCGTATAATTCATCTGCTGCACCGGCAAAAACAACGCAAATACCAGAAAATATCTTCCTGCATCCGCCGCAACCGTTTCCTGCGCTCCCAGCCAGAAGGGAAGCCGTCCGCTGACTGCAGAAGCCAGAATCGACAAAGCCACGGCAAAGCAAAAGACGCTCAGCAGTCCCTGGCGTACGATCTCCCGCGCTTCCTTTTCTTCTCCTGCCCCGATTCTGTGGGCGATCTGCACCGTAAATCCTACGCTGGCAGAGGAACCCAGTCCCATGACCAGCCAGGTGCTGGAGGACACGAGTCCGATTGAAGCGGCAGCTTCCGCGCCCAGACTTCCTACCATGGATGCATCAATATACTGCATCACGATCGAGGCGATCTGTGAGAGAATCGCCGGTACGCTCAATTGTATGATCATACGGAGCTGCTGCGGGAGGCTTAACGCCTCCCCGTTTTTCAGCCTGTCCAGATCGCTTTTTCTTTCCATTTCTGTTTCCCCGTTTTCTTTTTTAAATGCTGCTCACCACCGCAGTCACCAATTCTTTAAATTGTTTGGAAACCCGGTCTGCCGTCTCCTGCACCTCGGCATGGTTGAGCTGTTTTCCGGAAATTCCCGCCGCCATGTTCGTGATACACGAAATGCCGCATACTTCCATTCCCATATGCCGCGCCGCCACTGCCTCGCATGCCGTGCTCATTCCGACCGCATCGCCGCCCCAGCTTCTGCATAGGCGGATCTCCGCAGGTGTCTCATACGCCGGACCGGTAAACTGCACATAGACGCCTTCCTGCAGTTCAATTCCCAGCTTTTGCGCCTCTTCCTTAATAATATTTTGCATCCGTACACTGTACACTTCACTCATGTCCGGAAAGCGCACGCCAAGTTCTTCGATATTCGCTCCGATCAGCGGACTCGGAACCGCTGTTGTGATGTGGTCCGTAATCAGCATGAAATCGCCCGGTTTAAAATTTACATTGACACCGCCTGCGGCATTGGTCAAAATCAGCTTTTTCGCCCCAAGCATTCCCATCAGCCGTGTCGGGAGCACCACGTCTGTCATCGGATATCCTTCATAATAGTGAACCCGTCCCTGCATAATGACGACCGGAACAGCATTCACATATCCAAATACAAATCTGCCTTTGTGCCCCGCCACCGTTGAGACCGGAAATCCTTCAATCTCTGTATAATCCACAGTTGCCTCAATTTGAATTTCCTCCGCATAGTCTCCGAGTCCGGATCCGAGGATCAGTCCCACTTCCGGTTGAAAACCGGTCTTTTTCCTTACACTTTTCAGACACATCTGTAATTTCTCATAAATCTCGTTCATACGATATTCTCTCCTTCTGTTCTCCATCTTTTCCAGCGTTTATCCCAGAATCCTCCGATCCGGTCCGCAGCAAACTGAATCACCGGTCCCGCCGTCAGGGCGGTCACAATGGTGATCACGCCAAGCGTACCGCCCAGCACAGTTCCAAGAACGATACAGCCGATGTCGAATCCGATCTTCACATACCGGTATTCCTTCTTCAGCCTGTCCCGCAGCACCATCACGATCCCGGAGAAGGGATCCAGTCCGATATCAGCCGTAATAAACATCGCCACGCCCGTGTACAGAAGCGTGCACCCAAGCACGGCTCCGCAGATCCTCACCGGCAGTGTCTGTACCCGGAATATCAGGCGGTACAGTCCGCCGCCCAGATCCACCGAAATCCCATACAACAGAATGTTCAGAAATGTTCCGATACTGATATATTTTCTTCCCGTAATGAACACAACTACGCCCAATATCACATTCACGATATTGGACGCAGTTCCAAGTTGTTCGGAAGAGAGATTCGCTGCGTTTCGGATTCCGTCATACACCATACCGACCGGATCATTTCCCAGTCCGGCAGCAGCGTTAAATGCTACTCCCATCCCCACCATCAGGATTCCGGCGGCAGCCAGAAGCAGACGGGATATTTTTTCTTTCTTCAAATACTACTCTTCTCCTTGCCTATACTAATCTGTTTAAGATTGAATGTCCGATCGTTCCCTCCGGCATTTTCACACCGAAGTTATCCGCGACAGACGCGCCGATCACGGCAAATGTATCCTCATTGTCCAGTGCTCCTCCTCCTGCCATCTTTTCGGAGTATGCCACAAACGGAACATACTCTCTCGTATGGTCTGTTCCGGTATAAGTCGGATCGTTTCCGTGGTCCGCTGTCAGGATCAGCAGATCGTCTTTTCGGAGTTCCTCAAGAAGGACGCCGAGTTTTTCATCGAATTTCTCGATCTCCCTGCCATACCCGACCGGATCTCTTCTGTGTCCCCACAATGCGTCAAAATCAACCAGATTCACGAAACAGAGACCGTGGAACTCTTTTCTGCAGATGTCAATGGTCTGCTCCATCCCGTGAACGGAGCTGTCGGAATGATAGGTCTCGGTGATTCCCTCGCCGCAGAAGATATCATTGATCTTTCCGACGCCGATCACATCCAGTCCCGCATCTTTCAGTGCATTCAGTGTGGTCGGCCCGGTGGGTTTGAGCGCGTAATCGTGCCGGTTGCTTGTCCGTCTGAACTCGCCCTTTTTCTTTCCGACATAAGGTCTTGCAATCACACGGCCAACCCGCCACTCATCCTTCATCGTGATCTCCCGCGCGATCTCGCAGCAGCGGTATAGATTCTGCAGGTCGAACGTCTCCTCATTTCCGCAGATCTGCAGTACCGAATCTGCCGACGTATACACGATCATCGCGCCGGTACTGATCTCTTCCTCGCCCAGTTCTTCAATAATCTCTGTTCCGCTCGCGCTCTTATTCCCGATCACCCGTTTGCCGCACTGTTTCTCCAGTTCCGCGATCAGCTCCGGCGGAAATCCAGTGTCTGTAAACGTCCGGAACGGTTTCTCTGTCCGGATCCCCATCATTTCCCAGTGTCCGGTCATCGTATCCTTCCCGTTGCTCGCCTCGCCGATCCTCATATACCGTCCGATCGGTTTTTCGATCCCTTTCATCGCGCCCGCCGGATGGAGATTCAACATGCCGAGTTTCTGGAGGTTCGGGATATTCAGCGTTCCCATCGTCTCCAGAATATGTCCGAACGTATCCACACCTTCGTCCCCGAATGAAGGGGAATCCGACATTGCTCCGATTCCCAGCGAATCCAGAACGATCACAAATACTCTCTTATATTCATTCATATTCCTGCTCTCCTTACTCGTCCTTTCCGCCCGGATATTTCTATTTCGTCTCCAGATTCTCCGGTCCGAATCCCAGTGGAAGAAGATCTTTCAACGTATAAATATCATACTGTTCTTTGTCCTTCGCCAGAATGATCTGAAACGTCCCGGGATCGCAGAATTCCATCATAACCTGCCGGCAGACGCCGCAGGGCGGTGCATATTCCGTCACGACACCGTCTGGTCCTCCGACGATACAGATTGCCTGAAATTCCCTGCATCCTTCACTGACCGCCTTAAAGATTGCCGTGCGTTCTGCACAGTTTGTCGCTGAGAATCCTGCATTTTCTATGTTGCATCCGGTATAGATTTTTCCGTTTTTCGCAAGAAGCGCCGCTCCCACTTTATAATGTGAGTAGGGTGTATACGAAAATGCAAGCTGCGCCGCCGCAGTTTCAATCATTTTCCCGATTTGCTCTTTCTCCACTTATGAACACCTCCGTCTGTCAGTATCCGGTCGCTTCCTCATTTTTCACGAGTTTTACAATCCGGCTTGTTCCCAGGCGGTCCGCCCCGAGAGAAAGAAATTTTTCTGCGTCATCTAAGGACGAGATCCCGCCTGCCGCCTTGATCTTTACATTCGGTCCTACATGCTGTGCAAATAATTCAATATCCGCAAATGTCGCGCCCGCCGTAGAGAACCCGGTGGAAGTCTTAATGTAATCTGCCCCGGCCTTCGTCACGATTTCGCACATCTTTATCTTTTCTTCCTCTGAAAGCAGACATGTTTCAATGATCACTTTCAGAATCTTTTCCCCGCACGCCGCTTTCAGTGTACGGATTTCCTCTTCGATCCGGTCGTATTTCCGGTCTTTGAGCCAGCCGATATTGATTACCATATCGATTTCTGACGCTCCGCTTTCCAGGGCGTCCTTTGTCTCAAATTCTTTCGCCGCAGTCGTCATATATCCGTTCGGAAACCCGATCACCGTGCAGACCGCCATGTTTCCCTGCAGATACTCATATGCCTGCCTCACGTAACTTGGCGGAATACACACCGATGCAGTCTGATATTTTACTGCGTCATCACAGATCTGCCGGATTTCCTCCCACGTTGCTCCCTGCAGCAGCAGTGTATGGTCTACGTGTTTTAAAATTTCTTTGATGTCCATTTTTTACTCTCCTTTTTCCCGGTCTTTTTGGATCAGGATGCGGATTGCCTCGACCGCGACCTGAATCGCTCTGTCTGTATCATGCACAACCGGATTCTCCAGTCCGAGTTTCTCCCTCTCCTGATTCGCTACCACAAGGAAACAGGAACCTGAGCGTACCCGAAGATGTCCCGCCACGATAAACAGCGCCGCAGATTCCATTTCGGAAGCAAGGCATCCCATCCGTTTCCAGGCTTCCCATTTGTTCAGCAGTTCGTAACTGACCGGCTTGACTTCCGGTTCATGCTGTCCGTAAAATGCATCCTTGCACTGTACCACACCGGCATGGAACGGATATTCCTTCTTCTGTGCTGCCTCTACCAGCGCGTTCGTCACCCACAGATCCGGTACGGCAGGATACTCGATCGGCGCATATTCTCTGCTCGTGCCCTCCATACGGACCGCACCTGTTGCAATCACGATATCGCCGCTTTTTACCTCTGTCTGCATTCCGCCGCAGGTACCGATGCGGAGAAACGTATCTGCACCGCAGCGTTTCAGCTCCTCCATGGCAATCGATGCCGAAGGACCTCCGATCCCGGTTGATGTGACGCTGACCTTTACTCCGTCCAGTGTCCCGGTGTATGTGATATACTCCCGGTTGTCCGCGATCAGAACCGGATCGTCGAAAAACTGTGCGATCTTAGCGCACCGTTTCGGATCTCCCGGCAGAAGCACATAACGTCCGACTTCGCCCTCGGCCACCTGAATGTGATACTGCCTGCCGGGATCCTCTGAATAATTTTTCATAAGATGTCGCCTGCCTTTCTAGCGCTGCCCCTTATCGTAAGGAATTCCTTCTGCTTTCGGCGCCTTGGAATTCTTTGAAACAAACACAAGGACGATCAGCGAAATAATATACGGAAGCATATTGTACAATGTGCTCGGCAGTTTCAGCGCCAGAAGAAGATCAAATCCGGTATAGACATTGGACAATGCCCTGAAGAATCCGAACAGGACCGCCGCCAGACCGATATTGATTGGTTTCCACTGTCCGAAGATCATAACGGCAAGGGCAAGGAATCCAAAACCTGCAACTCCATTTTCAAACTTCCACTCGCTCACGCCTGCGGTAATATATACCAGACCGCCAAGTCCGCCGAGCGCGCCGGAAATGATTACGCCTGCATAACGCATCTTTCTTACATTGATGCCTACCGAGTCCGCCGCCTGCGGATGCTCCCCGCATGCCCGAAGCCGCAGTCCGAATCTGGTCTTATACATCACAATATAGGACACGATCAGAATAATCAGCGCGATCAGCATAAACCAGCTAAACTCAAACTTGCTGATGTTGACAAGAAATGCTTTCTTTGTCTGCCCATATGCCACAGTAGAAGATACATTGTCCGTGCTTTCTGCCATATTGATCGCACGCACGATCACAACTGCCGCTGCCGGTCCGAGCAGGTTCAGCGCCGTACCAACCAGCGTCTGGTCTGCTTTAAAGTCGATCGCAGCCACCGCCAGCAGCAGCGAAAAGAGGATTCCTGCCACAACACTTGCCAGAACCGCAAGCAGAAGCACAAGCGGAGCTGCTGTTCCTGCCGGAATGTATTTCATCATAAGCGCGCCGCCAAGTGCGCCGATCGCCATAATGCCTTCCAGTCCGATGTTGATCACGCCGCTGTGTTCGGAAAAACATCCGCCAAGCGCAACAAGTGCCAGTACCGATGCAAATATTAATGTATATTGAAGTAACAGTAACATTATGCCTGTCCTCCTTTCTGATCTGTGGATGTCTGCTCTTTTGCAGCCTTCTTTTCTTCTCTCTTATCCAGATACCGGTTCAGCCAGAGCTTAAAGAACAGTACAAATCCGCACAGATAAATGATAAACGCGGAAATCAGATCGGAAATCTGGGAACAGTACATGGTCTTGTCCACATAGGTTCCGCCGCTTGTAATATGCTGGATAAAATAGGATGAAAAGATCGTCCCGATCGGATTCAGACCGCCGAGGAATGCCGCCGCGATGCCATTGAATCCCATGCCCGGAACAGTTGTCTGCTGTACCATCCACTGTTCGATCCCGCTCAGATAAAAGATACCCGCTCCCATGCCTGCAAGTCCGCCGGAGATCATCATCGTCAGGACAATGTTTTTCTTCTCTTTCATGCCGCAGTATTTGGCAGCGTCTTTATTATTTCCCGTCGCTTTCAGCTCATAGCCGAATTTTGTCTTGCCCAGGATCACCCAGACGATAATCGCCATAAGCACTGCCAGCACTACCCCGATCGTGACGAACTCATTGTTGGAAAACAGACTGTCCAGTCCGAGATTCGGAAGCAGCGCCGCCTTATTCGTGTTCTTCAGTGATTTCGTATACGGCGTGGACTGTTCTTTAACTGTCGAAAGCAGCATATTCACGCAGTACAGAGAAATCCAGTTCAGCATAATGCAGGAAATAACCTCGTTCACATTAAAATATGCTTTCAAAAGTCCGGAAATTCCGCCAACGACCGCTGCCAGCAGAATGGATGCCAGCAGGCAGACATACCACGGCATATGCAGTCCCAGCGCAAAATAGAGCGCCGCTCCTGCTCCGACTACATACTGGCCTGCAGCACCGATGTTGAACAGGCCTACTTTGTAGGCGAACAATACCGACAATGCGCACATCAGCAGTGCAGAAGCCTTCACCAGCGTCGTGCCAAAATACTTCAGTGCCGCCGTCTCACTTGGATAATATAAAAAGTTTTTCAGAATCGCAGCGATCGCTCCGCCTGCACCCTCCGGATTGATGATCAGTAATACGATATAACCGACCAGAAGACCGAGCACAATGCAGATCAGAGAGGCAAGAACGGTCTGGAAGCCATCGTTTCTGATCAGACTCTCCCTTTTCTTCGATTGCTTATTCATGTTCCTGCGCCCCCTTTCTCTTGGAACCTGCCATGTAGAGTCCAAGTTCCTCGACTGTAACCTTCTTCGGATCAAACTCGCCGACGATCTCCCCTTCATACATCACCAGGATCCGGTCTGAAACATTCATGACTTCGTCCAGTTCCAGACTGACAAGCAAAACTGCCTTTCCTGCGTCTCTTTGCGCCACAAGCTGTTCGTGTACATGCTCGATGGCTCCCACATCCAGTCCACGTGTCGGCTGCACAGCGACAAGAAGATCCGGATTTTTGTCAATTTCCCGGGCAATGATCGCCTTCTGCTGATTTCCGCCTGACATCGAACGTGCAGGCGTAACCGCACCCTGCCCGGAACGGATATCATGTTCTTCGATCAGCCGGTTCGCATAGTCTCTGATTGCCTTCCGCTTCAGGAATCCCGCTCCATTCGTAAACTGCGGAGTGTAATAGGTCTGAAGAATCAGATTATCCTCCAGCGAATAATCCAAAACCAGTCCGTGTTTGTGCCGGTCTTCCGGAATATGACTCATGCCGGAAGACAGCCGTTCCCGTATTGAAGCATGGGAAATATCCGTGCCGTTGAGTGAAATGCTTCCTTCTTTGAGCGGTTCCAGTCCGGTCAGTCCGTATACGAATTCAGTCTGTCCGTTTCCATCAATCCCGGCAATACATACGATCTCACCGCTTCGCACCTGCAGCGATACATGTTTTACCGCATCGTTTTTATGCCGCTTTGAAGCAACCGTCATATTCTTGACATCCAGTACCACTTCGCCCGGCTCTTTTGGTTTTTTCTCTACAACAAAGTTGACGTTGCGCCCGACCATCATCGCTGACAGCTTCTCCGGCGTGGTGTCCTTCACATCTACGGTCCCGATGTATTTTCCTTTCCGGAGTACGGTACAGCGGTCCGCAACCTGCATGATCTCCGCCAGCTTATGGGTAATAAACAGGATGCTCTTCCCCTCTGCCGCCAGATTCTTCATGATCTTCATCAATTCCTGAATTTCCTGCGGCGTCAGCACGGCCGTCGGTTCGTCAAAGATCAGGATCTCGTTATCCCGGTAGAGCATTTTTAATATTTCCGTTCTCTGCTGCATCCCTACGGTAATATCTTCGATGATCGCGTCCGGATCCACGGAGAGTCCGTACTTTTCTGAAAGCTCCACGACCTTCTTCCTTGCCGCATCCTTTTGCAGGAACCCATTCTTCGTAGTCTCTACCCCGAGAATAATATTGTCGAGGACACTGAAACATTCCACCAGTTTAAAATGCTGGTGTACCATCCCGATCCCCAGATCGTTGGCATCGTTCGGATCTTTGATGGAAACCGGCTTTCCATCCTTGCGGATTTCTCCTTCCTCCGGCTGGTACAGTCCGAAAAGCACGCTCATCAGCGTGGACTTTCCGGCGCCGTTTTCACCCAGCAGCGCATGGATCTCTCCTTTTTTGAGCTGTAAAGTAATATTGTCATTTGCAACGATGCCCGGAAATCTTTTCGTGATATTCAGCATCTCTATCGCATAATCGCTCATTCTTTACACGCCTCCTCTCATTCTGGTTCTATTTTCCGGCGGTTTTAGAAAAAAGGGGAGCGGATATTAAACCTGCTCCCCTTTACCGCTAAAAATCAATATTGTCCGGTTTGCTTATTTGATGCTGCCGTAGTCAGTCACCTTGATGGAAGTCTCCGGCATCGCTGTAATATCGTTTGAAATCTCAATCTCACCGCCATCGATTGCTTTTACAAGCGCTCTGTAATCATCCTCAGTGAAACTATCGGACCACTGTGTACTCTCCAGAGGAAGCTGTACATAGTTCTCTTCCGGATTGTCGGATACCATGCCCAGATTCTCGATCTTTCCTACGTAGTTGTCCCATTCGCCGTCGCGGATCGCATCCAGCACGGTCTCTACCGTCGGTGCAAGACCTTTCATCGCTGAAGTTACGGTAATGCCTTCACCATACTGTCCGTCGATCGTAGCCTTCTGGTCAGAGTCAACACCGATCACCTTGCCGCCGGTCTTAGCCGCTGCTTCTGCTGCAGATGTGTAAATTCCGCCGCCGCATGCAAATACTACTTCAACACCGTTGGTTCCATACCATGTATCCATGTAAGCTGTGATGTCTGCGTCGCCGTAGAACTGTCCGCCGCATACATACTCGATGGATACTTCACCTTCGATTCCGAGTTCCTTCGCCGCTGCATCCGCGCCCTGTACGTAACCATATCCAAAACGTGTAACAGCCGGAACCTGCATGCCGCCGAGGAATCCAAGATGCTTATATCCGAGTTTCACTGCTGCGTAACCTGCCATATAACCGGAAATCTCTTCCTGATACGTACAGCAGTATACATTGTCTGTGCTGTAATACTCTGTTACATCATAGTCATCCGGATTGTAGGTGTATCCTTCACCGACGCCCTTCTCAAGGAGATCTCCCGCTCCTACGTCAAGTGCAACAAACTTCACATCCGGATAATCGCCTGCCTTGTCCACGATCGCAGCCGCAAACATATATCCCGGCATCACGATCACGTTCGCTCCGTCCGCTACAGCCTGGTCTACGCTTGCCTCTCTGGCCTCGTCAGAATCACTCTCCGGCTTGTAGTAGGTGAAGTCCACGCCGTTTTCCTCGCCCCATGCCTTACAGGTCTCATAGGTCGTCTGGTTGAAGCTCTGGTCTGTAATGTCTCCGGAGTCGGTGATCATCGCCAGCTGGATATCAGATTCTTCTGCACCCTCTCCATCGGTCGTATCCGCCTGGCTGTCGCCTCCGTCGTCACTGCCGCCGCAGGCCGCAAGTGAAAATGCCATTGCTCCTGCCAGCAATAATGCCAAAACTTTTTTCTTCATAATACGTGCCTCCTTCTGTTTTGTAAAAAGTTTATGTGTCTATTATGACATATTTTTCCCGTTTTGTATAGAAAAAATTATGATTTTTGTAAAATCACTTTACTTTATAAACTTATCGATCGCCTCATTCATCTTCGATATAGATTCCATATCATGTTCCTCCACAGCTTCTACGATGCAGTGCTCCAGATGGTTTTTCAAAACGACCTTCCCGGTACTGTTGATCTCCGAGCGAACCGCCGCAAGCTGGATCAGCACGTCGCTGCAGTCCCGGTCGTTCTCCACCATCCGCTTGACCGACTCCAGATGACCGATGGATTTCGACAGCCGGTTGATCACGGCCTTTTTTTCCCGGGCGCTGTGGATATGACGGTGCGGCGTTCCCGAACCATGTGTATGTCCATGATCACGGTCTGTATCACTACGCGTATGGCTGTGCCCATGGTCTGCCTCACCGTGCATCTGCCGCGGCTGCTGTCCATGGCAGTTTTCAAGGACCTCCAGTACCTCATGCAGCGATCGCATCACCGCGACATGCGGGTAATCCGCAAATTGTTCTTCTGCCGTGGCGCCCGTCGTGACCGCAGCGAACTTTGCTCCTGCCGCCTGCGCTGTCTTTGCGTCCACAAGGCTGTCTCCCACATACAGAATCTCGTCAACATCCAGATTCATTTCTCCCAGGATCTTCCGGATGCTCTCCGGATCCGGTTTCTGATGCCGGACGTCATCGGCACCCACAATATAGGAAACAAGTTCTGTCGTGTGCGTCCGCTCCAGGATTTTCTCAATCTGACCGTGGTATTTTGTTGTCACGATTCCCACCACGATCCCGGCTTCCTGTAATCTGCGCAAAGTCTCTTCCGTATCCGGCAGCAAAAACGTATGCTCAGGCACCAGAATGTCCGCCTTCTCGATAAAATAATCCGAAAAGAACTTTGCCCGTTCCCCGTCCTGGTCTCCTGTAAAGACAGCATACATTTCTTCCAGTGTAAGTCCCACAGTGGGGCGGACCGTCTCTTCGGACACCGGCGCGTATCCGAGCCGTTCCAGCGCGGCATTGGTACACATCACGATCCCGTCTGTCGAGTCTCCCAGTGTATAGTCAAAATCAAATATGACCGCCTGAATCTTCATGGTTTTCCTCCTTATGACATGGGAACCCTGCGCAGAAATATCCAGGTTCTCTGCGCAGGGTTCGCTTTATTCCTTCATTTCTTTTTGTTCATTTTTCCGCAGTTCCAGTCCCAGCTCTTCCAACTGCAGGTCGGAAGCCGCGCTCGGCGCGCTCGTCATCAGACAGGAAGCGTCCTTCACCTTCGGGAATGCCATCACGTCGCGGATGCTGTCAGATTTCGTCATCAGCATGACCAGACGGTCCAGACCATATGCAAGTCCTGCGTGCGGCGGTACTCCGTACTTAAACGCATCCAGCAAAAAGCCAAACTGTTTATACGCCTCTTCCTTTGTGAAGCCAAGCACTTCGAACATTTTCTCCTGAATGTCATTCTGATGGATTCGGATACTGCCGCCGCCGATTTCATTTCCATTCAGCGTAATGTCGTAGGCTTTCGCGCGCACCCTGCCCGGATCGGTGTCAATGTACTGCAGATCTTCTTCCATTGGCATGGTGAACGGATGATGCATCGCCGTATAGCGGTTCTCCTCTTCGCTCCATTCAAGCAGCGGGAACTCTGTGATCCACAAAAACTTATACTCGTTCTTATCCAACAGATCCATCTGGCGCGCCAGCTCCAGACGCAGAGCGCCCAGCGCATCCCACACGACCTTATTCTTATCTGCCGCGAAGAGAAGCAGGTCGCCGTTTTCTCCGTCCATCGCCTTGATCAGGTTCTGCATTTCCTCTTCGGTCATAAACTTCGCGAAAGAAGACTTCACGGTTCCATCCCCGCCGATTGCGATGTAGGCGAGTCCCTTTGCGCCGTAGTCCTTCGCAAAGCTAACCAGCTTGTCAATCTTCTTGCGTGGCATGCCTCCCTGTCCTTTCGCGTTGATTCCGCGGACAGTTCCGCCGTTTTCGATCGCATTCTGAAATACGGCAAACCCGCAGTCTTTCACCACATCCGTTACATTCACCAGCTCCATTCCGAACCGGGTATCCGGTTTATCAGAGCCGTAGCGGTCCATTGCCTCCTGCCAGGTCATCCGCGGAATCGGCAGTTCCACGTCGATATCCAGCACTTCTTTAAACAACTTCGCAAGCAGACGTTCATTGACTTCGATCACATCATCCACGTCTACAAATGACATTTCCATGTCGATCTGTGTAAATTCAGGCTGGCGGTCCGCACGCAGGTCTTCATCACGGAAGCATTTCGCTATCTGAAAATACCGGTCATATCCGGAACACATCAAAAGCTGCTTATAAAGCTGCGGTGACTGCGGCAAACCATAGAAACTGCCCGGATGGATCCGGCTCGGAACCAGATAGTCCCTTGCCCCCTCCGGCGTTGTCTTTCCCAGGACAGGGGTTTCAATCTCCAGGAATCCCTCGTCCGACAGAAACTGCCGTGTCAGTGTAGCGATCCTGCTTCGCATCATCAGATTTCGCTGCAGATCCGGCCTGCGCAGGTCAAGATACCGGTATTTCAGGCGCAGTTCTTCTCTTGTCTTTGAATTTTCCTCAATCGGGAACGGCGGTGTCTCCGACTCTGAGAGAATCCGAAGCTGCGTCGGGATCACTTCGATCTCCCCGGTCGCCAGAGACGTATTCACAGCGCCGGAACGTTTCTCTACCGTGCCGACAACTGCCACCACATACTCGCTGCGCAGTCCCGCTGCTCTTGCGATCAGCTCTTCCTCACACTTTCCTTCCTCAAATACTACCTGGATAATCCCCGAACGGTCACGGACGTCGACAAATACCAGTCCGCCCTTATTCCGGTTCTTCTGTACCCAGCCCATGATCGTCACCGTCTCGCCCACATTCGCCGCGGAAAGTTCCGCGCATCTATGGGTGCGGTGTAATCCCTTCATCGATTCAGCCATAATCCTCTTCCTTTCTCTTGACGGGAACTTCCCCTTTTACTCTATTCCCGGTTAAATATTTCAACAATCTCCTCATATCCCTGCTGCACAAGCTGCTCTTTCTGGAACTTTTTATTCTTCTTCATATTCTGCAGCATGACCTGCATTCCTGCTGCGCGGTCCGCTTTGGCAGCTTCCAGCACTTCCTGCATTTTCTGCTGTGGAAGATTTTTCTCGAGCAGATATGCCTTTTTTTGTTTCTGCGCCGGGACATGGAAACCACGTTCCAGAAGCAGCATAACGATCCGTTCGAATCCAATGGAAAATCCTACCGCCGGGGTATCCTGCCCGGTGAATTTTCCGATCATGTTATCGTAGCGTCCGCCGCCGCCGACACTGCCGCCGAACTCATCCATCGAAATCTCAAAAATGGTTCCGGTGTAGTAGGACATTCCCCGGACAAGTGTCGGGTCAAACGCCATGCAGAAGTCCGCTTCCTTTGCGTGTTCCACGCTTGTCATGATCATTTCGAGAGAATCCGCCGCGTCTGCCGGAAGATATTCGCCGAGCTGCTCTTTGCACCAGTGGATTCCTTCCACATCACTTGTCACTTTCTGAAAAATCTGCAGATACGTATCGACAATGTCTTCTGCGTAGCCATTTTCCTCCAGTTCTTTTCTTACTCCGTCCAGACCGATCTTGTCCATCTTATCCAGCGTGATAAATACACTGTCATAATCTTCTTCCGCAAATCCGCTGTATGCCGCCATTGCTTTCAGAATCCTTCTGTCATTGATCCGGATCGTAAAATTATGAAAATCCAGTCTGCCCAGAAGGGTCGTCGTCGCAAGGATCAGCTCGATCTCCGCCAGATTGGACGCTTCGCCGATAATGTCGATGTCACACTGCATGAACTGGCGGAAACGGCCTCTCTGCGGCCGGTCGGCTCTCCACACATTCCCCATCTGCAATGCCTTGAACGGCGACGGGAGATCATTCGCATGATTCGCGTAATAGCGGGACAGCGGCACTGTCAGATCGTAGCGCAGTCCGCCGTCCACCAGATCCATCTCCTCTTTCGCCGTGTCGAGCTTCAGTTTTTCTCCTCTCTTTAAGATCTTGAATATCAGTTTCTCATTGTCTCCGCCCTGCTTGCTGCACAAATTTTCAATATGCTCCACGCATGGCGTCTCAATGCATAAAAACCCAAACGATTTATAGGTGTCCTTGATCAGTCCGATGACATAATCCCGGATTTCCATCTCCTCCGGCATGATATCCTTCATCCCGGTGACCGGTTTCTTTTTTAATGACATATGACTTTCTCTCCTTCTTCCTTTCGCAATTCTCATCTCTTATCATTCCTCGTGATTTAGCCATAACGCCCCTTCCTATACGGAAAGGAGAACTTCTATGTCTTATTGACGAGTTTTATACAATTATATTTTCCATAGTAAAAGATGTCAAGTTTTTCATGAGCAAAAATGAAAAGGCATATGGGCATAAAAATACCACCGGTCTTCTGGCTGGTGGTGTGAATGCATATATTGCTAATCCAAGTGATTGTTTGGCAGGCGTAGCATTCTCCTGCATCTCTCGGGTTTCCCCTGTCAATACCATCGGCGTGTGGTCGCTACGAAATTTACCACCTCAAGCAATCACTTGAGTATATCCTCTTTTATTGTATGATTATTGTACCCTCCATGGATTTTGCAACCACTTTATTACCCACATTTATATCTCACATGTGGGTAGTAAAATAACTACTTCAATCTGCTCGCCTAAAAATACTATTTGATCATCGAACCAATCTTTTGAGAATATACGGTAATACCATTTCCTTTCTTCCTGCAGTAGATTGCCTCAGCACCAATATTATGATTCATGATTTTTTTGTCGTCCCTACATTGGCATTCACTATTTCTGTACTGGTTTTAATGTTAGTTTCTCCTTCCCACTTGTCTTCTGCATCAAAAAGCATTATTCTCTAACGCATTTCTTCTTTCTTCAGGCTCCTTTTTCATATCGTCTAATATTCTATTGGCTTTATTTGATTCATACTCTGTGTTGCTTTTTTATCTGTATGAATAGCCACTTGATTATTAAAGTTCCAAAATACATTGTCTGAAAACTGGTATGCAAGTATTCTACTATTTTTATAAGCTATTTTATTTTTATGGCAGTTAACTATTGTATAATTATCTTCCATTAAATTCATGCTCCCGCAAGGGGAGCAACTCCGGTGTCTTCGTTGTAGATCTGGACGGTCGCATTTCAATCCACGCTCCCACAAGGGGAGCGACGCAGTCAATCGTATGGTTATGCTCATGTACTTTATTTCAATCCACGCTCCCACAAGGGGAGCGACTCGCTGTTCTTCATGACTGTCGGTTGCACACTGATTTCAATCCACGCTCCCACAAGGGGAGCGACAAGCGGTGCTCCGCATTCTGGACACCACTGGAAGATTTCAATCCACGCTCCCACAAGGGGAGCGACCGGGTTCAGCAGGACAACGATCCGGCACAGACTATTTCAATCCACGCTCCCGCAAGGGGAGCGACCCGTTCCCACCGGCACGAGGATCAGTTCATGGATCATTTCAATCCACGCTCCCACAAGGGGAGCGACCGTCATTTCCTTTTCCCTCTGCTCTGCATCGTAGATTTCAATCCACGCTCCCACAAGGGGAGCGACACCGTGCATGTTCCCACTGTCCACCCCGTACCCTCATTTCAATCCACGCTCCCACAAGGGAAGCGACAAGCGCGTATTCATGCCGACGCTGTTCATGTGATATTTCAATCCACGCTCCCACAAGGGGAGCGACTATAGGTTTTGTGATTGGATTAGCAAATTACAATATTTCAATCCACGCTCCCACAAGGGGAGCGACCAATGGCTAGAAGAAATGCAAAGCGTAGAAGATATTTCAATCCACGCTCCCACAAGGGGAGCGACAAGTCTGGGAACAAAGGCAAATAAGGAAGTTGAATTTCAATCCACGCTCCCACAAGGGGAGCGACAGACGCAGAGAGCAATTGATAGCGTAAAGTTCCAATTTCAATCCACGCTCCCACAAGGGGAGCGACATACCAGTAGAAAGTAGTTGACAGGAAAGGAAAAATTTCAATCCACGCTCCCACAAGGGGAGCGACGGAAGTACGTTTTTTAAATTAACACAAGGTTCTATTTCAATCCACGCTCCCACAAGGGGAGCGACTTTCCCAACTATTCCAGTAGCGGTGGCAGAAAGTATTTCAATCCACGCTCCCACAAGGGGAGCGACCTTGTTGCCGTTTCTGACGTTTGGAAACTATACTATTTCAATCCACGCTCCCACAAGGGGAGCGACAATTATTGAGTTGCCAGATAACGGAGAAAGTGAGATTTCAATCCACGCTCCCACAAGGGGAGCGACTTTATAGCTCCAACATCACCAGTTAAACCCTTCTGATTTCAATCCACGCTCCCACAAGGGGAGCGACGATGATTGGTTTAAGAACAAAACAATTGTGGAAAATTTCAATCCACGCTCCCACAAGGGGAGCGACGATTATAGTTATAGAGTCCCTAAACAGATAGGTATTTCAATCCACGCTCCCACAAGGGGAGCGACCAGAGATACATGGACATTTGCAGGAGCAGGATAATTTCAATCCACGCTCCCACAAGGGGAGCGACGGTTTTACTTTAATACCACGGTCTTTGCACATAATTTCAATCCACGCTCCCACAAGGGGAGCGACCGCCGTTTATATGGCATTAGTAAAATCCTATAAATTTCAATCCACGCTCCCACAAGGGGAGCGACTGAGGTAAAGCTAGGAAACAAGGAGGAGATAAATATTTCAATCCACGCTCCCACAAGGGGAGCGACAAATTCAGAAGGCGATAGTTGCAAGTGTGAATGTATTTCAATCCACGCTCCCACAAGGGGAGCGACAGAGATTGCCCGTACTGTGAAATGGACGGATTGAATTTCAATCCACGCTCCCACAAGGGGAGCGAAAAATAGTAAAAGAAGAGATGAGAAGTGAAGAGATTTCAATCCACGCTCCCACAAGGGGAGCGAGTTCAGAACGGCATGAAGGTTGTCATGCGGAATGTATTTCAATCCACGCTCCCACAAGGGGAGCGAGATGTTCTCTGATCTGCCTCAAACAGTTCTTGACATTTCAATCCACGCTCCCACAAGGGGAGCGAGATGTTCTCTGATCTGCCTCAAACAGTTCTTGACATTTCAATCCACGCTCCCACAAGGGGAGCGACGCAATTATGCACAAAATTTATCATCAAATATTGGCATAATGCACAAAACAACTTATTAAAGAAAAACTAATATAAAAATTTCTGACTTAAATACAATAATAATCTCCTGCTTTTTATCCCAATTCTTATGTTAGTAGGTGCGAACGATTCTGGAAAGATATGTGAGCTTCTTTCTCGCACTACAAAATTATCACCCCTTCCTGAGCAAAAGTTTCCTTTGCTCCATAATGTTCAATCTTATTCTCATAATTATTTCCTAAATAATAAAAACGAAGACTATCCCGCTCCACGTCAATAATATCCAGAAGCTGTGCTTTTAACAGCTTACACTGACCGGGATCTAAGATACATTCGAATACCGAATTCTGCACACGCTGCCCATGGTTGACACATTGTTTCGCTACTTTACGAAGTCTTCCCCTTCCCTTTGCATCTTCTGTATTTACATCATATGTAATAAGTACAAGCATACTATTACCTCCGTATAAAAGCCCGTAAATTACACCAGTTCGGTTACTTCCACTGCCACAAGCAAAAAGCCATGCGAAATCGTCCGTCATTATAGTTTTTACCTATAGCAAATACGTTTTCTTGCAATCAGAATAACAAGTACATAACCCCATCTGAATTATTATGGAAAATTAGCATTTTACTCTATACATACCTCGCCACTTACCATATCTAAAAAAATCACTTCCACAGAAACGGAGGATATCCGTCAATATCTTCCCGAAGACATCTGGCAAGCAGTAAAGCTTGTATATGAGGAACCAATCCCCAGTATATCTTTTCACCCAGATACGGATGAGTGATCGTTTCCTTTTTTCGCTCCTGCCAGGCAATCAGAAACTTTTTTCTACCTTCCTCTGTAAACTCCACTGCACCACTCTCCGTCATGGTAAAATGTTCTTTGCGAATCCGGCGGTTATTGACAAGGGTAAGAGCAAATCGATCTACTAACACCGGGCGAAGTTCTTCCATCAGGTCAAGTGCCAGCGACTTCCTTCCCGGACGATCCCGGTGCATAAAACCAACATATGAATCAAGTCCGCTTCCCTCCAACGCACCTGCACAATCATTTGCCAACAATGTATATCCAAAAGAAAGCATTGCATTCATAAAATCCTGTGGCGGTCTCTTATTTCTGCCATGGAAATAAAAATCTTCCTTTTGGTTCAATATAAGTTCATCAAAAATTCCAAAATAAACGGAAGCAGCTTCTCCTTCCATGCCACGCAACGTATCCAAATTTGATTCTGATTTTATTTTTTCCATCGTATCTGTCAGAAAATGTATCGCTTTTCTGCAGTGTTCTGCATCGACACGTAATTCATGATCTCGCAAAGTTCTGTCTATTAACCATCGACAATTAAAAACTTTTCCGAGAATAAAATTTCTCGCAATCAGACAACTGGATGTTTCATCGTCCGAAATCCGATACTGTTCCTTCCGAAGCAGCACATTTCCTCTGCTTTCCCCAGTGACACGACAAAGAAATTTCCCAAACGGGTTGAAAAAGGCAAGATTGATTCCCCGCTTCGCACAGGCACCCATAAGTGCCGGCGTCGCTCCATTATAGGAAAAAGAAATAATGCTCTCTAAAATATGCAGTGGGAATTGTCCGACTTTCTTCTTTTGAATTTCTACGCAAACAGTTTCACCATCTAAAGATAAATACGCCTGTTCACTTGTTATAAAAAGAGTATTCAGTAATTTTCGCATATCATTTCTCCGTCAAACTCGCCTCTATATAGGACGATACCAACTTTGATCTGGATAACCTGGGAACACAAATTTCCTTTAAGGAGCAGGCATTGCAGTCCTTCTTTGGTTTTACCTTCGGTGTATATCCCTTTTCCCACAAGTCATGCATTTCTGTCAGCATGCTTTTTACCTGCTCCCGCAGTTCCTTCGTAAATTCCACATGAGTTCTTCTTCGATTTTGTCCGTAAAAGAGGCTTCCTTCCGGAATATCACATAAAAGCATTTCCTCCAGGCACATTGCCTGAGCACAAAGTTGAAGTTCATCTGCATTGTTTTCCTTCGGCTCCCCTTTTTTATATTCCACTGGATATGGCTGCCATCGTCCTTCAAAAGAAAACAATGTAATCCCCTGCTCCGATCTGTGAAATTCCACTACATCGCAGATTCCTGATACCCCAAGTTCTGCAGATTTTATATGCAGTCCCCGGGTGATGAGCATGTCCCCGCGCTTCTCTGTAAAGCCGGCATCATGCGCTTTTTTGTGAAACAATTGCCCGTCAATCGTTCTTTCATTTTCTGCCCACTGCTGCTCAATATGTATCAATGCCCATTGCCTCCGACAATAGGCAAAATGTTGAAGTCCGGAAAGCATAAGATAATCGTCTTCTTCATACATGTCTTACATTCCCTCAATAATTTCAGGTTCTAAGCCGGGCAGCGTTTCTAATGTAATGTTATAGTCCTCTACAGATGACGGTATCATAATCCCCTCTTTTAAAGAGATTTTAACAGAATCATGCACCTTTGCCGCGGAATACTGACCAATCTTATTGTTATGTTTCCACCAGTAAACCTTTACAACTTCCATGCTTCCATCCGGTCTGGCTGCTGATGCATCATTGACAAAAAGCGTTCGAAGCGCTTCCTTTATTTTTTCTGCATCTTCTTCTGAAAATCCTGTTTTCTCTGCAAGCTGTACATTGATGGAACCTTTCACCTTATAAAGGCCGAATTCTACCAGATGCTTTGTTCCCATCGTATCTGAACTTTTCTTCTCTGCCGGTTCGCTATTTACACTTTTCGTAATCTGCATACTGTTAATATCGATTGGCGAACAGCTCACTGCCTGATGAATGGAAACCGGTCCTCTGACTCCGACAGAAATGCCATCTTTTTTGTCCGTTTTAAATGCAAATACCTGTCCGAATGTTCTTACGTCAATCCATGTTTCACATGCCTGTTTTGCATATTCATCGCTACTGCTATAAGACGTAATGGTTTTAGCTGCCCGCTCACTGAGTGAAGAAAATCCGTCCTCACTTCTCTCCGCAGACTGAACAAAAATGTTCTCTCCCATATCCTGCAGACGATTACGAATTTTTCTCTTAATACATACATCCGAAATTTCCCCGTTTCCTGCATATGTCGTTCTCGGGCGGTTTCCATTTAATGGATCTCCGTTCGGATTTGCATTTGTCACCTTAACCAATACCACAAAATCAATTTTATTCTGCAAGCTGCTCATTTTACATTTCCTCCTTCTTGTCGTCCTTCTTTTTGTTTAATTCTGCACGCTGTAAATAGTATCCCAACAAATACGTTTCCTTTAATCCTTGATTCAGAACAGCCGGATTCTGCTCCTCAAGCAGTCCTGTAATCTCGCCAATCAAATTTTTGTAATATTCCCTGGAACCAGGCTTTAATTTCTGATAGTAAGGTATTAATGCATTATCCAGAATCATCCATGTCTTAAATGGATGATTTACATACGCGGACTGCAGGCGGATCGCATTCGGTTCCCTGCTTTCTCCTCTGTCATAAGTTGCACGCTCCACTTTTTCCAAAACTGCAAGCAATCTCCCGAACAGATAACTTCTGTCACGATTTTCCAAATCCAGTTTCATTTCATCAGTTTCTCCTTTCACCCATATTCCTTTATCCTGATAATATTTTGCAATTACCGCACATGCTGTTGACAGCACACGTTCCCGGTTTCCTCTGGAATAAGCCAACGGGGTAGATGCCTGAACTGTTAAAGCATAGATGATATCTTTGGGCACCGGCTGCTGTTCCAGCATACATTTTACCAATCTCTGTACCTGCTCCTTTAAAACTTTATCATTTGCCTCTATAAAATTTCCCTTCTCGCGTCCAAATGCACACTCTGCAATCCTGCGAAAGGTCGGCGTTTCTATTCTGTAATAAGGAATTTTCTGTTCTGTAAACTTCAGAAAATACCAATTACAAGTTTCGCCCCAATATCGAATCCGTTCCAGAAAATCAGATGCTAAAAGTTCATTATAATAGGTAATCGAAAGCCTCCCGGTTGTGGCTGCATCCAAACCCATAACAATCACATCATCTGTGTCGTCAAACTGAGCCCGATACCCCTGGAGTGTCTTTAACAGTTTCTTCCGGTATGGAATATCGGAATCTCCACCTCCCTCTTCGATCAGACCGAGCGGATCAAGGATATTCGGTGTCTTTCTCCCCTGCGGATTCCAGCAGATAAAGGTTCTTTTCTCTTTCGTCCCCACATATACTCCTTGCTTTTTTGCAAGCCATGTTAAAGCGCTGTGGACCTTCTGGGAAGCTTCGTAACTGAGTGCATAAGCCTGCTCAGAATTCTGGAATCTGCCTCTATAAGTATATCCTTGATTATCATTTGCAGAAACAAGCTTTGCCCCGTAATTTGACGCAATAATTCCTTTCGGATGATTTTCTGTCCTTGGCTGCATTTTTCCTGTCAGATAACATATGTCCTCTTTTCCATTTTGTTCTGATAAAAAATAATCTGTATATGCGTCAATAAGCGTGGGATCTTCCCATGTACCTTCTTCCCGATCCTCTTCCATGCTTAATATCCGAAATCTCACAAGACTTTTTTCGTATGCCTGCCCGCCGATCTTCTTCTTATCAAAGACTCCTTCCTCCGTCAAAGTTACAATCCCTGCTTTTATCAAATCAGAAATAAGTCCCTGTCTGCTGAGATATTGATAAACAGCTTCTACTTTCGGATGCGTATATGAAGATTCATGCCATGCATTCAATTGCATGATATAGCGTTGAAATTTTTCTTCCGCATTCTTTGCTGATTTCTCGTTCTGACAATAATTTTTGAAATCCCCTGCTATATAGGACAATGTGTCGCACAACATATGTGGTGCGATTCCGGAACTTCTTCCGGCGGATGCTTCTGTAACCGGGATTAATGTAACTGCATCCGCTTTATCAACTTTCTGCGCCCCGCAAAAAGTTCCATCCTCATCCAATATCACTTCAATCTGCGCATTTGCCTCCATATGTGCAAGCGGTGTCAGTGTGATGTGGTCCTGCTGGTTTTTGCCTATATTCTTTTCGTATGTTTGATATAACTGACTCATCCAGGACATCTACTCCATCACCTCTTTCTCTGTAATCTCCGAAAAGTTATTCATTTCGTGGCCAAATGGCTTTACATTCATTTCCCGTCTTACACTGTGAATACATTCCCACGGAGGAGGAAATGCGATAATTCCCCTTCTCATCGTTGCCTGCCACAGCCTCACACTTAGTTTTCCCTTCGTCTCCTCAGAATAGGATTCATCTGCATAAGTAATTCCATGATACATCATGCCAAAACTCAACTCTTCGATATCATCATAAGCGCCTTTCCCCTCTCCGAACACGCATGGCGTTACATATCCCTGACATTCCCGTGTTCCAAGAAAAATATCTCGCCGGCCGCCTCGTTCAATCATTCTTTTCGCAATATTATGATGCTTATTTTCGTTTCTGTCAGCTTCCAACTCCGGCCTGTTTTCATTCCAGATGAAATGTGCCCGCACCTGATACCTGCAGTCCTTTAAATATGTATAATAAGAAAGGTCATTCTTATCATTGTAATATTTAATCGGACGGATTCCCTTTGTCTCTGTCTGGATCGGATTCATAACGCGAACCTCATCTATGATCCAGATAAACGTGGGTTTCCAGTAACAGCTTTGAAGAATTCCCTTTAAGGCTTCATAGGTTGGCACCTGATAGCTGAACTTTTCTCCCCCGACTCTGGTTATCGGATCAGAAAACAGCGCATAATCTCCGGTCACCTCAAACTCTACGGTATTTCTGTGTTTCATAGGCTCCTCCTATATCATCAAATTTTCGACTGTCAGTTCTGCTTTTGTATTCAAACCATACCGTTTGTCATAAGCTTTTAGATCCAGAATCAATATTCTATTTTCAAATAAGCCATACAGTAATCCCTCCTCCCAAAGCTTGTCCCTTTGCCATTTATAAATGCTGATCGTATATTCCTTTGCCTGCTTCACAATATTCTTCATCGAGAGCAAAGGAGATTTTTTCTTCTCCGCCTCCTTCAACTTCTCGATCAGGTGAACTCCATCGCCAAAAGGTACCAACACATCAAATGTCTGATCGTCAAAGACCTCAAACCTCTTTCCAATTGACTGAAACGGCTGATGCAGAATAAAGCGTCCATCCCCTTTCGCATACGGATTGTCATTTCCCAGCAGATTGACCAGATAGAGTTCGCTGCCGCAATCATCTGTCGGATACTTAATTCGGTTTTTCATTTCTTTTTTCTGATACAGATTCCTGTAAAAAATGTCCGTAGCAGATTCTCCGATTAATGTCATGTCTGTCCTCTTTCTTGCCTCAAGCAATACTTTCTGTGTACTGTTTTGTGCATCCGCAATTTCTCTCAGCATATTCAGATTTTCATCTTTCAGCTTAATCAGATACACTCTTCCTTTACGGCCATATTCATTACTTCGATTGCACCGCCCTGATGCCTGTGCCAGATTATCGATTCCTGCCAGCACCCGCACAACACAATCAAACGAAAAATCCACTCCAGCCTCCACTAACTGGGTTGAAATACAGATGATTTTTCTCGTCTTTTGGTTATTCTTTACATCTTTCTGCAAAACTTCGAGTTTTTCCTGTAACTCCCCCAACACCTCCACTCTATGCTTTTGACACATGGAAGTGGACAAATGGCAAATATACCAATCTTCTTCCTCTGCAATTTCTGCCATCCGCTCAAATAGTTCCCGCGCTTCTCTCTTGGTATTACAAATTACCAGCAGAGATTCCTGTTCCTCCATCAACGAGCAGCAAAAATCCACCCATGTCTCCATATCCATGCCATACGGATCTGTCCGGTCTGTAATTTCCGCTCTTTCAAATACATCAATCTGCTGTTTCTCAAGTTTTACCATATCAGGCTGTACCGCAAACCTTACCGGCCAATCCAGTGCTTCCAGACAAGGCTGCGTCGCCGAAGATAATACGATCGTTGCATTGCAATAAGAGCTCAAAAAATTAATCGCCATATTAAACATTGCAACCGTCTTTTTCGGAATAGACTGCACTTCGTCAATTATAATCACACTGTCACAAAGTGCGCGCATTCTTCCGACCGCAGACGTCTTATGTGTAAAGAGAATGTTTAAAAGCTGCACCAATGTAGAGATCACGATCGGAGATTCCCAGTTTTCCATTAAGATCTCATACTCATCCAGTTCCGTATTATCTCCGCAGGATTCTTTCTCACTGATCACATTCGAATGATGTTCTAGGATCAAATCCTCGTCCTGCATATAATCCCGTATAACCTTTGCATTTTGTTCCAGCACACTTAAAAGCGGGATAATAAAAATAATCCTTTTCTTATGAAACCGTTCCACATGAGCCACGGCATATCGCAACGCAGAAAGCGTTTTGCCTGCTCCTGTCGGTACATTCAGCTTATAAATCCCAGATGGTCTTTCAGCGGCTTTCAGACATTGGTCCGATATGATACTGCGAACCTGGTTTATCGGAGAAGTATTATCAAACTGCGACAGTTTTCGCTCCAGATATTCCTTTTCGGACAACCACGAAACTGACTGCTCCTTCAAAGAAGTAATCCCCTCCATAAATTCTGCCGTATCCCTTCTGTCTCCGTAAATAACACATGAAAGCAAAAGCCTTGCCAGCAATCCGATCTGGAAGAAGACTTTTTGTGATTTTTTCTCCCAGTCAATCAATATTTTTTCATATAATGTCTGGAATTCCTCTGCTGCTTTTTGAAACAAATGCTCTATTTCTTTCTCATCTGCCACCTGCTCCACAAAATGATTCACCGCTTCTTCATAACACAATTCTTCTTTATCTTTCTGAAGCCTATGTAAGAATCCATTTTTCCCTTCCAGATCAACACAATCAAATAAGCCATGATGAGAGCCGATTACGTAGCTTATAATTTCTGCTGTCAGTTTGTCCATGGGCGATGCAAATTCTGTGTGAAAATTCTCCAGAATATAGACAGCTCCGGCAAACGTATGATTCACAGAACCCCGAGCTGTCGGCTCACCAGCAAAGCCAGCTTCCAGATAATCATTGAATTTCTTTGTTGCTTTACCCATATCATGCAACAGTCCCGCCAGATATGCCATATGATAAAGTCCTAACCCTTCCACACACGCAGACGCATACTCTGCTGTTTGAATGCAATGTGCCCTCAAGCTCTGCTCTTCCCGCATTCCATTTCTATTCGTTAAATGCGCAAGTAACTTCATACTTTTTCACCTCTTTATATATTCCTACATTTTTATCTAATTATACTGCATTTGGAATTTTATGAAATATCCATTTTTAAAACGCTATTATTTCCTGATAAATTCTTCCAACGTAGTATACTAAAGCCAAAGGTCCTAATGTAAACATATAGGAATAAAACCGATTGCCTCTGCAAACCATAAAATCGACGTAATCTTACAACTCAATTGCTCTTTTAAAATACTACAATTCTTTATATTTGTCAATATAATTTACAATATCATTGAAAGTTACAATAAAATACAATAAAATACACTGTAATAATTTAAACGAATGTGCTACAATACTTGAGTCAGGATAAAACCTGTGGATTGAAATAATGACATTGTGAATAGGAAAGAGATTGCTATTTATGCTAAACCAGCAATCTCTCCTTATTTTTTGACTATTTATTTTTTCAATTTCATTCCTCGATAAATCTGGTTTCTGCCTGCAAAGAGCTGCCACTTTCTCTCAATCATCTCGTCAACCCTTGCGATATACTGTGCAACATCCTTGACATTCTCGCATCTTTTAATCTGATATGTTCCATTGGAATCCGGTGTTGTCCAGACGCGCTTCGTACTGCTTCCGGCTCCGCAGGCTATGATCGATTGTTTTTCTTCCATGATCAGGATATTATAAATCCCGGCTTTGTCAACCTTTGCATAGCCGACATTTTCAAAATTTCCTGCGATATTCTTCTGGCGGTACAGATAGTAAGGCTTCATTCCCATCCGGGCGGCGGCTTTCTCACTGTCCTCGATCATCCGGGCGATCTCCGCACTCTGGCTGCTTTTCTTTTCCTGTCCCATCCGGGCCGCGCGCTTGATTGCAAGAGAATGCACCGTCAGGCTGTCCGGCGCAAGCTCTTCGATCTGCCGGAGGGTATCCTGCATCTGCGCCGCTCCCTCTCCCGGCAGTCCGGCGATCAGATCCATATTGATGTTGTCAAAGCCAAGTTCCCGTGCCATATGGAACGCTTCTTTTACGTCCTGAACCGTATGCCGCCTTCCTACTGCGTCCAGCGTCTTCTGCTGCATGGTCTGCGGGTTCACAGAGATACGTGTGACCGGATGCCTGCGAAGGACTTCCAGCTTCTGCCGTGTAATGCTGTCCGGGCGTCCCGCTTCCACAGTATATTCCAGCAGGTCATCCTCCGGAAATATTCTGTCGATCCATGACAGCAGCCGCTCCAACTGATCCGGTTCCAGTGTTGTCGGCGTGCCGCCGCCGATATAAACCGTATTCAGTCTCTTTCCTGACGCTGCTGTGATCTCGCCGATTGCCGAAATCTCCCGGCACAGCGCGTCCAGGTACGCGTCAACCCGGTCTTTCCACACGTCTACAGGCGAGGAGCTGAATGAGCAGTATGCGCAGATACTCGGACAGAACGGAATTCCTACATAAAGGCTGAATCCGTCTTTCTCATCCAGAGAACTGAGAAGCTGTTTTTCCCGTTTTGCAATATCAACGGCTAAAACAGCTTTTTTCTCTGACACACCATATTCTTTTTGCAAAAAAGCGGCCGTCTCGGCTTCGCTTTTTCCCTGCTCTATCGTCCGCATGGCGAGCTTTGTCGGACGCACACCGGTGAGCATCCCCCACGCAAGCTGGCGTCCGGACTGCGCTGACAGAAACTGATATGCCAGCTTTGTCACGGTTCGCTTCCGTCTCTGTACATCCGTCCCGCAGTACGCATTTTCCTGCATTTCTGTATCGGACATTCCTGTATTTACTGTTTCTGCGCAGAGTTCTTCCGTTCTTTCAGATTCCATCACGCGCCATACATCCGCTTCTGTGATCTCGAATCTGATCCAGTCCCTTGATCCTGCATCCGAATCTGTATTCTCCCGACGCTCTGCCCTTACGAGCGGTTCCTGCTCCGCATCCAGCCGCTGTTCAATCTCTTCGTCCGGGTAAAACGCCCGGACAATATGATAGATATTATACGTATATGTTGTTTCCTTACATGAAATCGTGATCATTGCTGTCTCTCACCTCAGATATGGATTGTATTCTCTCTCATACCCGATCGTCGTCTCCTCCTCATGTCCCGGATAAACCTTTGTCTCATCCGGCAGCACCATCAGTTTTTCCCGGACAGACCGAAGCAACCGGGATGTGCTCCCCGTAGGCAGATCCGTACGTCCCACAGATGTGCAGAACAATGTATCGCCACTGAACAGCACATGCTCCGCTTCCAGATAATAACAGCAGCCGCCGATCGTATGGCCGGGCGTATAGATCACCCGGATCTTCATTCCGGCAATTTCCAGTATGTCCCCGTCCTGCACGGAAACTGCTTTGGAAAACGTATATCTCTTTCCGTAATTTGCCGAACAATTATACTCTGCGTCATTCAGAAGAAGTTGTTCCTTCTCATGCACGTACACGGGAACCGGAAACGCATCCAGAAACCCATCGATTCCCATGATATGATCAAAGTGTCCATGTGTCAGCAGGATTGCTTTTAACTGCAGTCCCTGATCCCGGATCTTCGCTACAAGCCATTCCGGGCAGACAGCCGGGTCGACCAGAAAGCATTCCTTTGTCTCCTCATTACTGACAACATAACAGTTTGTTCCGATCATACCGATCACGTACTGCTCAATCTTCATACGAATCCTCCTTATCTGTCTCTTTGATTCCAAGGCAATCAGTCTACGTCTCTCCTCGCTGATCAGTCTACATCTTTCTTTACTGGTCAGTCCACGTGTTTCCGAACTGGTCAGCCTGCCGTCCGCTCTATATCAATGATGCCCTCCAACTGGCGCATCTTCTCGGTCACGCGGTTCAGTTCTTCCCTGCCGTGCACCACAAATCCCACATCCAGCGTTGCCGTTCCTTTCTTACTGGTACGGACATTCATCGACTTTACATCGATTTTTTCCTCGGTAAAGATTCTGGATACTTCCATCAAAAGTCCCTGTCTGTCATGGGCATACATTTTCAGCTCTGCCAGATATTGTCCGCCGTTATCGCCGTCCCCGGCGTTCTCCCATTCTGCGTCGATCAGCCGCTCACGCTCGGAAGCAGATAAATGCAGCATATTCACACAGTCGGTACGATGGATCGACATTCCTCTCCCGCGTGTCACGAACCCGACGATCTCATCGCCCGGTACCGGATTGCAGCATTTTGAGAACCGGACTGCCATATCGTCGATTCCCTTCACGACAATGCCGCTCTTCGACTTGGCGATATGCACCGTCTGTTTGCCAGCCTCGTTAAGTGTCTCCAGAATCGTCTCATCGGTGATCTCTTTTTTGTGGTCCTTCTCGTACTCCTCGACAAGCCGGTTGACAACCTGCCCTTCTTTGAGTCCGCCGTGTCCGATCGCCGCAAGTACGGAATCCCAGTCCCGGAATCCATATTTCTGCTGCACGACCTGCAGATATTTCGGCTTATTGATATCCGCCGCGTTGATGGATTTTGCCCTGCAGTAATTTGCGATCAGCTCGCGTCCGCGGACAATATTATCTTCTTTGAATTCTTTCTTAAACCACTGATTGATCTTGCTCTTCGCCTGTGTACTCTTGACAATATTCAGCCAGTCCCGGCTCGGTCCCTTCGAGTTCTGTGAAGTCAGTATCTCGATCCGGTCTCCGTTCTGGATCTTGTAGTCAATATTCACCAGCTTGCCGTTTACCCGCGCGCCGACCATCTTGTTGCCCACGGCGCTGTGGATCGCATAGGCAAAATCTACGGGCGTGGAACCGTTCGGAAGATTCTTCACATCCCCGTTCGGGGTAAAGCAGTAAACATCCTCCGCGAACAGATCCAGATCGCCTTTGAGGAGACTCATAAACTCCCGGTTGTCTGACATATCCTGCTGCCATTCCAGAATCTGGCGCAGCCAACTTAACTTTTCTTCTTCCTTCGTCTTGACGTTCTTCTTCGAATCGCCGCTTTCTTTATATTTCCAGTGTGCCGCGATACCATATTCCGCTGTCTTGTGCATCTCCTCCGTCCGTATCTGGATCTCAAAAGGCTGCCCGGACGGTCCGATCAGCGTCGTATGAAGCGACTGGTACATGTTCGCTTTCGGCATCGCGATATAATCCTTGAAACGTCCCGGGATCGGCGTATACATCTCATGGATCACACCCAGTGCGGCATAGCAGTCCTTTACGGAATCTACGATAATGCGCACGGCAAAGAGATCATACACCTGATCCAGTGTTTTGTTCTGGTTCACCATCTTTTTATAGATACTGAACAGATGCTTCACGCGCCCGTACACCTTTGCCTTGATATGCGCGTTTTCCATATGCTTCGAAACTTCCGCGACGATCTGCTGTACAAATTCTTCGCGTTCTGTCTTTCGCTCATTCAGATCCTTTACCAGCTGGTTATACACTTCCGGCTCATAATACTTGAGCGAAAGATCATCAAGTTCGATCTTGATCTTCGAGATACCAAGCCTCTGCGCGAGCGGAGCATAGATATCCATCGTTTCTTTTGCTTTTTCCTTCTGCTTCTCCGGCCGCATAAATTCCAGCGTGCGCATATTGTGCAGACGGTCTGCCAGCTTGATGATGATCACACGGATGTCCTTCGCCATCGCAAGGAACATCTTCCGGAGATTCTCTGCCTGAACCTCCAGTTTATCCTGCGAATACGACAACTGGCCCAGCTTCGTGACGCCATCCACCAGAAGCGCCACTTCATCTCCGAATTCGCTCCGGATATCCTCCAGCGTAACCTCCGTGTCCTCTACAACGTCATGCAGCATCCCCGATACGATCGTCTCCTTATCCATCTCCAGATCCGCCAGGATCGTTCCTACCCAGAGCGGATGGATAATATACGGTTCTCCGGATTTGCGCTTCTGCCCGTTGTGTGCGTCCGACGCAACCCGGTA
This sequence comes from uncultured Lachnospiraceae bacterium, assembly GCA_958402795.1. GTDB lineage: Bacteria > Bacillota > Clostridia > Lachnospirales > Lachnospiraceae > Schaedlerella. The sequence goes on along the minus strand of CATXUX010000019.1, from coordinate 24,170 downwards.
TGCTTTTTCAATCATTGATATATCGTCTGACGGATGGTACTTCTTTACACGCTCAACCAGCGTATGATATAACTGCTCAGGATCCTGATAATCAACAGGATCTTTGACCGCATGCCCGTCTACGATTGCCAGATTCTTATTCAGTTCTTCATACTCCAAGGTTCCTGCCATTCTCATCCCACCCCTTTTGTACATTCGTCTATTTTGTCAGTATTGTTTTTAGTATACCATTTTTTCCTCAATTGTAAAGTCAGTTTTTCCCCGTCCGCCTGAAAATCAGGCGGAAAATCGCATAAAAAGGCAAAAAATGTGTATTTGTCCCGCATTTTACCTGCATTCCTGATAGTTCATGATCGTAAGCTGCAGCATGCGGGTTCCTCTGTATTCGTTCACAGAGGGATAAAAGGTGAAACACATTTCCTGGTTTCTTTTCATAACTGCGAGACAGTCCTGCACATTTCCAAAATATACCGCCTCCATCTGGTTTCCGTTTGGATCCTGCAGGCGGCATTTGAGGACGTTATGGTTCTTGCCGATGATCCGTGGTTCCAGCACGCGCAGGTTTCTCTCTGCAAACAGCGGTTTTGGATTGCCTTTTCCGAATGGTTCCAGAAGTTCCAGTTCCTGCACCAGTCCTTCGGTAATATACGGGAACGGGAGCTGCATGTCGATGGACACTTTCTCGGTCAGATCCTCTTTGCTCAGATTCGCGAGTTCGTTGATCACATGGCGGAACCGGTCCACATCTTCCTCTTTCAGGGATAATCCCGCCGCCAGTTTATGTCCGCCGAATTTTGTGAACAGCGCCTGGCATTTACACATCTCTTCAAACATATTGTAGCTCTCGATGGAGCGGCCGGAACCTTTCACACCATCCGCGCTCCGGGTAAGTACGAATACCGGACGGTAATATCTCTCCCGGATCTTCCCCGCGATGATCCCTGCGATGCTTTCATGGCAGTCCGGAAGATATACTACGAGAACCGGATCCTCCTTCAGGGACGAGTGTTCAATCTGCTCCACAGCCTCTTCAATCCCGCGTTCGGTCAGTTCTTTCCTGCTGTCATTGAGCGCTTTCAGATCCTCCGCCAGCATCACAGCTTCCCGTCGGCTCTTTGCATTGAGCAGATCCAGTGCACGTTTCGCCGTATCCAGCCGTCCGCCGGCATTGATACACGGTCCGATGATGTAACCGATATGGTAGGTGTTCAGGCGATCTACAGAAACTTTCGTACACTCCATCAGCGCCCTCAGCCCCTCGTTCTTTGTACATTTCAGCATATCCAGTCCCTGCTTCACAAAAATGCGGTTTTCTCCTTTGAGATCCATCACATCTCCCACGGTTGCGATTGCCACATTCTCCATCAGGTAATCCACATCTTCCACGTCCTTTTGGAGCACCTCATATAACGCCTCGATCAGCTTGTACGCCACCGCCGCCCCGCATAATCCTTTAAACGGATATTCACAGTCCGGACGGTGAGGATCGACTACCGCGTCGGCCTGCGGAAGCACATACTCCTTTTCTGAGCCGATCTCCACAAACGGCACTTCATGATGATCGGTAACGATTATAGTCAGTCCATGCTGTTTTCCATATGCGATTTCCTCCGCGGCTGCAATTCCATTGTCGCAGGTAATGATCGTATCGATCCCGTCCTCCAGCGCCCGGTCGACCAGCGACCGGTTCAGTCCATACCCATCCCGGATCCGGTCCGGAATATCTGTGTCGACATCCGCGCCGAGCTTTGAGAGGCCTTCCTGCAGGATATACGTAGCATTGACTCCATCAATATCATAGTCCCCGATCACCCGGATCGCGGCGCCTTCTCCTATCTTCTCCGACAAAATCTCTACCGCTTTATCCATATCTTTCATCAGCATCCCGTCATACAAGTCCGCGATCGTCCCGTTCAGATAAAAGTCTATCGCCTCATCTCCCACAATATCCCGGTTGCGGATCAGACGGGCAAGGATCTGCGAGATGTGATATTTCTCTGATATTGCACGAAAATCCGCTTTTTTCATTGCGACAAACCACTTTTCCATACGCATACCTCCTCCGAAGACATGCAGGAAGCGGTCCCTTTTGAAAAGGACTATCCCTCTTCAAAAGGGGCCGCCCCCCCTGATATTGCATTGCCTTATTTTGTATATTTATTTTGTCTTTTCTGGTGTTTTCCTCTTTTCCAGCCATGACCGCATCACATACCACAGAGCTCCTGTAATGCATACGGATGAGTATGCGCCGCAGACAATCCCGACCATCAGCGGAAGGGAAAATTCCCGGATGGAGCTTACGCCCAGAATGAAGAGTACCGCAACCATAATGAATGTTGTCAATGAGGTATAGATACTTCTCGTCAGCGTCTTTGTGATACAGCGGTTCACCAGTTCTGTCAGGTCTTCGCTTCGTTTCTTCGTCTTGAGTTCTTCACGGATCCGGTCGAAGATTACGATCGTCGCATTGATGGAATATCCGACGATCGTCAGCATACATGCGATAAACGTATTTCCGACGGAAATCCTTGACAGTGCATAAAACCCGACGACAACCAGCACGTCATGCAGAAGCGCCAGCACAGCACTTGCCGCAAAGCAGCCGTCTTTAAACCGGAACCAGATGTAGATCAGCATACAGATCGTCGCAATGATCACGGCAACGATCGCATCGGACCGCATCTCAGAGCTTACGGTTCCACTGATATTTTCCGTCCGGATCGTGGCCTCGTCTACTCCGAACTGATCTACCATCACACTGTTGAACGCTTCACGTTCCGCAAGGTCAAGTGTCTGTGTCTTAAATACCACCTCATTGGAGCCTGCCACCTTCTGAACCTGAACATTCGGATCATTTGTCGCATCCTCGATCAGCGGAACCATCTCCTGATCGATCTCGTCCAGCGTATAGTCCTTATCAAATGTTACCGTCGTGGATGTTCCTCCCTTGAAATCAAGGCTGTAGTTAAACGCATCCTGTCCCTTTCCTGCATAAATTCCCATTCCGACAAATCCAATCAGGATCAAAGCGGCGGAAATTCCGAAAAATACTTTTCTCTTCTCCAGAAAATGAATTGTCTTCTGCTCTTTCTTTTTCCGGCGTCCGTAGAATTTCGGATCATGGATTCCGATTGCATAGAACGAATACACGATCACTCTTGTGATCACAAGCGCCGTAAACATGGATACCACGATACCCAGTCCCAGTGTTTCCGCAAATCCCTTCACAGTACCGCTGCCCTTGAGATACAGCACAAGCGCTGCGATCAAAGTGGTAATGTTTCCGTCCAGGATCGCGGACATTGCCTTTTTGAAGCCGGCGTTCAGGGACTGTTTGACTGATCTTCCTTCCGCAAGTTCCTCATTCACACGGGCAAAGATGATCACGTTCGCATCCACCGCCATGCCAATACCGAGGATGATACCTGCAATACCCGGCAAAGTCAGCGTAATATCAAAAGCATTCAAAAGCACAAGAACCAGTCCTGTGTAGATCAACAGGGCAAGTCCTGACGCCAGTCCCGGAAGAAGATATACCACACACATAAATACGATCACGATGGCAAGGCCGATTGCCCCGGCCAGTAAGCTGCCGCTGATTGCTTCTTCTCCAAGCTGTGCGCCGACTACATTCGAGCGCAGCTCTTCCAGCTCCAGATTCAGTCCTCCGATACGGATCGTAGACGCCAGCGCATCCGCCTCTTCATAAGTAAAACTTCCCGTGATCTGCGCCTGTCCGTCTGTGATCTCTGCGTTCACGTTTGGAACACTGACAAAAGCGCCGTCGTAATAAATACCAATACTCTCTTTATTCGCATACGCCGTCTTTGTGGCCTCGGCAAACTTTTCAGTTCCTTCTTTTGTAAATTCCAGATCTACGGCATACTCCGTCGCCGACGTCGTCTGATTCGTATAGGAACCTGCCTCCGCGCCTGCCACATCCGAACCGCTCAATACGATCGAGCCGTCTTCCTGCAGCTCCTCGATTGTTTTATTCAGCTGGAAATCCACTGCCGCATCGCCTGTACTCGAAACCTGCGTATAGTTTGCATTTCCTTCACTGTCCGTCTCGGCGATAAAATACAGTGATCCCGGCTGTCCCAGTTCTTCGAGGATCTCATTGGCATCCGTCACTCCCGGAATCTCAATACTGATCCGGTCGTCGCCTTCCTGATAAACCGTCGCCTCTGTACTGTACTGCTCCACACGCTTCTGGAGCTTATAGATCGTATCCGCCATATCCTCATCCGACGGCGTCTCTCCCTTTACCTGATAAGTAATGCTGACACCGCCTTCCAGGTCCAGGCCAAGTTTGATGTTGCTCATTTTCCCGGCATGACCGCTTCCCAGTCCGACAATTGTCGTAACACCCAGGAAAACTCCCAGCGCGATCACCAGGAGCAGGCTGACGATTCCTTTTCCTTTCTGGTTCTTCATGTTTTTTCATTCCTTTCTTATTCTGCTTCTTGCTCCGCCAAAGCAGCTTTTATCATAATCGCGCATTCCACGCGCTTGCGTTCCATCTCACAGCTCACATCGTATGTATCGTTGATCGTATGGTGGAACTTATACGCATTCGCCATACAGCCGCCGCTGCAGTAAAACCGTGCGAAACAATTCCGGCATTTTTCCTTTGAATAGATGCTACAGCCGCGGAACTCCTCCGCAATCTCCGGTTTTGTAATTCCTTCGTCCACATTTCCCATCAGGAATTCTTCCTGACCGACAAACTGATGGCAGGGATACAGATCTCCCCACGGCGTCACAGACAGATATTCGGTTCCTGAACCACATCCCGAGAGCCTCTTGGAAATGCAGGGACCGCCCTCCAGATCGATCATGAAGTGAAAGAAATTAAATCCTTCTCCTGCCCGCTCCCGCTCGACCATCATCTTAGCCAGCTTATCGTATTCCGCGAAGATCTGTGGAAGATCACTCTCACGGATCGCGTATGGATCACTCTCATCTCCAACCACCGGCTCGATCGAGATCTGCTGAAATCCCAGTTCGGCAAAATGCTTCACATCTTCGGAGAAATCCAGATTTTCCCGCGTAAATGTCCCGCGGATATAATACTTCTCCTGATGACGGCTCTCGGCAAGCCTCTGGAACTTCGGCACGATCAGATCGTAGCTTCCTTTTCCGTTGCGGAACGGGCGCATCCGGTCATTGACCTCCCGGCGTCCGTCCAGGCTCAGCACCACGTTGTCCATCTCCTGATTGATAAATTCCTGTATCTCATCATTGAGCAGAACGCCGTTTGTCGTCACGGTAAAGCGGAAATGCTTGTCATAAAGCTTTTCCTGCTCTCTTCCGTATGCCACCAGATCTTTCACGACCTGCCAGTTCATAAGCGGCTCGCCGCCGAAAAAGTCTACCTCGAGATTCCGCCGGCTGCCGGAATTCGCAATCAGGAAATCCAGCGCTTTCTTTCCTACTTCGTAGGACATCATCGCCCTCCTGCCGTGATATTCTCCTTCCTCCGCAAAGCAGTACATACACGCAAGGTTACAGTCATGGGCAATGTGCAGGCAAAGCGCCTTCACCACAGTCTTTCTCTGCTTCACTTCATCTATATAATCCTCATAAATGTCCTTCGCAAACAACTGCCCCGCTTCTGTCAGTTCTGCGACCGCCTCCAGCACTTCCCGCAGTTCCTCCGCCGGATAAGTCGCTCCCAGCGCTTCTTCCAGTCCCGCTGCCGTCTCTTCGCTGCGGAGTGTCTCTGCGGTGTGCTCCGGATTCTGACGGTCCAGATATCCGATCACATCATATGCCATCGGATCGACCACATGAACGGAACCACTGTTTACATCCAGGACAATATTATATCCATTATTCTGATACTGGTGTATCACAACAAGTATCCTCTCTTTCTATCGTAAACTGAACGTTCCCGTAACGGAACTTTATAACGACACAAGGCAGCGGCCGGACGCGTATCTGATCGCCGCCCCCGGTCGCCGCCTTTCTATCACTTCTGTTCTTTTATTTCTTATGCTCGCAAGTCTGGTTCCCAACTGTGCAGGAAGTCTTGCATGCAGACTGGCAGGACGTCTGGCACTCGCCGCATCCGCCTTTCTTTACTGTGTTATTTAATGTACGCGTATTCAGTGTTTTGATATGCTTCATGATAAAATCCTCCTACTCTTTTCTGCATTGTGCAGTCACTTCGTCATATTATATCACAGGATATCCGGTTTTAAAAGAGTTTTTTATCATAATTATGCAAGCATCCCTCCCAGCATTCCGCCGCCCGCGCACAGTAAAAATGTAGTCAGTACATTTGCGCCGCCATCCTGCAGGGAGTGGTATACCGCTATCGAAATCACCAGAAGCAGCGCGAAATAAAGGATTCCTTCCGCAAGTCCCCACAAAAATTTACGGACCCGGTTCCATTTTCCGATCAAAAATCCGCCCGTAAATGTGGATATGACATACACCGCACTGATCCCGATACTGACTTTCCCCTCATCCAGATTCAGCTTGTAGAGCAGACATGTCAGGAGAAGCAGCAGAACGGCCGTAACAATATAAGCGGCAAGCAGCGCTTTTAGCATATGCACGGCATGATCCTGCACTCCCGGCTCCTGATTTCTTTTTCTTTCCATACAATCTCTCTCCTTCTATCTGATATAACCATTGTATGAAAAGAACTGACATGCTATGTCTAAATTTATTGCTCCATCTGTTTTCCGAGAAATCCTGCCGCGCTCGCCGCCACTTTTTGTTCCGTCTCGCCGAATTTCCGTTTCTCTTCTTTGTTGAGGAGAACGACGGCCCCGATCACATCCCCCTCGCTGATGATCGGACAGATCGTTTCCTCATGATATGCATCCATCCCGTCAAACACAGGCACAAAGTTACGGTTTCCGGCGGACGCGGCAATGTTCTCCCGCATCTGGATTGTTTTTTCCATCTGTTTACTGATATATTTTTCCTGAAACTCCTTTTTCCCGCCGCCTGCCGCCGCGACCACCTGATCGTTGTCCGTGATGCATACCGTACAGTTCATCGTCTGGGCAAGGCTCTCGGAATATTGTCTCGCCATCGCACCCAGTTCTCCGATGGGGGAATATTTTTTTAAAATAACCTCCCCTTCCCGGTCTGTAAAGATCTCCAGCGGATCACCTTCCCGGATACGCAGTGTCCTTCGGATTTCTTTCGGGATCACCACCCTTCCGAGATCATCGATCCGTCTTACAATTCCAGTCGCTTTCATATAATAAATCCCTCCGTTTACAGATTTCATGACGTTTTCTCACACTTGATACTATTATCTGTAAACAAAGGGATTTTATACCTCTATGAGATTGTTTTTACTGCACTTTCGCGATATCGATCAGTGTCAGGCCACGAATATTATTGTTCTCCAGGCTTGTGATCAGTGCCCGCGCCGTATCCATCGCCGTCAGCACATTCACGCCGGTCTCGATCGCATTTCGCCGGATCACAAATCCGTCCCTTGAATGCTCCGCCCCCTGTGCCGGAATATCGATCACCAGATCAATCTTATGTCCCAGGATCAGATCCAACAGGTTGGGCGACTCCTGTTCGATCTTGCGCACGGCGATTGCTTTCACGCCTGCATCGTTTAGTGCTTTTGCCGTACCTTCTGTAGCAAAGATCTTGTACCCGATCGCCGAGAAGCGTCGTCCGATCTCTACCGCGTCCGCTTTTTCCTCATCACGGACTGTCAGGATCATATTTTTATGCTTCGGAAGCCGGATTCCCGCTCCGAGGAATGCTTTGTACAGTGCCTCGTCAAATGTCGCCGCAATTCCCAGACATTCTCCGGTCGATTTCATCTCCGGTCCGAGGCTGATGTCCGCGCCCCGGATCTTCTCAAACGAGAACACCGGCATCTTGACCGCGATATAATCCGCCTCCGGCTGCAGTCCCGGCGTGTAACCCAGATCACGGATTTTCTTGCCTGTGATCACCTGTGTTGCCAGCGGGACGATCGGGATTCCTGTTACCTTGCTGATATACGGCACGGTACGGCTGGAACGTGGATTTACCTCGATCACATATACGTCCGCCTCGCCGCACACGATGAACTGGATATTGATCATTCCGATCACGTGAAGTGATTTTGCCAGCCGCCTCGTGTACTCGGCGATCTTCTCTTTTGCCTCTTGTGTCAGGCTCTGCGCCGGATATACGGAAATACTGTCGCCGGAATGGATTCCTGCCCGCTCGATATGCTCCATGATTCCCGGAATGAGGATATCCGTACCGTCGCACACGGCGTCTACCTCGATTTCCTTGCCCTGCAGATATTTATCCACCAGAATCGGATGATCCTGCGCGATCCGGTTGATGATCCCGATGAATTCGTCAATATCATGGTCATTAATGGCAATCTGCATTCCCTGTCCGCCCAGCACATAGGAAGGACGTACCAGAACCGGATATCCAAGACGGTTCGCCACGGCTTTTGCCTCCTCTGCCGTGAATACGGTTCCTCCGGACGGACGCGGAATCTCGCATTCTTCCAGAATCTCGTCGAACAGTTCACGGTCCTCCGCCTTGTCCACATTTTCCGCTGATGTTCCCAGAATCGGAACTCCCATTTTCATCAGACTTTCCGTCAGCTTGATCGCAGTCTGTCCGCCGAACTGCACCACTGCGCCGTCCGGTTTCTCAATGTCTACAATGCTCTCCACATCTTCCGGCGTCAGCGGCTCGAAATACAGCTTGTCGGCAATATCGAAATCTGTACTTACCGTTTCCGGGTTATTATTTACAATGATCGTCTCGTATCCTTCTTTGGCAAACGCCCAGGTGCAGTGTACGGAACAGAAGTCAAATTCGATTCCCTGTCCGATCCGGATCGGTCCGGAACCCAGTACGAGTACTTTCTTTCTGTCGTGCGTCTCCTCCGCTTCACTCTCACTGCCGAACACAGAATAATAATACGGTGTCTCCGCGGCGAACTCCGCGGCGCAGGTATCTACCATCTTATATGCCGCCACGATTCCGTTTGCATGCCGCATGTCGTGAATTTCCCGCTCGTCCTTCCCGGTAAGCCTTGCGATCACATTGTCCGGGAATTCAATCCGCTTTGCTTCCTTTAACAGTTCCGGCGTCAGTTCCTGCGTCTGCAGCGCATGCTCCATCTCTGTAATGATTGCGATCTTATCAATAAACCAGACGTCGATCTTCGTAATATCATGGATCACATCATATGGAATTCCTCTGCGTACCGCTTCCGCGATCCGCCAGATCCGCATGTCATCCACAATCTTCAGCTGTTCCGTCAGCTCTTCTTCATCCAGACCGGAAAAATCATAGGACAGCAGGCAGTCTACATGCTGTTCCAGGGAACGGATCGCTTTCATCAGCGCCCCCTCAAAATTATCACAGATGCTCATGACTTCGCCGGTTGCCTTCATCTGCGTGGTCAGCGTCCGCTTCGCGCTGATAAACTTATCGAACGGCAGCCGCGGGATCTTCACTACGCAGTAATCCAGCATCGGCTCAAAGCTCGCATAAGTCTTATGCGTGATCGCATTTTTAATCTCATCCAGTGTATACCCGAGGGCGATCTTTGCCGCCACTTTTGCGATCGGATATCCGGTCGCTTTCGATGCCAGCGCAGAAGAACGGCTTACACGCGGATTTACCTCGATCACACAGTACTCAAACGATTCCGGGTTCAGCGCATACTGTACGTTACAGCCGCCCGTAATGTTCAGCTCACTGATGATGTTCAGCGCAGACGTTCTGAGCATCTGGTATTCTTTATCGCCAAGCGTCTGGGACGGCGCCACAACGATACTGTCACCGGTATGCACGCCGACCGGATCGATGTTTTCCATATTGCAGACCGTAATGCAGTTGCCTTTGCCGTCGCGCATGACTTCATACTCGATTTCTTTCCATCCTGCAATACAGCGCTCTACGAGAACCTGGCCCACACGGGAAAGACGAAGTCCGTTTTCGAGTATCTCAACCAGCTGATGAGAGTCATGGGCGATCCCGCCGCCGCTTCCTCCCAGTGTATAAGCAGGGCGAAGTACAACCGGATAGCCGATCTCATTTGCAAACGCAAGACCGTCTTCCACGTTTTCCACCACAAGCGACGCCGCGACCGGCTCCCCGATCTTCTCCATCGTCGCCTTAAATTCCAGACGGTCCTCCGCCTTTTTAATCGTCTCCGAAGTCGTGCCGATCAGCCGGACATGATGCTCCTTCAAAAAGCCGCTCTCCTCCAGCTCCATCGCAAGGTTCAGTCCCGCCTGGCCGCCGAGCGTCGGCAGCACGCTGTCCGGCTTTTCCTTTTCGATCAGTTGTTCTACCACTTCTACGGTCAGCGGTTCAATATATACACGGTCCGCAATATCCTTATCCGTCATGATCGTCGCCGGATTAGAGTTCAGAAGAACGACTTCCAGGTTTTCCTCTTTCAGGGAACGGCATGCCTGTGTTCCGGCATAGTCAAACTCCGCTGCCTGTCCGATCACGATCGGTCCCGAACCGATCACGAGAACTTTTTTGATACTCATATCTCTGGGCATTATCTGTCACCTCCCATCATCTCAATAAACCGGTCAAACAGATATCCGGAATCCTGCGGTCCCGGACACGCCTCCGGGTGGAACTGTACGGTAAAAATCTTCTTTCCTACATAAGAAAGTCCCTCGTTCGTCCCATCATTCACATTGATAAATGCCGGAACTGCCACATTTGGATCTACGCTGTCCGTGTCCACCACATAACCATGATTCTGGGAAGATATATATACACGTCCCGTCTCCAGATCCTTCACAGGATGATTCCCGCCCCTGTGTCCGTATTTCAGTTTATGTGTAGACGCACCGGTAGCAAGCGCCATCAACTGATGTCCAAGACAAATCGCAAAAATCGGAATATCCGTATGATATAACTTTTTGATTTCTTCAATAATAGATGTGCAGTCCGCCGGATCTCCCGGTCCATTTGATAACATGATGCCGTCCGGTTCCGATGAAATTATTTCCTCCGCCGTTGTCTGTGCCGGATAAACCGTCACTTCGCAGCCACGCCTGTTCAAAGAAGCTGCAATATTATTCTTCGCTCCCAGATCAAGAAGTGCGACTCTTTTTCCGGTTCCTTTCAGCGTATACGGTTCCTTACATGACACTCTTACAACAACGTCCTTCGCTTTATACTCTTTTAACCGGGTGATGATTTCTTCTTTATTATAGTTCCGGTTCGTCGTGATCATGCCGTTCATCGTACCCTTCTCACGCAGGATCTTCGTGAGCGCCCGGGTATCGATTCCCGCGATCCCAGGAATATCCTGTTCTTTCAGGAAATCCTGAATCGTCCCCTCACAACGGAAATTACTCGGTACATGAGACAGTTCCCGTACAATATAGCCATCCACCCAGGATCTTCCCGACTCCATATCCGGGGTGATCCCATAATTGCCAATCAGCGGATAGGTCATAACCACGGCCTGTCCTGCATACGAAGGATCCGTCAGAACCTCTAAATACCCTGTCATAGAAGTGTTAAAAACAATCTCACTGATCATATCCCTTGCAGAGCCAATACTGGTTCCGGTAAATACAGTTCCGTCTTCCAAGATCAGATATGCTTCCATCTGTTCACCTGTTCCCTTCATTATTATTCATCCGGGTGCATCATTATCTACTGTAAAAAAGACGCCCTTGGAGTTGTTATTCCAGAGCGCCCTGACCCCAAATTGTAAAGATTATACTATATTTATCCGCATAATTCAACTGATTATGTATAGAATTTCTTTTTTAAAACCATTTTTTTCTTATGCACTATTTCCAATCCCGTTATTTCAAAATCTGTGTTTTCAGATACTCTGTTTATGGGTTTCGCATTTCCCCGAATTGTGTTATGATGTTGGGGTTGGAATTCAGAAATAAAGGAGTTTTTACAAATGATGCATGTATTTTACTGCCTGAAATGTAAAAAATACAGTTACACGAACAATAAAGACCGGGCGGTCTGCTGTGGAGAATCCATGTATGAAGTGGATGTGGCATTTACTGATTTTGTCAGCTTGAACCGGGAGGAACGGGAGCGCTTTCTCCAGATTTACTCCCTTGCGGAATAACCTGACAGGCAGGCACTCCGCAAGTCAGTAAAATGATCATGTCAGTTCCGCGATCCTCGATACCCCGACATAGATTTCCGATATTTTATACCACGTCCGGTAATCTACCGTTCCTGTCTGCGGCAGTCCGAAGATCGACTGGAATACCCGCACGGATTCTGCAGTTGCCGGTCCGTAGATCCCGTCTTCTGCGATCTTCGGAACGGCCGGGTACGCCCCGGCGATCACATTCAGCTGTTCCTGGATCTGTCTCACTTTCTCTCCGCTCGCCCCGATGTCCAGCACATATCCCGGCCACGAAGACGGAATCCCTGAAATTTCCTGCGCTGTATTGATATACATATCATCCCCGTAGTAATAACGCAGGATCTCAATCGCCGAATATCCCTGTTCTCCCAGGCTCAGACTTCCCCACTGCTGCATCCAGTTCGGGCAGGTCACACGCCGCCCGTCGCAGTACTGCGTCAGGATCGGCTGGCGCACATTTGGTCTGGACAAATAATCTGCAAACAATTCATCGACGATCACAGAGATCGTATCGAACACATTACGCTCCGGGATCCACTTATGGTCGAACGCAGTGGACGAAGTGATCGTAAAATCATACCCTTTGTTCCGATACCACTCTGTATACACCCGGTTCAGCGTAAACGACATAATGGCCAGCACATTTGCACGGATCGTGGCGTCCGGCCATGTCGCATAGATTTCGCTGGACGCCACATTCTTGATGTAATCCTTGTATTTCACATAATAATTCGTCGCCGTCGAATCCCGCGGTGAACCGTCATGTACAACAATATACTCCGGAACCACCACACGGCTCAGGACAATTTCCCCGGTTTCGTTCGTCGGCTTAATCTCATCCTCTGCAATCTTGGGCGGATATTCTCCATACAAGGTATGCGCCGGAATCACAAAAACATCCTCCTGCGGTCCTGTCTGAACCGACGGCCGCATCTGCACGCTTTGCTGCGCCGTTACATCCGGCAGTAATTCCGCGCCGGAAATACTGACCGGCTCGAACCCCGGCGCACTGATATCCAGCGTATATTCCGCATACGGCATAGATTCGATGGTGGGATTCAGACTGTATTCCAGCGGGGGCGTATCCAGCTCCACAGTCTCTGTCTGTCCGGAGCTGTCCGTCGTCAGTTGTTCCAGTGTGCTGTCGGGAACACCGGTATACGAAATCGAAACCGTCGCGCCTTCCACGGGAAAAGCCGTGATTTCCGAAGTCACACTGACCTGCAGCTTTCCGTGATCAATGGCGTTATCCCTGCCCGAACCGTTTTCATTCTGCATCGCTTTTATCAGCATTCGTCAATCCCTCTGATGCTGCACTCTCTATCCAGTATATTCAGATCATGGGAAAAGGTTCCTCTGCCATGCCGTTTCCTGCCTGCTATGTAACGTGATATATTTCTCTATTCGTTTTCTGCTTTCTTCCGGATCAGCTCTTTTCCGGAAGTAACCACGATCGTCACGCCAAGAATCATAAGCAGCACCGCAACGATAAGCTGCAGGCCCTCGACCATGAATACGCCGGTTCCGGATGCAAACGCTCTAACAAGAGCGATCAGTCTTTGTACCAGTGCTGTAAATGTCACAATCAGCATGATCACAAACGGCGGAACGAGTGTCTTCATCGTCCTTCCTGTCACTTTCAAAAATACGCACAGTGTGATCAGCACGAGCGCACTCAATAACTGATTGGCGCTTCCGAACAAAGGCCAGATATTGGAATATCCGACCTGTGTCAGAATATAGCCGAATACCAACGTAATCACTGTCGCAAAATACTTATTACACAGAACCTTTCTCCACCCTTGTGTATGCTCCATATCATCTACGCTGAACAACTCCTGAAAAGACATCCGTCCGATCCGCGCAACGGAATCCAGTGTGGTAAATGCCAGTGCGGATACGCACATCGTCATGAAACTCTGCGCTACATAGACCGGAATTCCAAACATCTCAAGAAAACCTGCAACTCCTGATGAGAAAATCTGGAACGGCGTTCCGACCGCTGCTGTTCCGTCCGCTCCTGCCGCGGCCCCCGCCACACAGAGAGCGATCACTGCCAGAAGGCTTTCCAGAACCATTGCCCCATATCCGACTTTCAGCATATCTTTCTCATTTGAAACCGTCTTCGACGAAGTACCGGAGGATACCAGACTATGGAATCCGGATACCGCGCCGCAGGCAACCGTTACGAACAGGATCGGGAAAAGTGTACCCAGATTCTCATTCCGGAATCCTGTAAATGCCGGAAGGTTCATTGTCGGATGTGCAAACAGAAGTCCAAGCACAGCTCCCGCGATCATTCCAATGAACATGAAGGTGGACATATAATCCCTCGGCTGCATCACAAACCACATTGGGAGAACTGCCGCAAGGAAAATATAGATAAACGCAATGTATACCCACGCTTCTTTCCCGAGAATCACCGGGAAATTCATTCCAAACACAAACGCGAGTACCGTGCATACCAGACCAAACACGACTTCCTTCCAGCCGGTAAGTTTGACTTTATGCTGCACTACTCCAAATACCACTGCAAACAAGATGAAAAACAGTGAGATACTTCCTGCTGCGCCGTTCACAGCCGCATTTTCGGAAAGTGTCCGTGCTCCGTCTGTCACTACATACGCGTTAAATGTATCAGCCACCATATCCGCAAACGCTGCGATCACGATCAGGCAAAACAGCCAGCAGAATCCGAGAAACAGTTTACGTCCTGCATTTCCGATATATTTCTCGATCAGAAGTCCCATCGATTTTCCGTCGTTCTTCACACTTGCATACAGCGCGCCGAAGTCTGTAACAGCACCGAAGAAAATTCCGCCAAGGAGAATCCACAGAAGAACCGGCAGCCACCCAAACGCCGCCGCCTGAATCGCTCCGGTGACAGGACCGGCGCCTGCGATTGACGAGAACTGGTGTGCAAATACGGTCCATCCGTCTGTCGGCACATAATCCTGCCCGTCATTATGAACAACTGCGGGTGTCTTTGCAGTCGGATCGATTTCCCATTTCTTCGCCAGCCAACGTCCATACAGCGCATACGCTGCGATCAGGCATACAGCGGCAATCAGTACAATTACTAAAGTATTCATCATTCTCTCTCCTCTCATTGACTTATTTCAATCGGGTACTATTATAGCTCAAAAATCCGGTATGTCAACAAGAAATTAGAGTGCGCTCTGTTTTTTTGTTTTTCTTTTTATTCTTCGTCCGGCTCATCTTCCGTCTGGTACAAAAAGTCGATACTCTGATAGATTTCCTCAAAATCAATGACACACTTTCCATCATAAATCCCCACCGGGATTTTCCCATCAAACTCGTAAATCACCGGACGGTCTTCATTTTCAAATTCATAAACAATCACCCTTTTTGACTTCGGATCCACCATCCAATATTCCCGCACCCCGGCATTCCGATACTTATCCAGTTTCAGATACATATCCTTTTTTCTCGTTGATTTCGATAATACTTCCACGACAAAATCCGGCGCGCCGTACACACAGTGTTCTTTCATCTTACTCTGGTCACACACCACCAGCACATCCGGCTGCACCATCGTGCGGTTGTCCTTATCAAGCTGTACATCCACCGGAGCGACAAACGGCATGCAGTTTCCGCCATTACGCTTCACGAACTGCCACAGTTGACTATAAATATCTCCCGCAATTGCCTGATGAACCAGCAATGGCGCAGACATGTCATAGATCACTCCGTCGATCAATTCCACCCGCTGATCGTCAGGAAGCGCATAATAATCCTCCAGCGTGTACTCTCCCTGCTGCTTCACACGATAAGCAGCCTGTGCCTCCCGAACAAGCGACTCGTCTTCCCATGATTCTTCTCCGCATGGATAAGCATTCTTCTCCTCAATTTTCTTCTCCATCTCTTTTTTCGTTTCTTCTCGTGTCTGTGTCATACACACTTCTCCTTCCCGTGGAAACAAAAAGGGCATAGAATTCCCATTATTCCCACTATCAATTGTATTTGGTAATTTTTAAGCAAGAATAAAAGATACATCTGAACAGTAGATTATAGACAGTCTTCTTTCCCAGACTGTCTGTAATCTACCTAGAGCAATGCTTACGGCAACTTCTCGATTTTACATGAATGTGCTTTTGTTTTTTCATCATAACTAATTCCAACGAGTAGAATATCTCTGCCATAATTTTTGAAAGCATGAGAATAATCCTTGTCTTTTATCTGTCGAATTGCAGTATCTGCGGTACGATTCCATTTCAGTTCAATCAAAATAACCGGCTTTGACGATCCCTTTTTAGGCACAAATGCCATATCAACATATCCATGTCCGGACGGCAATTCATCAATCTCTGTAAACTCTTCCCGGCAAGTAATATATGCAAGCCGGATCGTACTGCGCAAGGATTCCTCACTATTATATTTGATTGGCGACGCATTCAATTTATGTGATTCCTCAATCGCAGCTGCCACTGCGTCTTCTTCCATATTTAATGTCTGCTCCAGAAGAAGATCCGAATTTTGAATCAACTTTGCCAATTCTTTGTGTCTTCCCTTCGAAACGGCAAGAAGGAATTCCTTCTTTACTTCCTCATTCGGAATAAATACACTTTCCTCTTTTGCGTCATAAGCAAGATAACCCAGATGAACCAGCAGTGTCAGCACATCGTCCTTGCTCGTTATGCTCGTCATATCATTCTGGAAAGACTCTGACATGATTTTTACCCGTCCGCCTCCAAGCATATGGACAACGGCTTCTTTTAATCCATCTTCGTTCATATCTATATAAATCTTCAATGCTTCATATGTTTCTGTTCTTGTCCAATAGCTGCCAAATTCCTGCCTATTGATTGCCTCCATAACAGAATTAGGATTATACACTGATTTTAATCTACTGAAAGAATACCCGTCATACCAGTATTTCATTTCCTCAAAATCTATGTCATACTCTTCGCATAACGCCTTTACCTCCGGTTCCGTAAATCCCATATATTCCGCCAATCCCCCTGGTGACAGCATCGTATATTCCCGAAAATCCGATACTGCAGACTGATTCCCGTATTTCTTAATCGGAAGAATACCTGTCATATATGCCGCAGCAATCATCTTGTCCGTTTTTCCACTGTTCTTAAATAACCCACGAAGAAGCTTAATGTATGCCTCATGTAAAAGCGTATTATCCTTTTCTTCACGGAACAAAGCATCCCATTCATCAATGATAAAAACGAACTGGTTTCCGGTCGCTTCCGTTATATTATAAAGCATACCCGGCAGATCATCTTGCCTTTTCACGTCCGGATAGGCTGCTGTCAGTTCTGAAATCACTTTGTTTTCAAGATTTATCACAACATTTTGCATATCTTTCTTGATAAACGCATCTGAGGTAAACTCTGTGATATCCAGATAAATCACATCATACTTGTTCAAATAAGTTTCAAATGAAGGATCCTTTGAAATTTCCAGTCCTTCAAACAACTCCCGAGACTCGCAGCTCTTATCATAATAGGCACACAGCATTTTCGCCGCAAATGATTTTCCAAAACGTCTTGGTCTGCTCACACACGTCAATTTTCTGGTCTTTCCCAGCGTATTATTAATGAATGCAATCATTCCCGTTTTATCAACATAAATATCTTTCACCACTGAAGCAAAACCTGCATTGCCGATGTTTAAATAATTACCCATGCATGAAAACACCCCTTTCCTGCATAATTGCCACATCACCATCTCAATCTGTTATAAATGTATTTTATCGCAAAGTGATATACTCGTCAACCAACATACCGTATTATGATTTGCACTCTATTCTTCGTCCGGCTCCTCTTCCATCTGATACAAAAACTCGATACTCTGATAGATTTCTTCAAAATCAATGACGCACTTTCCCTCAAAAATCCCCACCGGAATCTTCGCGTCAAATCCGAAAATCACAGGGCAGTCTTCTTTTTCAAACTCATAGACGATCACCCTCTTTGACTTCGGATCCACCATCCAATATTCCCGTACCCCGGCATTCTGGTACTTATCCAGCTTCAGGTACATATCCTTTTTTCTCGTTGATTCCGATAATATTTCCACGACAAAATCCGGCGCGCCGTACACGCAGCGTCTTTTCACCTTACTCCGATCACACACTACCAGCACATCCGGCTGCACCATCGTGCGGTTATCCCTGTCAAGCTGTACATCCATCGGTGCTATGAACGGCATGCAAGCACCGCCATTCTTCTCCACAAAGTGCAGTAATTGGAAATGAATTTTCCCGCCAAGCAGCTGATGAATCGACAATGGCGAAGGCATATCGTAAATCACTCCGTCAATCAGCTCCACACGCTGGTCATCCGGCAGCGCATAATAGTCCTCCAACGTGTACTCTCCCTGCTGTTTCATAACACTTCTCCTTCCCGCGGAAACAAAAAGGGCATAGAATTCCCATTATTCCCACTATCAATTGTATTTGGTAATTTTTAAGCAAGAATAAAAGATACATCTGAACAGTAGATTATAGACAGCTTCGACTTTTCATTGCTTATGGTAAAACATAACACATAGAGACGCCGTCCGCAAGTTTTTTTACAGCTTAATTTAAAAATCAAAATAATCAACTCCCCGCAGCATGCTGCGGGGAGTTCCAGAATCTCTATATAATCTTTCTGATATCGTTAAACATCACCACGACCATCAGAATCATCAGCAGGACAAACCCTGCAAAGTGTACTTTCCCTTCTTTTTCCGGCGGTACGCGTTTTCCGCGGATCGCCTCGATCAGCAGGAATAATAGTCTCCCGCCGTCCAGCGCCGGAAGCGGGAGCAGGTTGATCACTCCCAGGTTCGCGGTCAGAAGAATTGCGATATTCATCATATTCAGGACAACGGCCTGCCAGCCGCTTGATTTGGTCTGCTGGTATGTGGTGTCCACCGCATCCACGATTCCGACCGGTCCTGACATCTGGTCAATCCCGACCTGCCCGGTCAGAAGCATTTTCAGGCTTTCAATCGTGTAGTTCACCCAGTAGCGCACCGTATATGCACCGTACTGGACAGTTCCGATGATTCCGGGTTTTGTCCGTTCGGATGTGCTCACGATCCCGAGCCGTGCATATGAATCTCCTTCCAGCTGCTTCATCTCGAGATTCGCCGTATATTCCTGTCCGTCGCGTTCATAGGTCACTTCCACAACGTCTCCGGCTTTACTGCTTAGATTATACAAGGTAATCTCATCCCAGAGATATACATTACGCCCATTGATCTCCGTGATAAGATCGCCGGCCTGCATTCCCTGTTCCGCCGCCGCATATCCGTCCGTCACTTCTCCGACAAGCGGAGAGCGGTATCCGATCCAGCCGATCATAATGATGCAGAGAATCAATGCCAGAATCAGGTTGAACAGAGGTCCCGCAATGATCACGGAAATCCGCTGCCATACAGATTTGCTGTTGAAGCTTCCTTCCGACATATCGTCAGCATCGTCTTCCCCCATCACACACGCTCCGCCGAATGGCAGCAGATTGACTGTAAATTTTGTTCCGCCGATTTCTTTCCCGAACAGAGTCGGTCCCAGTCCGAGAGAGAACTCATCTACCCGGATCCCGTTTGCTTTTGCAAGCAGGAAATGTCCCAGTTCATGAAAGATCACGATCGCGCTGAACAATAAAATTGCTATGACTATTCCCATCTGGTTACCACCTTTTTATATAAATCTTTGCTCGCAGATTAGTTTTTCCCGTTCGTCCATTTTCTGTCAATATACTCATATGTCTCCTGTTCTGTCGCGAGGATCTCCTCCACCGAAGGATCCGGAATATTCTTATGATGTTCCATACAGTCCTGAATGATCTCCGGAATCTGAAGATAAGCAATCTTTCTGTCCAAGAACAGCGCCACCGCCCGCTCATTCGCCGCATTCAGAACGGTCGGCAGAGAGCCGCCTTTCTTTCCTGCTTCATACGCCAGCTTCAGTCCGTAAAAGGTCTCCATATCTGGTTTTTCAAATGTAATCTGCGACAATGTTCCGAAATCCAGACGATCCCCCGGAAGGAATCTCCGCTCCGGGTAATACAGCGCATACTGGATCGGGAGTTTCATATCCGGCGTCCCAAGCTGGGCGATCACCGCGCCGTCTTCATACTCCACCATCGAGTGAATGATACTCTGCGGCTGGACGACCACTTCCACCTGATCCACCGAGACGCCGAAGAGCCATTTTGCTTCAATAACCTCCAGGCCTTTGTTCACCATCGTCGAAGAATCAATGGTGATCTTGCGCCCCATACTCCAGTTCGGATGCTTCAGTGCATCTTCCACCCGAATCTGTTTCAGATCTTCCTTCGTCTTCCCACGGAATGGTCCGCCCGATGCAGTCAGCAGAATCTTATGCAACGCACTTCTTTGCCCGCCCTGCAGCGATTGAAAGATCGCACTGTGTTCGCTGTCCACAGGTAAAATCGATACATTGCACTCCTGTGCCAGCGGCATAATGATATGTCCGGCAGTGACCAGCGTTTCTTTGTTCGCCAGCGCAATATCCTTTCCTGCCTTCATCGCCGCGATCGTCGGACGGATTCCAATCATGCCCACGATCGCCGTGACCAGCATTTCCGAATCGGATGTTTCTGCGACTTCCAGCAGTCCTTCCATCCCGGATGTCACTCTTACATCCAGATCACGGATATTGTCCCGGAGTTCTTTTGCTTTTTCTTCTGTCCACACTGCTGCAAGATGCGGATGAAATTCCCGGATCTGTTCCTCAAGCAAACGGATATTATTCCCCGCCGCGAGAGCGACCACTTCGATATCCCCGTTATTTCTCACAACCTCAAGAGTCTGCGTCCCAATCGAGCCTGTGGAACCTAAAATTGCTATTTTTTTCATCTTTCTTTTCCTCTTGCCGTAAAGATCCCAACTATATGCAGTTGCTATACCAGCACCGCCAGATAGTAGATGATCGGCGCTGTAATGATCACGCTGTCGAACCGGTCCAGAATTCCCCCGTGGCCCGGAATGAGTGTTCCGTAATCTTTGATATCATAGTTTCGTTTGATCGCGGACGCTGCCAGATCGCCGATCTGGGAAATAGCGCCGCCTACCGCGCCGATCAGCGCAAATTCTGCGACACCGACCCCGGCACCGCCCCAGTGGTTGATCGCCAGCGCATACAGAACACCGATCAGCGCCGCTCCGGCAATTCCGCCGATTCCGCCTTCCACTGATTTCTTCGGACTCAGAACCGGAGCCAGCTTATGTTTTCCGATCAGCCTTCCGACACAGTACGCGCAGGTATCGCACCCCCACGAGCATACGAATACCAGCCATACGGTAAAGACGCCGCCCGGAAGGATACGGATCTGGTAAATATAAGACAGCATGACCGATACGTAAAACAGTCCAAAAAAGGCCGCCATCATCTGATCTGCACGGTATGCCGGATAAGCAAATACCATGATTGCAAGCAGGCAGATCAGATAGCCGATAAACAGCGCCATAAACCAGTCCCGTGTATCTCCTGTAAGCGCCGGCTTCATATACAACAGTACATAATACCCCACTGTGAATATATACCCGCATATCCCCAGCGGCTTCTTATGAATCTGAAATACCCGGTACAGTTCCCACTGCCCGATCAGACTAATGGCAAGTATCGTGAGAAACGTGATACTCCCACCCGAGATCAGGGTGACCAAGGCGATCAGCACCAATAGTATTCCACTTATCAAGCGTGTTTTAAACATGTTATTCCTCCTTTATTCCTCCGAACCGCCGTTCCCTACTATTATAATACTCTATGGCACGGCTCAATTCCTCTTTTGTAAAATCCGGCCACGGAACATCTGTAAAATAAAATTCCGTGTAAGCCAACTGCCAGAGCAGAAAATTGGATAATCTCTGCTCCCCGCTGGTACGGATCAGTAAGTCCGGATCCGGAAGTTCCCCCGTATCCAGATAGGAATTGAACAATGCTTCGTCAATCTCCTCCGGACGCACGCGTCCGTCTGCGCAGTCTTTCGAAAGACGGCGCACCGCGCGGATCATTTCATCCCGGCTTCCATAATTCAGTGCGATCGTAAAATTCAGTCCGCCGTTATTTTTACTTGCCGTTTCCAGCTCCCGGATCCGTTTCTTAATATCCTCGTCCAACGGTTCAATATCTCCGATCACGCGAACCTTCATGTCATTCTTTTTCGCAGTAGAAAGACAAGTCCGCATATAATTGCGCAGCAGCGACATCAGCGTATCCACTTCTGACTTCGGCCGTTTCCAGTTTTCTGTGGAAAACGCGTAAACCGTCAGGTACTTAATTCCCATGCGCCACGCCTCTTCACAGATTCTTTCCACATTCTTGCTTCCCTGCGTATGCCCGTAATTTCTCGGCATTCCATGCGCCTTTGCCCAGCGTCCGTTTCCATCCAGAATAATCGCAACATGCTGTGGTACTTCCATTATCTTCATTCCTCCCCATATTCATGATTCCAGACACAGACCACGCAGCGATCTGCGTAAATCTGCATTTCTCCACTTTGCCGCACAACGGAAAGGGGCTGCATATTCTGCGCGCCCCTTCCCTCATTCAAGACTCCCTGACGGGCAAGTCTGTTCTTATACCGTCATTACTTCTTTGGTCTTTGCCTCTACCGCCGCATCGACTTCTTTGATATACTTGTCTGTAATCTTCTGAAGCTGTGTCTCCAGATCCTTGATCTCATCCTCTGAAATATCGCTGCCTTTGAGCTTTTTCAGCGCGTCGTTTCCATCCCGGCGAATATTGCGGACAGCAACTTTCGCTGCTTCCCCTTTCTTCTTCACATCCTTCGCCAGTTCCTTTCTGCGTTCCTCTGTCAGCTCCGGAAATACCAGGCGGATGCAGGTTCCGTCGTTCGTCGGATTGATTCCGAGATCTGAAACAAGAATTGCCTTTTCGATCACCTTCAGCATACTTCTCTCCCACGGCTGGATCTGGATCATACGCGCTTCCGGCACGGATACATTCGCAACCTGCTGGATCGGCGTCGGCGAACCATAGTAATCTACAACGATCCGGTCCAGCACATGCGGGTTCGCGCGACCCGCCCGGATTGCTGCCAGATCCGTATTCAGGCTCTTCATCGTCTTTGTCATCTTCTCATCATATGGTTTTAATTTCTCGTTCATAGTCGTGTTCCTTTCTCAGTCATAGATTTTCTTTTCCGGCGGATATTGCTGCCTTCGGTTTTCCGTACCGGAAAGCGCACAGATTCCTCTTCTATACGGTCACTTTCGTGCCGGTGAAATTCCCGCTCATCGTCTCTACGATGCTGTTCTTTTCATTCAGTCCGAACACAAGCATCGGCATCTGATTCTCCATACACAGGATCGACGCCGTCATATCGACAGCCGCCAGCTTTTGATCGATCACATCCTGAATGGAGATTTCATCATACTTCTTCGCCTGAGGATTCACTTTCGGGTCACTGTCATAGATTCCGTCGATTGCCTTCGCCAGCAGCATCGCGTCAGCCTCGATCTCGATCGCACGCAGGACCGCCCCGGTATCTGTCGAAAAGTACGGATGTCCCGTACCGCCCGCGAAAAAGATCACCTTTCCTTCCTCCAGCGCCGCAACCGCAGCATCCTTAGAGAAAAGCGTTGTAAACGCCCCGCATACAAATGGAGTAAAGATCTCCGTTTTCATTCCTACATGACGGAAAATATCCGATACATAAATGCAGTTCATCACGGTTGCCAGCATTCCGATCTGATCCGCCTTTGTACGGTCGATCGTCTCGCTTGTCCGTCCGCGCCAGAAATTGCCGCCGCCTGTCACGATCGCGATCTGATTGCCCTGATCCACCAGTGTCTTTACCTGCCTGGCAACCCCGATACAAGTTGCCTCGTCAAAGCCGGTCTTCTTATCCCCGGCAAGTGCCTCTCCACTCAATTTTAACAATACACGTTTCATAAATCTGTACCAAGCCTTTCTTGTATGAGCCTTACTTCTCATGCATGTATCATATCTAAAAGGAAGTATAACATAACTTTTCTGTTTTGTCATGTAAAGAAGCTCTTGAGTTTCCGCAGTTCTGTCCACATAACCACCATCAGACTATGCCGGTTA
>CATXUX010000018.1 GCA_958402795.1 uncultured Lachnospiraceae bacterium | reverse complement strand
GCAGATAAACATCGGAATATTTTTTGAATTCTTTCGGACTGTTTTCAAACAATACAACTGTGTAGACGCCTTTGATATCTTTGTAGCTGAACTTTTCATTCTTTGTACTGCGAACCCGCTTGTACTGGCGCAGCAACAGATCTGCTGAATAGCAGGCGCTTCGTTCACCGGGAAACTTATACCCAATCTTCTGTATTTCTAAATTTACAATTTCTCCGCTCTCCAACTGTACCACGATATCCATGACCAGCAGGGAGCTTTCATCCGCGATCCGTGTCGAATCAGCCGGAAGTACCTGCAGGATCCTGACCCGGATTCCAAGAAGCAGGGATAAAACTTCTTCCAAACGTTCCGGCGTAGTTTCCGGGTTCATCAACTCCTTGAAAAACCCATCATACAGGAATTTAATCCCTCTCACGCCCGTCGTAAAATCTAAAAATTCTTGTTGCTGTTTCTCTGTCCAACTTGCATAAATGGTCTGTAATTCCGGTTTTTCCTGAATCTCTTTCAGGATTTCTTCCCGCTCCCGGATCAGCGGGAAGTACTGTTGTAGTTTTGTCGTCATACGGCTTATCCTCCTTTGTACGAAAACGATAACTTGTATCGTTTCTTTTTTCAATGTGTTTGTTTTGGATAAGCCGCATCAATTTGTTGATATCTTTGTGGATATCTCTATTCAGCACATGTGATATTATTCATTTGCCACTTCTGTTTCTGACATGAAAGAGTATCAGGCATTCATAATACTATTTCTTCTTTAGTCCATACCGACTATAGCTTCTATATATAAAAGGCAGTAAAGCAATACATAATATGCTGTACAAGAACATTAGGAATGGGATCTGACGAAATACAAATAGTCCGATCTGGATAAGGTTCGGTATCCTTACAGCATTTAAAATGTTAGTTAGCACAGTCGGAAGCAAATTAAAAAATGGATCAAACTGCGGTAATGCTCTTGCTATAAACGGCATCATACAAAGCAGGAAAAATGGAATGCAGACCGCCAGATTGGGCGTGTGCATCTTTACCGTTACCAGCATAGTCAAAGCGGCGCAAAACATCGTTGCGATGTAACCGCCCACAAGAATCAGCAAGTAATATTCTCCATACGTCATAACATAAATGCTATAGGGATGGCTAAGCTGATACGGTGTGAAAAATCCGCTTGCTCCCATTACTGCAAAGGAGATGGAAGACAGTATCCCTACTCCAATCCAATATACAACAGTCGATACAAGGATTCCCGCTATGATCTTGTTTTTTACTGCCTTCGACCTCCCGTACTTAGCAGCCAAAAATACATCCTCCGCTCCCGGTCGGAACTCTTCGGAAAAGATACCGGTCACCAGAAAGCCTATGATTACTGCCATCAACAGTACATAGGTTTGTGCATACATTGCCATTGTATCCCATGACTCTTTCGCTTCGAACGTCAGAGGTATTTCTATCTTTTCATAAATGCTTTCCATGTAATTTCTCTTTTCGGTTGTAGTTCCATACTTCTCCGCCATTTTCTTCATATTGCCCTGATAAATTACATAGATATCTTGTAGTTGTTCATCCGAAAGCTGATATATTACACTTTCATCCCATTCCGAATCCGGAGTCATTATGTCAATTACAAAGTCATAGATGTCGTAATATGACTGCATCTGCTTTCCCCATTCATCATCCGGTATTCCATCCGGATACTTAGCCGATAATTCTTTGTAATCAGTTATTACCTCAGAGATTTTTTCTGCTGTCAGTTTTCCTTTCCACCGATTTTTATCTTCAGCCAGAAGGCGTCCTGCTTCAATACCTGTGTGATCCTGTCCATTTTCATCTGTATAGCTCATGCTCCCGATTGCCATACCGGAATATATGATTGTCATTACCAACACCGCCGTAAGCAAAACCTGATTGATCCGTTTCGAGAAAATCTTTTTCAACTCATATTTCATCTTCCTCACCTGCTTTCACACCATAATACAGTAAAAATGCGTCTTCCAGCGTCGGTTCTTCCTGCACCGCCTGTTCTGTCGGCGGCGTCTTGGACAAGATCCGAAGCTCCGCGCCGCCGGATACATGTTTCACATTACCTACCAGATAGTTCTGCAGATACTGCTCCACTTTCTGCCTGGGAACCGTACAGCTCCAGACGTCTTCTTCCATGGAAGCGGTCAGTTCTTCGGAAGTTCCGGTATAGAAGAATTTTCCGTCTTTCATCAGTATGATCTGCTCCGCAATAAACTCGACGTCTGACACAATGTGCGTGGACAGCAGTACCAGACGGTCTTCCGCCAGTTCACTGATCAGATTTCGGAAACGAATCCGCTCGCTCGGATCGAGTCCTGCCGTCGGCTCATCCAGTACCAGAATTTTCGGATTATTCAGCATTGCCTGCGCGATCCCGACACGACGCGCCATTCCGCCGGACAGTGCTTTCATTTTACGGCTCTTATACTTTGATAACTGGACCGTATTCAAAAGCTCTCCGATTCTTTTTTTCGCTACAGCCGGACGAATCCCTTTAATCGATGCAATATACATCAGATAATCATAAACGGACAGTTCGGGATAGAATCCGAAATCCTGCGGCAGATATCCGAGAATATCCCGGTACTGTTCCCCTGCTTTAAAAATATCTTTCCCGTTCCATGTGATTTCTCCTGCAGTCGGACGTGTCACTGTACAAAGCATTTTCATCAGAGTAGTCTTTCCCGCGCCGTTCACCCCCAGTAATCCGTACACCCCATTCTCCATAGAATACGTAACGTCGTCGACTGCGAATACTTCTCCGTAATTTTTTGATACATGTCTCATCTTTAATTCCATCTGTCTACACCTCCCATGCGATTTCACAATCAGATATTGCTTTCCGGATACAGAAAACCAGATATCCCAAAAAGAGCAGGATCATCCCCAGCCAGACCGGTTCGGCAAGTCTGTCATAAATTGCTTCGTTCGCCGCCACCACGGACCACACGGCGCTCCATACCATACACAGCGCCGTTGCCGCGTATTCCATTCCGCCTCGTCTGCTGCACAGAAACCGGAAGCAAATACAGCAGGATACAAGAAACGGCAACAGAAAATCAACAGCAAGTCTGTATGCCATAATCTGAACGGTATGCAGCGCGATCACAAAAAATACAGTAATCAGCACCAGATCTACCATAGCGAACATCAAAATTCTTGCGGCGCAGATCTGTCGGAGGGAATAATAAGCTGCTTTCTCGATTTCTACCGAAGAATACCGACGGTTTTTCCAGATCTCCGGAATGATCAAAACCGCAAATACTGCGGCAAAGCTCCCCGTCAGCCGTTCCAGATTCCCGTCTGCTCCATTATCCCACAACAGATACCATAAGAGCAGCAGAACAGATCCCTGCAGCATCCACCACTTTTTTTCAATATACCGGGACTGTTCCCGGATAAACTCAAAATATGAGATCCGGCCGTCCTCCTGCTCTGCCATCGTTTCCCTGCACAGATCTACTGTCTGATTCACTGCTTCTTTCCTGACATACTGTTTTTGGATAACATGCTTATATTCTTTTATCTTCTTTTGATACGGTTTCATCCGATTTCACCTCCAAATATTCCTTCAAGATTCTTCTCGCTTCTTTTATGCGGTATTTTACAAGCGATACGGTAATGTTCAGCATATCTGCGATTTCTCTTTGCTTCATTCCCTGGAAGAAATAGAGAATCGTCGTCTCCTTTAAGTTTTCCGGCAGATTTTCGATCGCGCGCTCGATATCCAGCCGGTTTTCTATCTCGCCTGTATTTCCTGATGGGATTTCAGGCATCACGCCGGGCAGTATTTCCTTTTTCTTTTTGTAATAATTCTTGATGCGGTTTCCTGCAATGCAGTATAGATAACTCTTCACCTTTCCACGTTCTGTAT
The DNA here is from genome assembly GCA_958402795.1 of uncultured Lachnospiraceae bacterium. Lineage (GTDB taxonomy): Bacteria > Bacillota > Clostridia > Lachnospirales > Lachnospiraceae > Schaedlerella. The sequence goes on along the minus strand of CATXUX010000018.1, from coordinate 69,325 downwards.
AAGTCGTTACACTTTCAAAAAAGCGCAGAAATGTTTCCTGTGTGATATCCTCTGCACATTCCCGGTCATGCAGATGCAGAAAGCAGTATTGAAATATAGGAGCATAATACTTCTTTACAAGCTGTTCTCCCGCTTCGTCATTCCCGTTTTTTATTTTCTCTATCAGCAGAAAATCCAGATCCATTCATCCATTCCTTTCTTCCCGTGCACACCGCTGCCTTATCTCCCATCTGATATAACAACTCAGTTACCGAAAAAGATAGTCAGATCATAACTTTTTTCTTCACAGAAAAAGGCAGGTGCATTTTTCTGCGCCTGCCTTTGTAACGTCTTTTCTCGTTTCATTCTCTCTTTCTCATTCGATGAGCGTCCGGCATATAAATTGCTTACCTGCCGCCCATGATTTTCTCAAGCTGTTCTTTCACGGTCCAGCCATACACCGGATGTCTCTTATACGGCGCAATCTCGCACAGCGGCCGCAGTACAAATTCCCGGTTCTGCATATCTACATGGGGAATGCATAATTCGTTTTCTTCCAGAACCAGATCATCATAGAACAGAATATCCAGATCCAGTGTGCGGGGACCCCAGTGGATCTTGCGCTCCCTTCCTGCATTTTGTTCGATCTCGTGCAGACGGTGCAGCAGCTCCTGCGGCGTCAGAAGTGTCCGAAGTTCCAGACAGCCGTTCAGGAACGGATCCTGCTCTGTCATCCCATATGGCTTGGTCACAAGAAACTCTGAAACTTTGGTCACCCTGCATGCGTGTGTGTCCGCAAGCTGCCGCAGCGCTCCTTCCAGATACTCCCGTTTTTCCCCGATATTGGAGCCAAGCGCAATATAAGCGACATGCCACTGCCGTTCAATCTCAACCGAAACCGTCTCCAGCGGAAGTCCGATCGGCGCCCATGGTTTTTTCACTTCCAGATCGATTCGTTCCAGATGCGGTGTTTCCAGCAGCAGCGCTTCGGCGAGCTGTTCCGCCGCACTCTCAATCAACTGGTACGTATGTTCCCGCATAAAGCGATCGATAAAGTGACTGATTCCACCATAATCCGCCGACTCTTTCAGATCTCCGGTTCTGCCGGCCTTTCTTGTATCCAGATACAGAACCGCCGACACCAGAAATTTCTGTCCCAGTTTCTTTTCCTCCGGAAATACGCCGTGGTTTGCAAACACTTCCAGATTTTCGACTTTAATCTTATCCATAGTTTTTTTCTCCCCTGCACGCTTCTTTTCTTCTGATTGAACCGTCAGATGCTCGCTTTGGAAGACGGCTTCCCTTTTGGGAAGATTGCTTCTGTCATCTGAATCGCCCTGTAGTTTGCTTTTACATCGTGAACCCGCACAAACGAGCATCCGCTCATCACGCCGATGACCGTCGTGGCAAGCGTTCCTTCTTCCCGCTGGCTGACGGGGAGATCAAGGGTCAGTCCGATCATCGATTTCCGGGACGTGCCAAGAAGCAGGGGATACCCCAGTTCTGTAAGACTGTCCAGATGCCGCATCATCTCCAGATTCATCTCATATGTTTTCCCAAAGCCGATCCCCGGATCCAGTATGATCTTCTCGTCTGCAATCCCCGCCTGCTTCGCCAGAGAAAGTGTCTCCCGCAGATCTTCTGTCACATCCGGCACAAATTCCTCATATTCCGCCTTTTCCCGATTATGCATCAGACAGCATGCCGCACCGGATTTTGCAATCAGTCCTGCCATCGCCGGATCGTATTTGAGTCCCCAGATATCGTTGACCAGATCGGCGCCTGATTGCAGCGCCGCTTCTGCAACTTTACTTTTATACGTGTCGACAGAAACCGGAACATCAAACTCTGCTTTCAGTCTCTCAATGACCGGAACCACTCTGGCAATTTCCTCCTCATCTGAAATCTGCACATGTCCCGGCCGGGTGGACTCTCCTCCCACATCCAGAATATCCGCGCCGTCCTCCACCATCTCCTGTGCATGGTACAGCGCCGCTTCGATCGAATGAAATTTGCCTCCGTCCGAAAAAGAATCCGGAGTCACGTTCAGGATTCCCATGATATAGGTGTGATGTTCTGTGTCAAATGTCTTGTTTCCGATGATCATATCCGTACTCCTCCTTGTCAGCCACATATGTGATGATACCAGGGTCAAAAGGTCTAAACCCACATGAGCTTGCTCATAGGTGGGTGAAAGACCTTGGGACCCGCCCCAACATGAGGATAAAAGTGGGGCGTATGCCACACGATATCCGAATGTGGGGCAGGATTGTGGGTTGCTGAGTGCCGGTGGCACTCGTTTAGCAACGACCGGAGTGGAACGTAGACGCGTAGCACGAAGCAATCCGTAGGTATCATAGTTGGGGTCTTTTGACCCCAACATCATATGTGATCCTTGTTTTCTACTCTTCTTCCCTGTATAATCCAAGGCAATGATTGGGGATCTTACTAAATGTCGATCTCCCTGTTTTTCTTCTCTCTGCTCCAGTCACATTCCCGCTCCGCGGCACATGCAAAACACGATCTGGATTTTTTATCACTGTCATAAAGAAGAGATTCCAGCACTCCGGCGTCCTCCCGCAGTTTCCGGTGTCCACGGATCGCAAGCAGGATCATTTCTGTCTCTGCCTGCGTAAAATCGTCCTGCACAGCTCTCAATATCTGCTTTGCAAGATCGGCCGAGACCTGCTCATGTGGAATTCCTTCTGCATACTGTCTGTATTTCCCGATATCGTGAAGCAGCGCGGCCGCATACACGACTTCTCTGCGGAACCCAAGCTCCTGCTCCAGATTCCGGATCCATGCGATCCGCGCCACATCCAGAAAATGTGCCATATCATGACGGCAGAATATTCGCTCTTTCTCTGCTTCCTGCAATTTTCGGTAATACTCCTGATATAATGGATGATTCCATATCGTCTGAATACTCTTCATATCTCGTTCTTCTCCCGTACGATCTGCATAACTTCTCCAAGATAAGACAACGATCCAAAGGCAAGGATCACGTCATCGGACGTGGCTTCTCCAAGCGCCCGCTCTACCGCTCTTGAAATGTCCCCAACGGCCACTGCCGTACATCGCGGTTCCGACTGAGCACATTCATCTATTACTTCCTTTAATGTCTCCGCAGCCAGCGTACGCCCGGAATCCGGCAGATTTACCGTATATACCCGCTTCAAAAGCGGCGCCATGATCCGGACTATTTTTCTGTATTCCTTATCCCGGAACACACCCATGATACCGATCAGACGCTTTCCCGGGAAATATCGTTTTACCGTCTCCCGCAGGCAAAGCGCCGCGTCTTCATTGTGAGCGCCGTCCACCAGAAAGACCGGCCGTTCTCTGATACAAGTGAACCGCCCCGCCCAGACTGTCCTTTGAAGACCCTTTCGGATCACGCTCTCGGATTTCTGACTGCAGACCGGGCCGGTCAGTTCCTGCACTGTCCACAGCACCTCGCACGCCGTCGCCGCATTTACTGCCTGATAACTGCCTGCCAGCGAAAGTTCTGCCTGTTCCAGTCCTTTATAAGAAAAGGTCTGTCCTCTGTAGTTTTCTTTCGAGATCACCAACTGATCCGGTTCGACAAAACGGATCCTGCATCCTGCATCCTTTGCCCGTTTTGTCAGCACTGCGCGCACCCGGGGATGCTGCGGCGCTGATACAACCTCACAGCCGGGTTTGATGATCCCGGCTTTCTTCTCTGCGATTTTCTCCAACGTATCTCCCAGCACACACATATGGTCCATGCTGATCGTGGTAAACACAGCAATTTCTGTCGTCCTGACAATATTGGTCGCGTCCAGACTGCCGCCCAGTCCGGTTTCCAAAACCACATATTCACAATGCTTCCTTTGGAAATACAAAAAAGCTATCGCCGTCTCGATCTCAAATACGGTAGGATGTCCTCCGCCATTCGTCTCCATACGGGCAATCGCTTTCTGCACTTCTTCCATCAATTCTGCAAATTCTTCTTCCGTGATCCAGACACCGTCTGCCTGAATCTTTTCCAGATATGAAATTACAACGGGTGAACTATATCTTCCCGTCCGAAATCCAGCCTCCCCAAGCACCGTCGAGACCATGGCAAGCACAGAACCCTTTCCGTTCGTCCCTGCGATATGGATAAACTTCACAGAATCCTGCGGGTTTCCCAATTCCTCCAGCAATGCCCGGATCGTATCTAAGCCAAGTACACTTCCGTATTTCGACTGTTCGTCCAAATATACCCTTGCTTCCTGATAAGTCACGTGTCTTATTTTTCCTTCCTGTTAGTTACAAAATTCCTCAACTATGATACCAGAACAGAAAACAGATGTAAAGCGGATATTCGAATTCTGCTTTGCATCTGTTTTTATTTTCCGGTAAATCTGTACCATTCAATTCTGATTCACTTATTTCTCTGCATAACACAGTCCAAATCCGATTTCATACACATTTTCCTCGGAATCGGTATACGGTTTCAGATCTGTCGCCACATCCTCACAGTGTGTTTCTACGGTTTCCATATCTGCCGGAAGAATCACCGGAAGCTGCCCGCGCGGCGGTGTCTTTCCTGTCAGAATCCCGAGTATGGCTTTTTTCTGTACCCCGAAATCTGCCACGATTGCATCTGCCGCTCCTTCCAGTTCTGCCAGAACCATCGGCTTATCCATCCGCGCCACGACGATCACCGGTTTATCCGGCATCTGTTCCCTGGTCTGCAGCACCAGTTCCAGGTCGGACGCATTTGCAGTGATCTCCGTTTTGCCGTAATAGCTCCGGTTTTTGCCCTCCTCACGAGGATCTCCGCCTGCCAGACTGGTCTTTCTTGCATTTTTTGCCGTATACGGACGGTATTGCAGGCTGATCGGATAATATCCTGCGTCCGGCTGTGCTTCCCGGTTCATCATATCGAATTCATATCCGTTCCGCCCCGCCGGTGACTGAATAAAAACAATTGCCGCATCCGCTTCATCCATGCTGTCCGTCTTTTCAAAATACGGCGCCAGTTCTTCTTCCTTGACCGGCGAAATGTCTTCTGCCGCTGTTTTGAAGCGGACAAAATTATAATGTGGTTCTACGTGACGGTTCGGAATATACACTTTGCTTCCTTCTTTCAGAGGAAGGACACTGTTTTTGTTTTTCAGCAGCACGACCGACTGCTCCTGCGCCCGGAATCCGGCTTCGGCAAACTCCCGGCATCCCACGATACGCAGGCTCTTTTCCAGATCCAGGTACGGATTATCAAATAATCCCACACGAAACATGTTCCGCAGCAGCTTATACGCGGAAATATTCAGCAATTCATCCATTTTCTGCGATCCATACCGTTCACATCCCAGTTGATATGCCAGATCCACCTTTTCTCGTTCATCCAGACCGCCGATCTGATTCACTCCGTTCAAAAGTAATTTCAGGATCCTTTCTTCCTCCGGTAAATGTTCCACGCCGTGGCACTTTCCGCCCAGCACGTACATTCCGACATGCGGAGTCTGGTTCCTCGTAATTCCCCAGTCCGTACATACAACGCCGTCAAATTTATACTGATCCAGAAGCAGATCCTTAATGAGATACTCACTGTATGAATTTCCCACATTTTCGCCGTTCTTTGTGTCCTGTTCCCAGGAAATCGTATAATACGGCATGATCGCGGCACAGCTTTTTGTTTTCCCGCCAAGCTTCATAGCGCCTTCGGTAAACGGACGCAGATGGGTGTCGAAATTGTGCCCCGGATATACCGCATATTTCCCAAAGGGATAATGTGCATCACGTCCGCCTTCTCCCGTTCCTCCGCCGGGCCAGTGCTTTGCCATCGCGATCACGCTTTCCTGCCCCCAGCCGTCTTCGCTTCCTTCTGTCGTCTGCAGTCCGTCGCAATAGCTTCGTGCTAATGCAATATCCAGTTCCACATCTGCGCCAAAGGTATCACGGATCCGGAACCATCTCGGATCACTTCCAAGATCGATCTGAGGCCCCAGCGCCGTCGTGATTCCAAGCGCCCGGTACTCCTTCGCCGCGGTTCTTGCCGCCTGATAGCAGGTCTGCGCATCGGCAGTGGACGCCATTGCCAATCCTTCCGGCCACTGTGACACATCGGACGCTCCATTGCGGAATTCCACTGCTTCTCCTCCTGCTCCGTGCCGCGGATCCGAGGAAAGATTGACCGGAATTCCATGGGGCAGGCTCTCCGCCGTCCGCTGCAGCTCATTGGTCCAACGGACGGCCGTTTCCACATCCTGAAGACCGGACACAAGAAAATGCCGCATTCCATATTCGGTTATCATTTTTTTCTGCTGATCCGTCAGATCCCACGGCTTTGCAGTATCACTTTCCGGAAATGTCTTTCCGTCATAGGTTCCGACATTTTCCATGGCTCCCGGCATCGCCGGAACCGGCTGCGAACTGGAATGCAGCATCAGGCCGATGATTTCTTCCGAGCGCAGACGCCCCGCCAGATCCCGGGCGCGCGCTTCTGCGGAGAGTCGCCAATCCTCATAAGGCAGTAGGTCTCCTGTTTTTTCCAGATCCCGGAACACAAAACCATCCTGCTCGATCACTCCTGCTTCCGCCACAGCAATTTCCTTCCCGTTTTCATTTCGGTATAGGATATATCCGTCTTTCTCCGTTTTTGTATACGCCATGATTTCCTCCCCGGTTTTTATTTTGTAAACCTGATTTCCAAAAGTTCCACGCTCCCGCTTCCGTCATAATGCAGATATAACGGCAATTCTCCATCTGCTGTAATACTTATTTTCGCCGCTCTCCATTCCTTCGAAGGGGATACTTCCACCTTGCCGATCACCCGCTCAGTTCCGTTCTCATCTGTTGAAATCCGGAATGTGCCCGCGCCGTTTCCTCTGACGCGTACTGTAAGCTCATAAGTTCCATCGAACCGGAAATATTTGAATCCGATCATTGTTCCTTCTTTGATATTCGTGATAAATCGTTCGTCATCCCGATGTGTAATAAACGGAATATCTGCATTTACCACCGTATTTGTTGCGTGGGGCATATGCCCGTTCGTAAGATTACATGCGCAGGCAGCCGGAATGACGCCCTCTGCCTCCAGCGGTCCTCCGTTTAATCCGCAGCTCGTACACTCCACCTGCGCGATGCTTCCGTCTCCGGCAATCTCCACAGGCTCGGCACACGCCTGACGGCTGAATGTACTGTTATGTGTCTGGCGGTGATAGAAAATGTACCACTGTCCTTCGACACATTCCAGACTGCCGTGGTTATTTGCCGTCATATTCAGCCGGTCTTCCTTTTTCCGCCCCCGGTATCCCACATCTCCATTGGAAATGATCGTTCCACCATATGTAAAGTCCCGGTCCGGATACCGGCTTACCGCATAGCACAGCTCGTTACTGTTCTCAGAAGAATAAATAAAATAATACGTTCCATTGATCTTCCGAATCGACGACGCCTCATAAAATGCATGTCCGAAAAAGCTGCTGTCTTTCGGAGTATCGAACTGCCCAGGCACGATCCGGTGTGTCTTGCCCTTTACGGTCAGCATATCGTCTTCCAATTCTACCGTATTCGCTCCCATCAGCGGATATTCCAGCGCATCTGTTTCTTCTGCATTCCGATGGAACATCATCTGATACACCGGTTTCAACATTTCCCGCATTGCCGCGCTGCCCGGCTCCGGCATCGCCGGGGTCTGTGCGCCAGACACTTCCTGCCCCGCGTTTTCTGCCCTAACGCTTTCTGCTCCGGCTTCCGCATTTTCTGCCCCGGCGTTTTCTGTTCCGACTCCGGCATTTTCTCCTGCGCGGTGTGCAGACGCCGCCACCATGGAAAGGGACCAGCCGCAGTACAGCCGGATCACGCCGTCATCATTGAGTACTGCCGGATCACCGTCCAGATACTCTCTGTACATACTGCCGTCCGGATTTTTCACATGTCCGTAATATTTGTATTTTCCGGCAGGCGTATCGCACACTGCCACATGAACCTCATTGTTGAATCCCGGTGTATTGTAATATAAATAATATCTCCCGTCATTTCCCTGTACCACATCCGGCGCATACAGGTCATACGGCTCTCCTTCCTGATATCCCGGACTTTGTGACGCTTCATAAATCACGCCTTCATAAGTCCAGTCCGAAAGGTCTGTCACCGGTGCGGAATAGCACACGTAATTGTCCTCAGAGCAATAACGGGTTCCGCCCTCCGTATCATGCGAACCGTACAGATAAATACGGTCGCCGAACACATGCGGTTCCCCATCCGGTATATATTCATCCAATGGTAAAAACGGGTTGAAAGCTTGTTTTTTCTTCATCTCGCTCCTCCTAGTTTCAATTCTTCTGTTTTTTCTGTTCTTCTGCTTTTTCTATTCTTCTACTTTTTCCGGTTCTCATTGTATGCAAGTTCCATTTTGGCAAAGAAATCTTCCATCAAGAACCGCCGGTCGATTCCATCAAACACCCAGATTTCTTTTCCCTCCGGATTTTCACTGTAGGACATATCATCTTCAATCCGGGGCGCCTTTTGTCTGTGCCAGTTTTTTCCTGCTTCATTTTCCAAAAGCGCCGCCACTGTCGGCTGGTCGCCGATGGACCACATTTCTCCATGTGGGAACGATATCTGCGGAGCGTACTTTCCATACCAGTCATTGACTGCAAACATCGTCTCACAAAGATGAGCGCCGATTTTCCCGTATGGCTTCACCTTCTGAACCAGTTCTGCAAAGGAAATATTCATCCCGGCATAGACATTTTGCGGAACCTGCCAGATCTGCATCGGGGAGTCAAATAACACCTGCGCCGCATAAATGTCCTGCTGCAGGTTAGATTCCTGTCCACCCGCCGGATAAGCACCCCCGCCGATCCAGATTGCCGCCGTGATCCGCTCTGCGATTTCTGGTCTGCACAGATACGCCACCGCCAGATCCGTCAAGGTTCCCTGAAGTGCAATATAAAGCGGCTCCCCGCAGTCGCGCATGGCTTCTTTTATAATGAATTCCGATCCTTCGCTGACCGGAAGTGCAGTTTTATCGGCAATATAATCCGCCGCACCTTTATACAACGGTACGTCGTCTATATCCATCAGCGCAAGCAGGCGCTTTCCTTCTTCATAACTCTTTTCCATACTCTGAAGCCGCTGTGACTTAAGTGCCGGAATGGTACGGAACCGCCACTCAAAATTCGCCGCAATGATTCCTACTACATGTTCGGAAGGAGTCAGAAGATGATGCACAATTGCAAACTGATCATCTGCCTCCGCAGCGATATCCGAATGGATAATGACACGTTTTTTCTTCCCTTCCGGAACGGAAAATCCCAGTCTTTTTAATACTTCTTCTCTTTTCATACGATACACCTCTCATGAATTCTCAATTGGAATATGCCTCAATTTCTCATCGATTTGATCGATCATCCCCTCCGGCAGATCCTGCGAATATCCCAGCATTTTGCGGAAGGAAACATCGGTAATGGAATCCAGTCCCGGTACATTCTCCATCTGCGGCATCAAAGATACGATCATCTCCCGGCACGCCGGATTTTTCCAGAGGATTCCAAACGGAAGATCCACGCTGTATCCCCCCGTCTTTTCAATCAGATCATCCGCACTTTCCGCCGGGAATCCGAATCCCAGTTCCTCCAGCCACGCAATACACAGCGGAAACCATTTTCTCGTCTCCGGATCAAGCATTGTCTTTTTCCCGGAGCCGGTCATACCTTTCGACAAGGCAAATCCATGTCCTCCGTTTTGAAAGATATGCAGTGCAAACGGAATCTGATTTGCGCTTAAAGCTGATGCAAAACTCAGAGAATGTTCCACCGGCACTACAATGTCATTCTGAGCCGCGAACAAAAATGCCGGCGGCGTCATCGCATCCACAGCCTCTGCCGCCGACGGAATCTCATAGGGCAGAACCGGACCGGGGATATGACGGATTACCGGATACCCCAGAATCATAGCATTCGGTCTTTCTTTTCCCATTGTTCCAAGGCAGGCAGCCAGATGTCCCCCCGCCGAGAAGCCGCAGGCTGCAATTTTCTCAGGATTTACGTTCCACTCCTCTGCGCGCATCCGGATCAATGCCAGCGCCTCCTCTGCATCCCGTAAAGGCTGCGGGAACCGTGCCTGCTCATTCAAAGAATATCGCAGGACAAATGCGTGATAACCTTCTGCAAGGAATGCCATCGCAACCGGCTCTGCCTCCCGGTCAGAGCACATTTGATATCCTCCGCCCGGACACACCAATACTGCCGGACGCACTTTTGCGTTTTCCATTTCTTCGGATTCATCCAGAAGATATGCCGTTAAAGTTACCTGTTCTGCTGTCAGATTCATTCTTTCAATTTTCATACTATTTCCTCACTTCTATCACTTAACAAATATTGTTCTGTCATCTGACAGAGATCGACGCAGGCATCGCCGGGATTCCTGCCTGATTATAAAGATTGACCTCATAATATCCGGTGCAGGCATATTCTACATTTATTTTTGTTTCTTTACAGATCTCCGGGATTTCCAGCAATAATTCGGAACCCTGCACTTCGAATCCGGTAATTTCCAGCTCTTTTCCATCTGCAAAAATGTGAAGATCCTGTACGCTTTCTCCGTTTACATACATGCCGTCCGCATGATCGAACTGCAGTGCGAGTCTTCCGTTTACCTGTTCTCCCTGCACCAGCTTCGGCGCTTTCCACTGCACCGGTTCACCGAATATCTCACTTCTCACAGCCAGTGCGAGCCGGTGTCCGATGGGTTCTTTTTGTTTTGGATGTATGTCAGATGCATCGCCCACATCGGAAGAAGAAATCAAAAAGACGTCCTTTTCTGTCTGTACCGCAATCTCCTGCTGCCTGCGCAGGATCGGAAACTTTTCACCGTTGCTTCCCATCCATGTTCCATAGGGCGCAAGCTGCACGGCAAAAAACGGAAGTTCCTCTCCCCAGTCTCGCCGCCAGCACCGGATCATCGCACCCATAAGCTGTACATAGATATGGGGATGTATTTCATCCGTCTCACCCTGATACCAGAGGACTCCCCGGATTCCATAACCGCTTACCTCCGAAAGCATGGACTCATAAAGTCCGCCCGGCCGGTTCTTGTCATGCGGTCCCGTCATCTGCATCATCGCTCTTCCCTTTTGAACTGCGTCCTCAGAGGTCTCGGAAGCTGACGTTCCTGCATTCTGCTGCCCTTCGCCCTGTATCTTCATACTCTGCTGCATTTCCGCCATCATTGCCTTTAACTTTTCTCCGCCGTAGAGAATCGCCGACATCACTTTTTTAGACTCGGGAGACGCCATGCCCGCCCGGAGCATACGGTTCATTTTCAGGTATTCTTCCATATCCAGGTTCTTCGTCTTCTCTTCATACTCCGTTCTGTAAACTGCCAGCTCGCCTGTCAATTCTGCCGGATCCATCCAGGAAGAAGCCGTTGTTCCCCCATAATTGCAGCTTACGATCCCAACCGGAATTCGAAACGTTTTCCTCATTTCCTTCGCGAAATGCCATGCCACTGCACTGAACTGTGGGATGTTCTCCCTGCTGCCTGTTTTCCAGCAGTCCCAGTCCGGATCGGATACGATGCCTTCCTCGCGTTCTCCCAAAAACTGGTACTTTCCGACTTCATAATACCTAAGGTGCGCATCTTCCGCATGTTCCAATTCTTTCTCCAGAGATACATCGTATTTCAGAAGAAATTCCATATTGGACTGCCCTCCGGCAAGAAATACTTCTCCAAAATCCACGTTCCTTAGGATCAGATCTCCGATTTGAAGTACGGCATTCTCCTGCGCTTCCTGCGGAGGCAGGACAAAGGAGAACGCTCCTTTGTCCACACATATCCGTTTGATCTCCGTTCCATTTATCAAAACGGGGAGTTCCGTCTTCTCCTGACTGCTTCCCCATATTTTTACAGGCTTTTCACATTGAAGTATCATACCGTCTGTGAAAATCCTTCCAAGCTGTATCTTTTCCATACTTATCACATCCTCTTTTTTGTCCAACCCGATTGTGTTAGCTGCAAAACTGCCCCAGATATCCCAGACTCTCTTTCGGATAGCGCTTCTGTGTTGTCCTGTCCACCGCGATCAGTCCGAATGTTCTGGAAAATCCTTTCTGCCATTCAAAGTTATCCAGAAGCGACCAGTGCAGATATCCGATGACCGGAATCTTATCCTCCTTACACTCTGCCACTCCTTTGAGTGCTTCTTCGATAAATGCAATTCTTCTCTTATCATCTGCTGTTCCGATTCCGTTCTCTGTTACGAGAATCGGCAGCTTCAATTCCTGATATACGGTGCGGATCACATGACCGAGCGCCTGCGGATAAAATTCATATCCCATCTGCGTGGTCTCCGTCCCTTTCGGAACCGGAAGCGTCCCTTCTTTGCCGATCAAGGTTCTCGTGTAGTTCTGAAGGCCAAAAAAGTCATCTTCTCTGAGATACGGGAGATAGTGCAGGAATTCCTCTTCCCACTCTTTCTTTGCCAGCGCTTCTCCGCCCGGCAGCGGCTGAATATCATGCAGCGATAACGTGAGACCTACTTTCAGTTCCGGGCAGATTTGTTTCATTGCCGTCTTGGCCGCCTGATGTGCCTGCATAATAATCTCATCGCCTGCTTTTGTCCTGCCGCTCAAAAAAGTTTCCGGTTTCACGGTTCCAAACACCTTTTGATTTTCTTCCGCCTGCTTCTGCATCCGCTCTGCAAATGCATTTCCGCCCAGATTTACCCCGACCTGAAGATTGGAGTTCTCGCTGCTCTGCATCATTTTGGCATAGCGTGCGGTGATCGCAGCCATCTGGATTCCCATATTTGCTTCGTTGATCGTACATACATACTGCATCAGCGAGCCAAGCTGTCTCACCGTGTACGCACAGTAGTCTGCAAACTTTCCGATTGTTTCCTCATTTTCCCAGCCGCCTTCTTCAATCAGCCACTTTGGTGAAGAAAAATGATGCATGGTCACGACCGGCTCGATTCCCTTTTCCCGGCAGTACTCCAGCACTTCCCGGTAATGTGCGATTTCAGATTCATCAAATTTTCCATGTTCCGGTTCAATTCTCGCCCATTCGATGGAAAAGCGGTACGCGTTCAGTCCCGCCTCTGCCATCAGATCAATATCCTCTTTAAAATGATGGTAATGGTCGACCGCATCTAAGGAAGGTTCGTCAAAACTGGAATATTCCATCTGCTCCATTGCCCAGAAATCGCTGTGTGTATTATTTCCTTCTACCTGATGCGCCGCAGTCGACGCACCAAGCAGAAAACCCTTGTCAAATTTTTTCATGCTTCTTTCTCCTCCATCTGTTTCTTCCGTTTTTCTTCCCATGCCGGAATCTGTTTTTCCAGTACGGCAAATTTCTTACAGCATACCGCGATGATCACAAGTGCAACGACCGGTACGATCGCATACAGAACACGGATCATCAGGATCGCGCTGTCCGGCTGCACGGTTACGGATTCTCCGGTCAGATATCCGGCTGCTCCCAGCAGTACGCCGGTGATCGCAGAACCAAGCGCAGAACCGACCTTGCTGGTAAAGTTCGACAGAATTGCGGAAGAGCCGTCCATTCTCGGCAGTCCCTGCATCTCATTGTATGTACAGCACTTCATAATGAAGAGGACTCCATAATACGCAAGCGGCAGAGTCGCGATCGCACCGATCATTCCGCCCACCAGCACGCCCGGCATCCAGTCATTGGAGAAAAATACGATCACATATCCTACGATTCCGATCACGCAGAAGCTCGTTACCATGTCGCCCATCGTACCGATTTTTTTCATGATCGCCGGGAACGTAAACATCAGCGGCAGTGTGATGACGGAAAACATGGATACCAGAGACATCATTGACACATCCCCTATAACCCATTTGAAATAGTAAGTGCCTGCTCCGATCGCCGTCATGATGTTGTAGCAGAGCATGATGCAGGCAAACAGCCATACATACTTATTGACTTTGAACATGGTAAAGATCTCTTTGAGAGATACTTTCTGATACTGGTTTCCGGCATCTACCGACGGGTCCTCTTTGATCAGGAAGAACCTGAGCACGCCGATCAGTGTCAGCGGAATCGCGAAGATCGCAATGGTTGCCGTCCACCCGGACGCGCTGGTTGCCAGACGGCTCATCACGATCGGAAATGCAACGTTGATCGCGATGGAAGCTGCCATTGTAATGATCCCGCCGTAAGAAGCTACTTTTGTGATCAGCACCTGATTGTTGCTGAATGCACGGATCGTATACGGTGTTCCTGCCGCCCCGCGAAGTGTGGTAAAGATGGAAAATACCATCGTGTACATCACGAAGATCCATGCGCATTTGAAGAACTGCGACCACTCGGGACTTGCCGAAAACAGTGCGATGGAGCAGAGTGTCACGCCCACGATACACAATTCATAGGTTCTTCCTTTTCCGAAACGCGTGTGGGTATTGTCCACCAGCCATCCGGCAAAGACATCGGTAAATGCATCGATGATCTTACTTGCCAGCAGAAGCGTTCCCACCAGCGCCGGGTTGATTCCCAATGTATCTGTACAGTACAGCGTCAGATATCCGATCACGATCGCCTGGATTCCCGCCTGTGCCACGTCCGAACTCTTCCATGCAAGTAAACGTCCTACACCGAGCTTGTTCGGATCTTTTTGTTTTTGCTTTTTCTCTTTTGCCATGATTAACCTCCCACAAATAAAGCATGTTTCTATGCTTCATTTCTATTTTTTATTTCACATCTGCTGAACTAAAATATGTCCGCCTGCCTTTTTCTAATATCTTTGTATCACGGATCCGGGCCGTACCGGCAGACTGCAGTTCTTCTGAGGAATCGCCGAGCAAGAGTTCCACCTCTCCGCTCTCGACTCTCCAGTTTCCGTCGGGATCCATATACGCGCTTTGATCTGCACAGAACACAAATTCTGCTTCTTTACTCTCTCCTGCCTTCAGCGGAATCCGAAGAAACCCTGCCAGTTCTTTCTGCGGTCTTGTAACAAGCGCCTGTTTATCTGTAAAATATAACTGCACGATCGCAGCTCCATCTGTCTTTCCTGTATTCGATACCCGGCATGTGACCGTCGTGCGCCCTCCTGAAGATATCTCGCGGTCAGACATCCGGCAGTCCGTGATTGCAAATGTGGTATACGACAGTCCGAATCCAAACGGATACAGCGGGAATCCCGGTTCCTCTACATATCCCTGTGTAATACTATTATTTCCCAGTCCTCTTCCCGATACGCCGCTACCTCTGTGCTGCTCTACATACACCGGAATCTGGCCTGCATGGCGGACTGCCGTTACCGGAAGCTTTCCGCAGGGGTTGTTTTTCCCGAACAAGGTATCTGCAATTGCCTGTGCGCCCATCTGCCCCGGATGCCATGCCTCCAGCACTGCCGCCGCCTGTGTGTTTACCTGCACTCCCGACAACGGTTTTCCGTCCATATGGACGATCACCACGGGAGTTTCCGTTTGGAACAACGCATCCGCCAGTTCTTCCTGTACCCCCGGCAGACCAATCTGACTGGTGTCCACATTTTCGCCCATCGTACATCCTGCACCGGATCCGTTCCGTCCGCCACATACAAACAATACGACGTCACTGCTTTTGGCCAGCCTGCATGCCTCCTCAAACCCAGAGCGGTCCGGATCAAGATAGCCGCAGCCTTCGGCATACCGCACCTCCACATCACGGAAGTCCTCTGCCGCGGTATCCCGGATTGCTTCATATACGGTTTTCACTCCCGGATAATGCTCTTTGATCAATTGCTCTACTTCCGGCATCTGTGCCAGACGCGCTTCCAGATACGCCCGCTGTGCGTCCTGTGCGTCTACGCCCTGAAGTCCCATGCTTTTGCTTAGTCCGGACAGCATTGCGCGCATTCCTTCATAAAATGCCGGATACGTATAGCCGCCGAACAGTGCACGGTAATTTCCCGCGCCCGGTCCGATCACCGCAATCGTTTTTTTCTCCTTCAGCGGAAGAATCTGTCCGTCATTTTTTAATAACGTCATACTCTCGCATGCAAGCTGATATGCCGTCTTTTTATGACTGGCATCACTGTAGACTGCTTTCATCTTCTCCACATCTGCATATGGCTCTTCAAACAACCCCAGTTCGAACTTCAGCCTCAGCGTCCGGCGAAGTGCAGTGTCCACGATCTCCATTGGAATTTCACCGTTTTCCAGCCGCTCCACGAACGTATCGTTCAGACAAAGCCGCCGGGGTGTTTCCGTATCCACGCCCGCACGGAGCGCAAGTTCACCTGCTCTCGCCTTGTCTTCCGCGATTCCGAATACATCACACAGCTTATCGATCGAGCCGTAATCTGACACTACGACGCCATCAAATCCCAGTTCGTCCCGAAGCAGTCCGGTCAGATACTTTTTGGATCCGGTGACCGGCTCTCCGTCTATCGCCAGATAACAGTTCATCACGCCTTTTAATCCGGCATCCTGAATCGCCGCCGCAAATGGTTTTGCATAGATTTCTCTCAATTCCCGTGCTCCGATGTGGGCGCCTGACATGTTCATGCCGCCCTCACTTGCCGCATATCCGAGGAAATGCTTTGCACATGCCGCCATACCCTTTTCCAGATTTTCTCCCTGAATTCCGCGGACATATGCGGTTCCCATGGCGGAGATCAAGGTCGGACTTTCCCCATATGTCTCGCCCATACGTCCCCATCTTGGATCTCTGGCGACGTCAAGCACCGGCGCAAACGCCATACTCTGCCCGGATGCAGTCATTTCATCCCGGATCTGTCCTGCCATTTTCTCTACCTCTTCCGGGTTCCATGACGCCGCCAGTCCGATTGGAACCGGATATGTCGTCGCTTCCGTCAGAGATCCGCCGTTTAGGGTCTCTACATGGAAGATCGCAGGGATTCCAAGCCGTGTATGTTTCAGCAGATACTCTTGCGCTGTATTGACCAGCTCTGCATTTTCTTCCAGTGTCATTGTTCCTGAACTCATGCCGATTTGCCCGATTCCATCCTTCAGTTCCGCCTCCATGTTCACTACGGCGCCGCCGTAAGCGTAAGCACAGCTTAACTGGCACACCTTTTCCTGCGTCGTCATTCGTGACATCAGGTCTTCTACCCGTTCTTCTACGGAGTACTCCGGATCTTTATAAATTGGAACCATTTCCATTTTGTCTCACCCTCCTTCTGGTTTCTTTCTCTCAGCTGATGTGATTATTATAATTCAGTTTACTTCTGTTTTTTAGAATATTCTTTGCTCAAAGTAGCATTATTTTTGTTACACCGGGCATGGTCATACAAAAAAAGAGAGTAAAAAAGTTTTTACTCTCTATCACAGCTTACTGTTACGCTTCAATAACCTCCAATTCCAGTTCTGCCTCCGGGAATCCCTCCATCTTCACTTTCAGCACGGCGGTTCCGGACTCATATCCGGCACGGACAACCGCAAGGATCTTTCCCCGGTACGCAATGGTCTTTCCGGTGGTGTAGTTTTCTTCGGTTTTCTCTCTTCCGGTTCCGAATGCCGCGAGAGACGCCGCGCCTTCTACACACGCCACGGCTTCTTTTTCCACATACGGCACCGGATTTCCCTGTGCATCCACCACTTCTACTGTGGCAAAGCACAGCGCCTGTCCGTTGGCAGGCAGTATCGTCTGATGCAGTGCCGTCTGTTCCGGACGGATCCGGATTCCCGCCGGTTCTCCCGCTGATACAACAAGGTCGCGGGATATCTCCGCACCGTCTGTATAGCTTACTGCCTCCAGTGTACCCGGCTCATATGTCAGTTCAAATACTGCTTTATAGTGATTCTCTTTTCCTGCCTTTTTCTTTCCCTGGCTGACGCCATTTAGCAAAAGTTCCACTTCTTCCGCAGAAGAATACACCTCTGCCTGTACCTTGCTTCCGGCTTCTGCGTCCCATGTCCAGCTATGTGCGCAGTCCGGCCAGCCATAGCGGTCCAGGATTTCCACTTTTCCATATACCGCCGGGTTATGGCAGGCAATATATGTTTCTCTGGATCCCCAGATGATCCTCTTGTACGCAAGCTGCGGCTTCTCAAATCCGCACAGGTCAAAATCTCCCGCTCCGGCTGTTCTCCACGGATATCCTGCATAGTGAAGCGCCTGCATGGCGGACGCCTCCTGTCCCGGCTCCACATACATTCTCTTTCCGATTCCTGCCTCGCCGATGTAGTCGTGACTCGTCCATTCAAAATCTCCGATCACATACGGATATTTTTCTACATCACTCCAATATGCCTCAAATTCGCGCGGTTTGCTTTCCGTACAGCAGATCACACGGTTCGGGAACAGCTCTGCAGCTTCTCCGTAATGGTAATTCAGATAGTTATATCCGACCACATCCCACGGCGCCACAAAGTTCTCTGTATAATCGTTCCAGATCTCTCTTCCGAATTTTCCATCCAGATTGCTGAGGGAACCACCGTTTTTCATCACCTCTTCCTGAAGAGACGCCCAGAACTTTCCGGTGTCTTCATCATCCAGACCGTTGAAGAAGGAACACAGCGCTCCGCCCACAAAGCGGGTATGATCCAGCGTCCGGACATATTCTGTCAATTCTGCAGACGTCTGGTATCCGTCAGACAGTCCGCCCTGCTCCGGCAGTTCATTTCCGATCGACCAGATGATGACCGACGGATGATTCCGGTCTCTTACGACAAAGTTTTTCAGTTCCTCTTTCCACTCTGCTTCAAAATGACGGCAGTAGTCATGGCGGTTCTTCGGCATATTCCAGGTGTCAAAGGCTTCGTCGATGACAACCATTCCCAGCCTGTCGCAGGCATCCAGCATCTCCTTCGATACCGGATTGTGGGCAAAACGGAGCGCGTTGAATCCATTTTCCTTATGCAGTTTCACCTTACGGTACTCGCTGTCCCGGTAAGAAGCCGCCCCGAGGATTCCATTGTCATGGTGAATACAGCCGCCTTTGAGTTTTACGGTTCTGCCGTTTAACATAAATCCATTTTTCGAATCCATAGAAATGGTACGGATTCCGAACGTGGTTTCTTCTTCATCTGTCACGCACATCTGTGATTCCTGATCGGTCGGTCTTGCCGTCACAAGCTGTGCCGTGATCCGGTACAGATCGGGATGATCGATATCCCAGATCTTTGCCTGTTCTACCGTTACCTGCGTGCGCGCCACCGCGCTGCTTCCCGCCGGGACATGCACCTTGACCGCACCCTTTGCGGCAATTGTTTCTGCGGCGTCTTCCTCCTGATCCTCTGCCGGTACGTTCCGGAACATGAGGTTTACCCAGATATCATGATCTTCTGACGTATGATTTTCCACCGTTGTTTCCACTGCCACAAAAGCGTCTTCTCCTACGATATGAGAGGTATACGCAAAAATTCCATCCGGCGCAATATGAAGTTTCGGCGCCGTCAGCAGATGCACATGACGGTACAGTCCCCCGCCCGGATACCACCGGCTGTTCGGTTCCGCATCATTGCTGACAAGCACGGCGAGCCGGTTCTTTTTTCCTAGGTTCATGCGGGACGTCAGATCGACGCTAAACGGCGTGTATCCATAATGATGCCGCCCCATAATATGTCCGTTGAGGATCACTGTCACATCCCGGAACGCCCCGTCAAACGCCGCCAGGATCCGTTCGCCTTCCCATTCTTCGGGCGCGTCGATATATTTTGTGTAAGTTACGGTTCCCCCGGAAAAAAATCCGGTATTCGCACCGTTTACGGAGTCTGCTTTTACATCCGATTCAATCATAAAATCGTGCGGCAGGTCTACCTGTCTCGTCTGTTTTGGCATTCCCGGTATATTCGATGGTTCTCCGGACATCAGCTCCCAGCCGCGGTCTATATTTATTTTTTTCATATTCTTTGTTTCCTTTCTTGATGATCCGCCTGATCTTCGGCGATTGTCTGTTACGGCATATGCCGTTTTCTGCAGTACAAAAAGACTTCTCCGGTAATGCCGCTGCCGCCTTTCGGCTCTGCCAGTCCGCGCATCTTCATCCGCGGATCGTCTTTCGTCATATCATAGCACTGACGTTCCAGTGTCGTTGCGACCTCGATCACCAGTGCATTTTCTCCTATGTCCGCCAGTTCTGTCAGATCGTAGCAGTAAGGAGGCACGATCTGGATTCCCGCGCTCTTTCCATTCACGAATACTTCCATTCCTTCTTTTGCATCGGTTACTTCCAGCACCACCTGCGCCGCCTCTTCCACGGTAAATGTGCTTTCATACCGCACAAAACCGGAAAAGGAAGGCTGTTCTTCTGCCAGATGATCCGGCAGCGCCACAGTTTTTTCTTCTGCAAAGCAAGGATATTCTGTTGCGTCGCAGATACTTCGTTTCCATTCGGAAAGCCGTGTTTTCTCTCCTGCAGCAAGGACCGGTTCCTGCAACAGTGCTTCGTCTGCCGTATCCAGTACAAGGATCAGGCTCTTACCCGGCTCCAGGACAACCGGAATCTTCAAATATGCCCCGCCGTTTTCTGCCTGTACATGCTCTGCTTCTATCGGAAATACCTGGTTCTCCCATGCGTCATATCCGTACAAAGCGTCCGCGTCCGGAATGCAGACCGCACCTTCGTACCGCTTTGCCGCCTCGTTGACAAAATACCAGAGTTCCGTTTCTCCCTGATAATGCATCGCCCGCAGGTAAGAATTTTCCGGCGTAAACACAGCGTCGTCCGTCCGGATTCCTCTTATGTAAGACGTCAGTTCCTCCAGAGAAAGAACGGTGCAGTCCTGCAGTCCCTTCATCAGCACTTCTTCCGTCATCTGCGTCTCTATGCTTCCTGCTTTCGCACATTCCCCGGGATTGCAGATTCCTTCCGGCAGTCCGTCCAGAAACAGTACCGGGAATCCATTCTTCTGAAGTTCCCCCGCAGCCAGGGCAAATTCCGCCGTGACAAACTGCGCATGGGGTACGATCAGCACCCGGTATTCCTGCGTATTCACCTGCAGAGTCTTCCCGAGCTTCGTCCGGTAGCGTTCCTTTTCTGCAAATACATCCGCCGGGATGCAGTCATATTCGATCTGTGCTTCCGCCAGTTTTCGTGCCGGTTTCTGACTGAGCATCGCCTGACCGCTCCATTCTGCCTCACCATGATACAGGATCGCCGCAGATACTGCGCGGTGTCCGCCGCTGATGCATTCCGATACCCGGTTCATATACTCCATCAGCGCGCCAAAATGCCGGTACTGCGGATTGTGGCCGTGTGCATAAAAGTGTGGCGGGCAGTCCGGATCCGGGAACGGCGCCGGACTGAATGCATGCGGTACGAAATGATTGATCCCGCGCACCATAAAATGATCTGCCAGATACTTTTCAAGCTGCACACCTTCTGCCCATCCGTAATTTCCAAAAATCTCACACATCGAATCGCCATGTTTTCCCGGTTCGATCGCTGCTGCGGACGCTGCGAGATTTCCCAGCATATAGTGATAAAATTCTCCGTCCCGCGGCAGTCCCAGAGTTCCGGTATAAGGGCCGTCCTCCCCCTGCGGATACACCTGGCCTCCGATATCGTCGATCCCTGCCATATCCTGACCGTCTAGTCCACGGAAATAATGTCCCAGACTGACGCCGGTCCTTGCATGTGCATTGTTGTCTTCGATCACATGTCCGATATACTGCACGCCATGTTCTCTGCACCATGTGCCGATCTGTCTGGAAAAGGCTTCCCGTACCCGCTTTGTCACCGCATCCATGTAAGCATATCTCACACGTGCGGTTTTTTTCTTATCACTGTCATTGTCCCAGAGCAGGTACATCTCATTCGCCCAGTGATCTCCCAGACGTTTCTTTAATTCCTCCGTCATTGTCCGGGAAAACGGCAGATCCTGATCCTTTCCAAGCCTGCCTTCGTTGTCGAAGATATGCCCGTTTCCCAGCTCCGGCTCGTCCGAGAAAAATCCGGCGATCGTCCTTCCGAAGTCCGCCTGATAATGTTCCCAGTGGGGTTCATAGACCGCGTCGATCAGCAGGCGGCAGGATTCTTCGTCCAGCATATTGATGTATTCCCGGTGCGGACCGAAATTTCTGGAAAGTCCACTCACCCAGAGCCGCCAGTTTCCTTCCCGGTTCTTCCAGACCAGCTTTTCCCCCGGCTCTGGAAGATCCAGAAACACCCTTTCCCCGGTTTCCTGATTCACCGCCGTCACGGCAAGAATCTGATCGTCATCAAAATGCGGTGCGTCCCTAAGGGTCGCCGGGAGAATATACTGTTCCAGCTGATTCGGATGAAACTGGGGCGGGAACATCTCATACACATCAATTTCTGTCGTTTTTGCATCGGGGTTTTCCCCTGTCCCACTGCACAGATCGAGCTGCGCAGTACAGATACTCTGCCGGTGCAGCTCCTCCGGCGCGTTCTTCAGCGCCCCGTTTGCAAACCCGGTGGGGAAATGGCTGTCATCCAGAATCCACACTTTCATTCCCCGGTTCCGTGCTTCATCTAAAATGATATCCATATCCGACCACCATGTTTCTCCGCAGAAATCCGGATGGGGACGGCTCTCTACACATACGGCGCGGCATCCGCTCTCTCGGATCACCTTCATATATTCCCGCAGCGTAGCTTCATCCTCTCCATGCTGCCAGAAAAACGGCATCAGATGATTTCCATATTCTCCATTCAGGATTCTTTTCATCTTCTCAGTCATACAAAATCTCCTTTAATCATAGACAAAAAACTTTGCATGTAATAATGTGGGCGCATCAAATGATATAAATGCAGCCTCGTCCCCATTGAGACGGCGTCCCCGTTTCCAGATGCCTTCCACAAATTCTCCTTCCTCAAACAGAAGCAGATCGATATTCGGTTTTTCCTGACTGCCGGAAAGAAAACTCACAGAGCAGGCGTCTGCCAGGATATAACACTCATTTTCCGCCGTCTGTACGACAAGACAATATCCGTTCGCTCTCGGCTGCATCGGATTTTCAAATACAGCCGCTATGCCAAATTCTCCAAACATCATCTGGCTGATCTGCTGCTTTAACTCCCCGCAGGCGGCCTGAAGACGGGACGTACCATAGGCTTCTCCGAGAATCGGCATCAACTGCTGCAGATAATGCGCGGTTTTTCCATACTCCTCATAATTTTGCGGCGTTTTCAGCGCTTCATCTGTCACGTCCATACCAAACAGATATCCCTGTGTAGCACTGAACGGCTTTCCGATATCATCAAATCCAAACGGCGAATAGCACATCGCATGATAATGTCCGACCGTATATACGAGACGCGCCGCCGCATAGCTGTGCGTGGCAGCCTCCGGAATAAATAACGCATTCCCTCTTCTTGTATATTCATCGCAGATTTCCATGAAATACGGAACATAAATATCCGGTCCGTAAATCTCGATCGCAGGCGCGTTATAGTTCCATACTTCATGGACTTTTGACACCGGTCCTCCGGTCGGATAGGATCCCGGTCTGCCGCCCTTGTCCAGCCAGCAGTTAACCGCCATCGGAATCGGATACACTTCTTTTCCTGCTTCCGCAACAAAGTTTACATATTTTGAGATATAATAGGCGCTGAAGATCTCCTCCGCCGCGGACTGGAACACTTCCGTCCAGGTTCCGCTGTCTGCCCCCGTCTCTACGGCTGAGCGGATATCCTCCGTCATTTCCGCTGTATGGGCGTTCATGTAATCCGCAAAATCCTGCGGAACCTCTCCTTCAAACAAAGCGTCCGCCTCGTCTGATATTTCTCTTGCGGCGCCGAGCAGTCCGGTTTCATTTTCCACCTGAACGGCAATCACCGTAGATTCCGCCTCATCATATTCTTTGATATACTTCATCAGCTCTGCAAATGCTTTTGCGTCTGCCTGCATCGCATTTTCACATAAATAGGAAATCGTTGTATAAGGAGTCTCATACGGCAGACTCTCGGAAACTTTCCGTCCTGCCTTATTCTTCCCTTTCTTGATCTGCGCTCTTTGGAACCGTGTTAAATCGGTCTTCACCCATTCCGGTGCATACATGCATTCCGCGTTTTTCCAGCTTCCGAACCAGAGGAACAGGATTTTCTTGTTAAAGCTGCGCGCCTGATCGATCAGCGCTTTCACCACAGTAAAGTCAAAACTCCCCTCTTCCGGTTCGATCATTTCCCAGGATACCGGCAGAAGCAGGGTATTCATTCCCAGTTCATCTGCGATCTTCCAGATCTGTTCCATGTATTCCGGTGAAGAAGCATCCGAATTGTGCACCTCTCCGGCGATTGCGATGAACGGTTTTTCCTGCACCATAAGCACGGTTTTATCATTTTTCTTTTCCAGATACGGGATCCGCATGATTATTCCTCCTCTTCTGAAGTTTCCGGCTTTGGAACCTGATTCAGCCGGTTGTTTAGTTTATGGACCAGTTCCGGCGTGATCATCGACGCCATCTGCTTCAGAGAATTTTCCACACTCATACGATCCATCATTTTCTGCATTTCTTCCGGCATCTGGATATTTTTCGCCACATCCCCGTATGCCTCGATGATCTTTGCCTGGATCGGAGCGATCAGTTCATCAAACACGGCCATTGCCTCCGGGTTTGCTTTTACCGCCCCCATACTGTCCTTGATCGAGAAATACCCTTCCCGGATGACCTCATCATCCCGGTCAAACCAGTTCACCACTTCTCCTCCTGCTTTGCGGTAGTCCGGATTCGGCCGGTCTGCTTTGCGGATCGTCATGGCGTCACTGCATTCGCCGGCTTTCGCCTCAATCACATGCTCCCCGGATATCGTTACCTTGAAACGGAACACTTTCTCCCCATCCAGCGTCCCGGCTTCTTTTCCATCTACATACAAAGTCACAGAAGGCTGATTGGAATACACTTTGATCTCAGTCTCTTCCTCACACCGGTCCACATATCTTCTTCCGCAGAGATGGACGAACGGTTCTTTCGACAAATATGCTTTATAGATATAGAACGCGTCCTTCTTCAGCTTCCGGTCAAATGTCACAAGTCCTTTCTGATTCTGCCCTGGCTTTCCGCCCTCGTCTCTGCCGTCCGCTCCGAAGTCGAACATATTCCATACATGCATCGCCCAGATATAAGGACGCCTGCTCCACATTTCCAGCATATGTTCGTGGTACAATGCCTGATAAGGCTCCGACCAGTCGCCTTTTTCCGGATTCGCACCCTGATACTGCGGGTTCGCATCTGCGCCGTACTCGGAAAGTCCCATCGCCACATCCGGATGCTTCTCATGATAGCTGTCAAACCAACTGTCATTGTCTTCCATTTCTCCCACATACCAGCCATAATACAGATTATACGACCGAATATCCGGCAGTGTCACCAGTTCATCCTCCGTATCCAGCATAAAGATGTGCGCCATCGTCGTCAGTCTGGTAGAATCCAGTCTGTGACACAAGTCATTTAACATCCTGTGGTTTTCCACCAGATCCTCCGTCACTCCGGTCGTTCCCGTAATTTCATTGGAAAGCGCCCAGCAGACGATGGAAGGATGATTGTAATTCTGTACGATCAGCTCCGTCATCTGGGAGATCGTATTCTCTCTCGCTTCCGGCATATGTTCTGTAATATAGGGAATTTCCGCCCATACGATCATCCCATACCGGTCCGCCAGTTCATAAAAATATGAGTCATGCTGATAGTGTGCCAGGCGGATCGTGTTGGCTCCCATTTCGAGCAGGATCTGCATATCCTCTTCATGCATTTGTGGTGTAAGGGCATTGCCGACGCCCTGTCTGTCCTGATGTCGCGCTGCGCCGCAGAGCCGGTAAGACCGTCCGTTCAGGAAAAATCCTTTCTGCGGATCCACATAGAACGTGCGGCAGCCGAATGTGGTTTCCACACAGTCCAGAAGCTCTGACTCTTCCTCGGTTTTCAGCGCTGCCTGCAGGGTATATAAGTACGGATCGTCCTTTCCATCCCATAGATGGACGTTTTCTATCGTCAGTTCTTTCCTGATATAATTGTCATGAACCGGAACTTCTTCTTGGACGATCACATTCCCTTCCGCATCCCGTACACACAGTTTGGCGGACACTTCATCCGACGCCTGTTCCGTCCAGCCTTCCACGGTAACTCTGGCGCTGCTTCCCTCAACTTCCGGCGTCACCTTCAGACCATTGCCGCCATAGTACCCCAGCGCAAAGTGCGTTTTCGGCGCCCGGATCAGATACACGTTCCGGTAGATTCCGCCATAAAATGTAAAATCTGCTTTCTGCGGATAAACCGTGCGCACCGCGCTGTTATCCACCGATACCGCAATAACATTCTCATCCTCAAGAAACGAAGTCAGATTCACACGAAATGTCGAATATCCCCCATCATGTGTTCCTACAAGTTTCCCATTGATATAAACGGCCGCCATCATCGCTGCTCCGTCAAATTCCAGCCACAGTTCTTCGTCCCCTTCCAGATCCATCAGCGGGAGCTGTTTTGCATACCAGCATTTTCCCCGGTAGTAGTCATTGCCTCCGTCCTGTCCGTCTTTGGCATTCCATGTGTGGGGCAGGTTTACAAGCTCTCCGGAATCTGCGCCGCACATTCCCACGGCTTTTTCCACTCCGATGTCTTCTTTACTGAACTTCCAGTTGTCCATCCATTTTATCTGTTTTCTCATAACGACCTCCTTCGATAATTTCCTGAGATTATTATATCTAATCCCGTTTCGTTCTCTTAGAATGATTTTTGCAAATACTAGCACAAATTTTGTTTTTGCCTAATCTCTTTTTGCAGAACACTAGCCAGCATCCTTTCGGCCAGGGAGCTTATGAACAAGATTGTTATACCCAATCTCCATGTCTCTGAAGACTGCATTGCTCTTGTCTTGATCGATGATGATAGTGCCCCCAAAATCAGGAAACTGATCCAACATAGAAGTGACTTCTCTGATTAGAATAATACTATCTCCGATAGGAGCAAACCATATCATCGCATTCACCGTCTGTGGTTACGATAGTGCGTAAACACTCATTTGCCGTCAAGAACAACTTCCCGGATCAGTCCATTCTCATCAAATTCGATTGGAACGCAGCAGGCTCGGCGCATATATTCCTTTTCTGTGCTGACATGAAAGAAAACATACCATTGACCGTTAATCTCCGCAATGCTGCCGTGGTTGTTCCAGCTTTCCGGATTCAGTGCACTGTTGTCAACAATGACACCGCAATAGGTAAACGGCCCCATAGGCGATTTCGAAGTTGCGTAACCAAGACAAGTAGGCTTGCCCCGTGAAACGTCAGCAAAAACAAAATAGTAAGTGTCTCCCCTCTTTCTGATGGAGCTGCCCTCATGGAAGTGGTGCTCCCGCTCTGTAAGGACACCTTCTACAATACTGTTTTTCTCCAGATGCATCATATCCGGAGTCAGCCTTGCAACATTGGCGGAAAACTGTCCCCAGTAGTAATAGGCGCTGCCATCATCGTCAATGAAAACCGCCGGGTCGATCCCGGTGACAGGCAGCTTGACAGCATCCCGGAACGGTCCGGTGGGACTCTCGGAGACCGCCACGCCCTCGGTGTCGTCCGAAAGGCCGAAATACAGATAGTACTTCCCGTCTTTGTAAATGGCGTCCGGAGCATAGAGGCGGGTATCCTTGGGCAGTCCGGCACTGGCGCTCTGCTCGATTGCAGCGACGATTTCCGCAATCGGTACTTCTCTGGCACTTTCCGGCATATAAACGCGGATATGCTCCGGCAGATCATCAAAGCATTTTACATTGGCCAGAGAGCTGTGCACCTGGGAAGTGCCTGCCCAGGGGACATCCTTCACGGAAAAGCATGGCTCGCTAACCTCCCATGTCCGCAGATCAGCAGTGGAAGCGACCACATATTCCTCACTGGAGAAGCTGTCGGAATGCTTATCGAGACTTCCGTAAAGGTATACTTTCCCATCGGGCATGATGCGGGCCTCTCCATCCGGGATATTCCGGCTTAAAGGCAGCATAGACTTAATTTCTTTCATATTTTATTCCTCCTCGTTCAATTCGTCCAGAATAGTCTGAAATTTAGTTTCGTTACCTGTCGGCATCATCACCACGAGTTCCCCCAAGGTCTTGCGCTGTAAAAACTCCATACCAAATCTTGCACCTGTGCCGGGCATTAAACGCTCCACGCCATCCAGAAAGGCCGGAACCTGCGTCAGCTCGGCAATCGTGCTGTCCATTGTGTATCGGAGCGGCTCCAGTCGTGTTTCGGTCTCATATTCATAAGAATACGTGCCGCTCTCCAGCCGGATAACACCTTCCTTTTCGGGCAGAATCAGCTCGGCAGTGGATTGATCGGGTATGGTAACGGATACCCGGATCTTTCCGCTCCTGCACGACCAAGCGCACGCCGCCGTGCCGAAGGGTGTCTCACGGCTGGCGGAAACCTCAGTAATGCCATAGGTCAGGCGGGGATGGAAGGAAATCACACGATAACCAGCCTCTTTCGCCTCGATACCCGCCAGTTCTTCCAACATCCACGCCCCCACCGCGCCGAAGGCATAATGGTTAAAGCTGTTCATGCCGCTCTCGTCAAAGCTACCGTCAGCGTGCTTGCTGTCCCACCGCTCCCATATGGTCGTGGCTCCGAGCTTCACCTCGTTGAGCCATCCGGGATAATCTTCGTTCAGCAGCAGCTTGCCCGCCAGATCATGCCTCCCGTGGACAGACAAGGCTTTCATAAGGTACGGTGTGCCAATGAAGCCGGTGGTCAGCTTGTTCTTGTGGGCAATGACATTGTTCGCCAAGGTTTCAATGATGACTTTTTCTTGCTCCGGCATGGCCAGACCGAGACAGAGAATCAGGGACAGTGCGGTCTGCGTTTCGGAAACTACGCGGCCCGTAGCGGTGATGAATTCCTTTTGGAAGCCATCTACGATTTCCTGATACAGTCCGGAATATTCCTCGTAGTCCTCGACTTTACCTAGAATCTTTGCGCCGTCGCGCAGGATCCTGGTGCTTTCAGCGTAAAATGCAGTGGAAATCAGATAAGGGTCAGTAGCGCCACGCATTCCCTTGCCTTCCTCTCGATCCATAGCAAGCCAGTCACCCCGCTGATGGCCGGACTTATGCAGATGGTTGGGAGTTTCAGTGCGGCGCATCCATTCCACCCAATACCTCATACTGTCGTACTGCTCTTTCAGCACGGTATCATCTCCATACAGCCAATACTGGCTCCAGGGAACAAGGGTGGCCGCATCGCCCCAGACCGCACTTCCGCCGCTGGGGGTTTCGGGTGGCATAAGAATGTTGGGAATTGTATCGGGAATGCCGTATTTCACACTCTGCTCGCTGGCAAGGTCAGCCAGCCATTTGCGGAAAAAGGCATAAGTATCCCGAAGCTGTCCCGCTGTATTCGCAAAGATTGCGGCATCGCCTGTCCAGCCAAGCCGCTCGTCCCGCTGAGGGCAGTCAGTTGGCAGATCCACAAAGTTATCCAGCATGCTCCAGTTGATGTTCTCCCACAGCCGGTTAACCTGCTCGTTGGAACAATGGAAACTAGCGGTCTTGCGCAGGTCACTGGAAATGGCGCAAGCAGTGAAATCGGAAGGCTCAATGCACGCCAATCCCTCCACAGCAATGTAGCGGAAACCATGGAAGGTAAAGGAAGGACGGAAAACATCGTCCTCACCGGAACACACAAAGATGTCAGTAGCGCGGGCAGTGCGGAGATTCCCCGTATAGAGATTTCCGTCCGAGTCAAGCTCTTCCCCATGGCGAATGGTGATCTGCTGACCACGGTTGCCCTTAATATAAAGTTCCACAAAACCTGCAATATTTTGTCCAAAGTCGAGGATATGCTCCCCCTTGGAACTTATGATATGTTCCTTTACCTGAAGGCGCTTGAGAATGCGGACGGATGAGCCAATCTGTGGTACAAGCTGTGCAGGATAAGGGAGTTCGTACAGTTCAACCGGGCGGGGTGCAATTGGATCTGCTGTATAATCAATAATCTCCCCATGATATAGCTCGGAAGACAAAACTGCCCCTGTGGTATAGCTCCAGCTTTCATCGGTGACAATAATCGTCTCTGTTCCACCGGAATAAGTCAAATGCAGCTCTGCCCAGACAGCGGTTCGGTCGCCGTAATGATGATTTTTCCTCTCACCATTGAGATACCCCGACCACCAGCCGGGGGCAACCGTCAGTTCCAGACGGTTCTGCTCTTCTATAAAACCGGTAATGTCATACTCCTGATACTGAATGCGCTTTCGGTAGTTCGTCCATCCCGGACGAAGTAGCGCATCGCTGACAGGGACGCCATTGATTCGCGCTGCATAGACACCGCAAGCCGAAGCGTACAGAATGGCTTTGACTGGCTTTTCTGATGAAAATTGTTTATAAAAAACAGGAACTGCAGCCGCACCCGTAATCCACTTCCCGTGCAAAATACTCATAGATATACCTCCTTAACCTATTATTTCAGATTTTGTATTCCGTCCGTCTGGATGGTGATTCTAATATAGCAGGAAAGGCGGAGACCGGATAGCTAAATTTCAGATATTTTATATATATTTCCGATATCATTTCTGATACGTCGCAAATCTGGACAAAAAGTATGAAATCTGGATTTTTTATTCTCGATGCATCCTTTATACTATAGTCAGTGACCTCCCAATAACGAAAAAGGGAGAAAAAAAATAATGAAAAAGGAGCAAAAAAAGAATGGCAGAAAAAACTTTACAAAAGAAGGATCGATTCCCATGGGGACGGTTCTTCGCCTGGAAAACTTCCGACATCTCAGCGGCAGGCATGAGTATCATTGTTAATACCTATTTGACCATCTATTGCACCAACTACCTCGGCTTGAGCGGTAAATTGGTCGGGACAATTCTTCTTGTCAGCAATATCATTGATGCTGTCACGGACCTAATCGCGGGATTCATCATCGACAACACCCACTCCAAGCTGGGAAAAGGGCGTCCTTATGAATTGGGTATCATCGGTATGTGGATCTGCACATGGCTGATGTTCTCCACGCCTTCCGGTGCAAGCGAAACACTAAAGGTGGTCTGGATATTCTTCATGTACACCTTTGTGTGGGGTGTGTTCAACACCTTGCGGGGAGCCGGCAGCACTGTCTATATGATCCGTGCCTTTGACAATGACCGCACAAAGGTCGGTAAAGTCGGCTCGTATGGTGGTCTGGTCACCATGCTCGGTTCCATGGCTGTCTCCATGACTTTTCCGCGGCTGATGGGTTCTATTGCTACTTCTCCCGCTGGCTGGAGCAAGCTGGTCGGCATCTATGCGCTGCCACTGTGCGTGATTGCTCTGGGACGCTTTGTGTTCGTCAAAGAGAATCCTGACATTGACGCCGGAACACAACACCAGAAAGTTACACTCAAGGACTTTGTTCAGGTGTTCACTAAAAATAAGTATGTTTGGTACTATGCCGGTATGATCATCTGCTTTAACCTTTTGCAGAACATCAACGTGCAAACATACTATTTTACATATATTGTCGGTAATACTGATTTGTTGGGTACGCTCAGTGCTATGGCTTTCTTGATTCTTCCTTTGATGCTGCTGGTGCCTCTGCTCCTGAAAAAATTCAGTGTGTCCCAGGTGATTTTCGGCGGAGCCTGCATCGGCATCTTCGGCTATGTGATAAACTTTTTTGCCGGTGCCAGTCTGCCGATGCTTCTTGTCGCAGCGTTCCTGACCTCAGCTGCAACACTCCCCCTCAGTTACCTTTGTGCAGTTCTGTTGATGGATCTGTTCAATTATAACGAATACAAGGGGTTGGCTCGTCTGGAAGGTACGACCAATCAGCTGGCACATGGTGTTAGCGTTCAAATCGGTCAGGGATTAGGAGGTTTCCTTCTCGGTATATGCTTGGATGTCTCCGGATTCGTATCCGGTGAAGGTGGCGCAGCGATTGCCCAGCCGGAAAGTGCAATCACTATGATCCGTATACTTTACAGTCTTATCCCTGTTGCGATCCTGATCGTGTTGATTGTCTGCGTCTTCTTCCTCCAGAAGCTGGACAAAGAAATGCCCGAAATCGAAAAGGTCCTTGCAGAAAAGCACGAAAAACTGGCGGCCGAAAAACAGACAAGCACCAACTAATGCCTGAAAACGGAGGGACCTTCCCCTCCGTTTTCAGGCAATGCAATTACTTCTTTGCGTG
This sequence comes from uncultured Lachnospiraceae bacterium, assembly GCA_958402795.1. Classification (GTDB taxonomy): domain Bacteria; phylum Bacillota; class Clostridia; order Lachnospirales; family Lachnospiraceae; genus Schaedlerella. The sequence continues at coordinate 37,346 of CATXUX010000018.1, read as the reverse complement.
CGCTTTTCGGTATTCTGCAGGACTCTTCCCCACTATCTTGCGGAATACATCAGAAAAATGGCCTCGTGAGGAAAACTGCAGAGTTTCAGAGATTTCCTGAATTGTCATATTCCCATTAGCCAGAAGGATTTTTGCCCGTTCCATCCGCACGGCGCGAATATAATTCGGCAGGGAAACGCCCATTTCGGCTTTAAATTTCCGGGACATATGCTCGGTTGAGTAACCAACCCGTTTGGCCAGATCCTCCAAGCTAAAGCGTTCCTCCGCGTGAAGCTCCACAAATTCGCAAATCGTTCGAACAAGTGCGGATGCAGATTTGCCGATTCGAACAGCGTGGACACGTTCTACGAAATCCGAGTACATGGCATAGCTTATAGAGCCAATCTCTGTAACCTTCGTGCAATCCTCTACGCTTTGGATATAGGCATCACCCACAGAATATGCAGTTTCAGGGCTCAGTCCTCCTTGGATTGCCGCACGTGTACAGAGTGAAATGAACACGATTACGGAGATTTTCGCCTGCCGCAGTGGATCACGGGATTGTAAGGGCACTCCGTTGGAGACATTGCTCACATCACTAAATGCCTTTTTATAACCCAAGTCGCCATTTGTCACCATGCGCAGCAGGCTTTCCTCATAGCTCCATGTACGATAGCGATCACGTGGCGCTTGTGTGGAGCTTGTCAGTGAATGCGCCTCCTCATAAATTAAGTCTGACTGACTCAGCTGCTCATTATTAACGCAGCAATGGAGCATAAGGGCATATTGATAGATTAGTTTCGGCATGACAACAGGGAGACTGCGTAAACAGCCAACCATTTTTCGCATCCATTCCAGACTGACATTTCGCGTCTTATATGCATCTTCCATGGAAATCAGGCCGTTACCGCTCAGATTTGCATCCGTTGACCAGACCGGGCCAATTACATACAGAGGGGAGACATCACCGCCCTTACTTGCCGTTGCACCCCACATAAGTCCCAGAGGATCGCTGATCACAATGGGTCTGGCTTCCCCCCGCAGATAGTTGCGCAGTAGCTCTTTCGCACCAAAAGCCTCTAAAGCGGTATCCATCATTTCCTCCATGGGACAATTGGAGCTTAGCAGCTTAATATCGGTATCATATTCCCATGTATAAATGTCTGCGCCGCACATAATTAGCTCAGAAAAGTATGTGACTCTGTCATTAATATCCATAAATCCGACCTCGTAAAATAAAAATATATAAAGTATAAAACGTCTTGGGACGGTGGCTTGGGGGAATCAATGCCGCCGCCCTGCTTTTATTGAAGTGCTTTCATATGCTAAAATGTATTTCAACTAAATATCAAGAAAACATGTCATGCACCCTCATTTCACTTTTTTAAAATCAGACAACGTTTTTTATAAAAAGCAATTCCATAACAGATGATATCAGAATAATCGTCTTCAAACTCTTTTGCATACATTTTTTCGTCAATCTGAGAAATCGCCCTCTCACAGTCTCTCTCCATTGTATCCAATGTCCGCGAATACTTTACCTCGAACACTGCCAGCCGGTCACCGGCATAATCTTTCACGACGATATCGCTGCGTCCTTCTCCATGTTCTTTATTCGACTCAACCGTGTATCCTGCTCCGGCAAAAATACCGGCAAAAAAGGCATGGTAAAAGTCCTCGCCATAATCATGATAGCTAATTGTCCTGCGAAGAAGTTTTGACATTTCATCTGTTGCCTTTTTTGTATCTGCACTCCAGATTGCAGTAAACAAATCTTTTCTATCCGCATGCTGTGAAATGTCATCAAACCAGTTTTTAATGGTATTCTCAAAAATTTCCATAATCTCTGCGTTTGGTATCGTCAGTGCGAATGTATCCTTCGGCAGGTTCTTTTCCTTAAGCGGTTCTCTGACACGCGTCAGATAACCGGTAAGATATAAAATACTCCACAAATTTTCTTCCGATGAATTCACATAATCATATGTCAGATCCTCTTTTATCTTCTGCACAATATAACCGCCGGACATCAGGATTTCCAGTTTTTGAGTGATTACCTCGCCGGAATATTCAATAAAAGAACGGATTATCGCATTATCACTGGAATTTTTCCAATAACCTTCCGGTTTTGTCTGCGGATCCAGAATCAAGTTTTTTACATGATTCATCACATCCCACGGACAATACACATCCACATCCCCGAAATGATACCCATCGTACCACTTCTTGATTTCTTCTGTATGACTGACAAATCCGGTCTCCTGCAAAAGGCTGTCTACCTCCTTCTGTGTAAATCCAAAATATTCGTTCAGTCTAGTATCTGAAATCGTATCCGACACAAAATTATTTGTGCCGGTAAAAATACTTTCTTTTGCAATCCGCAGGCATCCGGTGATCACAGCAAACTTGAGTGCGTCATTATCTTTGATCGTCTGCATCAGTCCCTTTAGTACGTCAAGCATTTCCGAATAATAGCCTTTTTCGCTTGCTTTCGCCAATGGAACGTCATATTCATCGATAAGCAGAATAACCGGTTTCTCATAATAAGCAGACAACATTTTTGTCATACGAAGCAGACTGTTTTCCAGTTCTTCTTGTGTTTCTGTTTTAGAGGCTACTCTGCAAAACGCTTCCTTTTCAAACGGAGTAAGTTTTTCGCTTTCCAGCAAATAATAATGTCTGTTATATAGCTCTGCTATCACCGCTGTCAGTTTTGCATATGCATTTTCAAACCTAAGTCCGTCTATCCCGCGAAAGGATAAGGACAATACCGGATATTGATTCATCCAGCTTTCACATATTTTTTTGTTTTCCGAAACACGCAGTCCTTCAAATAAATCAACGCTGTTCTTTTGGATGTCAAAAAATTCCGCCAGCATGCTCATTGCCAATGTTTTTCCAAAACGCCGAGGACGTGTGATCAGAGTGACTTTTGTAGCCTTTGTCCGCAAAAGCTCCACGATTAAATCTGTCTTATCAACATAGTAGTATCCTTCTCTCCGAATCTCTGAAAAACTGGATGTCCCTACCGGTATATTCACATCTGCCATTACCGCCGCCTCCTTTCCGACTTTTACATGCTTTTATCTTACCACTGTACATCTGACTACGCAAGCCGAAAGGGAATACATAATTTCAATTCTACCGCCCTGTTCTTCTGACGGCCCTCGCCATATACTTAACTACTTTGACTGCATCAGTTCCCGGTACTGCTTCGCCGTCTGCTTCTGATACTTTTTAAACAGGCGTGCGTAGTAATTCTCATCATCAATTCCCACCATTTCTGCAACCGTCTGGATCGGCATATCTGTCGTCGCCAGATAGATCAGTGAATTGTGGATGCGGCTTTCATTGATGTAATCAGTCACGGTCTTCCCCGTCTCTCTGCGGAACTGTGTTGATAAATAGCTCGCATTCGCATTCACCTGTTCCGCCAGGAGCTTGAGCGACAGCTTCTCTTTCAGATGAAAGTCAATATAGTTCAGCGTATCCCGGACGATCGCAGAATACCCCCTCAGCGAATGATTGCGGACAAGCAGGCAATATTTCCGCATCATTTCGTGGCCAAGCGTCTGCAGTTCACTCATATGCCCGGCAGCTTCTATTCTTTTTGCAAACATTTCAGAAATATGATCGATATGCGCAGGATGTACTCCTGCCTCCTGCACGGCTTTCCGAAACAGCGTATTCCAGATCACCATCATATTTTTTGCGTTCCGCAGATTGTCCTCGCACCGCTTCGGAACCGGATGCGTGCGGAATCCTTTTCCCGCCTCGATCACCTTCTCCAGATCTCCTGCCCGGACTGCCTCCATCATCTGCTCTTCGTATTTATATTTTTCTTCGATCATCGCCACAGACAGTTTTGGTTCCGTTTCTTTTGCCAGATTCCTCATAGAAAAATGACTGATATTGACATTTTCAAGACGGCGGAGTTCTACCTGTTCCTGTCCGAATATGTACCCTGCCTGATTGAGAATCACCGCTTCGAGAACATCTTCCGATTTCACAAGCGGAAGTCCGTAATAGTATTCCTTTAATTCCTTTTTCAGATAGGCCGGAAATTGATTTTTTTCCATAACCCAGTCCACGATTTCATCCGGATTGCCGGTAATGTACGGTCCGAAATGCAGAAATTCCTTCACGCTGCCCTTTCTGAACTGCTCCGGAAGCAAAAGCGATACATACCGGGTCTCAAAGATATCCTTTACCATATAGACCACATTCTCTTCAAAGTGTTCTTCCATCTTCCGGAGCCCGGTTTTATAGTCATAATGCTCATAGAGCAGATTTCGTATTCCCAGATCAAACGTTTCCACGTCACAGTCTTCCGAGCTGAAACGATCCATTTTTAACCCAAACGCCTCCATCAATTCGCCAAACTGTCTGATGTTATCTTTTTCCAACGCCTTCGCCTCTTTTCACCATATTATTTATATGGTAACACAAAAGCGCCGCCTTTTTCAAGGCGGCGGCGTTTTATTTCGATCATTATTCTTCTATCACTGTTTCGGCTGCTTTTCGGATTTCCTGGTTTTTCTTCTGAACTTCTACCATCTTATCCTTTGACAATGGATAGAACTTCATGGAAACCACCGTACAGATCCATCCGATCAGCGGTAATCCGAACATCAAAAACATGGTCATCCAGAAGATCGGTGTTGTCGCCGTATCTGTCGGCTGCGGCATCACATCGCGGAATCCGATCAGCGCCACACAGCAGGTTGCCACGGTTGAAGCCAGTGCGGAAATCAGCTTATCCACGAAAGAATATGTAGCTGCCACAGTACCCGGCATAAATGTAGAAGTACGGGAGAACTCGTAATCCACGATATCATGCATCATCGCACCGGTGCAGGCGGAAACGCCCATTTTAAATCCTCCGAACAGCAGCATGATGATAAAGAAGATCACGGTCGGAACGATTGCACGCATAATCTTGGTCATGTCCGTTAGTGCACAAAATACAACCGCGATCACGGCAATTGCCATACATGCCCACGTCCATGTCACCATAGATTCTTTGTTTCCTTTTTTTGCCGCCATGCTTGTTGAGATAAACAGGAACAAGATGGACGGCAGCATCGTTGCAACCGAAAAGATGGTTCCAAGCTGCATATTTCCGATAATAATTCCATAAAACATCGTTGCAACGACAGCCTGTCCGCTTGTCGTCAGCGCCAGTTTATCAGAGGCAGCCGCGACGATGTACATCTGAAACGCTTTATTTCCTTTGATAAGCGCTCCCATATCCTTAAAGGATACTTTCTTTTCTTCTTTTTTCTCTACATTCACCGAAACAAAATTTTCCGGTTTGTCGATGTCTTTCACGCCGATGCATGCCAGTGCAACCATAACGGCAGCGAAGACTATGGTAAAAATACAAGTAGCTGACAGCATCGGTACATTGTATTCATTTCCATACCGCGGAAGAAGTACCATTGTGACAACGATGTTGATGATCATCGGAAATAAATAGCTATACATCGTACTCCAGCGGCTCAGCATCGGTCTCTGCTTCGGATCGTTTGTCATAACAGGTCCTACGATATTGGTTGACACGCCGAACACCGTATACCCGATAATATACAGCAGATAAGCGATTACAAAAAATACGATTCCATGCTGTCCATTACTTCCAAACACAAACATGGTCAGACAAGCTACTGACTCGATCGCCCAGCCGATCCACATCAGAATGCGGATTTTTCCGAACCGCGTATTAAACCGGTCTACAACCAGTGCGATGATCGGATCCGTAACACCGTCAAATAATCTGGTTGCCGTCATGATCACTCCGGTGACTGCCACCGCGATCCCGTATCCTGCATTTGCAAGATAACTGACATAAGTCATCAGTACGTAAAATGCCATGTTTGCTCCATTTACCAGAGTAAACATAGCAATCTGCCATGTTTTGGCTCTGCGGTACTGAACCTCATTTTGCTCCACTGCTACATTTTCAGCTTTTGTTTTCATATAGCGCCTCCTTCTATTGCATCACGAAACTCTCATGTGCTCTTATAACTATAGTATATTGGTATTTCTCTCTTTTCTTTAGAACGATTTTTGCTTTCACTAGCACAATTTCTAGTACATCTATGACCGGTGGATTCTTAATCGATGTACTTAATTTCCGACTTCCCGAAGCAGCAGATCCGTCCGCTCCATCGCCGGAGTGTACGTTCCGTCTCCATATTTGCACTGGATCTCCTTTACAGAAAGATCCCACATTCCCTGCGGCAGCATCAGAAGTTCCGGCGCTTCCTGCTCTATGATCTTTCTGCATGCTTCATTTGCCGCCAACTCTTTCATCGGCATTTCCAGACTGTATATCTTCCGTAAATATATTGTTGTCTTATAGCTGACCTGATATTTCCCGGCTTCCAGAATACAGATTCCGTCTTTCACCCTGTTAAACATGGGATTCGAACGATCTTCGAACACGGAGTCCGGCGCATACGGCAGTTTCAGATATGCCGTACACCCAAACGGCACTTCTGTCTCCACGCTTATATGCTCTGCGTCTGTCTCTTTCCATGCAATCTTATACGTTCCCGATGCAGAGACATAGTTTGCGCTTACCGACCGGATCCGCCAGTCCGGCTGTGGTTCCATGACCACCTCCCGGAATCCGGGAGCGTTTTCGCAGGGGCGGATTCCTGCCATATGCTTCCACATCCATTCCATAACGGAACCGTAAGCATAATGATTCAGGCTGTTCATTCCTTCCTCTGAGATGTGGCCGTCCGGCAAAATGCTGTTCCAGCGCTCCCATACTGTTGTAGCTCCCATTTTCACTTCATACAGCCACCCCGGACAGTCCTCATTCAGAAGCAGGTCATACGCCATCTTAGATTCCCCGATCTCGGAAAGCACATTACACAACAGCGGGGTTCCGATGAATCCGGTCCGGAGCTGTCCGTCCACATCATCCAGAGACTTGATCAAGGCCTGCCGGTTCCGGTCCTCTGCCTCGGTCAATCCATGCTTCAGTGTCAGCAGATATCCGGTCTGTGTATCAATACAGCACCGCCCTGTTTTTGAATAAAACTCTTCCTGAATCCCTGTCAGGATCTTTTCCGCCAGGTCTGTGTATCGTTTTGCATCTGCTGTATTTCCAAGCAGCTCTGCTGTCTTTGCCAGAATACGCGCGCTGTTTAAGTAATACACATCCGCAACGAACGCTTCATCAGTCCTCCCCCTTGTCTGGTCTGTCCGGTTTGACGGATGATCCAGCGCCAGCCAGTCTCCATAATGGAACACGTTTCTCCAGCCATGATCTTCCCCGTCTACTTTGGTAATATAGTCTACCCATGCTTTCATACTCTCGTATTGTTCTTCCAGAATCGAGCGGTCTGCGTTATATACATACAAGGTCCACGGAATGATGCACGAAGCATCGCCCCACGCACTCGAGCATCCGGTCATTCCTACAGATGGGATCACATCCGGAACCATTCCCTGAAAGTTTTCCTGCTCCCGGGCCATATCTTTGAGATATTTCCGGAAAAAAGCATAACAGTCTGTCAGATAATTTGCCGAAGGACAAAACACCTGTGCGTCCCCGGTCCACCCCAGCCGTTCGTTTCTCTGCGGACAGTCCGTCGGCACATCGAGGAAATTGCTCTTCTGCCCCCAGCGGATATTCGAGATCAACTGATTTACCAGTCCGTTTCCGGTCGTCAGTTCCCCTCTCTGCTCCAGTTCCGAATAAAGCGCCAGTCCGGTAAAATCCTCTTTCCGGATATCCGGAATCCCTTCCACTTTTACATACCGGTATCCATAGAAGGTAAAATGCGGCTGCAGCACTTGTTCTGTTCCATCGGATACCCAGATATATTCCGCCCTTGCAAGCCGCAGATTTCCACGATAAAAATTGCCTTCCTGCAGGACCTCTCCAAACTGCAGATGCACCCTTGTCTCACGCGGCACATGCACCTTCAGACGAAACGTCCCCGCCATATTCTGCCCCAGATCCAGAACCGTTTCCCCAGCCGGGGTATGCAGGATCTCTTTGACCGGAAGTTCCTCCTGCACACGTACCGGGACACTCAGACGGGCGGTAAGCGGCGCCATCTCCTCCGTACACAGTACCGCCGCTTCTTCCTCTTCCTGCGTCAGTGTACTGTCTGCGGCTTCACCGTCATAAATTCCGGAGGCCGTAATGTCACTGCGCGTTACCATCCAGCTTTCATCCGTACCGTATACAGTTTCCCTTCCGTCTTCATATAAAATATGGATCTCCGCGATCAATTTCCAGGTTCCCGAATAAGCGGGTGTCCTCAGTCTGCTTGCAGTGAGTCCGAAAGGACTTTTATACCAGCCGTTTCCAAGCAGCACATCCACCCGGTTCTCCAGCTCCACCGCTTCCGTAATATCATACGTCTGATACTGCAGCCAGCTGTTATAGTCGTTCGAATAGGGTGTCATAAATTCATCCCCCGCCTTTTTCCCATTCCAGTAGGCTTCATACAATCCCAGACCGCAGATATACAATCTGGCGGAGGCAATTTGCCCTTCCAGCTTCAGTTCTTTACTGAACACAGGATGTCTCTCTTTCGTAGAATCACAGGTGATCCACTTTCCTGTCCATGGTTCGTCCTGCTTCGCCGTCTCAAACCAGTTCAGCTCGCTCACAGCCTCTTCGCCGGCGTCTGTATGTACTTCTACATTCCAGAAATAACGAGTGCGCGGCTCCAGCTCCAGCTTCACCGTATGTGCGCAGCTGTTGATCTGAGAGCTCAGTCCGGTATCATAAATGACCGTGCGGCACTCTTCTTCTGCATAGACGCGGATCCGTGCAGCGGTCTGCCTTTTCCCTTTTGCATTTTTCACCACATAGGAAAATGTCACATGCTCCATGGTATATCCCAGAGGATTTTGCAGATGATTGACTTTACATGAAATGATATCCATAATGTCCCTCCCTCGTATTCTGCATGACCTGTTCTGCCGTGCAGAATCGTTCTTGATTTCTTTTATTGTAGCTCAGTTTTTCTTTTCGTATTTAGAACAGTTTTTACTTCCGCTAGCACAATTTCTAGTTTTCGAAATCTTTTTTCCTGCATCCCGGAACGCCCGGATATATGTCAGCAGCAGCTCTGTCATCTCTTCCGGCGTCTCCTGGTATCCCTGCACCATCCACATACATACCGTCTGCGTGATTCCGCCGGAAAGAAATATATTTTCTTTCTTTTTCAAAAACTGCATCCCTTCGCTTTTTTCCTGCACGATCTGGAAAATCATTTTTGCAAGATTCCCGCTCACTCTCATGTATAGCTGGAGTAATTCTTTATGCTCATAGCACAGTTCGCACAGCTTCAAAATAGATTTTCTCTCATCCAAATGGTTTTCCTCATTGTACTGCAGCGCATATTCCATTATTTTCTGTGTCTCTTCCAGAATGACGTCTGTCGGGACATGATAATGCTTATAGAATGTTGTCCGGTTGATGTCTGCTTCCCGGCAGAGCATCGAAACCGTAATCTCATCCGCCGCGTGTTCTCTGCTCAGGCGGCAAAATGCGTTCAAAAGTTCCCGTTTCGTATTCTCGATCTTTGTCTCTCCTGTCTTACTCATTTTTGTTTCCTTTCTGCAAATCATACATAATCGCTCATTCCTGTTGTGTTTGCATCTGTTGTATTGATTTTTTATACTTTTCATTTTATACTGGTTTTGTTTCAAAAGCAACAGTTGTTTATTTAAAAAAGGAGAACGGACTATGGCTCAAAAATTCACCTATGAAACCACAGCGATCAACCGCTGGATCCGCACAGGAAAAAATCCGGATGCCGAAGCGCTCAAGGCGCGCTGTACCGAGGGAACGATCACCGGCGCACTTTCTGCATTTCCCAATGTGTCCCTTGTCTCTGTACAATTGGAAGACGCGAAAGAAGACCGTCCCCAGGCCTTCCACATTATTTTACGTGAAGCGGGATACGGGACTACTCCGGCAACCATCAATATCTATTGTCCTCTGGACTGGAACGGCCGGTTCCTCGGCTGTACCGGAGGCGGAGTACGCACCCTTCATCTTTATGAAGTAATGGGACGTGAAAACCGCATCGTGATGCCGTTCAATGCGATTTCCAACGGTTTTGCAACGGCAAACACAGACGGAGGCGTCCCCGGCGAAACATTTTACTTCGGTCTGGACGAAGAAACCGGAAAAATCGACTATGATCTTGTGCTGAATCTGGCGTATCGTTCCACCCATACGATGACCGTCATTGCAAAAGCAGTCATTGAAGCAGTCTATGGAGAGAAAATTTCTTATTCCTATCTGCAGGGCGCTTCCGGCGGCGGACGCCAGACATTGACCGAAGCACAGCTCTACCCGGAGGATTATGACGGGTACTGGTCTGTCGATCCCGCGATCAACTGGACAGGACTTTTCACCGCCTTCCTCTGGCCGCTCGTAGTCATGAACGAAGAAAAGCATATCGTATCTCCGGCAAAGCAGGAATTGTTCCGCGCCGAAGCGATCCGGCAAAGCGGCGGAACCTATGATTTTATTGAGTGTTCTGATCTGCCGGATTTTGATCCGTATTCCTGCGTCGGGCTGGAGGCAAAAGATGGGTCGGTAACTACAGAAGACGCGCGTGTGGCAAAACGGATCTTTGACGGCCCGCATACTCGGGACGGACATTTTCTCTGGTATGGCTTCCGCCCCGGAACCCACTTCTGGAGCTCCGGAATCTTAGGAGAACCCGGCGGCTGCTACTACAAACAGCAGGAAGACGGAAGCTACATCCCTGTCATAAACGCACTGTCCGCTTATTACGTCAATTCCTGGCTGAAACGAGATATGAGTTATGACTGGCAGAACATCACTTATCGTGAGTTTGAAGAAGTCTTTTACCAGAGTCTGCGGGATATGGGGTGTCTGGAGTGCAACAATCCGGATTTAAAAAATGCGGCGGACTGCAAAGCTAAAATCCTTCTTACCCATGCAGTCAATGATGACACGATTCCAAGCGACGGCACTCTTGACTATTATAAACGTGTGGTAGAACGGTATGGCAGTGAAGCTGAGGTAAATCAATATCTTCGTCTCTTTATGACTCCGGGCGGAGGGCACACCGATCTTGTACAGCCCGGTCTGAGTCTTACTATGGCGGAAGGAATGACCGCTGTTATGAAATGGGTAGAAGAAGGAGAAGAACCGACCGTGCTAAGCGGAATCTGGTACGACTTTGAGCAAAACGCGCCGCTGCTCACCGGCAAGGTCCCGCTCTATCACCTTGGCGGGGAAAACCGGTCCTATGATATCACAGAAATGCCCGCATATGCGACACGCAATACCGGAAGCCTTGCCTCCGCAGACAGCCGGTTCAACGAAGACAGCACGATTCAGGAAATTCAGGCGGATCCGGAAGGTCATGAAATTCTGACCAGACATATCGGATATCTGCTGGAAAATCCTGCAATGGCGTCCGCCGTGGGAATGTCGATCGGCAATCTGAAAAAATTCATTCCGCAGCAGAGTATCAAAGCAAAGGTCACTCTTTGCATGGAAGAATTATTTGCCCTGAAAAAGAATCGTGATTCCGACGATATGAGTCATTATTACGGAAATACAGACGCTCATTTCTGAGCGTCTGTATCCGGATTCTGCATCTTATTCCGGTATTCCCGCGGAGTAAGATGCCTGAGTTTTTTAAATAAACGGGAAAAATAATTCTCATCATAGATCCCCACTCTTGCAGCGACCTCCTGAATCGGCAGCGTCGTTGTCGCCAGCAGCATCTGTGAACTCTGCACCCGCTTTTCATTGAGATAACCGGTCAGCGTATTTCCGCTTTCCTTTTTGAACTGCGCGGACAGATAACTGGAATTGACCGAAAACTTTTCCGCCAGATATGCCAGGCTCAGCGGTTCTTTCAGATGGAAATCAATGTAGTTGATCACCTGCTCGATCAGCTCGGAATATCCTTTCAGCGAATAATTCTGCACCAGATGACAGTATTTTCTCCCCATCTCCGCCGACAGTTTTCCTAACTCTGCTCCTGTCCGGCAGTTTTCGATCCGCTTTGCAAATGACGCGGATACCGAATCAATATGCGCCGGATGTACCTTGGCCTTCTGTACGCTTTTCCGAAACAGTACGTTCAGCGTCAGGAGCATGTTTTTGTTGTCCCGCATATTATCCCGGCTTCTCGGCTCCAGACGATACTTTGCGATCTGGTTTTCAATGAGAATTACCTTCGTAATATCTCCCTCTTCCACCGCAGAAAGCAGCGCGTCCTCACAGCGATACCGCTCTTCAATCAGACTCATAGACAGTTCGTCGTCCTCCACCCGGGATTCCATCTGATCCAGCTCTTCGACCAGTTTCATGGTTCTTCTCTCCATCTGAAAGTCAAATCCGAAGTATGCCATAAAAACATGGATAATAGACTCCACATTCTGAACTTCCGGAATGCTGTTGTAGTACTCTTTCAGAACCCCTATATGGTAGATCTCTAGTCCGTTCTTTTCCACGATATCCGCCGGATCAAGGTGCTTATCGGACTCCAGATACGGGCCTGCTGTGATCAGAACCTTTTGCTCCAGGCTCTTTGGTCCGACGATAAAAATATAATTCACGTCAAAATTGTCTGTCACAATGTACAGGTAATTTTCCGCCAGATACTCCTGCGTCCTTTTTACAAGTTCCAGATAATCATAATTCTTATAAAGCTGTGCCCGAAGTCCCTTGTCAAATTCAGCGATTTGCTCAAACGGCTCGACGAACACATGCAGATCAATCCCCTGCGCGTGCAGCATCCCCTGTAAAAGCTGAAATTCCCTCTGATCCATGTCTTGTCACATCCTTCCATCTGCCAGAGTATCATCTATTTTAGGATAATCTTTCCTGCAAAGGATGTCAACATTTTTCCATGAATCAGAGGGATGTCCTCTATTATTTCCCCTTTTTACCGGATCACAGCTTTACCGTCTCTCCATGTGTGATTCCGTTCTCGTTAAATGCGTCTACCCGCACATAGTATTCACAGCCTTTTACCAATGCTCCGATCCGTTTTTTCGTCCCATAAAAACGATAGCTGTGGTACAGCTTTTCGGGGGAGAGTCCCCAGAGTATGTTATATCCGACTGCTTTGTTTTCTTCCATCGTCACTTCCATATCAATGTCGCTGGTACGGACAGCCTGAAATACCGGTGCATCCGGCCGGTCCCCGTTTCCGATCCCAAATACACGGAGTCCGGAGATGCACGGTTTCTGCGCGTAAGGTACTTCCAGAACAGTCAGTTTCAGATAACGGAGTTCTTTTCCTTCCTCCCAAACGAGAAAATCATGGGAAAGATCCGTCTGCGCCCCGCTCTTATCTTCTAACACCTGCCAGTTTTCTCCGTCCTTTGATCCTTCCAGGATCCACCGTGTCACATAATCTTTCTCCTCGATATACCTTGGCTGGGATGTTCCCCGTATTTCTCCCGGAAGCGGTATTTCAATCTTATCATCGGCAAAGTTGATCTGCACGGCATGAACCGTACAGCAGCTTCCCAGATCTGTCATCAGCCAGTGTCCCGGCGTCTCGTCCGATGCACGCCACCACGTCTGTACATTTTCATCTGCCGCCTTTTCCGGCTCATGTCCTTCCTCAAAAGAGGATGCGGTCATCGGCCTGTGATAATTCAGCAGATACCATTCCGGCTCTTTCCATGGTTCGGCCTTTCCGTCTTCCAGACACATCGGCCAGTCCCCGTAGCGCTGGTCGCAGAATAATTCCCCGTCTTCATCCAGACCCGCTTTCCAGATACCTACCCTGCGTTCAAAAGAATGGTTTACGCTGATACGCATCGTCGCCGCATGCCAGAGATTTCCCGACTGATCCTGCATGGTAGAACCGTGTCCCGCTCCCGGCATAAATCCTCCCGGATTGAAGGAATACGGATTATTCGCGGCCGGTTTAAAATCTCCCAGCGGAGAGTCTGATACATATACGCCGTCTCCGTACGTATTATACTGTGTCCCGCCAAACGCATACTGGAGGTAATATTTTCCGTTCAGTTTACTCATCCACGCACCTTCAATATACGGCGCTTTGCTCAGGAAGCCGCACAGCATATCCAATGGTTCCTGCGGAAGTTCCTGTCCCTCGGGGATCCCCTGTTTCTTTAAAAATGCTTTCACGGCCTGATCCAGCTCCTCTTCTGTGAGCGGCAGGATACTGTTATCTTCTCCGCTCCGTTCATATCCTTTTGTAAACGGATCTCCCCAAATCAGATCTTTCTTCTCTCCCAGCGGAAGCATCGTTTCCGGATCCAGTTCCACGCCCCAGATCGGCTTGAGACCGGCACACCCCCAGTAAAAATACTCTCTGCCGTCATCGTCCGCAAACAGATTCGGATCCCAGAAATCAAAGCTCCCCTTGATTTCCTCATAAGGACCGTTCAGCACATCCTTCGTGCGGTAAAAATTGCAGATCTCACCTCGTTTTGACGCGCTGAAATACACGTAGTCCCCGATCACCCGTACATCCGGCGCATAATCATACAGCGGAAGATTCTCCGGCAGACGATGATTTTCCCATTGAACCAGATCATCCGATACCCATACGCCAAGCGTCATCGATGCAAAAATATAATACTTCCCCTGAAACAGGATCAATGACGGATCGGCAGCTTCCCTTGCAACTTCAATCAGACCGTTTTTCATCGGATCCTGATTGAACTGATAACGATAATTGATATTGACCGGATTACAAAAATACTTCTTCATATTCTACTTCTCCTTCTGTCTTAATGATTTCATTATAACGGTATTTGTCCGCATCTTTTAGAAGTATCTTTAGCAACTCTAGCACAAATTTTTGTATCCGCGTTCTCCGGATCTGTTTTGCCTCACGGAATATATGTTCCGGAAACCTCCAGCAGATTCTCGATTTGCCGCCTCACTTCTTTGACCTTCCCGGGATTGGTCCCCCCGGAGCTGATTCCAACCGTCACGTTGTCCGTCTGCACCACACTGGGAAAATAAAAATCGCATAACTCTTTGTCATCTGCCGTATTGACCAGAATCCGGCGATTCTGCTGTTTCTTCCCCGCAGCATCATTCTTTTCCCGGCAGTCCTCTACGATCTTCCGGTTTATTTCCGGCCGGTCGGTGGCAGCCAGAACAAGATCCCTATTCTCCAGAAGCTCCGGCGTATATTCCCCGCGCAGCCAGCGGATCACTCCGCTCTGATGCAAAAGCTCCATGCTTTCACAGAGCTTTGGAGAAAGTACCGTAATATGTTCTGTAAAATGACGCAGCGTTCCCACACGCCGCGCGGCTATTGTGCCGCCTCCCACTACAAGGACATTCCAATCGGATATGTCTACAAACATCGGAAAATACGCATGTTCCATTTTGTTCCTCCCAACTATGTGCCGCACTCGCCCTTCTCTTTTTATACGTTCTCATCCAGCATATAAATCAATGCATTGCAGATGCATGCCGCAATGTTGCTTCCCCCTTTTCTTCCTCTTGCAACGATGTAAGGCGTATCCGGAAGCTGCAGGATCAGTTCTTTGGACTGTACCACATTAACGAATCCGACCGGTACTCCGATGATCAGTTCCGGTTTCAGAGCACCTGACTGCACCAGCTCATAGAGATGCACCAGAGCCGTCGGCGCATTTCCGACTGCAAAGATCAGTTTTTTATCCAGTTTTGCCGCCTTTTCCATGCTTGCCACAGCCCGCGTTGTTCCTTGCTTTTTTGCATCCTCCGCCACATCCTCGTCAGACATAAAACAGTACACCTCTCCGCCATACCGGGCAAGACGCTTCTTATTGATCCCGGATCTTCCCATCTGTGTGTCTGTCACGATTGACGCCCCGTCACGGATTGCCTGCATCGCATGTTCCACCGCATGATCGGAAAAAACCAGATTTTTCGCATAATCAAAATCCGCGCTCGTGTGGATACAGCGTTTTACAATGGGTTCCGTTCCCGGAACCAGCAAAGTATCCCCCAGTTCTTCCGTAATGATCTCAAAACTCCTCTTCTCGATCTCCTGCGGGAGAACCCGCTCCAGTTCCACTTTCATACCAAGAATCTCCTTCTTTTTCTAACGCTGTTTCTTATTTTATCCGCGTTCCGATGCCGCAGACCACCCGTTCCACTTCCACAGCAGCTTCGGCAAGCTCTGTACAGATCCGCCCTGTCTGTTCCCGGTAATTCCGTTCAAACGCATCCACCGGAACAAGGCCATATCCGATCTCATCACAAATGATCACAAGATCCGGATTGTTTTGGATGATCCGCTTTGCCAGTCCATGCACACTTGTCATATCCGTTTCCATCAGCCGCCGGATATACCGTTCGAAATGGTATATTCCACGGCAGGCGTCAATCTCTCCGGGCAGACAGTTCTCCCCGTTGATCCATGCAATACCGGGATATTTTTCTTTCGCATACGACCGTTTTCCCTGAAAGGCGCCGCCGATGATCAAACGCAGTCCCGCGCCGGGATTTTTTTCGTTTTTCTCTTTCTCATTCATCGTTTTGACCTCTGCCCTCTCCTGCACGTGTACCGGAATTCCATAAACCACTTCAACCGTCTCTGCCGCCTGGTCCGCCAGTCTGCAGTTGACCATTCCGAGCAGTTGTTTATACCGGCGCATTTCCGGTGTGTCCCCGGAAGATTCTGAAAACACTTCATTGGTGACAACCACGAGATCCCGGCAGTTTTCCATAAGGCATCGGATGCCGCGGCAGATCTTTTCTGCAATGGATTCCACTGTTCTTTCTTCTCTTTTGGCTTCTCCCCCCGTATCATCTGCGACAGACTCCTGAGCGCCAAACATCTCATTCGCCGTCAGATTCGACATACATTCAAGCAGTACAAATGACTGTCTGCCGTCTGCGGCCTTCGGAAGCTCTTCTTCTGCGAAGCGTTCCACATCTGTATAGCACTCACAGGTTACAAACCCTTTGCCGGCGCGCAGTTTCCTGTGACGGGCGATTTTCTGCCTGGTTTCCTCTCCGTAGGGGATCATCGTCGCCAGATACAGTTTCACTCCGCCGCCTGCCGCTTCGCACAACTCACAAAGTTTCTGCTCCGCATACTCCGACTTGCCGCTCCCGCTGCCGCCGGTCACCAAATACAACATCTCTCGCCCTCACTTTCTGCAGCATAGTTCCATTTTACTGCCGCTGCGCTTGCCCCCTCACCGTCGGTTTTCCATTCTCCTTCCGCCGCGCCTTACTCCCCGCCGCCTGCAAGGTCCGCATACCGATACTCCAGCGCTCCGGTCGCCGGAATCTGCCGGATTCCACGGATTTCCGGGCGGATCAGATTCACGCTCTTTGTCGAATACAACGGAATGATATAGAACTGTTCTCCCACCGCAAGCTGTTCTGCCTGGCGGACCAGTTCCGCGCGCTTTTTCGGATCTGTCTCGGTATCGGACTGCTCCACAAGCGCGTCATACTCCGCGTCCCCAATCCCACTGCAGTTATACGTACTGTTGGAAAGCAGCATGGACAAATACGTATAGGGATCCGCAAAATCCGCCGTCCAGTTCATCCGGCACAGATCAAAATCGCCTGACCTGCGCTGGGTATAATTGACCTGAAGCTCCTGGGCGTTCAGTTCGATCTCTATATTCAGGTTCTTCTTCCACTGTTCCTGAAGCACCTGCGCCGTATCAGAATCCTGCTCCAGCGACGGATAATAATACGTCAGTTTCGGAAATCCTTCCCCGTCCGGATATCCTGCCTCGGCAAGAAGCTCCTGCGCTTCCTCCACATTTTCTTCGAAAAGCGGTCCGTTTTCTTCCGCATAATATTCCCCGGTATCTTTATTCGTCATATACTTTGCAAGAAAGTTTGTCGTCGGCTCCGTATCTGTCCCGACAATCCTGCATAGTTCTTCCCGGTCAATGGCAAGCGTGAGCGCTTTTCGCACACGCACATCGTTTAACGGTTCTACATTTAGATTCGGATAAATATACCTCGTTGCAATATTATTTGTCACAACCAGATCTTCCTGCCCTTCGTAGAGTTCCGACACCGAGGAGGGCAGTCCGCACGCCACATCCACAGCACCGCTTTCGTAGGCGTTCGCCATTGCTTCCTGGCTGTCGAAAAAACGGTAGGTGATCTGATCCAGATGCACGGCGTCGGCATTCCAGTATTTCGGATTCTTCTTCAGCACAAAATACTGGCCCGGCTCATATTCTGCCAGATAAAACGGACCATTTGCCACGCTGGTCTGGGGATCCTTGTCCCACCCGCTGTCTGTAGAATCCGCATACTTCACGCAGGAAGGCGTATAGACCGGAAGACGGAGCAGATCGAGAAAATATACGCACGGCTTTGACAGGTGAAAGATCAGCGTGTCATCGTCCGGCGTCTCCACGCCAAGCGTTTCGATATCTGCCTCTCCATTGTAAACGGCCTCCGCATTCTCAATCGGGAACAGATAATTTGCATAGCCGTTTCCGCTCTTCGGATCAAGAGACCGGGTAATCGTATTCAAAAAATCTGCCGAAGTGACCGGCGTCCCGTCAGACCAGACCGCTCCTTCCCGCAGATGGAACGTCCACACTGTAGAATCGTCATTCACCTCATAAGATTCGGCGGCACGATATTCGATCTCTCCGTTCTCATCAAAAGTCAGCAGTTCATCCAGTGCCGAAACGGAATAGGAAAGATACGTCAGTGCGATCATTCCCGCCGGATCCAGTCCGCCGCTCTCACTGTTTATGGCAATGGTAATCTCTTTGATGTCCGCCCTCTCTTCTGCCTCTTCCTGACTGCTGCATCCGCCCAGAAGCGTGCTGCAGCATAAAAGTGCCGCGAGAAGCAGACTGATCGTTCTTCGTGTTCTTTTGTTCAATTTCATATAGATTCTCCTTGATTTTTGCGGTTTCATCCTCTTCATCAACGAACCGGCGAAGCAGCCAGCAGCCGCTTTGTATAGGGATGCTGCGGGTTTTCGCACACTTCCTCTGTCCGGCCGGATTCTGCCAGTTCTCCTGCATACATGACGCCAACCCGGCTGCATATATCCTGTACCAGATGCAGGTCATGCGAGATTAAAAGATACGACACATTTCTTTCTTCCTGAATTTTTTTCAACAGTTCCAGAATCTGTCCCTGGGTAAGAGCGTCCAGCGCGGACACCGGTTCGTCCAGAATGAGCAGCTCCGGATCAGACATCAGCGCCCGTGCAATACAGATTCTCTGACGCTCCCCACCGGAAAATGTACGCGGATATCGTTTCCCGTCTTCCGGCTGCAGTCCGACCATACGAAGCATTCCGGCAGTTTTCTCCCGTCTGCGCTCTCTTTTTGTGTTCCTGTCGATATCCCTCTCCGTCTCCATGTGATATTTGTCACGCATCAAAAGCGGTTCTTCCAGCATCTCTTCAATCGTGCACCTCGGATCCAGCGACGCCCCGGTATCCTGAAAGACCATCTGAATCCTGTGGACTGTGTCCCTCGGACGACCCTTTTTAATACTCTTCAGGGGTTCCCCTTCAAACACGATCGTTCCGGCATCCGGTTCCACGATTCCCGCGATCATCCCGGCAAGGGTTGTCTTTCCACAGCCGCTTTCCCCTACCAGTCCGTAAGTTTCCCCTCTCCTGATGGAAAAAGAAACCTCTTTTACCGCTTCCGTCACCGTTTTTTTCCGAAATCCACTGCTTTTCCGGTAAGATTTACAAAGTTCTTCCACCTGCAGAAGGGAAGAAAGCGAACCGGACTTGTCCGCCCATTGTACTTTTTTCTCCGGTTCACCCCCATTGGATTCCCGTTCACAGGAAATGCGAACATTTCTTTTCCCGCACCATTCTTTGAAACGCCGTTCATGAAAACGCTGTCCATCTGAATGCTCTTCTTCCATATGCCCGGTTTCCATCCGAAGTACCCGGTCCGCGATTGAATCGATCACGCTCCGGTCATGGCTTACGATCAAAACCGCAGTACCGGTCTTTTGTGCAATACCCTTTAAGCAGTCCAATACCTGTGCCTGCGTCACAACATCCAGCGCGGTCGTCGGCTCGTCCGCAAGCAAGAGCCGCGGTCTGCAGGCAAGCGCGATCGCAATGACCACCCTCTGTCCTTCCCCGCCGGATAGTTCAAACGGATACCGGTTCATCATCTGCTCCGGTCTCGCAAATCCGGCCATTCTGAGGTATTCCTCCGCCTGTTTACTGATGTCTGCTCTGCAGCCATATCCATCTGTTTTTTTTCGGTGGACGCGGATCGTTTCCGTAATCTGACGCCCCACTTTCAGCGACGGGTTCAGGTATGTCAGCGGATCCTGAAATACCATCGCCATCGCAGAAGCGCCTCCTTCCATCTCCAACGTTTTGTAGGAAATGTCCGCTGTATCCGACAGAAGTCCCATCAGTGCACGCAGTAACGTGCTCTTCCCGGATCCCGATGGGCCCACGATCCCGACGATCTCTCCCTGGTCTATTTGAAAATCGACGGAACAAACCGCCTTTTTATCCCGAAACTGTACACTTAAATCTTCCACTTCCAGCAAACTCATCTGCTTTTCACGCTCCCTGTTTCATCCTCTGTACTTCTTCCAGACCGGTTCCGATCAAGTGGAAAGACACCGTCAGCAGGCAGAGCGCCAGAACCGGATACAGCATCTGGGACGGATAGATCCGCATCTGGGAACGCGCCTCCTGAATCAACGTACCGAGGCTGGCTGCCGGCGCTGATATTCCCACGCCGAGAAAACTTAAAAATGCTTCTGTCAGGATTGCTTTCGGAGCAAAAAAAGTCAGATTCACGATCAGCGGTCCTGCAGCGTTCGGCAGAATATGTTTCCACAGGATCCTTCCATCTCCGGCTCCTGCCAGTCTGGACGCCGGACAAAAGGTCTTCTGCTTCAGACGCAGTACCTCCCCACGCACCAGTCTGGCCGGCTCGATCCAGCCGGAAATACAGATGCCGGACAACACGCAGCACACATTTCCCCCGAAAGCGAGACGGATCAGGATAATATATAATAGCGATGGAATCGCATCGATCACATCCGCCACCCGCATCAGAAACATGTCCAGACGTCCGCCTGTGTAACCGGAAACCGCTCCGTAAAGAGTCCCAAATGCACCACAGATCGCAGCGCTTCCGAGTCCGGTCAGAAGGCTGATCCGCATCGCGTACCAGATCCGGGTAAAAATATCCCTGCCGAACTTATCTGTCCCAAGCCAGTGTTCGGGAGAACTTCCAAGATTTTGCATCGCCGCATTCTGATCCGAATAAGACTGCCCGGAAAAAGCCGGGACAAAAACGGCAAACACCGTCAGCAGGCACAGAATCACGCATCCGGCCGTTATCATTTTATTTCCGACTATCTTATTCCTCACAGTCCTTCACCTCCCTGCACGTACCCTCTGCGGATTTCCGGATTCAGCAGCGCGCAGAGCAGATCTGTCAGCAGATTGATCCCGATCACGACTGCGCCCATAAATACAGTCAGGCCAAGGATCAGCGTATAGTCCCGGTTTCCTATGGAATAGACAAATTCCCGTCCCAGTCCGGGGATGGTGAAAATACTTTCCACCGCAAAGCTCCCGGTCAGCAAAAATGCCGACGCAGGCCCCACATAATTCAGTACCGGAATCCACGCGTTACGAAGTACATGCGTCACGGCGATCCTGCATGGTTTTAATCCTTTTGCCCTCGCCAGCACCACATAGTCCTGCGACAATTCTTCCCCAAAGGCATTGCAGGTGATCCTCGTCACTGCAGCCATCGGGCAGACCGCCAGCGACAGCACCGGCAGAATATAACTCTGCCAGTTGTCCAGTCCTACGATCGGCAGCACATTCCACTTGATCCCGAAAAGGAACGCAAGCACGAGCGCAAGGACAAAATTGGGAATCCCATTCCCCAGAACCGTACCGAACAGGATTCCATATCTGATCCCTTTCTTTTTCGCGGATGCCTGCCAGATGCCAAGCAGTGTTCCGCCAAGCAGAGCCGTCAATACCGCAAGGATCCCGATGCGAAATGTAACGGGCCATGCACGCCGGATGATTTCCGTCACGGAAACGCCCGGATTCCGATAAGAGATTCCAAGATCTCCATGCAGCAGATTTCTCAGATAGATCCCATACTGTTCTGATAGCGGCTGATCCAGTCCATACTGCCGCTCCATTTCCTCCTGAACCTGCTCTGAAACATTTCCCGTCTCAAACGGACTCCCCGGAATCTGACGGACGAGAAAAAATGACGCCGTCACAAGCACATACAGCGATACGATTCCAATCAGCACCCGCTTTCCTGTATATCTCAGCATTCTGCTTCCTCCGGATATTTGCTCTGTATTTCTTCCCCCGTTTGTTGTCCCCATATCTCCAGGATCCGCTCTTCGATGGCATCCATGGACGCCTGGGCGGCGATCCTCACGGGCATTCCATATTTTTTCGCCTCGTCCGCTGTCTGTTCTCCGATACACACCGCCGTCACACTCCGGTATGTAAAGTCCTTTCCCATCATCTCTGCGAATCCGTGTACGGTCGAGCGACTCGTAAATACAACGGCATCCACCGCACCCTTGTCAAATTCCTCCCGGATCTTTCCCCGGAGATTTTCATGCCGCCTGGTCTCTGTCTCATAAACCGCAACATCCTGCACATGCAGTCCCCGTGCGGTAAGCGGCGGCAGCAGATCCTTCGAACCGTTTTTTGCACGGAGGATCAGAATCTCACTCTCCGGAGACGCACACCCGGCAAGCTCTTTTCCGAGACTTTCCGCGTCAAACCGCTCCGGGACCAGGTCTGCTTTCCATCCATGGGTGCGCAGTTCCCCCGCCGTAGCGCTTCCGATTGCCGCGATCCTCACCTCCGCTTTTCTCCGGAACAAGATCCGCAGATCCAACGGAAGATCTGCAAGCTGTTCAAAGAAAATACGTACCCCGGCGGGACTGGTAAATACAAGCCAGCTTTCCTCACAGTCTGTGGCAAAGGATTCCAGCGCGGCAGACAGTTTTGGATTCGGTATGATCGGCTTCGTCCGGATTGCCGGAACTTCTAACACATGCGCGCCGTAACTTCGGAGCCTGCCCGCCAGGCGGCTGCATTGCTGCCCGGGACGTGTAACCAGAAACTGTCTCCCGGCAAGCCTTCGCTTCCCGGCCCATGAAAATGTATCCGCCACCGCACAGACCTTTCCGACGAGAAAGATCGCCGGAGGATGAATATCTGCCTGTTTCGCCTCTTCCGCCAGATGCGCCACATCTGACACCACCTGCCGCTGTCCGGCGGTGGTTCCGTTCTCCAGGACAGCCGCAGGCATGTCCGGGCACATTCCTGCCCCCAGCAGTCCCCGGCAGATTTCATCCATGGAAGAAACACCCATCAGAAAGACAAGGGTGCCGTCCATCTGCACAAGAGACGGGTAATCGATCTGCAGACTTCCATCGCCGCGCGGGTGTCCCGTGATCACATGAAAAGACGATGCATAGTCCCGGTGCGTCACAGGGATTCCTGCATAGGCCGGCACGGCGGCAGCCGATGTAACGCCCGGAACTACTTCAAAAGGGATTTTCGCCTTTACAAGCGCCTCTACTTCCTCCCCGCCGCGTCCGAACACAAACGGATCACCGCCTTTTAACCGGAGTACCTGCTTTCCTGCGCGCGCTTCCCTCAGCAAGATCCGGTTGATCTCTTCCTGCGGCGCGGAATGATGCCCGGAACGTTTGCCCACATAGATCAGTTCTTTCTCTGCAGGGATCTGACAGAGTATCTCCACACTCACCAGTGCGTCGTACACGACCACATCCGCCGTCTCCATCAGTTCCCGTGCCCGCACGGTCAGAAGTCCCGCGTCACCGGGGCCCGCCCCTGCCAGATATACTTTTCCCATGTCTGAACACACTCCTTTTCCAATCATCACAAGCTGTCTTTCATCTGCTTTGCCAGCCGTTCACCGAGCTGTCTGGCCCGTTCCACATTGCCGGTCAGATAACCGGTCCGCACCTCTCTGGTTTTCGGATCCTGATACAGACCGAGCAGCCGGATCTCTGTTCCGCATATTGACGCATAGGCCGCCGTCGGAGAGGTGCAGCCGCCCTCCAGCACACGCACAAACTGCCGCTCGGCGCACGCCGCATATTCACTTTCTGTATTTTTCACCGCATCCAGCCACGGCATGGGATCCTCCCGCCGTCCCTGCACCGCCAGGATTCCCTGTCCCGCCGCCGGGATCATTTCTTCCACGGTAAAGTATCGTCCGGCAGCCGTTTCCACTCCAAGACGGCGAAGTCCCGCAGCCGCCAGGATCGTGCCGTCATACTCCTCTTTCTCCAGCTTTTGCAGACGCGTCTGTACATTTCCCCGGATCGGACGAAACCGGCATCCCGGATAAAGCATCTGCATCTGGAGTGTCCGCCTGCTGCTGGACGTTCCCACAATGCCCGTTTTCGGAAATTCACTTTTCCCCGGCTTATAGATCAGTACATCCCTCGGATCTTCCCGTCTGCCATACGCTACGATCGGAAGCGCCGGATTCGCCTCCATCGGCACATCTTTCAGGCTGTGTACGGCGATATCGATCCGCCCTTCCAGGAGCGCATGCTCCAGTTCCTGCACGAACAAGCCTTTCCCGCCGATCTCTGTCAGGCTCCGGTTCTGGATTCGGTCGCCGGACGTCTTCATCGGCACAATTTCTGTCCGTATCTCCGGATATTTCTTTTTGATACCATCACTTATGATCTCTGCCTGTATAACCGCAAGGCGGCTTGCCCGGCTGCCGATCCGAACTACATCTCCCATTTTCATTCTCTCCACAGAACTTCTTTTTTCTGTCTTCTCTATCTCCAACCGTCAGCCGTTCACTGACCACAGTCGTTACATTCCGCCAATCGCCCGTTACCGCATCCCATCAGCTGGTATATCGCTTTCATATCCAAATTTTCCCGGATGATATCTGCGAGCTTATCATACTGCTCCTCTTTATAGCTGTGCATATCCGGCGCATGCACCTGATCCGCGTCCATACCTTTCTGTAAAAGCAGTGCGCGCACCACTTCCCCGGACACCTCCGGATGGTCGAACACCCCGTGAACGTAACATCCATAAACACTTCCGCGGGCCGCGCCGTCTGGTTTGGGCGCACTGCCGTCCGATCCGTCGTCCAGCTCACTTTCCAGCAGCAAAAGCGGCGCGCCGTCTGCGGTATACTCCGTATCTCCCATATGGATCTCATATCCTTCCAGCGCTGTCCCATTCAATCCTGCCAGAAGGCCGGATGCGCCGGAAAATCTTCCCCGCACTCTTGTCCGGGTCTTTTCTTTTCGAAATATCGTGCGCACCGGAAGCAGACCCATTCCCCGGACAGATTCAGAAGAAACTGTGCCTGCGCCATGATTTGTTTCCCTATCCGGCGCTTCCGCCTCGTCCGGCACTTCTCTCCCGATCAGTTCCTCCCCCAGCATCTGATAGCCGCCGCAAATGCCGAATACCAGCTTTCCATGCTCTGCATGACGCTGTATCTTTGCCTCAAGACCATTCTGTCTCATCCAGAGCAGATCTTCCACCGTATTCTTACTGCCCGGAAGAATCACGGCATCCGGCTCGCCAAGTTCTCCCGGCGTACTCACATAACGTACCGAAACCTCATCCATACATTCCAGCGCCATCAGATCGGTATAGTTCGACAGACGTGGAAAACGGATGACCGCAATGTCCAGAAGCGCCGCTTTCTTTGTCCCGTCCAGGCGCTCTGAAAGACTATCTTCCTCATCGATATCCAAATGGAAATACGGGATCACGCCAAACACCGGTTTTTCGGTCTTTTCCTCCAGCATTTTCAGACCGGGTTCCAGGATCTTCTTGTCTCCCCGGAACTTATTGATTACGATTCCGGCGATCCGGTCACGCTCTTCCGGCTCCAAAAGCTCGATCGTGCCAACGATCTGGGCGAATACCCCGCCCCGGTCGATATCCCCCACCAGAAGAACCGGTGCATCTACCATCTTTGCCAGTCCCATATTCACGATATCATTTTCTTTCAGATTGATCTCCGCGGGACTGCCCGCCCCTTCGATCACAATCATATCATACCCGTCGGACAGAGATTGATACGCGTCCAGGATTGCCGGAATATAATCCGTTTTGTGCCTGTAATATTCTGCGGCGGACATCTGGCAGAGCACTTCACCGTTTACGATCACCTGCGAACCTGTGTCGCTGGACGGTTTGAGCAGGATCGGATTCATCTTTACCGACGGACGGATCTTCGCCGCCTCCGCCTGCATCACCTGGGCACGCCCCATCTCAAGTCCTTCGTCTGTAATGTAGGAGTTCAATGCCATATTCTGTGACTTAAACGGCGCCGTCCGGTATCCGTCCTGTACGAATATCCGGCAGAGTCCCCCTGCCAGAATGCTCTTCCCTGCATTGGACATCGTCCCCTGTATCATAATTGATTTTGCCATCCGTCTGTTTTCCTTTCCCTGTTATCGGCATCTGATATTCTCCAGTTCCGCCAGCAGCCGCATATTTTCCTCTTTCGTGCGCACTGCAATGCGGTAATACCCCTTTTCCAGCCCCTCATAATTTGCACAGTCCCGAATCAGGATTCCCCGTGCCAGCAGCAGTTGAAGCAAATCCATTTCGCTCCACAACAGCAGATAATTTACTTCGGAAGGCCAGAATACGATACCAAGCCGATGGAATTCCGTTTCCATTCTTTCCCGCTCTGCCATCACATATTCCCGTGTCCGCGCGGACCATCCCTGTTTTCGTTCCACCTGAAGCGCCGCGATTCCTGCCTCCTGCGCCGCCTGCGATACACTCCATGGCTGGCGTGCCTGCTGCATCCGCTCCAGAAGCCGTGTGTCTGAACAAAGCAGATACCCCAGCCGCAGTTCCGGCATCGCGTAGAGCTTTGTAAATGCCCGGACAATCACAAGCTGCGGATACCCCGGCGCGCAGACAAACGGCTGCATGGTCGCAGAATCCGGTTTCTCCAGGAAATCATAAAAGCATTCGTCCACCACCATGCGGATGTGATAACGGACACAACGCTTTAAAATCTGTTTCAGTAATTCTTTTGGGATGGTCTGTCCGGTTGGATTGTTGGGCGAACAGAGAAAAATCATGTCGGTATCCTCCGTCAGCAGGTCCAGATAATCCTCCTCAAGTGCGAATTGTCCTGCCTTTTGCAAATGGTAGGACACGATCTCGCAATCCACAGCCTTTAGTGCCTGCGCATATTCTGTAAATGTCGGCACTGCCACTACGGCTCTTTTTGGTTTTTCCGCAAATACGAGCGTGTAGATGAGGTCTGCCGCCCCGTTTCCGAACAAAATCTTTTCCTGTCCGACGCCAAGATATCCGGATAACTCCCGCGTCAGTTTCCTGCAGCGGCTGTCCGGATAGCGGTCCATACGCTCCAGCGCCAGTACGGCGGCCTCCCGCACCTCCTCCGGGGTTCCGAGCGGATTGATATTTGCTGAAAAATCGAGGATTCCCTGATACGTATACCAGTCCCCGCCATGTCCATATTCCATCCTGTTTTCCTTTCATGTTACAATTCTCAAAAATATGACTCTTGCCAGACTAAACAGGACAAGCGCCAGTACAGACGTCACATACATCAGCCGGTTTGCCCGCCGGATATCCTCTGCCTCCACAGGACGGAGCGAATCGCCGATATATTCTTTCTGATATCGTTTTCCAAAATACCAGGCATCCCCTGCAAGCCGGACATCCAGTGCACCCGCACACACCGATTCCGTCTGCGCCGAATTGGGACTGCTGTGTTTATAACGGTCCCGCCGAAAAATATGCCACGCATTTTTCCAGTCCATCCTAAGAATCCACGACGCCGCCAGCATCAAAAGCGCCGATAAGCGAGCCGGGATATAGTTTACCACATCATCCATTTTTGCCGCCATCCTGCCAATGTACAGATATGTTTCTTCTTTATATCCTAACATAGAATCCATCGTATTGACAGCCTTATATGCAAAACCAAGCGGCGCGCCGCCGATCATCATATAAAATAACGGCGCTGTCACGCCGTCCGACGTATTTTCCGCCACTGTTTCTACCGCCGCTTTTGCCACGCCCTCTGCGTCCAGACGGTCTGTGTCTCTTCCCACGATCATAGAAACCGCCTGCCTCGCACCCGCAAGATTTCCACGCTCCAACTGTCTGTATACTTTCATACTTTCTGTGCGAAGGGACTTTGCCGCAAGAATCTGATAACACCAAAATGCTTCCAGGATAAATGCCGGAAACGGATGTACCTTTTTTACAAGCCGCAGAAACAGCGCCGGAATCATCGTAAATGCCACCAGTACGATACACCAGAGAATGCCCCCGCCGATGAGCAGTTTTCCCGGGGATTCCCCGCAGATTTTCCGCACCGCTTTCTCCAGAGCCGTAATACACGCCCCCATCAGCCTGACCGGATGATAGAGCCATACCGGATCACCGAAAATAAAGTCCAGTATAAATCCTGTCAGACATGCCAGAACAGTCCACATTCCCGGATCACCGCCTTTCTCGCTCCCTTTTCTGACTATCTTTTTTCTGTTATCTTTCCATTTTTTCAATCTTACGGAGTATCCGGTCTGTTTCATCCCAGACCGCCTGATATCCCGTGCCGTTTGGAATCATCCAGTCATAAAAAGAAGATTCCCTTTCCGAATATCCGGACAGCACAGCCATCACCGTGCCGCCGTGTATCACAAATGCCACGCTGTCTGCGCCGTCCTGCCGGAGCTGCTCCATATTTTCCAGAAATCCTTCTCTGCACCGTTTCAGAAATGCTTCGTGAGATTCCCCGCCGGGAAACGGAATCGTTCCCCCGGAATCCAGCCATTTTTGGTACTCCGGCTCATCCTTTAGCTCCTCATAATTTTTATTTTCAAAAAGGCCAAAATCACTCTCCCGCAGTTTTTCCTGAATGACAGGTTCCTGCCCGGGGAAATAGATCTCTGCCGTCTGTACGCACCGCTTCATCGGACTCGACACGACGGTGTCGACAGAAGCTGTTTTCAATTTCTCCCGCATTCTGCGAACCAGTTCCTCCTGCTCCGGTATCAAAATAAGTGGCTCATCCGTTGTCCCGATATACCGTTTTTCCACATTTCCCTGCGTCATCAGATGCCTGATCAAGTAAACTTCCATCCTTTTCGCCTTTCTGCTGTTCGCTGTCCCTTTGCAATTCATCACCTTTGTATTTCTTCCGGATTTTTTCCACCTGATCTGTTTCAATCATTTTTTTATAGGAAATGTCCTGCCAGCACAACTGCCGTCAGCATGACAAGCTCACACACCTGAAGGAAATATCCCGCCAGATCTCCTGTGATCCCCCCGAACTTTACTCTGCACAGTCTCCGGTAATATAGAAACACGACTGCGGCACAAGCAGCCGTTATTCCGCCGATTATTACATTGCATGCTATCATTCCGGCAATAGAAAAAACCATCCAGACGACCATTACGGCCTTCGTCCGTCTTTGGTCCGCCCCGTCATGAAATGTCCGTACCAGTCCGCCCTCTCTCGCCGGAGGAAACGCTGCCACCGAATAACCACTGAATGACCGGGACAGCACATACCCGCAGCACACGACCGGAAGATTTTCTATACGCATCTCGCTCCATAATGCAGCATTCCAAAGAAGATACGTGCCCATTCCGATCACAGCAAAGGCTCCGCTATGAGAGTCTTTCAGAATCTCCAGCTTTTTCTCCCGGTCTCCCCAGGAACTAAGCGCATCGACCGTATCCAGGAAACCATCCATATGGATTCCTCCTGTGATTCCAAGCGGAAGAAGTGTCATGACCGCCGAAAAAAAGACTATTCCGAACGTTTTTCCGACAGAAGTATCAAGGAAGAACGTCCCGGCAAGCCAGACACAGATTCCTGCGACAGCGCCAACCAGCGGAAAAAAACACATTGCATGCTTCATATTTTTTTCATTCCATTCCACTCTTGGCATAGGCAGTTTGGAATACATCGAAAATGCGATCACCATCGATTGCAATAAAGACCGTATCGTATTCATCCGGCGTTTCTCCCTCCTTTCCGGATCTGACCGTACCGTTTTTCTCATCCGGCTCTTTGACTTCCTTTTCATTCTGACACTGCGTCTTGTCCTGCTTCTGTTCTAATCCAGTACCTCATAGCTCTGAATCTGGATTTCCTCAAACGTACTCATTTTCCGGTAGACCTGCAGTCCCATTTCCAGAAGCGGCATCACTGCGACTGCACCGCTTCCCTCTCCCAGACTCATATCACAGGTCAGAAGCGGAGATAACTCCAGTGCATCCAGAACCATCTGCCCCGCAGGTTCTTTTGAAACATGAGACGGCAGCATATAGTCCCGCGCCGCCGGAACCAGCCGCGCTGCGCACAGTGCTGCTGTAGATGAGATAAATCCGTCCAGCACGACCGGCACATGGTACAGCGCCCCGCCAAGATAAACCCCGGTCAGTCCGGCAATGTCCAGTCCTCCTACTTTCGAAAGGACGTCAACCACATCCTCCGCGTCCGGCTGATGCAGATGGATTGCCTCGCGGATCACCCGGATCTTCTGCGTCAGTCCCTCCGCCGTCAGTCCGGCGCCTTTTCCCGTCACCTCTTCTACTTCTCTGCCAAGCAGGACTGCACATACCGCGCTGCTGGAAGTCGTATTTCCGATTCCCATTTCTCCGGTTCCAAGAATTTGATATCCCTGCGCTTTCAGATGCCGCACCTGCTCAATCCCGACAGAAATGGCGCTCCACACCTCGTCCCGCGTCATTGCCGGTTCTTTTGCAAAATTCTTCGTCCCATAAGCCACTTTCTGACCGGCTCTGGTCACAGAGGGCACATCCACTGCCATACCGATGTCTACCGGAAAAACGTCAACGCCCGCCGTCTCCGCCATGATCGAAGTGCTCACTGCGTCCGGTTTTGTAAAATTAGCCGCAACCACCGCCGTCACTTCCTGCCCGGTCTGGGTGACGCCTTCCTCCACCACTCCGTTATCCGCGCACATCACGACAAGTCCTTTTTGATCCAGCGTATACTCTGCCGTGCGCTTCATGCCCGCCATGCGGATGACTGCCTCTTCCAGTTTTCCAAGGCTGAACAACGGCTTCGCAACCGTCATCCACCGGTTTCTCGCCTGCTCCATACAATTTTCATCGGCTGGTTTAATCGTATTTCTCAAGTCTTCTATCGTCATGCTTTTTTCCTCGTTTATCCTCTTCTCCTGACACCATTTACAGTCCCCCGTCAGCATGCGTACTCTTCACATTCTGTTACCATTTACAACTGCTCTGTCGGTATGCGCATGCTTCGCATTCTGCATCTTAGCACGAACCGGTTTACAAATTCCGGATTCGACGCAAAATATAGGTGCGGGAACCCCGCAAACAGATTTTCTTTCATATGGACACAGTTCCAGCTGCGTGTTCCTCCGGGTTTTACTGCCAGACAGTCTGCTCCGTTTGCCGGACTGTCCCAGTAATGAAACTCGTGTCCGCGTATGCTCTCCCCGGATTTCAGATATGCCCCGTCCTGCTGTGCCTGCACACGAACATATCCGAATCTGCCCAGCCTTCCCGTTCGAAACGCTCTGCCGCAAATCACGCCCGCCATCGGATAACTCTTCCCGTCTTCTCCTTCCAGCAGTTCATGTAAATATAGAAACCCACCGCATTCCGCAAGGCAGGGCATTCCATCCGCAATCTGTGCGCGAACCGCTTTCCGCATGGAGCTGTTCTTTGACAATACTTCCGCAAATACTTCCGGATATCCGCCTCCGAGGATCATGCCGTCCAGATCCGGCGGAAGCGTTTTATCCTGCATCGGCGAAAACGGAATCAGTTCGCACCCTGCCTGACGCAGCAGCCGGAGATTCTCTTCATAATAAAAGCAGAACGCCTGATCCCGCGCGATCCCGATCCGAACCGGCTCTGCACGATTCCTGATCTGTTTTGTCCCTGCCGTTCTTTTGACCGGATTCAAATCTGAAGCCTGCTCTGCGATCCTTCGAATCTGCTCCAGATCTACCGTATTCCCAAGGATCCTTCCCGCTGCCTCCAGCCGTTCTCTAAGACGGTCTGTCTCGTCGGGTAAAACCAGTCCCAGATGTCGGCTTTCCAGATGAAACGCCTCATTCTCCGGCACATACCCGACCACAGGAATGTCATATCCCCGCCTGTGCAGCTCTTTCTCGACCATCGCCTTCATTCTGGGAAATAATTTCTCTGAAATCCGGTTCAGAAGAATCCCTCGGATCATGCTGTCCTGCCGAAATTCCAGCATACCAAGAATAACCGGAACAACCGACAGTGCCATCCCCCGGCATGGTACGACAAGAACGACCGGCATTCCGAGAGCTGACGCCACAGCATAGCTGCTTCCCTCGTCCGAATCCATGGAAAGACCATCGTAGTAACCCATGACGCCTTCCGTCACCACCAGATCCGCTTCTTTTCCATGACGCAGGAACAGATCTGTCAGTTCCTCCTGATCGCAAAAAAACAAATCCAGATTTTCCGAAGGGACCTCCAGTACTTCCCTGTGAAACAACGGATCAATGTAATCCGGTCCGCATTTGCACGCCGATACATGCATTCCCCGCTGTCGCAGCGCTTCCAGAAGTGCACAGGTGATCGTTGTTTTTCCGCTGCCGCTGGCGCCTGCCGCAATCATCACTCTTGGAATCCGCATAATTTCTCTCCTTTATCCATACTGCCTTCATCGGTCATACTTTACTCATCCGTCATACTTCGCTCATTGGTCATCTTATTCTCATTGATCCTGTTTCCCGCATCCGTAACAATATAAACAGGATTCTGACCCGTCATCAGGTGATATTTTCCAAGAAGTCGCGCTTTCGCCACCGATATCTGGATGATTTCCGGCTGATCAAGCAGTCCTTCTTCCATCGCCTCCGTCACCTTTCCCACTGTTTCCAGTGTAAGCGCATTGATGACAATCCGGACATGTGGATTTTTCTCACGCACACAGCGAAGGATTTCTGTCAGATGACCGCCGCTGCCGCCGATAAACACATGCGTCGGCGCTTCCAGACGTTTCAACGCCTCCGGAGCCGTTCCCTTTACCGGAATAACCAGATCCGTACAAAATTTTCTCCGGTTGTGCCCGATCAGCGCAATTCCCTCCGGGTTCTTCTCTATTGCATAAACCCGGATCTTCTCCGAGCGCAGTGCAGCTTCCACTGCCACGGAACCGGTTCCCGCACCGATATCATAGAGTACAGCGTCTTCTGTCAGTCCTAATTTTCCCAGACTCACCTCTCGCACTTCTGCCTTTGTCACAGGCACATTTCCCCGTATCCATTCTTCATCCGGAATCGACCGGTATTTCCACTGCAAAGGGCACGGATTATCCACCATCACCGTACATAATCCGTCCAGATCTTCCGGAACCAGTTCCGATCCCCTGCGGACTACTATTTTCTCATCCGGATAGGAGAGCCTCTGCCCGATGAAAAATTCCACATCAGCCAGTCCGTATTCCCTGACCCTCTGACAAATTTCTTCCGCGGTTTTCCTGCCTCCCGTCAGCAGGAACGTTTTTTTCGTATATGCGATCGTCTGGATATAATTCTGTACCCTGCCGTGAGCGCTCACTAACTTTGCATCTTCCCAGGAAGTATGCAGACGTGCCGCAAGATATACAACAGAGGAAATTCCCGGAATGATGTGAACTTCATACTCTGCTTCCCTTTGCAGTTCTGTCTCCAGCTTCTTCGCACCACTGTAAAAGCCGGGATCTCCGGACAATACAACCGCAGCAGTTTCGTATTCCGGATGTTCCCCCAGCCAGAACCGAATCTGCTGCGAATCATAACACGCATATTTGGTCTTTTCAAATCCCCCCGCCGCTTCCAGCATCCTCTCTGCTCCGATGATGCAGTCGCATTTTTGCAGAATATCCTCTGCCTCCGCTGTGAGCGACTGCGGACCTCCCATTCCGATTCCCACCAGATAAACCTGTCGTCTCTTTTTCATTCTCCCGCTCCTGTACTGGTTTACCGCAAAATCTGCGTTTTTTCGTTAATTACTATATATCTTTTTTGCAAATTATGCAACCCCATACCCTCTCGGTGTCACCATTCTCCCGTTCAAAACCCGTGTCTGTTCGTTTCCGACAAATACAGTCGTGAACATATCCACTTCTGTCTCCTCCAGCTCCGCCAGTGTCAAAATCTGCTTTGATTCTTCCTCCCGTCCGATATTGCGAACCAGACCGCAAACCGTCGCAGGCGACTTGAATTCTCCCAGAATCCTGCACGCTTTTTTCAGATAATCCCGCCGTTTCCTGCTGGACGGATTGTACAGGCAGACTACAAAATCTGCCATCGCCGCTGCACGCAGGCGAGTTTCAATCTTCTCCCACGGCGTCATCAGGTCGCTTAAGCTGATGACTGCAAAATCGTGCATGAGCGGCGCTCCGAGAACTGCCGCCCCGCCGGTTGCGGCAGTAACGCCCGGGACGATTTCAATATCCACATCGGAAAATTCTTCTCCCAGTTCCAGCATCAGACCTGCCATGCCATATACTCCGGCGTCTCCGCTGCAGACCATTCCGACCGTCTTCTCTTTTTGTGCCTCCTCAAGCGCCATCCGGCACCGTTTTTCTTCCTGACGCATGGGAGTGCTAAGATACTGTTTCTCCGGATAATCCCTCCGGATCAGATCCAGATACACCGGATAACCGACAACAACTGAACAACGATCCAGCGCGCTCTTTGCTTCCATGGTCATTTGTTCTCCGCCGCCCGGGCCAAGTCCGATCACATATACTTTTTTCATCCATGCCACCTCTATTCTGTCTGCCTTTCTCGTATCATTTCCCGGTCTCCGTGGTCCTTGCCTGCCGAAATTCTGTCGAGAAATCGGGATTATACAGCTCAGAACGATGATACTCTCCTTCCAGAATATTTCCCACAACGATCAGCGCCGTTTTCCGGATTCCATGCTGAGCCGCCGTGTCTGCAAGTGTTTCCACAGTACAGCGAAACACCTGCTCTTCGGGCCATGTCGCTTTGTACACGATCGCGGCCGGTGTGTCCGGCTCATAACCGCCCTCCAGAAGTTCTTGTTGTACCTCTCCTGTCATTCCTGCGCTCAAAAAAATCACCATCGTTGCGTGATGTGCGGCAAATGCACGGATGGATTCCCGCTCCGGAACCGGCGTTCTTCCCGCCATCCGGGTGATCACCACGGATTGGGAGACGCCGGGAAGTGTATATTCTGCCTGCAGCGCTGACGCCGCTCCACTGAAGGAACTGACCCCCGGACAAATCTCATAAGTAATCCCTTCTTGTTCTAAGGCATCCATCTGCTCACGGATCGCGCCGTAAAGGCAGGGATCGCCCGTATGCAGCCGGACAACCGCTTTTCCCGCGCGATCTCCTTCAATCAGGACCTTCAGTACCTCCTCCAGCGTCATTTCTGCACTGTTATATACCTTACAGCCTTCTTTTCTGTTCTCCAGGAGCTTTGGGTTCACAAGGGAACCGGCATAAACAATGATATCCGCCTCCTTAAGATACTGCTGTCCTCTTACCGTGATCAGGTCCTCTGCTCCCGGTCCTGCTCCGACAAATGTAACCATACTTACTCCTCTCCTTTTCGGCTTTTCACAATGAGCAGCGAATAATATCCCGCAGTGTCCGGAATTTCCTCTGCGCTTTGGTATATCCGTTCCTGCTCCATCCCGCAGTTTTCTACCATCTGTACTTCCAGATCTCTGTCAGCGATCATTTTTTTCACCAAAGGCATCTGTTTTCCTGCCTTCATCAATACCTTGGTTCCGGGAAGTTCCAGACTTTGTTCCACCCCGTAAGATGCCGGAAATATATGCAGCTCCTCCCGGTTCTCCGCCAGTCCGGTATCCAGCCTTGCTGCCGCCGCGCAAAATGAAGGCACGCCGGGAATCAGTCTCGTTTCATATTCCATTGCTTTCAGACGTTTATGGATATAAAGGCTGGTAGAATACACCGTCGGATCGCCAAGCGTGATGCAGGCAATATTCTTTCCGCCATCCAACACCTCCGCCGCTTTTTTGGCACAGATATCATGAATCTCCTTAAGCCTGTCCTGATCACGGATCATCGGCATCGGAAGATATAGAATTTCCTTGTCTTCCACCTCCGGCAGCGCCGCGCGAACGATCTGATACGCCGTACACGTCTCAAGGAATTTTTCATTTCCGGTATCCTGTCTCCGGTCATATAGCGGCTCTGTAAGTGCAGCGTCCGACACTGCCACAGCCAGAACTTCACACGCGCCGATCAGTCTGAGTGCTTTCAGTGTCAGCAGTTCCGGATCTCCCGGTCCCACACCGATCCCATAAAAAATGCCCTGCATATTTCTATCTCCTTTTCTTATCAGGTTTCTTGATACCGGCTTCGGATCTCCCCAAGCAGTTCTTCCGCCCGGGATGTTTCTCCCAGTATCCCGTCTTCCAGCGAGAACATAACAGCTCCGGTTTTCAGCCGTTCTCCCGCTCGCTGCTGCAGATAAAATTCAATCCTTCTGGTCACGCTTTCCATCACAGGTTTTTGCAGTCCTTCTTTCTTTAAAATATCCAATGCTTCTGCCGTCGTCGTACATGCCATCAATTCTCGCACTGTCTGGCTCTTCGCCCCTGCCATCGCCGCATGTGATGCAAGCACCTCCATCCGGCAGTCCGCCTGCCGGGAATGTGTGTTCATTACGCCTGCCGCCACCTTCACGAGCTTTCCGATATGTCCGACCAGCAAGATTCCTCTCATCTCAAGTTGAACCGCGTCGTCAATGACTTCCCCGATATAATTGCTGCATTTTACCGCCAGTTTTCCCTCATACCCCAGTTCTTCCCGCAGGAAATCCATTCCGTAATTGCCCGGAGTTACATAACAGTAATCAGTTCCATTCTCTTTGAGCATCTTCATTTCCAGATAAATCGTTTCTGTCAGTGCCTTCTCGCTCATCGGCTCTACAATTCCGCTTGTTCCGAGTACCGAGATTCCCCCTTCAATCCCAAGCCGCGGATTAAACGTCTTTGCCGCCAGTTCCTTTCCTTCCGGGATCGAAATTGTGATAGCCAGTCCGTTTTCAAAACCAAACCGGCTGCGCTGCTCCTGCACCGCTTCCAGGATCATCTGCCGGGGAACCTTATTGATCGCCGCCTCTCCGATCTTTTGTTCCAGTCCTTTTTTTGTCACTCTGCCGACGCCTTCGCCGCCGTCCAGTGTCAGTTCCCTGCCGCAGGTCCGTTCCACACGCGCATAGACATAAACCCCATTCGTCACATCCGGATCGTCGCCGCTGTCTTTGCGGATCGCGCAGCTCACATAATCCTGCCCTCTTGTGATCCGCTCCACGTCCAGATATAACAGAACTCCCTTGGGCGTCATCAGGGAGACCTGCCGGACTTCC
>CATXUX010000017.1 GCA_958402795.1 uncultured Lachnospiraceae bacterium | reverse complement strand
CAATAATATCATCTGCCCTCTGTACGTCCGAATAAAGGTTGAAGCTACGGGAAACGACCGTCATACGTCCGTTGATCCTACGCTGTTCCACCTTATTCTCACCTGCAAACTCCAAATTCCCGAATGTCTTTTCCATGTTTGGGATAACGTGTTTTAATTCCATAAATTATTTACCTCTTTTCTTTTTGATTTTGATTGATTTGTTATATAGTACCAGTTACAGACTGATTTTTTATGATGGGCGGTGAACGGGGCGTTGCTTTCATAAGCTGTTACCTCCCGTATCAGTCAGATTTCTTTACTCTGCGGAATCTCTTATATCCGGCAAAGATAAGACCAACAGCAGAAATTCCCATCATGGCGAATAATGCGACAAATGACGTATTGTCACCTGTTTTTGGTGAATCACTTGTCTTTGTTGGTGTGCTAGGTTCTTCTGGTGTGGTAGGGGATTCTGGTTTTTCTTTGACCGTCACAGTCTGCCCCTCGTCCTTGATGTCCTTATGTTCTGCCACCTTGATAGGCTCGTCTGGATTGGTTACGTCATATAATTCTTCAAAAGTAACAAGCTCTTTGCCGCCAAGAGAAGAAACATTGAACGTAAACTCAATCTGAACTT
Source organism: uncultured Lachnospiraceae bacterium (assembly GCA_958402795.1). GTDB lineage: Bacteria > Bacillota > Clostridia > Lachnospirales > Lachnospiraceae > Schaedlerella. The sequence continues at coordinate 72,776 of CATXUX010000017.1, read as the reverse complement.
CCATTTTAGAATCCTCGGCAGTAAAGGTAAGGTCATTTTCCACACGTTTACCATTTATCAGAAGTTCTGCATTTTCAGACTTCACCATTTCCCAACCTTTAAGAGTATATTTCACGCCTTTTTCAAGACCATCTAAAGTGACTGTATCAACGATAGTTACTTTGTCGTCTGATTCAATCGTCTTTTCACCTGTTGCCTTATCAGTAGCGGTTGTGTGCATAGTGATGATACGTTCCGTAATCGTCACCGTTTGCCCCTCGTCCTCAATGTCTTTATGTTCTGCTACCTTTGTAGGCTCGTCTGAATTGGATAAATCGTATAATTCCTCGAATGTTACTAGGTCTTTTCCTGCAAGCTCACTGGCATTGAATGTAAAGGCAATCTGGACTTCCATGCTGGAATCTTTTGCAGTAAAGGTATAGTCACTTTCTACAGGTTCACCGTCAATCAAAAGCTGTGCGTTTTCAGACTTCACCATCTGCCAGCCTTTTAACTGATATTTTGTGCCTTTCTTCAAACCGTCCAAAGTCACCGTATCAACGATAGTCACGTTCTTTCCGGCAACGATTGATTTTTCACCTGTCACCTTATCTGTGGCAGTCGTATGGATAGAGATTTCTGGTTCGTAATCATCTGTCAAAGTACCTAAGTCAATGACTGTCTTATTTCTTGAAACTACTACATCAAAAGCAGGAATCAGTGTCATTCCTTTGTTAGAATCACAGCGTAATTCTTCGATTGTGTAAGTATCATAAAGTAAAGCACCTTTGCTGTCGTCTGGTGTGGAAGTACCGAACCAAATACCGTCCTCACTGGTTTTACCAACATTTGTGTTTTGCTTATGAGATACCCAGTCAGCAGCGGTAGAAAACTGACCGTTTTTATCTGTCACAATGATATGGCTCTCACCAGTCGTCTTGCTTGTGATCCTAAAGGGAACATTCGCAAGTCGCTTGTGAGTACCGCCACCGATTTTCACGCCCTCCAAATCACCACGCTTAATCTGATTGTAGACAGAGTTTGCTTCGTCAGTTAAATCTACGATTTCACCGTCATTCACAATGTCAAATTCAATCGGTTTTGCACCGTCCGTCAAATATCCCTCTGGGGCGTTGCTTTCTTCGATACGGTATTTTCCGTATGGTAATGTATCAGTGGCAGTGGTAGCGATACCGTCAACACCTGTATGGATTGTTTTGACGACTTCATTTTTGCTGTACAGCTTGCCATCTACCAAGACAGCATTATCATTTAAGGAAATGATTTCAAAGGCAGTATCTTTCAAAGTCGCACCGCCTTGTGCTTTTGTATCTTTTGTTTCAAGGTCACGTTTCTGGATTTTGGCACCGCCACGGATAACCTTGTCTGATACGGAATACTGGTTGCTGCCGCTTAACGCTGCAAGCTCGCCATCTTCTGTAATTTGTGCAACATACACGCCTTTTATCTGTTCTGAACTTCTGTTAGCCTGCATATAAGCACCCTCCAATAAGTAACCGTTTGGTGCTGCCTTTTCTTCCACGGTGATAGTGCCAAGTGGCAAGCAGATAGTACCATTCTGTGTATAGAAGTTGTCACCCGATACCTTGTAGGAATCGGCTAATCTTGTGATATAGTGGACTTCATTATTGCTGTCTTTTTCAGCGATTGTCTTTGTCGTCCATGTGCGTGTCGGTTCTGATGGAAGATTGTCTTTTGTGTAGTAACTATCATAATACTTCCAGACAAACTCCGCACCCTCCAAAGAAGCGTTACCCTGTGGCGTAGCTTTGGAAGTTTCCATATCAATCTTGAAAAGCTCAACCAAAGTGTCTGTGACTTTTGGTGTATCGCTGACTTTCAATGTGGAAGTTTCACCAACTTTGACCGTCATAGTATAGACGTTCTTATCTAACTGGAATCCTTTTGGAGCTTTCGTTTCTTTCACATAGTATGCTGCGGCTCTTAATTCCACAGTGTCAGTATTTCCACTGGCATTTGTCGTAAGTGTGGCAACAGACTTCGTGCAGCCTTTATCAGAATAGACACCATAAGTCGCACCAGAGAGAGAATAGCAGTCGTTCCCGTCTGTAACTGTGGCATTACTGGAAGATTTCTGAATCTTGCCATTCCCAACAGCTAACTTTGCATAGAACTGTCCTAAATCCTGCCCCTCACCAGTGTAGATATAACCGTAGCAGTCGTAGCGGTCTTTATTTTCTTTAGCGAAAGCCTTTGCGTTCTCGTAGATTATGTCCTGCACGCTTTTAGAGATTTCATCATAGGCAACGTGTGTATTTCCAAATCCCCAACCTAAATGAACACTCAATCTACGCCATACGGTACATTGCTGTAATAAATACGCCTGTTCGTCAGAAAATCTGCCTTTTGTATAATTTTTGACGTATTCAAGGTTCAATGCAATATCGGTAATCTGTGATTCGCTCAATCGCTCGGTTGCGTCCTTACGTGTTTTATAGCCGGATTGGAACGACACACCTAATTGAATACAATAAGCAGTTTCCCCGTCTGCTTTCATCCAGCCTTCCTCAAAAACAGACTCTTGTTCTCCACTGTCTGTTTCCTTAATGACCGTACCTGTTTTTCCGTCAGAATGGGTATAGACGGAATCGGCAGCATGAACCTGTGTAACAGGTAAGGTAGTAAATACGGTCGCAAGGGTGAGTACACCTGTAAGCAATCGTCTTATAAACTTTTTCATATTTTTTGATTCTCCTTTCATTTTGGGTAAAAAAATAGACGCTCATTTCTGAACGTCTTAGTTGTTGAAACCATTGGAACTATGCAGGATAGTTTGTTTCATCTTCATTTTTCTATGTTTTTGCTCTTATGCAACCGTAGCAGGAAAAAGCTTGTCCTACACAAAACAGCGTGTTTTCAAGGTTTTCCGGCTATGTTGTTCTTACGAGGTCGCACCAGAACAGAAAGCGCGCACAACTTATGACAACATTCTGCGCCTTGTAGATGATCCTGAAGTGTGCGATCCGATCCGTTTTCTGCGGCAGCGGGAAATCGTGCACTACCAGAGATTCGGTGAAAGTCTTCGAATCGTGCAGGAACATCTGGACAGCAAGAATTTTTACGCGATCAATCCGGAATTTGATGTCCGGCAGAAATGATAAAAACAGCTTACGTGCTTTCCATCTGATCTGAACCACCCGAACAGTTTCAATAACGCACAGGGCGGGAATCCGTTTATTCGAACTTCTGTTTTCGGATTCCTTCCCTGTATTCTTACATCTCATGTGATTTCTTCTGTCTCACGACGTATTCTCTGGCGTTCCCTTCTTGCACGCTCTAATCGTCGTTTTCTTTCTCGACGAACCTGCAGGACACGCATATAGAGTATCAAAGACACACCGCCAAATGCAAACAATACCACCACAATAAACACCTTATTTCCATTTGTTTGCACATTCTCTTGTGTTTTCTTTTCTTCCGTGTCTATATCTTCTACTGCCTTCTCCTGAGTTCCGGCATTCGGGTTCTCTGCAGTTTGTTCTTCCACTGCCTGTTCTTCCGGAGCCTTTTGGGTTGAAAGTTCATCCGCAGAAAAATCATACGGGACCATCGTCTTGTAGACACAGCCTGTTCTTCGTCCGTCACTGTATACTACTGTAACTGCCACGACAAATACCCCGGGTTCCAATTCACAGATTCCCTCCGGCTCATCTACAGCAACATTTTCAAAATTAAAATTCATCTGTGCGTCAGACACCAGTCTCTTTTCCGAAATCGAATACATGTTAATATAATCGCCGATTCCCAAGTCTATTGTCAGCGGACAGTTTATGATATAATCTCCACTCACGCACAGATCCTGAAAATTGCTTCCTTTTGCCGTTCCGTCATAATTACCCAAATCTTCCACAATCTGAAACTGGCTGTCCAGAATCTTAAAACTGTACCCTCCTTCTGCGTCCGTCTGGATCACATACCGGTCATTTTCCTCATCATAATCGATTCCCAGAATATTATAGTCGTCTGATATCTTCACCTTACTTTTATATGCCAATGTTTCTGCATCCATCAAATAGATACATCCTCGGTTCTCACCAATATAATTCGTATACAAGGCGACTGCAATTTCCCCCGTATTCGGATTATATGCCATCCCGTTGCAGTGCTCATAACAAGTATCCGATACCTGCTTCGCAAGAGAGTACTGTTCTACAGGATTTCCATCTTCATCTGTATCATTTCGATAATATGCCTTAATTACATCCGGCGTTGACGCATCCTCTGCAGCATTTTCCATGCAGATAATATAGTTTTCCGTTGCACAGATTGACTGGACAGTTCCCGATGAAGACCCGATATCTGTTTCGATTATTTTCTCCCAAATAGCTCCCTCAAAGGCATTCTCCGACGCTATTTCCGCCTGAACTTTCAGCGGATTCAGGACAAGTATAGCACAAATGCCGATCAAAAATGCCGAAATTGTATAACCCCTTTTCATTCTTTATGTTTCCCTGCTGTCATTCTTAAAAATATTGAGTCAAAAGCAACTTTTCCCCTCGGTGCCAAATGACTCCCCATGTATCATACACACGCATTTCATTCTACTCTATTATCTGTTAAATTTCAACAAATTATATTTTCTTATTTTTTTCTTAAGATTTTATATTTTACCTGCATTTAACATATTGAAATCTTTCAAATTAAGGATTATAATACTTTGCATATATGCAAAAGAATAAAAGGATACGGTGATATTTCATGAAAAAAAGCTGTCACATACTGTCAAAAATTTTACGCGGCATAGGAACTGTCCTTGCCGTTTTATTGAGTGCGCTCGGAACACTTCTCTGTCTCAGCATCAAGTGGATGTTTGATACCTGGCCGCATCTGTCCATGGATGAACTGGTATACACGATAACCGCTCCGCTGGAAGGTACTAACAGTGATATGATCATAGAATGGGCTAATACAAGCGCAGTTCCTGCCATCATTATTTTTATTACAATGATTCTGCTGTTTGTCGGATTCCGCCGCCAGAATAAAATCTATTATTCTGTTATGGCACTGGGCATTGTCGTTCCGCTCCTTGCATCCGCTTTATCCGTCAAATATACATGGGATCATCTTGATGTCGGCACTTATATGGAAGATCAGGGCGAATACTCCACATTTATTGATGATAATTATGCTGATCCGAGGGACATTGAGATTACTTTCCCGGAGCAGAAACGGAATCTGATCTATATTTTTCTGGAATCTATGGAGTCTACTTATGCAGATACAGATAACGGCGGTGCATTTGAGGACAATTATATTCCGGAATTAACAGCGCTGGCACAGGAAAACGAGGATTTCTCAGGCAGCGGAGATGATTCCGGCCTGCTAAACGGCGGCAGTTCCCTCCCCGGTACTACCTGGACGATCGGCGGAATGTTCGCTCAGACTTCCGGACTTCCGCTTAATATTTCCATCCACGGTCTTGATATGGACACCCAGGAATCTTTTTTTGGAAGTACCGTTACTCTTGGAGACATTCTAGCGCAGGAAGGATACAATCAACGGCTTATGATCGGATCTGACGCCGCATTTGCCGGGCGTAAACTTTACTTTACAGAGCATGGCAATTATGATATTCAGGATTATTACTATGCCGCTGACAACGGTCTGATCCCTGAGGATTATTATGTATGGTGGGGATACGAAGATGAGAAGCTGTTTGATTTTGCAAAAGATTCGCTGCTGGAACTCGCCGGGCAGGAAGAGCCTTTTAACTTCACCCTGCTGACCGTAGATACTCATTTTGAAGATGGTTATGTATGCGAGGCTTGTCCAGACACATACGGTGATAATCAATACGCTAACGTAATCGCATGTTCCAGCAGTCAGGTGGCCGAATTTGTGAACTGGATTCAGCAGCAAAGTTTTTATGAGAACACAACCATTGTGATTTCCGGAGATCATCCGACAATGGACAGTGATTTTTGTTCCGAAATCGACGAGGACTATACCCGCAAAGTATATACGGCCTACATTAATTCGGCTGTAGACGCGCAGTCATCTTCACGACGGGATTATACAACATTCGATGCATTTCCGACTACGCTGGCAAGCCTTGGTGTTACAATTTCCGGTGACCGTCTCGGACTTGGAACGAATTTGTTCTCCACAACACCGACATTAACAGAGCTTTACGGTGTTGATACTGTGGCATTACAGATGAATAAAAAATCAAAATTAATGGAAGAATTATCAGACATCCAGGACACAGATGCTCTGGTCGCACGGGAAGGACGACTCCCATCTGCGGCAGTCACCGCCGGTGCATACGACTACAATACAGGTGAAATTCCCTTGATTGCATCTGATTTTCAAAATATAGAGCAGTCTGACATACAGTCTATGAGTGCGGCAGTCTGGACCAATGAGGATCAAAGCGATCTGCAGTGGGTTCCCCTTAACTTACAGGAAGATGGTACCTGCTTCGGCGTCATAGATGTTCCTAATTTTGACTACAAACAAGGCACCTATTTTATTAACGTATATATCACAGACGATAACGGGGAATCGCATCTTATCGGAGAAACAACCGCTTACGTTGAATAAACTTTGCAGATAGATTTCCTGCCATACAAAGACAAGAATATAAGAAAAGTATCCTGTAATGATCCAAACACTGTAAACGATTCGGATTTCACAGGATACTTTTTTCATTTCGGTCAGTTAATAATTACATCGCCAAGGCATCCTTCTGAGCTCTGTTCCGGAGCAGTCTCTGTTCCGCCGTTATCATATCCTCCGTCATAGGAGCTGCCTCCGGCATCATAGTTCTCTCCGGTATCATAGCTCTCTCCATAATTATATTCTTCATAATTGCTTCCATCATCATATGATCCGCTATCATAATAGCCGGAATTGTCTGCCGCATTTTGCTCTGCCTCTGCCGCGGCCTGTGCCTCTGCTGCAGCCTGTGCTTCTGCTGCAGCTTTTGCATCTGCTTCTGCCTGTGCCTGAGCATCCCGCTGCGCCTTCACCCCGAGTTCCTGCTCTTTCGTAGATACCTTATCGCCGGAATCTTTACTCGTATATGTTACAAAGCATACTTCATCTTCCAGACACAGCTCTGCTTCCTCTATATCGTCAAACCCGAATGAACTCAGTTCCATTTCCGTAGTGTCAGAAAAAATAATTTTCACACTATAGGTTTCGTTGATCACCGCATCAGCAAGACCGGAGTTGTTCTCTGCAGATGCTGTTCCATCCGTACCTTCTTCTGCTTTATCAGCCGCATCTGTTTCATCATCCGTTTGTCCCGCATCAGATGATTTCTCCGGTGTATAGAACAGTTCCGCTGTTTCTTTGTCCTTCCATACATCTCCAGATTTCATCATATTCGCAGGATATTCATTCTGGGAATTCGATTTTACCGATATCTCCTGAATGTCTTTTCCTGTATTATTCGTGATCAGCACGTCATAAGCATCTTCAGATTCGTTTCCGATCACAAGATATTCTATTTTCTGTTCTTCCGTTTCCTTTGTTTCTGTTTCCTTTTCTTCGTTCTTGCTGCACCCCAATGCGGCAGTCGCAACACAGCCGGCAAGCAACAATATCATCAGTTTCTTTTTCAAAATAAGTTCCTCCTACATTCTGCACATTTCTGTGCTGTTTCAATCAGTTTCATCAATACAGACAATCACTCTTTGTCACTCCCAGACAATATCTTTCTGCGCCACGATCATCTCCTTTCCATCATTTTGAACGCTCACATTAATATGAAGATTCCCGGTCGGTACGGACATCCCTTTCAGATATATCTGATACCCGTCAGCCTCATCCCCTGACAAAATATAAAACACCGGATATATTTTTGTTTCCGATAATTGGCTGTCTCGAATGGATACATATATTTCCGTATCATCTTCAAGATAATCCGGATCGATCGTACCTTGTATCATAAGATAAGATCCTTCTTTACTGACCTCCACCGTAGATTCTGTATCTGCAGCCGGGGCGCAGATTTCTTTTTCCACCTGAAGCGGTTCCATAACCGGCGCCTTTTCAATAAAGTCCGAAAGTTCACGTTCTACTCGTTCAATGACCAAATAATCCGGGTGCATCTGTTCGATCTGTGTCAGATTATAAGGTGTTAACCGTGAGAAATATGCTTCGGAAAATTCCTCTGCCATATATGGCAGCAGACTTTCTCCAAAAGAATCTCTGAACATAAGCAGACATCCTTCCTTTTCCGGCTGTACTGTCTCAATCCAGTCATCCATATTATCTGTCACATCATTCTGATAGGAAAATTTCCACTCTTTGTCATAAATATAATTCTCCTCCTTTTCCGCTGTAAGAGGATAAAGCATTTCATCAATATCTCCCATATGATTTTTTTCTACTGTATATGGGATGTTCAAATAGGTCTCATGCTCTTTTCCCATAGCATCCAGCAATGCATTGTATGCCAGAACAGCACCCTTGTCATTCCAGTGGGAGTCCCGTTCGTAATATAATACTTCATCTGTTTCCTCAAATAACGGATACAGATCTACATATGGAATATTGTTCTCCTCCATTCGCTCCGTCAGCATCGCAATATTTCTTACAGATCCCGGTTGATAATAATATGGCATGTTTTCATCATACAAACTATTTTTATTCGGTGCGATCGTAAGCAGGAATTTGCTTCCGTTTGCTTCCGCATAATCCCGGATCAATGATAAATTGTGGATCATCGCGAACAATTCTCGTTCCGTATACAGGTTCCTTCCCTGGTAATCCGCTATTGTTCCGCCATAATACAGCCACCCATCTGTTCCTGTAACAACCTGGTCTGTCGGACTTTTACCGAACAAATTCCCGCGGATCTCTGCGTTCACCGTAACGAGACAATTCCGAAATGCATAATGATCTTCAAAATATTCTCCCAACTCTGTCAGATAATTGGCATTCGGACCTTCCTCTTCCCACAGATCCGGCATTTTTGCAAGTTCTGTGTTTTCCGTAGTCTCATTCGTTGCCCAGAAACACATCCCGCCAAACGGAAGAAACAAAATGACCCAGATCAGTACAATATAAATAATACTTTTTTTCCTCATCTGTTCCTCCTAAAACCTGAAGTAAATAAATGGGTTATATCCGCCGCCGGATAAACTCAGCATACACAAAAATAATAATCCGATACTTACCGCATATCCTGCTGTTTCGCAGACTCTGACAGATTTTTCATTTTCCCCTGCCACTGTCAAAATTTTCTTCAGCCACGGTGTACTTCCGATCACTGATACGATTAACGTAATGATGCAGAGCGGATCCATCTGTGTCATCCATAGGTTCATCTGCACAGAAGAGAATTCCCATCCGGAAAACATGCGGGCAATGATCTGAACTCCTTGCGTCAATGTATCCGCACGGAAGATCACAAATCCGACTGTTACGATTACTATCGTATAAATATGGCGAATCCATTTCGGAAACCTTTTTACCGGAATCACCGTCTCAAGCGTGATCCACATTCCATGCCACATCCCCCAGATCAAAAAAGTCCAGTTTGCTCCGTGCCACAGGCCGGTGGCGCAAAAAACGATCCATTTATTTAAGATTGTGCGATGTTTTCCCTTTCGGTTCCCGCCAAGCGGAATGTATAAATATTCCTTAAACCACGTCGATAATGAAATATGCCATCTGCGCCAGAAATCCTGTATAGAATCTGCAATATAAGGATAGTTGAAGTTTTCCCGAAAGGAAAATCCAAACATGTGTCCCAGTCCGATCGCCATATCGCTGTATCCGCTGAAGTCAAAATAAATCTGAAATAAGTAAGCCGCGGCAGCAGTCCACGCAGAAAGCACATTCAGTTCGCCGGTCTGCACAGAAAAAAAAGTATCCGCCACAGATGCCATCGTATTTGAAATCAAAACTTTTTTCGATAATCCGATAATAAAACGACGGACCCCCTCTGCAATTTCATCCGGATCTGCTCTGCGGCACCGAATCTGTTCATGAATATCATGATATTTTACGATCGGTCCTGCAATCAACTGTGGAAAAAAAGAAATGTAGAGCATAACATGAAAAAAGTTATGCTCTGCTTCTACATCTCCACGGTACACATCAATCACATAAGAAAGTGCCTGAAACGTATAAAATGAAATTCCAACCGGGAGTTCAAAACCCGGTATCGGAACATCCAGTCCGGTTATTTGATTGAATGTTCCAAGAAACAGGCTGCTGTATTTAAATACGAACAAGAGTCCGATATTTACAACTACCGCAATCGTTAGTATCCATTTCTTCTGTGACGGCTTTCTTTGAGTCAGCATTCTCCCAAGTAAATAGTTCAGAAAAATGCTGAAAAGCATCAGCAGAATATAAATCGGTTCCCCATATGCATAAAACACAAGACTCGCCACGATCAGCAATCCGTTTTTGGCGCGAACAGATCTTACTGCATAATAAAGTAACAGCACGACCGGCAGAAATACACATAAAAATGTCATTGAACTAAAAACCATGTGTCATTCTCTCCACTTACTGTATGTAGCTTAAAACTGTGTTCGAAATCGGCTGCATATAAAATGTATATCTTCCAATCTCTCTTTGTGCTTCCGGATCGCAGATATAGGAGCCTCCGTTCATTCGGATCACAACCCAGCCGTGCGGCGTATAGCCGCCTCTGGCAGCCGTCACCTGGCCTTCCACATATGTTGCGTCATACCCCAGTGCGCGTGCTGCCCCTGCAAATGCCGCGGCATAGCAGTAACAGTTTCCTCTCCGGTTCTCCACCCCGTAGATCGCGTATCCTTCTTCTCTGCTGTATCCCGCCGGAGGACTCATCGGAATCGGAAGCGTCTGGTAGCTCAAATTATTTACAACCCACCAGTAACAGGCAGAAAGATCTCGTCCCGCACTGTTAAGAATCGTATTGATTGCATTCTCATAGCGGACCTTTGCCCGTGTATTCTTAAAAGCGCCGCTTGTACTGCCTGGTGCTTCTGACCATTTCGGGACAATAGTTACCTGAAGTGCTTCCATTCTGTAGGAACAGTCTGTCGTTCCTGCCGACTGTCCGTTCATCGCCCAGCCAAGCCAGCCATAATCCTGAACATGTGCACGATAATACACATCACAGTACTTCGCCAGTTCCCCGGTCAGCGAAATCTGGACTGCCTCGATCCGTTTTCCGCTTCCGGAATTTCCTACAACATTTCCATTTGACGCCATGCCTGACCAGCCGGTATCCTGGATATGAGCTTTATACTGGATTCCTCCGCTGTAGGCATTCGCGGCGCTCGTGTCTATGCTTAATTTCAGTGCTTCAATCTGTCTGCTCTGTCCGGTCGTCCCGGCGGTCTGCTTGTTTCCGACCGCACTCTGCCAACCCTTCCCGCTTACAGATACCGTATTAGATAGTTTTCCGATATTCGCTGCATCCAGATAGGTTCTGCCGCTCTGCGTGGGAGCATCCTGACTGCCTTTTTTCACAACTTTGATATAAACAGACTCAACAGCTTTTCTGTATTCGATCGAACCTGCCGTCTCTCCGTTTTTTGCCCAGCCAAGGTCTCCGATATTGGCGCTGTGGACACGATAATATACATCATACTGCTTTGCCAGTTCTCCGGTCAACCGGATCTGCACCGCCTCAAGGCGTTTACTCTGTCCGGTCGTTCCTGCAGTTTTTCCTTCCGATACCCAGTTCTGCCAGCCGATATCCTGCACATGCGCACGATATTCGATAGAACCCGCGATCTCTTTTCCATTCGCGTCCTTCGGATTTGCCAGATAGATCCGAAGCGCCTCCATGCGCTTCGACTGACCTGTAGTCCCGCTTTTTGCTCCATCTGCAGCAGAATCCTGCCAGCCGATATCCTGCACGTGTGACTGATATGTAACGCATCCCTTGTCCGTCGGCTCATAATAGCTTCTTGCTGATTGTGCCGGAGCGTTTGCACTTCCCTTTTTCACAAGCACGATTGTAAGCGCCTGAAGAGATTTTCCCAATCCTGTTGTCCCTGCCGTCTCACCGTTCTTCGCCCAGCCAAGATTACCGTAATCCGCACAATGCGCCCAATAATATATGTCGTACTTTTCCTGAAGACTCCCGGTCAGCCGGATCTGTACTGCCTCAATCTGCTTCTTCTGTCCGGTTGTCCCGGCTGTTCCGCCGTCTGATACCCAGTTCTGCCAGCCGATATTCTGTACATGCGCACGGTACTGGATTGCTCCTGAGAGTTTCTTTTCCTTCCCGTCTGCCGTCTGCTCCATAACATGGATCGTAAAAGCTTCCATACGCAGCGACTGTCCGGTTGTTCCGATCTGCCCTTCGGATTTTTCCTTCTGCCAGCCAATATTCTGTATATGTCCATTGTATCTGAGGGTATATGTTGATTCCTGTGTTTCCTCCGCAGCCTGTGCAGCAGTTTCATCTTCTGTTTCGGGAGTTGACTCCGTGGTATTTCCGGATTCATCTGGCTGTTTTTCTCCCTCTGTACCCGTTCCGGAATCTGTTCCATCTTCTTCCGTAGAAACCGTGACGTCCGCTTCGGCGGTATCCGCAGTGTCTTCTTCCTCCGAGATCTCACCAGTCTCCTGCTCCGATCCTTCACTCTCTTCTGAGTCTTTATCCGTTTCTTCTGCCGGATCATCTGAATTTTCTGCATCAGAAGCAGACATATTCTGTCCGTTTTCGTCCCCTACTGCATTACTGCTGTCTGCGGAAACCACTCCTGTATCTGTCACAGGTTCCTCTGCATAAGCAGGTATCGGTATACACACAAGTGACAGCGTGAGAAGAAACGCGATAACCTTTTTCCCTATATGAGCCACAAATATCTCCTCCTCTTCTATATTGGCAAAATATTACAAATACCATTATACCCCCCCCCGAATATTTTTGTCAATATTCAGACCGCATTTCGGAGCCTTCTATGACAAAAAAACGGAAGACCTTCACTCATAGGTCTCCCGTTTTTTATCTCCATATTTTCTACTCTGCTTTCTTACCCAACGTCACATCTACGTCTTTCTCCGTCCATTCTCCATTATTTTCCGGAATCTGGATTGTAACTTTTACAGTCTCGCCGATCTCATAATACTGAAGTTCTCTCTGCAGAGCCTCCATACTGTCCACCGTCGTGCCGTTCAGAGCCGTGATCACATTTCCTTTTGTGATCCCCGCCGCCTGCGCGCCGCCGCCATCTACCACTTCATCAACATAGACGCCTGCCGGGATGTTGTAACGCTCGGAACTTTCACTTGCCACATCGTATCCTTTGATCCCGATGTATCCCTGCCGGCCTTCCGCGACCTTCTGCTTGGTCTCCTGATTCATCAGTTCATCAATGATATCAGACACATCACTGATCGGGATCGCGTACCCCATTCCTTCTACCGTGTCACCTGCGATCTTGGATGAATTGATCCCGATCACTTCCCCATTGACATTTACCAGTGCGCCCCCGCTGTTTCCCGGATTGATCGCCGCATCCGTCTGGATCAGCTTCACGCCGGTCGATGTTGTCTCGCCTGTAGCTGTATCTGTCGTTGTTGCCTCACGGCCAAGTGCGCTGATCACTCCAGTGGTAACGGACTGACCATAGCCAAGCGCGTTTCCGATTGCGATTGCGGGTTCTCCTACTTTCAGTTTAGTAGAATCGCCGAGCGTTGCGATCGCGATCGCGTCCATCGTATCAGAAGAAATACTGTCCAGCGGAACTGCAATCACTGCCAGATCAGTTTCGGAATCGGTTCCCTTAATATTTGCCTCCACACTTGTCTCATCGTCAAACGTAACTGTCAGCGTTTCGCTTCCCTCGACAACATGATTATTCGTCACGATCAGAAGCTCATCGTCTGTCTGGGATATGATAATACCGGTTCCGGCGCTGGTGCTTTCCATCTGTTGCGTCATCCCCCAGAAGTTTTGTACTTCCTGTACGCTCAGGTTTGTGATGGAAACGATCGATGGCATCACATTTTCTACGATCCCCGACACATCCGAAGTTACTACGCTGGAAGATTTTGACAGAGTTGTCGTGTTAGAGGAAACCGATTGTGTCTCCTTCTTCTCTGATCCAAAATCCAGACCAAGTAGTTTTCCTCCGGCAGCGCTCGTTGCAAGGAATACGCCTCCTGCAATCAGACCGAACAGAACCGCAAGTCCGATCGTCGTAAATACTTTCGGAATTTTTCCTTTCTTTCCTTTGTTATGATTCATATCATCTGGGCGGTGGTTATAGTCTGAGTGCTGATAACCATCCGGATTATAATAGTTATATTGATTTTCCATAACGAATCCCTCTCTTCTTATGTTTTACATCTGTTATCATAATCGCCCTTTGTGATGAATCTGTGTCTTATTGATAAAAAAATATTGTTTTTTTATTTATTCTACCGTTACAGACTTTGCGAGGTTTCTTGGCTTATCCACATCGCAGCCTTTCCCGACGGAAATATAATATCCAAACAGCTGAAGCGGAATGATCGCCAGTGAATTGGTAAAATATTTATTGGTCTGCGGAATGTAGATCACATAATCTGCCGCCCGCTCCACTTCGTCATTTCCTTCATTCGTTACGGCAAGTACAAAGGCGCCCCGGGTCCGTACCTCGACCATATTGCTGATGATCTTTTTGTACAAATCCGGCTGCGTCAGAACCGCTACAACCAGCGTGCCATCCTCGATCAGAGAAATTGTACCATGCTTCAGTTCCCCCGCCGCATATGCCTCGGAATGGATATAGGAGATTTCTTTCAGCTTCAGCGATCCTTCTAATGAAATCGCATAATCAATCCCACGCCCGATAAAAAACACATCCCGCGCCGCCAGATAACGGTTCGCGAACTTCTGAACACGATTCTTATGATTCAGCAAAAGTTCCACCTGATCCGGAAGCCGTTTCATATCTTCGATATATCCCTGTAATTCCTGATCCGTGATCGTCCCCCGTGTTCTTGCAAATTTCATTGCCAGAAGATCCATGGCAATGAGCTGGCAGGAATATGCCTTGGTCGTTGCAACAGCGATCTCCGGTCCTGCCCATGTATACATGACATTGTCCGCTTCGCGCGCAATGGAGCTTCCTACTACATTGACAATTCCGAGAACACGGGCGCCCCGTGCCTGAGCCTCACGCAGGGCAGCCAGGGAATCCGCCGTTTCACCGGACTGGCTGATCACGATTACAAGAGTTCCCTCTTCAATCAGTGGATCCCGGTAACGGAATTCCGACGCCAGATCCACTTCCACCGGGATCCGTGCCATGCCTTCCAACACATATTTGCTCGTCATGCCGACATGATACGCAGAACCACACGCTACGATCATGATCTTTCGTACTGCCCTGATCTCGTCGTCCGTCATCCCCAGCTCTTCGATGACGATTTTGCCGTCTTTGATGCGCGGAGAAAATGTATCCGCAATCGCTTTCGGCTGCTCATACATTTCTTTCAGCATAAAATGTTCATAACCGCCTTTTTCAGCGGCATCTACATCCCAGTCAATATGAACCGGGGTTTTCTCGATCGCCTCTTCGTCTACATTGAAAAATTCCATAGATTCCTTCGTCATTCTGACGATTTCTTCATTTTCTATGAAATAAACGTCCCTTGTATATTTCAGGACAGCGGGCACGTCGGATGCAATGATACAGCCGTCTTCTGCATGCCCTACGATCAGCGGACTATCCTTTCGCACGGCATACAATTCGTCCGGATGGTCTTTGAACAGAATCCCCAGTGCGTATGACCCCTCCATGCGATGCATCACTTTTGTGATCGTCTGCAGCGGATTACCGTTGTAGTAATAGTCCAGCAGATGTGCAACCACTTCGGTGTCTGTATCCGATATAAACTGATAGCCTTTTCGTATCAGCTTATTTTTTAACTTCAGATAATTCTCGATAATCCCATTATGGACAACCACAATACTTTTATCCTTATTGAAATGTGGGTGTGCATTCGCATCAGACGGCTCGCCGTGCGTTGCCCAGCGGGTATGCCCGATCCCGATCGTCCCGGAAAGAGTTCTTCCATCATGCGTCAGTTCACGCAGCACCTTCAACCGGCCCTTTGCCTTCTTCATTTCGATATTTTTCCCGTTATATACTGCGATTCCTGCCGAATCATACCCGCGATATTCCAGTTTTTCCAGACCGTCCAGCAGGATCGGTGCAGCCTGACGGTCTCCCACATAGCCTACAATTCCACACATAACGTAACCAACCTCCCTGTTTATTTAAAAAAGGAAACGGTTATGCATTACACATAACCGTCTTTTGTTTTACAGATCAATGAAATCTATGTCGAAACTATCATCGTCATCATCATCGTCATCGTCGTCATAGTCTCCATCGTCATAATCTTCATCATCATCTGCCTCATCATATCCGTTGCCGCCGGACCGATAAGACTCTTCCTCTTCATAATCTTCTTCCATATAATCATCATCATCGTCATCCTGTACGATAAACAGATTATCTTTCTTGTTTCCGGAAGTCCCTCCCGTATGATTGCTGTTTCCGTTATCCTTATCTTCTCCATACAGCTCATCTAATTCCTGATTACAGTGGACCAGCTTCACTGCTACAACAATGATAATAACCAGCATAAGAATCAGAACCGCAACCACTACGGCAAATACAATCGGGAAGAACTGGTCTACAACCCCCTGGATTGTTCCTAATAAAGAACTATCCGTCTCATTCTCATCCTGCTCAGCCTGAATCTCGATCCGCTGATATGTTTGTTCTTCCGAATCATATTGGTACAGACTCTTTGTACCATTGTTATTGACTGCATATACAATATAATATGTCTGCTGCTCCATATCCTGCCATACAGGAAATACAGCATCGTTAATTGTCAGAGTCGTTTCCTGATATCTCTCCGGCAGGGAAATCGCCGAATCATCATTTAAAAGAACTATCGACGTTGTATCAGACAGTTTATATTCCACATATGGGGAAAATGAGGCTTTGTCACTGTCATAGAGGAAGAACGCTCCGTTTCCGGATGCATCAAGCAGATACCCAAGATACACGGTATTCGTTTCATTCACGACAAACTTGCGCTCCGCTCCGCCATAAGTTACTGTTGTTTCCGTATACCCTTCCGGGATCAATGCCTCTGAAAAATGGTCTGACAGCGTATACTGAGTCCCGTCTACTGTTACCGGTACATCCTCCGCATCCGATGCAGATGTTTCCTGCGCCACATTCTCACCCTCTGCAATCTTAATTGCCGAGCTGCCTTCTGTAAGGTTAAGTGTCTCATCTGAATACAAATAAGCGGTACTTCCCTCTACAGACAGTGTCGTATCCCCTGCCTTCAGCGCTGTAAAATATAATGTAGTCCGATATTCGGTTTCATTCCCGCTTCCCTGAACACGATAGGTCAGGATTCCGTCTTCTCCTGCTGAAACATTCTCACCTTCAATAAACTCCAGCATAGAAGTATCATAACGAACGTTCACTTCAACATCACCCAGAGCTGCATCGCCGCCATTTACAACAAGATCTACTCCAACCCGTTCTCCCGCTTTTGTTTCCGGATCAGAAAACATCAAGGTTCCATCCGCAGCCAGGGCCGTAACTGTCAAATTCGAAACTAACATACAGCAAAACAGCATGATTGCACTTAATTTTTTTATTTTGTTCATTTTGTTCCCTTCTCTCCTCTGTTTTTTAACTTTCTATCTTAATAACTGTTGCCTTCATCTATATATGTGCTGCTATCTGTATAGCTGTCTTCCACATATCCGCCACTCGGATCTTCATAATACCCTGCATCTCCGGGATCTTCCGTATAACTGTTGTCTTCTTCCCAGCCGCCTGTATAGCTGTCTTCCGTCCAGTTTTCCTCGTATCCGTCTGTGTAACTGTCGCCGCTCCAGTTTTCCTGCTGCGTGTAGGAATCGTCATATAAGTAATCCTGCCCGGACGACGTATCCCCATCCGTATATGTACCACCCGATGTCGACATCGTGGATGCCATATATTCGATGGTATCGCTGATCGTCTGAACGGCTGAAGACGGTGTGTAGTCCTTTGTATCAAACAAAAACTCGTGAAGTTTCGATACATTTTCCGTCAGCGTGCTTGCCAGTACAACATCTCCCTTCCCGGATAATGTATCTGTTGTCCGAAACTCTTCAAATGGGAAACCTGTGTTCTCCCCTAATGTATATTCCTTATACGCCGTAGCATACGTCAGTATCTCGGACAACGTAAAACTTGTAGAAATCTGCGGGAACACCTGATCAATGATCTTATTCAGCGTAGCAAGATCTGTCTGCATAGCCTTTTCAACGATCTTTTCAATTACAATGCGCTGTCTCTCTGTCCTGGTAAAATCTCCGCCTGCAGTTGAACGTACTCTTGCATAGGTAGTTGCCTGCACGCCGTCCAGCAGAAGATGCCCGCCTCCTTCCATATAATGAACTTCTTTTCCTGCTTCAAGACCGGTTCCCAGAATATGATTATTCATTTCCTCCGCTTCTTCATCGGTTACATCCAGTTCAATACCGCCAAGAAGATCGATCACATCTGCAATTGCGCCAAAGTCGACAGTAACATAATCCTGAATATCTAAATCAAGATTCATATTCAGCATGCTGATTGCCTGCTTCGGTCCTCCATAGCTGTATGCCGCATTGCACTTTTCATATGTTGATCCGTCCCCCAGATCAAGCAGTGTATCCCGATAAACAGATACCATTCGGATTTCTTTTGTCTTATTATTTAAACTTGCTACGATGATTGCGTCTGATCTTGTACCCTCTTCCAGATCTCCTTCTCGCGTATCTACGCCAAAAAGCGCAATGTTTGTATAGCCTTCACCTAAATCCAGATTCTTTTTTACTTCTTCGTTAATCACGATATCCTCTGCCTGGATATCTTCCGTATCCATCAGGTCCCACTTTGCCATAACATAGCAGCCTGCCATACCGACCAGACAAAGAACAATTCCTATGGAGCAGAGAAGGATTTTTTTCCACACAGCCATACGCGTAAGTACGTTTCCCTTTTTTCTTCCGCGGTTTCTGCTTTTTTTTCTACTGTTCGACATAAATAAACCTCACTTTAAAAGTCCGTATCTCGCATATACGTTTAAAATATACTCTATTCTGTCAAAAGAATCAACTGTTTTTCTCCGTTTTTTCGCTTTCCTCAGTTTTCCAGAATGGTGCTTTCAAAAAACCGATCAGACTTCCAATCCCATAGCTCATATGCATCAGGAAAAAAACAAGCGGCATAAATAACTGGCATAAATGTTTTTTTGTGCCTTTTACCGCCGACGCTGACATCAAAACTGCAGCGCCTGTATAAACACCGCCAAGTAATCCGGCCGGTTTCTTGTTTCCCCGTATAGCAAGAACAGCAGAGCCGATCACCGCCATTACAAATGCAAACGGAACAAAATGATACAACGACAGACACTGTGGACATACTTTTGTTGTCAGTGCGATCCAGTATCCGTTTTCATATTTCTGCTTCATCATTCCCGGAAGAGAGCTTCTTATATACTGCCAGGAACGGATAGACGGATCATAGCAAAGCCGGAAACCATTTTTCCGTATCCGGTAATGCAGCTCGTTATCTTCTGTCCGTCCGAGCCGTTCATCAAACATACCGGCTTTTTCAAAAACTTCCCGTCTGTATGCAGCATGGAACATCGAATTCACATATTTGCGTTTTTCCTCTTTCTGTTTCTTCCCCCGGAATGCAGCGATTCCGCTTCCGAACATCGACTGCTCCACGCCAAGCAACATTTCCTGCCATGGGGTTTCTTCTTCCGGAAGATTCATTCTCGGGCCTCCGGAAACATATTCCCCGTCTTCTAAGCATTCCATATTCTTCCGGACAAAATCTGACGGGATCCTCGCATGTGCGTCAATCCGGATAACTACATCCTCCTGAAACAATGATAACACTACGTTCCATCCCGCAGCCTGTTTTCTTTTCGGATTATCTGCAACAACAACCCGGATATACTGCGGATTATCTGCGGCAAACTGGTCCATCACCGCTTTTGTTCCATCGTCCGACCCACTGTCGACCAGCAGGATTTCCATCTGCTCTGCCGGATAATCCTGCGCCTGAATGTCCTTCAAAAGCCGCGGCAGACTTTTTTCTTCGTTATAGGCGACTACGCCCAGCGTAACTGTCATCTTTCCCCTCCGGTCTGCCGTGTGCTACCGCAGCACGGCAAAAACTGTCATAAATATTGTTTTTATATCCTGACGGAAACTATAATTTCGCAGATCCTCCAGATTATAGCTCATTTTTTCCGGAAGGATCTGATGAATATACATCGCGTCTACATCCTCTGCCTTTTCCAGCATTTTTCCTTCATCTTTATAGCACATACTTGCGCGGGATGTGATCCCCGCAGGCAGAAGGAGCGTCGCCCTCATCTCTTTCGTATATGCTCTGACATATTTTACGACTTCCGGACGAGTTCCGACAAAAGACATCTCTCCACGCAGTACATTGATCAGCTGCGGGAACTCATCGATCCTGCAGCCGCGTATTACTTTTCCCACGCGAGTCAGCCTTGCATCCCCGCTGACTGTGACCTGATTTCCTTTTTTCTCAGCGTCCTGTACCATTGTCCGGAATTTCAGAATATAAAACTTTCTGCCATACTGTGTTACCCGCACCTGTTTAAAAATCACCGGTCCGGGAGAATCCAGGCGGATCGCAATAGCGACCGCTAACATGACCGGAGACAGCACGACCAGCAGAAGTAAGGAAAGTATAATGTCCATCAAACGTTTTGCTTTTAATTCCGCTTCATGCTTTTTTAAAATATCATAGTATGCCTTCACCTCATCGTTTTTCATAAACGATGGGAGTTCTTCCCATTTTTTCATTTTTTTACCTTATTACATGCATTTTTTTAGCGTATCTGTCACATAGACCAGTTCTTCATCCGTTAATTTTGTATGGAGTGGAAGTGTGATCTCATTCTCATACATATCATATGCATTCGGATAGTCCGCTATATCAAATCCAAGCTTTCTATAAGCGCTTAAAAGCGGCAAGGGTTTATAATGTACATTCGCCGCCACACCATGCTCTGCAAGCTTTGTAATAATCTCATTACACGCTTCCCGGCTGCGTCCCGGAAAACGGGTCAGATATAAATGACCACTGGAAGTAAAATCCGATCCGTAATGCCGTGCCGGAATCAGTCCCGTTCCTTCCAGTTCCCGGTCATATGTTTCAATCATCTCTCTTCTCCGCTTCAGTAATGCTGGGTATCTTCGCAGCTGAACCAGTCCGATCGACGCCATGATATCTGTCATATTGCATTTATAATTCGGCTCTGTAACGTCATATTCCCATGCCCCCAGTTTTGTCTTTGCCAATGCATCCTTAGACTGTCCATGCAGTGACAGCAGCATATACTGACGATAAATCTCTTCATCGTCTACACCGGAGATCGGGCGCCATGTAACCGCTCCTCCTTCCGCTGTCGTCAAATTCTTTACCGCATGAAACGAAAAGCTGGTAAAATCAGCGACCTGTCCGCACATCTTCCCCGCGCGGCGCGCCCCGAGTGCATGCGCCCCGTCTGCAAGAATGATCACCCTTCCGATCCTTTCCTGCAAAGTGCCGGACGGATGGAACAGAGACCTTTTTTCCTCCACAATCCGGAATATCTTATCATAATCACACATAATCCCGCCGAGATCAACAGGTATGATCACCTTGGTACGCTCTGTTACCGCATCCGCAAGCTGCTCATAATCCATCTCATAAGAACCCGGAGCCGTATCCACAAGCACCAGCTCTGCACCTACATGCACGGCAACACTCGCTGTCGCTGTATAGGTATATGCCGTCGTGATCACCTCGTCTCCCGGTCCGACTCCCAGCAGGCGAAGCGTCATCTCCGCACATGCCGTCGCCGAATTCAAACATACCACACGGTTCGTTCCGATAAACTCCGCCAGGTTTTTCTCAAACTGTTTCGTCTTCGGCCCTGTCGTGATCCAGCCGCTCCTCAGTGTATCTACAACCTCTGCAATTTCATCCTCCGTAATATCCGGCGGAGAAAACGCAATATGCATCTCAGCCATAAAGTACCTCTTTTCCCCTGTTCATAAAGGAATCATTTCTCTGCTATCATAAATTATTACAAAAATATTACATACTATAGTATATTACCAAATTCTCCCGGAAAATACAACCTATATCACAAAAGATTCAAAAAGATGTTACCCAGAAAGAATCGAGACCAAATATCAGCCTCGATTCTTTCTTTCAATCTTATTCATTATATAACCGGTATACCTCTACTTTTTCATCTGTAAACAACAATTCAGAATTTTGCAGACCACTGATTTCCTCCACCTGCTTCAAGCACTCCGATATCGGGAAGAGTACCCGGTTCCCGTCTTCATCTTCTTCTCTGTCCATGACCACGTCCGCGTAAACGATCAATTCCGATCCGTTTATCGCAACAGCTTTCATCTTCTCTGCTATATCGCCATAATACATCTGATACAGATGTTCATAGTTCTGTAACTCCAGTGCATTATTGATCATAATATAAGATGTTGTGTAAATATAAACACAGGACACATCACTGTATTCTTCGCTGACAGCAATATGACTGCCCGCATCTTCATAAAGATACTCCGGGTCTTCCCCAAAATATGTCAGACCTCCGATCACGGCAACCACAAGAACCATCGTAAGAAAACGTTTTCTTCCTCTTACTCCCCATAATTTGAATACCCAGTATGCAAACAGGCAAAACAGCAGTACGATCAGCGGAAGGATCGGGGTCATATAGCGTTCAGACTGCCATGGTGAAATCTTTGCAACGATCACAAAATAAAATAATGTAGCTAAGCCGGTCATCACTGCCGCGATGTGTTCCCGCTTCATCTTCCATATCCAGATCTGTTTTTGCGTATTCGTTTCCACAGATATTCTGCAGATCTCGTTTCCATCTGCACGCTTCAGTGAAACTTTCCATAGCACATGGGTTACTACATATAACGCAGCTGCAAGAATACAGCATCCGATCACGATCCAGAACATACTGCCGAACATCTGGCTGCTGATCTGCTGAAGAAACGTCGATATATTTTCTCCCCAGTCAGAAAAATCACGGAGGTTTGCAAATGTAGATGCACTGTGTCCCGCATTTGATCCGGTCACATTAAAGACAGCAGCCGGATAGCAGGCAACCGCGATACCGCATCCTATGATTCCTGCTCCTGCATATTTTATAAATTCTTTCCCGTCTTTTTTCTTCCACAGCCACACAATATAAAGCAATACCCACGGGCATGCAAAAATCACAAAATAATACTGCGTCAGCACGCCTCCCAGAGTAGATATCCCGAGCAGCAGAAGATCCTTCCATGTCATCCGTTCTTTTATGGCCGTTTTCAGATGGAAATACGCAAACATCAGACACCACATCGTCAGCATCATATACATCCTGATATAAGTGACCGAGTTCACTGCTGCAATACTAAATCCATACATCAGTACCGGAACCAGCGGGAAAAGTCTGTCCTTTGTAAATAATCCTGCTATTTTATACAGGAACACAATCGATATAATAAAATAAACAAGATTTGGGAGCAGTCCGAACCATTTACTGAATTCCCCCGGAAAGAAAGAACTGATCGTATGCAAAACGATATAAAAAAGCGGCGGATGACTGTCATGTGTCTGATTATAAATAACAGAATCGTAGGTGAATTCTTCTCCCTCATTCACAACCAGATAATCTTCAAACATTTTTGGATCGATCTCTGTAGTATCCAGAGCGCCGTCTTCCCAGATCTGTGCATGATAATAACTGTTTGCCAGTCCGTATGACCACAGTTCATCCACAAAATATCCTGATTTTATATTACAATACCGCAGCATAAACAATGTCTGTAAACATAAAATCAGAATCAATAATACAACCGGTGTGCGTTTTCCAGCTTTACTTTGTCTCATCTTCTTATCCTCTGCCTTATTATGATGGCGGGGGCAAATGCCCCCGGCTGCGATACTAATGAAGTTCTTTTTCCACTGTCTCCAGCGCCGCTTCGATCACTTTATCCATATCATAATACTTATAATTACCAAGCCGGCCACCGAATATTACATGTTCTTCCTGTTCGGCCAGTTTTCTGTATTCTTCAAACAGCTTATTATTTTTTTCATCGTTTACCGGATAATACGGTTCCATCCCCACTTTCCACTCTGAGGAATATTCACGGGAAATCACCGTCTTTTCCTGCTTTCCGAACTCAAAATGCTTATGCTCGATAATTCTTGTATACGGAACCTCCCGGTCTGTATAGTTTACCACGGCATTTCCCTGGTAATTGTCGCAGTCCAGGACTTCTGTCTCAAAACGCACGGAACGATACTGCAGTGCGCCGAGCTGATATCCAAAGTACTCATCGATCATTCCGGTGAACAATATCTTGTCCGCGATTCCTTCATTTTCTTTTATAAATTCAAAATAATCCGTATCTGTCATTACTTCAATGCCGTCCAGCATTTTCTCGATGATCTTCGTGTAGCCGCCGATCGGAATTCCCTGGTATCTGTCATTGAAGTAATTATTATCATACGTAAACCGAACCGGCAGGCGCTTGATGATAAATGCCGGCAGATCTTTACAGTCTCTTCCCCACTGCTTCTCTGTATATCCTTTTACCAGCTTTTCAAACACATCTTTACCGACAAGGGAAAGTCCCTGCTCTTCCAGATTCTTCGGCTCCGTGATTCCAGTCGCTGCAACTTGTTCTGCGATCTTTTCTTTCGCCTCCTGCGGAGTCCGGATATTCCACATCTTGCTGAATGTATTCATGTTAAACGGCATATTGTACAGTTCATCTTTATAAATGGCGATCGGAGAATTGATATAATTATTAAATTCCGCGAACTGATTGATGTAGTCCCACACCTGCTTATTCGACGTATGGAAAATATGCGCGCCATATTTATGCACATTGATCCCTTCTATATTTTCACAATAAATATTTCCGCCGATATGCGGGCGTTTGTCAATCACCAGACATTTCTTTCCTTTTTTGTGTGCCTCGTATGCAAAAACCGCTCCGTAAAGTCCCGAACCGACTACCAGATAATCATACTTCATTTTCTTCTCTCCTTTTTATTGATATTTGTCAAGCTCCAGATATTTCTCCCAGAATTCGTATGAAGTCAGATACTCTTTTCTGTCGAAATATGCCTGTTCCACCTGTTTATGCATTTTCTTGTATCTCTTTACCGTCCGGTAATAATAGCTTACGACCTGGCGGAACCGCTTCTTATCAATGCGCCGTATCTCGGCTGTATAGTCATACGGATTGACCGCGATCACGCTGTCCACCAGCGCCTGCCTCTGCGGATTGTAAAACCAGTCATACGCCACCACTGCCGGACCTTTCCGCAGCCATTTTTCCGGCCATAAAATCTGACCGTTAAACGTCAGCCTGTACAAAATCGTATCTTTGAGACGCCGTATATCCGGTTCGTATACCGAGTCAACATCCACACCATACTCGGAAAATTCCTCCAGATCCTGCATTTTCGCATTCTTCGCCGACATCTTTTTCAACCGTTCCTGACACTTTTCTTCCTCAATGAACTTCGGACCTTTCAGATAATCTCGGATCGCGTCGACGATCATTTCCGCGGCGTCATAATTAAACCGCAGGATTTCCGACAGGAACATTCCGGTGAACCGACTCCATATCCGGTTTCTTCTGCCACCGGGATTGCAGGACTCTGCGATCAGAAGGTTGCGGAACACCTGATAGTATTCCATAAAGTAATTGAACTTTAAGGTGAATCCCATGTGCCATACGCAGATTCCGTTCATTGTGATAAACTTTGCATTGTTGCGCCAGCTGAACTCTGTGTCATCTCCGCGGATAAACAGCGGCAGCGCATAGCCGTTTCTCTCGATCATGGATGCCGGAACGCAACAGTACCACCATCCGGCGTAAGAATCCGCTTTCTTCGTTTTTGATTCTTCCTTCTGCAGCATGTCGGCCATATCGCTGACAGAACCGTGACGTTTCGACGGATTCTGTCCGCCGTCTGCCCCAAGGTATCCGACATCTTCATGGAACTCATCCATCTGCTCATAGCAGAGCATCGCACCGCTGATAATATATTCTTTATATTTTTCCTTTGCCAGAAGCAGCAGCATATAAGTACGTTTAATACTCTCTGCAAGAACAATCACGTCGTCATCCATCAGCAGTACATGTGTCGCCTTCGGCTCCTGCCGCAGCGATTCGATCATTCCGCGGGTAAAGCCGCCGGAGCCGCCCACATTTTTATTCCGATGATAATAGATATGTGGTCCCTCGAATTCTTCTTTGGAAAGGACACGTCCTTCATCGTTGTCCACAATATGAAGATATACATTCTGCCCGATCATATCGTCCGAAGAGAAGATCTCCTCTCTCAGCATTTTTACATTCTTTCGGATGAAATCCTCTTTTTTAAATGTTGTCGTTGCAATGGACAGCCGTACCTCGTTAAAGTCCTTTTCCTCTACTTCTGTATAATATCCTCCGCCATACACACTGCAATCCGTATATGACCGGAGTTCAAACCCTACCAGCGTCTCTTTATTATCCGGAATATCTATGCATATCTCTGTTCTTTCTTTGCAGGAAAATGTTTTCTTCTTCAGCAAAACGCGCTTGGCGGATTCCTGAATTCTATGGTATCCCGACAACACCAGTTCAAACTCGCCCTCCACATCCAGTTTCAGCGTGACACGCCCGATCTTTGTATGTTTCTTCCACTTTTTCATGGAAAATGCATTCAGATACACGGCAAAATCGCACGACGTAAACTTTACAAAGGAAAGACTTTTATTCTCCTTGTTATAGATTCCCTGACCTGCCTTAAAAAATAAATTTGTATAATCCGTATATTCTTCTCTGTCCGGAAACAGAATGCTCTGCAGTTTTACTTCCATTGTTTATCACATACCTCCTTATCATATCTCCAGATACTTCCGCCAGAATGTCTCTGTCGTCAGTCTGCGGTATTCCTGTTTATACCCCTCTTTTGCCCGGTCATAATGCTTATCTATCAAATGGAATACCCTCAATAACTTTCCATAAGCCTTTACCAGCTCTTTCACACTCCGTCTGACACATACTGCCTTACCTGTGCAGTCTGCATATACGACCTCCCTGCACCGATACAATTCATAGATATTGGGAAACGGTCTCACTACTTTTGTCTTTCCCCTCTTCGGCGGAAAGAAATGTCCGTTGAGCGTTGCCATACGCCACAGCATCACCGGTTTTGGCGGAACGTCCGCATCCGGATGGCCGCAGGCATTCAGATCCTCCTGTTCAATCCCGTGATAGCCGATATATTTTTCCGCCGGTTCTGCCTGGTAATTATATTTTCTCAGTTCCCCGTGCAGCTCCAGTGTATCTTTTTCGTAGAACCACCAGAACCCCCGCAGAAAATCGACCGCGCCTTTCAGGTTCAGATCCACATATTGATAGCGGTACTTTCCGATATTACTGCTTACCTGTATGAACAGCATCTTTTTAAAATCTTTTGCCGTATATGAATCATCGTGGATTGCGTTGGTGATCGCCAGATTTCTTACATCATAGTATTCCAGAAATCCCGGCAGTTTATTTTCAAATCCTTCACTCCACACACAGATGCCGTTTAAATAGATAAAATGCCCGGCTGCACGAAGTCCATACTCAATATCATCCCGGTGAATGAAAAAGGGAAGCGGCAGCTTGTTTTTCCGGATAAATTCCGCCGGTATGCATGCATACCACCAGCCTGTGTATTCCGTCTTCTGAATACATTCGTTTTTTACCACATCATCAATCCGGCTGAGATCAAAATCATGATTCACTGCTACAATATCACCACTGTTCCAGCAGGCGCCGCATTCATACTGGACGGCAGGCATATCTTCCCGCAGAAGAGATCCGCCAATGATGTAATTCCAGTATGTTTCCTTCAGCAGTGTCAGCAGCATATAGGTGCGCTCAATAGATTCTGTTGAAATAATACCATCATCGTCCATTAAAAGAATGTGGGTTGCCGTGCCTTCCTGCATATACTCCAGCATCGTCCTTGTAAATCCGCCGACCCCGCCCAGATTTTTATTCGGTATGATCCGAATCTGCTCATTTTCTATTTTTGTCTGATCAAGGGTTCCTGCATTATCCGAAATGCATACTGAGATGTGCCCATGAGAAAGTGCCGACGGATTTTTAAGCAGTTCTTCCGTCAGAACTTTCATATTATGTTCTACATACTGTTCCCGGCAAAACGTACATATCCCAATTCCGATATGAACATCCCGGACGGGCAGAAGATCATCCGTTCCGTAATATGCACCGTATATCTCACAATCTTCTTCGGCAGTGATCTCGATCCCGATCACACCTTCCTTTGGCAGTGCAAAAACGGGACATCTTTCCGACGAATGGTCTTTCCCGCACAAACGTGTTTCCAGCAGGAGACTCTTCACAGTTTCTTCATTCCGGGTCGTCAGTCCAAATATGGAAACTGCTGCTTTTCCCGACAGTTCCACACAGAGAAAGATATTTTCCACATTCGTATATTTTTTCCATTTTTCTGCAGAAAATATATTAAAATATGTTTCGAAATCCAGGCATGCACCTTTTGAGATACTCAAATGTTCCTTTTCATGCCGGATTTGCTCCCCCTTATAATACAGCGCTCTCTCCTGTCCGGAGCCGGATCCAAATACAAACTTCTGTAATATCATGCCCACACCACCGTTTATCCTGTTATCTACTGGTTTTCAACCATATACTGCTCTGTTACCTCTTCCGCCTCTCCGCTCATCCTTGTAACGCCGTGATCTATCCAGATCGCATGGTCGCACAGTTCTCTTACCGACCTGATATCATGTGATACATACAGCAATGTCGTTCCGCCGTCAAGCATATCATGCATACGCTGATAGCATTTCTGCTGAAACTGGTAGTCTCCAACCGACAGAATCTCATCCACCACAAGGATATCCGGCTTCACCATTGTCGCAATGGCAAAACCAAGTCTGGCCTGCATACCGGAAGAGAAATTCTTGATCGGAACATCCACGAAATTTTCCAGTTCCGCGAAATGGATGATCTCTTCCATGTGCTCTTCCATAAATTTTCTTGAATGTCCAAGCACCGTTCCGTTCAGATACACATTTTCCTTCGCCGTCATATTCATATCAAATCCGGCGCCAAGCTCGATCAGCGGAGCAATTGTGCCATAGGTTTCCACGCTGCCCTTATAAGGCTTCAGGATCCCGCATATCGCCTTCAAAAGCGTTGATTTCCCGGAACCGTTTACGCCGATCAGTCCCCACGCCTCGCCCTGACGGACCTTCAGATTGATATCCTTCAAAGCCAGAAATTCCTGAAACATCAACTGGCGCTTCATCAGTTTTACAAGATACTCTTTTAAATTATCTACCTTTTCCTGTGACAGATTAAACCGAATCGTAAGATCGGTGACATTAACCGCAATATCTCTTTCTTCCATTGTTCTCTCCTACACATATAATATAAAGTTGTCCTGTGACTTTTTGAACACAAGCAGTCCGACCGCAAGCATCAATATTGAAAAAATCCAGCCGCCCCAGAATATTTTTGCATCAGGCCAACAGTTATAATACATCAGATCCCGGAAATGCTGCACATAATAATATGCCGGATTTAAGTTCACTATAATCCACTGCATACTTTCCGACAGATATTCTACCGGATAAAAAATCGGAGTTGCATACATCCATGCCGTTGTAAACGCATTATAAATATACTGCACATCACGGAAAAATACATTCGCCGCCGAAAGGAAGAATCCCAGTCCAAGCGCAAACAGATAAATCTGGATCGCCACTACCGGAAGTCCAAGCGCATAGTGTGTCAGTGGAGTACGCGTAAACAGCATCACGACAAGGAGCGCCCCCAGAGAAAACAAAAATTCAACCAGCGAACTGGTGATCTTCGCAAGTGTGAATATATACTTCGGAACATAGATCTTTTTCAGAAGCGCTGCATTGTCCAGCACGGAATACATCGCCATATGAGTCGAACTGTTAATAAATTCAAACACTACGTTTCCCGTCAGGAAATAGACCGGATAATTGTCAACGCCCCGGTCAAACATATGGGAAAATACCAGCGTCATAACGATCATGATCAAAAGCGGACTCAGAATACTCCATAAATACCCAAGAAAACTTCTTCTGTATTTTAGCTTTAAATCCCGTACTACCAGTTCCCGCAGTAAATCTTTGTACTTCCAGAAAGTATTGATTCGGTCTCTCATCAAACTCATTTTCCTTGTTTCCCCTTTTCTAAAAAATCTAATAAGTGTCTCTCCTGCCTTTAAACGCAAGTACGGCAAGCGGAAACGCTGCATAATTTGTTTTCCGCAGCAGCAGAACTGCCGGATTCGTCACAAGATCATAGGCATCCCGGTTCTTATGGTAGAAATACGCATCCAGCTTCATGGCTTCTTTTCTCATTTTACTTTTCATCGGGAAGCTGATATAGATCTTCATCTGGCTCGTCAGCATCTGGGCAATCTGCCGGTTCATATACAGACGCCGATCCTCATCTGCCCAGTCTTTCACCTTCTCATAATACCGGTTCAGATGTAGAAGCACACGCAGATGATTCTTGAGATTCTTCTGCATCTTCTCAATGGACATGCTCTGTCCCGGTCTGCCGAGACGATACCTGTAAACAGATTCCTTCTGAAACAGAACCGTCTCCACATACGGAATCGGAAATGTCACATACTCTACATCTACATAATATGTGTGCTCATCAATCTTTTCTCCGCTTTTCCTCGCCGTATCCGTTCGCACCGTCATAGCATGGATATCCATGAATACCTTATCTGCGATTTCTGAAAAATCATACTGTCTTCCATATTCAATCCCGTTAAACGGGTGTTCCTGCTTCTTTGTCGGCTGCTTCGTCTCATGATCGATCCATGTATAATTGCTCGCCACAATATCTGCATCCGTTCTGCCCAGCAGTCTTACAAGCCGCACAAAGTTATCTGTGTCTACCCAGTCATCTCCGTCAACCACTTTGAAATACGTTCCCTGCGCTTCTGCCAGTCCCCGGTTTATAGTCGAGCCGTGCCCGCCGTTCTCCTTCGTGATCAGCCGGAATGTCTGAGGATATGAATGTTCATACCTGGATGCGATTTTTGCTGTTTCATCTGTCGAACCGTCATTGACAACCAGCACCTCCACCTTCTCCAGCACTCTTTCATCAATAAAGGAATGCAGGCACTCATCCAGATAGTTCTCCACATTGTAAGCAGGAACTACAACCGTAAGTAACTTTCCACACATAAAAGTATTCTCCTAAACACTATAAAAGCCAGAAAACAAGGGGATTGTCCCTATACGCTCTTATTCTGGCTCCCAAATCCTCATATAAATACAGTACGAGTATATCAAAACAATCTTCTTTTGTCAATTTTTCTGAATAAGTTTTATGCGGATCGCCTCCAGCCTTTTTGACTGCCCTGTCGTACCGGCGGCCGCTCCGTTTTTCACCCAGCCGCTCCATCCGTAATCCTGAATATGAACGCTGTAATACACGTCATAATGCTTTGCGATCTCTCCGCTCAGCTGGATCTTCACCGCTTCCAGACGTTTCGACTGTCCGCTCGTCCCCGCCATTTCGCCGTTCTTTTTCTGATCCTGCCATCCGATGTCCTGAATATGAACGGAATATAGGATATTTCCCGTATATTCCTGACCCGTCAGACTGATCTTCAGTGCTTCCAGACGCAGAGACTGGCCTTCTGTTCCGCTCACCACATTACCTGCTACTGCATTCTGCCAGCCGATATTCTGCACATGGGTACTATAGGAAACATCCGAACCATTCTGCTTATAAGGCTGATCTGTCGTGCCGGGTGCTTTTCCGCCTTTTTGCACAAGCCTGATCTGAATGGCTTCCATGCGGTATCCGTATCCGGAGCTTCCTGCAGAAGCGCCGTTCTTCGCCCAGTCCAGCCAGCCGAAGTTCTGGACATGTGTGCGGTAATATATATCGTACTGTTCTGCCATTTTATCAGTCAGTCTGATCTCAACCGCCTCCATCCGGAGTCCATTCCCCGTTGTTCCCGATACTTCCCCCTCATTCACATAGGACTGCCAGCCGATGTCCTGCACATGAGTGCGATACTGTACACTTCCCATGACGTCGGTATCGTTCAGATTGATCTGTAGTGCTTCCAGCCGCAGCGATTTTCCTTCTGTACCACTGGTGTTTCCGTTCGACACCGCAGACTGCCATCCGATATTTTGCACATGGGTCTGATAACTCACTGTCGCCGTCTTTTGATCGGATCCGTTATCCGTTGTACCGGATTGATTCTTACCGGTATTCACAACCGTCACATAATCCGTGCTGACATATCCGTACATCGAGCCGCTATTGTATACACCCGTACTCGTATCAATTCCTGTTCTTCCGCCATTCAGGACAGGATCGCTCTGCACTTTATAGAACCCGTTCTGACTCTTGTCATCCAGGATCAGGAACGCATACTGTGACTGCGGAACCGTTGTGTACAAAACGGCCGAACCCGTATTGCTTTCTTTCCGCACATTCAGGCTTGTATGCTGATTGCCCAGCAGGTCTTTGATTCCGATCGTATACCGGCCTGCATCCCCGCTGCCGTTCTCACTGTCCAGGTTCCATGCAATTGCAGCCGCCTTCTCGCCCCAGTACGGATCTGAGCCGTAGCTCACATTGATGCCGCTCGCTTTATTCCCTACAAATCCGCCCCTGTAGTATGTATACCCGGACCGCAGATAGCGTTTCGACATATACGTCTCTGCAAAATCTTTGATACACGCATTCACGCTGCCGTAAGAATTCGCACTCTCCCCCGGCGAAGAATCCACCGCATTTAGTCCGAACAGATTGTTTTTTTCCTGTGCAATGGAACTGTTCCCCCACGCACTTTCATTCGCCGCGATCGCAGCAATCATGAGCTGGTTTACCCCGTACGTGTTCTGCATCTGATTCATATACGTGCCCGTATTATACATTTTAGAGGAAGCGCCCACTCTGTTATTGATCATAGTCTGTAGCTTATCAGCACTGTAGTCCGATTTTCCTCTCAGCGGAAGATACTGAAAATAGTTAAAATACGGCTGACCGGCATTCACAGCACGGCTGCGGTTCCCTGCCCGGTAATCTTCCAGCATTGTACTGTAATCGGTGTAAAAGTAATGTCCGTCATAGCTGTAGTAATTCGTGTTCGTCTTCAGATAAGAGGGCGCCGGACCGTTGTACAGGCTGCTTACATATCCCGGCGTTGTCATATCTGTCGAGATATTGTGCAGCAGTTTCCCATTAGAAACCGTATAACAGCTGACGGATTTTGCAGAAGAAAGGCATATCAGCTGCACTTCACTGCTTTTCACCTTGCCGACCACGCCGGATAATAAGAAATACACCATATCGCCTTCTGTTTTCAAATATGCCGCATCCGCGCCGTAGGCGCCGCATGTATACCCCGCCTGTCCGGTGTCTGCCTCTGTGTATTCCGTCACTACCGCGCCTTTCGTATTAAAGTTCACGATATCGTACGACTCGCTCCGCGCTCTGAACATGGCACCCGCATCTTCTACCAGATGTGCTTCCCGGTCTGTCTCATATACATTCCCGTACTCGTCCATCCCGGTAATGTTCTCAACTACCGTTTTCTCCTGCACCGGCTCCTCTTCAGTCGTTTCCTCTTCTGCCAGCGAAACTGCCGGCAGCGCTGTAAAGCACAGCGCTGCGGCAAGTAAAAAGGCGATTGCTCGTCTCTTCATCGTTTGTCCTCCTCGTAATCTTCACATGTCCTTGTTTTGTCTCTACTTCTGATAAAACGGCTGCTTCGTGCTTCCCGGTGCGTCTCCTCCTTTTTCTACCAGAACGATGCGGATTCCTTCCAGACGATATGCATATCCCGCTGTCCCCGCGTTTTCTCCGTTCTTCGCCCAGTCAAGCCATCCATAGTTCTGCGCATGAACCTGATAATAGACGTCGTACTCTTCTGCCATCTTTCCGGTCAGGCGGATCCGGATCGCCTCCAGCCGCAGACTCTGGCCCGTGGTTCCTGCCAGGGCGTCATCCGACTTCCACCCCTGCCATCCGATATTCTGAACATGGGTGGAATATTGAATGGAGCCTTTCCCCACCGAGCTTGGCAGCTTGATCCGGATTCCTTCCAGGCGCAGGCTCTGGCCTTCTGTTCCTGCCATATCGCCGTCATTGCGGTATCCCTGGTCCCCGGTATTCTGGACATGCACCTGGTATGCCACTTTCATTTCGTAATAGGGGTTCGCTGTTGCCCCCGGCGCGGCGCCGCCTTTATTCACCAACTGGATCTCCAACGCCTCCAGCCGGTATCCGTATCCGGCGGTTCCTGCTCTTTCTCCGTTCTTCGCCCAGTCAAGCCATCCATAGTTCTGCGCATGAACCCGGTAATAGATATCATACTTTTCTGCCATTTCTCCGGTCAGTTTTATCTCAACCGCCTCCAGGCGCAGATGCTGCCCGGTTGTCCCCGACAGCTGCCCGTCCTTTTTCCATCCCTGCCAGCCGATATTCTGGATATGCGTCCGATACTGTACACTGCCGCTGTACTTCGCATCTTTTAGGTTGATCTTTATTCCTTCCAGACGGTATGACATTCCGCTGGTTCCGGCCGTCTGTCCTTCCTGACAGGTTTCCTGCCAGCCGATATTCTCTACATGTGCCTGATACGTTATACGGCGGACCAGCTCCGGATTACTTGTCGCCCCCGGTGCCGCAGTTCCTTTCTTCTGGATCACTACTTTTAATTTATTCAGGCTCTGCGATGTCACAAGATTTCCGGACATAACTCCTGATGTAGCCCAGTCGTTCCATCCTTCTCCGCTTACAGACGTCGCATAGTAAATATCGTATTTATTGGCGTCAGCGCCCGTAAGTTTCATCTGAATTGCTCTGATCTTCTTCCCCTGTCCGACTGTCCCGCTGGTTTCGCCGTCGGTTTTCCATGCCTGCCATCCTTCGCCATCCACATATACTCTGTACTGGATCTTACAGTTTCCAAGCTGGCTTCCGCATTTCAGGGAAACTGCTTCGATCTGCTGATTTGCATTTCCGGTCTCCTCTCCGTCTGCCGCCCGGTTCAGCCACCCCAGGTTCGATACATGTACCTGGTAAGTAATGTCTTTTTCAGTTACCTCAATCCCGGACGCTTCATCCGTATACTGTGTACCGTTTCCGTCATATGCGACTACTTTCAGCGAATTATTTCCCGAGAGTTGCACATCTTTCCATACAAAGACGCCGGACTGCTGTTTCTTCCCATATCCTGCCGACTTGCCGTTTACAAATAGTTCCACCTTTTCACAGTTCGAGTATGCTTTGATATCCTGAACTGTCTGGCTGCGCTGTGTGAACCGTTTTCCCGTCAGCCATACAAATTTATCATTCTGATTCCAGTTTGCCTTAAACAGATAATACGCATCTTTTTTCGTTGCGTGATCATAGCAGACCAGTCCCTTTGTGTTGGTTCTTGTCATCCCGCCCTCGTTCCTGTAGCAGGAAAAGTCAAACATATTCCAGACAAAGCTTGCCGGGATATCATCTCTCCCCTGTATCATATCAAGATACGCTTCCAGAACAAACGACTGGTATTCCTCATAATGCTTATCCCCGCTTGCATTGCCGTCCCAGCTGAACGATTCGTCCACCTCTGTGTGCTGATTGATGTTCGCGCCCGCGCCATATTCGGAGATCATCAGTGAATCTGCCCCGAAGATTGTTTTATACTGATCCAGCTTACTGTTCAGCGAACTGATCAGGTTCTTCCGTCCCTCATCCCCCGCGCTCGATACAGGCGATTTAAACCCTTCGTACAGATTCAGACCGGTCAGGTCTATATCCTGGCTCCACTTTGCGGTGTCTTCGGCAGAAGAATAGGTGTCGATATTCGCCTGGACGATGCAGCGGGTTTTGTCCTCGCTCTTTGCCAGCTGCACAAGATTCTTGTTAAAATTGATCATATCGGTTTTTGATATATTAAAGTCATCCCCGAATTGTGCAAACTTCTGGTCGTAATACACTTCATTCAGGATTCCCCACATGACAATCGAAGGATGGTTATATCCCTGCCGGATCATTTCCCTGAGCTGATCCCGTATTGACTTCTGGTAAGACTCTGCCTTTGAATACAGCAGATAATATGGGATCTCATTATAAATGAGCAGTCCCTTCTGATCTGCCAGATCATATACAGACTGGTCATGCGGGTAATGTGCCGTCCTCACCGCATTCACTCCCATATTCAGCATCAGGTTGATATCGGCTTCTTTCTGGGACACATTTGTGGCATTTCCGCATCCCTCGCGATCCTGATGGTAACCGACGCCGTGCACCTCATACTCCGCTCCGTTGAGATACGACTTTCCGCTCTGGATCTTATATGTCCGCACGCCAAAGTTTTCCGAAACTTCATCCAGGATATTCTTTTCCTTGTCCAGCAGCGTCACTTTCATCACATACAGATACGGATCGGAAGTTCCGTTCCAGAGATGTACATTCGGAATATTCGCAGACACAGAAACTTCTTGCGTCGTCTGATTCCCGGCAAGCGAAACCACCTGCTCCCCATTGGTTACCAGACTGCCATCCTGCATATAAATCTCAGTTTTTACCGTCACCGGAACCGATTCCGCCGCTTTGTTAGACACCTTTGCCCGCAAAGAAACCGTTGCATTATTCCCGCTTACCAACGAGTCAATATACAGACCGGTACTGCCATAATCCTCAAGCGATATGTACTGGTTGTCCGTTGCGATCAGTTCCACATCCCTGTAAATTCCTGCCCATTGTGTGTAGTCTACATTGATCGGGATCGAAACGGTATCCATATTGGTCACATTTGCCGTAAGTCTGACCGTACTTTTCCCGGTTATATATGGCGTCAGGTCAAATACAAACGCCGTATAACCTCCCACATGGGTTCCTACTTCCGTTCCGTCCACAAATACCTGCGTGTTTCTGCCGGAACCATAAAATTTAATGAACAGGTTTTTCCCCTGATACGCCTGTACATCCAGTTGCTTCTCGTATGTTACGGTCTTGGAATTATATGCCGGAATATAAGACATTGTCGGATGTACATATTCCCATGTATGGGGCAGGTTTACCGTGCCGGACTCCCCGCCCTGCGGGAAGCTCCAGCCTTCCGAAGACGCATCATTTTTGGAAAAAGACCATCCTTCATTGATATTGATTACCTGCCTGCCCGTCACAGCGTTTTCCGAAGCCACGGAGATTTCCGCATCTGCAGCAGGATCTGAAACATCCTCAGCTTCTTCGTTCCCTGATTCTGCAGCTACATTCTCCTCCGGGTCTGCATTCAGATCGTCCGACGCCTCTTCCGTCTGCTCCTGGTTCTCCCCGGTAACATCTGTTCCTTCCTCGGCTGCCTCACTGTCCGGCGTTTCCACACCATTCTGATCCGGATCCAGGTTCTCACCAGAACCAGCTTCTCCCGCTTCCGCTTGATCCAGTCCTTCATCTGTTGTTTCTGTCCCGTACTCCTCCGCTGAGACATTCAGAATCGCCTGACTTCCTGTTCCGATAAACAGGGAAGCGGCAAGTGCAACAGCAATCAACTTCTTTTTCATGTTCCTTTTCCACCGTTCCTTTCTACCGACTCATTTCATTATGCGCATTTTCAATTCCCTGAATGATTCCGTTCAAATCAGAGAACTGTGCAGGACAATCTGTCATAACAGCCAAAATGTACGGTCGGTTGCCTGCATAAACAATTCCTGCATCATTTGTCGCATTGTAATTTCCCGATCCAATCCAGCCGGGTTTTGAATATGTAGTATATTTTGTCCCCAGATTCTGATAAATCATGGAATTCAGCGGGGAACGATACCAGGAGCGAATTGTAGCTCCATGCTGCCCATATTCAAAATATTCATAGTTTTTCGTCCATAATTTTGCCAGCTCTTTTGCCGAATAATATGGATACATCTTTTCCGCAATATTGTTCCTGACGCCTGACTGGCTGCACCATGCCAGCATCGGAGCACTGCCGAAACTATTCCGTAATGTCGCATAACCCGAATTACTGGAAACCGCAATGGAGGACTGCATTGTCCCTGCCCAGTTCCAGATTGAATCCGGATATGCCGATACTACACTTGCCACATAAGGACCTTTCACTGTGCTTGCCGAATAGAACTCCTTATCAGCATTGTATGCGATTCCTTTTCCTGTCTTCATATCAATCATAAGAAAGCCGACATCACGTCCTTTGTTTCGAATAATGTTCACCGCATTCTGCAGCTGGTTTGCCACACCGGAGCTCATATTATAGCCGCCGAGCGATATGATATTACGCGAACCACCCGCAGAATTTATCTGGTCTCTTATCTGCACCGGTGTAAAATATGGCGTATTCTTAAAGGCGCCGCTCATACTGCCCGGCGCTTCTGACCACTTCGGAACAACGGTCACCTGAAGTGCTTCCATTCTGTAGGAACAATCTGTCGTTCCTGCCGACTGTCCGTTCATCGCCCAGCCAAGCCATCCATAGTTTTGTACATGGGCGCGATAGTACACATCACAGTACTTTGCCAATTCCCCGGTCAGCGAAATCTGGACTGCCTCGATCCGTTTTCCGCTTCCGGAATTTCCTACAACATTTCCATTTGACGCCATGCCTGACCAGCCGGTATCCTGGATATGAGCTTTATACTGGATTCCTCCGCTGTAGGCATTCGCGGCGCTCGTGTCTATGCTTAATTTCAGTGCTTCAATCTGTCTGCTCTGTCCGGTCGTCCCGGCGGTCTGCTTGTTTCCGACCGCACTCTGCCAACCCTTCCCGCTTACAGATACCGTATTAGATAGTTTTCCGATATTCGCTGCATCCAGATAGGTTCTGCCGCTCTGCGTGGGAGCATCCTGACTGCCTTTTTTCACAACTTTGATATAAACAGACTCAACAGCTTTTCTGTATTCGATCGAACCTGCCGTCTCTCCGTTTTTTGCCCAGCCAAGGTCTCCGATATTGGCGCTGTGGACACGATAATATACATCATACTGCTTTGCCAGTTCTCCGGTCAACCGGATCTGCACCGCCTCAAGGCGTTTACTCTGTCCGGTCGTTCCTGCAGTTTTTCCTTCCGATACCCAGTTCTGCCAGCCGATATCCTGCACATGCGCACGATATTCGACAGAACCCGTGATCTCTTTTCCATTCGCGTCCTTCGGATTTGTCAGATAAATCCGAAGCGCCTCCATGCGCTTCGACTGCCCCGTCGTTCCACTTTTCGCTCCGTCTGCAACGGAAGTCTGCCAGCCGATATCCTGCACGTGTGACTGATATGTAACGCGTCCCTTGTCTGTCGGCTCATAATAGCTTCTTGCTGATTGTACCGGAGCGTTTGCACTCCCCTTTTTCACAAGCACGATCGTAAGTGCCTGAAGAGATTTTTCAAATCCTGTTGTCCCGGCCGTCTCGCCGTTCTTCGCCCAGCCAAGATCCCCATAGTCTGCACAATGCGCCCGGTAATATATGTCATATTTTCCCTGAAGACTCCCGGTGAGCCGGATCTGCACTGCCTCAATCTGCTTCTTCTGTCCGGTTGTCCCGGCCGTTCCTCCGTCCGATACCCAGTTCTGCCAGCCGATATTCTGTACATGGGCACGGTACTCGACTGCTCCTGAGAGTTTCTTTTCCTTCCCGTCTGCTGTCTGCTCCACAACCCGGATCGTAAAAGCTTCCATACGCAGCGACTGTCCGGTCGTTCCGATCTGTCCTTCTGTTTTTTCACTCATCCAGCCTTTATTCTGGACATGTGCCCTATATCGAAGACTGTATGTCGGTTCCTGTGCTTTTTCAAGAATCTGTGCGTCAATCCCGTCTTCTGTTTCACCAACCGGTTCTGCCGTATTCTCAGTTCCCGCCGGCTGTGAATCTCCTTCTGCATTCACTTCAGACTCTTCGCTTTCTTCTACAGAATCCGTATTGCCCTCTTCTGTGAAATCCGTGTTGCTCTCTTCTGTGGAATCCGCGTTATCTTCTTCTGCAGAATCCGTATTGCCCCCCCCGAACCTGCGGTGTCTTTTTCCGGATCTTCACTGCCCTCATTCTCCGGTCCTTTACCATTTTCTCCGCTTTCATCCTTTTCTTCTGTAGAATCGTTCTCCTTCTCCTCATCAAAAGCAGATGCATTTCCCGTATTCGGGATGGATTCTTCTGCATAAACCGGTACCGATACACAGACAAGCGAAAGCATCATAAGAAGCACTGTTATCTTTTTCCATATACGTCTCACCATATCTCCTCCGTTTTATTGACTTTATTTTACATATGTAAACATTATACCTTTTTATATATATTTATGTCAATATTGTGTCTACATTATGCCGGAATTTACCAGAATTGTTTCACAAAGAGCAGTACTATTCACGGAAATTACATCCTATGAACGTTAAGGACGAAAGAAACAGCAGGTGAAATTCCTTCGCCTGCTGTTTCTTTTGTCCTATATTCCATTTACTATATCAGCATTACTTTGATATGTATGCGTGGTTTCCTGTTTGAATGGAGGTATCACTCTTAGGAAGTATCTTGATCTGAATGGCTTCCATCCGGTAACTGTAGCCGCTGCTGCCTGCCGGATCTCCGTTTTTCGCCCAGTCCATCCACCCTTCATTCTGGATATGAACCCGGTAATAGACGTCATAATTCTTTGCCATATCTCCGGTCAGACTGATCTTTACTGCCTCCAGTCTCAGGCTTTGCCCGGTTGTTCCTGCAGTCTGTCCATCCTTTCTTGCAGACTGCCACCCGATATTCTGCACATGCACACTATATTGAATCGAACCGGAATATAACGGTCTGTCAAGACTCAGCTGCAGCGCCTCCATGCGCAGCGACTGATTCGTAGTCCCCGAAGTTTCTCCGTTTGTTTTTGCTGACTGCCATCCGATGTTCTGAATATGTGTACGGTAACTTGCCTTTGTCTGGTTCGTATATGACGGATTGCTTGTCGAACCGGGCGCATCTGATCCCTTCTCTACGATAGCGATCTGTATCGCCTCCATACGATATCCATAATTCACCGTTCCGGCAACCTGATCGTTCTTTGCCCAACCCATCCATCCGAAGTTTTGCACATGCACCCGGTAGTAGACGTCATAGTTTTCCGCCAGAGCGCCTGTCAGCCGGATCTTAATTGCCTCTACACGCAAGTTCTTTCCTTCCGTACCGGATACGGCTCCATCCTTTTTGTAACTCTGCCAGCCGATATTTTCTACATGTGTACTATATTCAATGGAGCCATCATACGAAGAATCGACGGACATTTTAATCGCTTCCATCCGCAGGGACTCTCCGATCGTACCTTCCGCAGCTCCGTTATGCTTCGTCTGCGTCCAGCCGATATTCTGAATATGCGCATTGTAGGACAACAGGGTAGTATCTGATACAGCGACACTCCCCGGCAGCATGCTATCCGTATCTCCAAACCAGAAATTGATATCCACCGGCCCAGGTTCCCCGTCTTCTCCTACGATTCCATCCACCTGTCCCGCACTGGTACACTGCCACATATCATAAGAGCCTTTATATGTACATGTTGTATTATACTGGGCAACCCATTTATCCCACTTCGCAAACCGGCTGTCCGTCAGGATATTTGTAAACCAGTTTGTATTCGAATAAATACCGACAGAATATCCTGCGTTCGAAATCGCATTGCAGAATGTTTCCGCGATATCGCCGAGTGTCTTCGCAGAAAGTTTCGTTTGATTCCATTTGTCCGGATTCTCTTTTGTTCCGCCCTCATTTTC
Source organism: uncultured Lachnospiraceae bacterium (assembly GCA_958402795.1). Lineage (GTDB taxonomy): Bacteria > Bacillota > Clostridia > Lachnospirales > Lachnospiraceae > Schaedlerella. The sequence continues at coordinate 30,913 of CATXUX010000017.1, read as the reverse complement.
TAAATCGTAATATATCGGAAAACTGAGATTATGTCCCTTGATCAGACGGAGCACGTGTTCCGCCTCGCTTTTTGCGTCTTCCGTCGACATTGCATAAGAATAGATGTATACGCCATACGGAATCCCCAGCCGTTCACATTCCGACACATTATATTCCCAGTATTTATCATCCTGATTTGAAACATTATCCCCATACCCGACACGGATGATTGCAAAATCCACATCTGAATTTTTCACTTTCGTCCAGTCGATCTTTCCCTGATGCTCGCTGACGTCAATTCCCTTCAGAGTTGCTCCCTGAACGGGTTCACCCTGGCTGTTGTAGCATACTCCGTTTATTTTTTTGTATGCATTCGGATGTTGCGTGGATCGTGCTCTTGACCGTGTAGTGATTGGTTCTCCATCCACATAACGGAAACTGTTCTCTTTGAGTTCTTCCTGACCTTCCTCTTCCTCCTCAGAAGTCACTGCCTCATCCGGCAGTACTTCTTCTGCCGTTTCTCCGGTTATTTCTCCTTCCGGGATTTCCCCGTCAACTGCTCCCGCATCTGAGTCTTCCGGTGCTGCCGCTCCCGTATCAGGTGAAACTTCGCCTGCTTCCGTCTCTTCCCCCTGGTTCTGCGCAGCGTCAGATGTCGTATCCGGTGTTTCCTGCTCTTCTTCTGCTGCGGCGCCTTCTTCTATGGATACCGTATCCGAAACATTCTCCGTATACTCTGTACCCGGAACTTCCGTTTCCTCCGTCGCCAGCGCCGGCAATACATCTGCAAACAGTAAACTTGTTGCTAAAATGGCTGCTAGTATTTTTTTCTTCATCCTGCTGTCTTCCCTCCTGCTTATTCCTCTGTCTGTCAGTTATACGTATCATACGCTTTCTTGTAAAACACCATGATCAGTTTTACGATTGGTGCAGGCCAGAACTTTCGGAACATCTCAATATCCTCCTGCACTCTTTTATGATTTACAATAAACTCCTTACTCGTAGCTCCGTCGTGAATACGGTAATAAAGCAGAGGTTTATCCACATATACAAAATGTCCTTCCTGTTTTGCACACTTCAGGAACGTATCCCAGTCAATGCAAAACTTCATTTCCGAAGTGAAGATCGGTTCTCCAAGTAATTTTTTATTATATGTGATCGATGGACAGTTAAAGCTGTTTCCAAACGCCAGAGACATCTTTCTCCACCATACGGAATTGGCGGCCCACTTATGCTTCAGCGGTGCCCTTAAAATGCGTTTGATCTTACTGTTCAGATCCCGTTCTCCGACTTTCCCGTTTTTCATAGGCAGATAGTCGCAGACGAACAACGTCATCTGATCATCCGGAATCACCCGCAGCAATTCCTCTGCGTAGCCGGATGCATAAACATCATCCTGATGGGCCACCGTTACATAATCGGTTTTTGCACAGGATACTGCAAAATTCCAGTCGTCCCGGATATCACTCTGCCCATCGCGGATAAAATATTCCAGATCATACTTTTTCGCTGTCTGCTCAATCTTGTCATTTGGCGTAGATGTACAGATAATAATATTGGATTGTACGGTCTGACCTGTCAGAGACTGAATACACTCCTCCAGATAAGGTGATTCTTTATATGCGCATACCGCAAAAGTATGATTCGTTTCTTTCATTTCCATGCTATTCTTTTCCTCTTTTCTTTGCGTATACCCATAATTTATTCAGGCAGAAGTTGATCGGAGTATTGATACATACATTGATGATCGGTGCGATTTTATCTGAAATCCCCAGAAGCTGTACTTCTATATACAACAATATGGAACCGAGCACAAAAGTAAATCCATAGGAAATAAATGTTTTCACCAGTGATTCTTTCTCGTTGCGCTCTGTTCCGGTTTCTTTTCTGAATACAAAATGGCTGTTCCAAAAATATGCATTTAATGTTCCCGTTACGAATCCCACCGCATTCGCAAACAGGTAATGTCCCCCAAGAAAAACGATAATATAATACGTTATCAGAGACACGACCGTATTGCTGACTCCGACGAGTCCGAACTTCACAAATTGCATTCCAATCTTATTCCACAGGTTCTTTATCTTTTCTATCATATTCTTCCCCAGATTCGTTTAAAAATTCTTCTACCGTATACCGCGGTCTCGCTTTTGTCTCCATGTAGATTTTCCCGATATATTCTCCGATCATGCCGAGCGCGATCAGGATCAGTCCGCCGAATGCCCAGATCGAGATCACCGTCGTTGCCCAGCCGGAAACGGTATTTCCCTGAAGCGCGCCTATGATGACCCATATGATCATAAAAATGCATGCAACAAATGCGATCACGCCTATTCCGGTAATCATACGAATGGGTTTTATGCTGAATGAAGTAACTCCGTCTATCGCAAACGAAAGCATCTTTTTTAACGGATATTTCGATTCCCCGGCATAACGTTCTTTCCTTTCATATTGAACAATTCCGGTTTTATATCCGATCATCGGAACAATTCCCCGCAGGAACAGATTCACTTCTTTGTATTCAGCTAACGTATTCAGCGCTTTTTTACTCATCAGACGATAATCTGCATGATTAAACACAATATCTACACCGAGGAATTTCATCATTTTATAAAATGACTCTGCTGTAAAACGCTTGAAAAATGTGTCTGTTTTTCTGGAACTGCGAACGCCATATACGATCTCGCATCCGTTATGGTATTCCTCAATAAACTGATCGATCACATCAATATCATCCTGCAGATCCGCATCCATTGTAATCGTAATATCGCACAAATCCTTTACCGTCATCATTCCCGCCATCACAGCCGCCTGATGTCCGCGGTTCTTTGACAGCTGAATACCGGATATCATCGGATTTTCCTTGTGGTATTTTTGGATCAGCTCCCATGTTCTGTCTTTTGAACCATCATTGACAAAAACAATTCTGCTTTTCTCTGACAGGATACCCTTTTCTATCAGACGATTCAGCTTTTTTGTTAATTCTTTCTGCGTCTCGGGAAGCACTTCTTCCTCGTTATAACACGGAACAACTACATACAATATATCTCCCATGTTTCGTTTCCTTTCCAAACTACCTGCTTAGTCTACTGTAATTCTGCCAAATACTCTGCCAATGCCTTCTTCCAGTCCCGAAGCATCTCAAAACCTTCTGACTTTAATTTTTCTTTTGACATCCTGCTGTTTTGGGGCCGCGCGGCTTTCGCCGGAAATGCCTCATGATAGGTTTCACTGTCCACCGGCGTAACGTCCACCTGAAGGCCGCTTTGCCTGAAGATCTCACAGGCAAATTCATACCAGCTGCACTCTCCGTCGTTGGTAACATGATACACACCATACTTCGAAGTTTGTATCATATCAATAACAAGCTTTGCCAGATCCGGTGTATATGTCGGCGCACCGATCTGGTCATTCACCACAGTCACCGCGCTCCGCTCTTTCCCGATACGGAGCATTGTTTTCACAAAATTGCTTCCGTTAACTCCAAATACCCAGGAAATCCGAAGGATAAAGTATTTATCCAGCAGCTCCTGTACCGCAAGCTCTCCTTCATACTTTGTCTGACCATATACATTCAGAGGCGCCTTCTCATCGTCTTCTCTGCGGTAGTTCGTTCCTTTTCCGTCAAATACATAATCTGTGGAAAAATACATCATCGGAATGTCCATGCTTCTGCAGACTTTTGCAAGATTTCTCGTTCCGTCCACATTGATCTTTCTGCAAAGATCTTCGTGTTCCTCTGCGGCATCTACCGCTGTATATGCCGCACAGTGAACAATTGCATCCGGTTTGACCGTCTGCAATGTTTTTTCCACCTTCTCTGCGTCCGTAATATCCATATTGTCCACATCTGTTCCGAACATAGAGAATCCGCGGCGGGTCCCCTCTTCCATAACATCATGTCCAAGCTGGCCATTTACACCGGTTACTAATATCTTCATAAGCTGCCCTGCTCCTTTAGAACTGATTCTTATAATCTGTTTCCATACATCTTTTCAAAGTATTTTGTGTATTCTCCACTGATGATATTCTTCCACCATTCCTGGTTGCTCAGATACCAGTCAATTGTCTGACGGATTCCTGTTTCAAAATGATATGTCGGTTCCCAGCCAAGCTCTGTCTCCAGCTTCTTTGGATCAATTGCATATCTTCTGTCGTGTCCCGGACGGTCTTTTACAAAATGAATCAGGCTTTCCGGTTGATCAAGTGCTTTCAGAATCGTCTGGACAACCTCCAGATTCGTGCGCTCGTTATGTCCTCCGACGTTGTAGACTTCTCCCGGTTTCCCGTTTTGCAAAATCAGATCAATCGCTGCACAGTGGTCTTCTACATGCAGCCAGTCACGAACATTTTCTCCGGTTCCATATACCGGAAGCTCTTCCCCGGCCAGTGCGCGGGAAATCATAAGAGGGATCAGTTTTTCAGGGAACTGATAAGGACCGTAATTGTTGGAACAGCGGCTGATCGTTACCGGAAGTCCGTAAGTACGCCGGTATGCCAGTACAAACAGATCCGCACTTGCCTTGGAGCTGCTGTACGGACTCGATGTATGCAGCGGAGTATCTTCGGTAAAATACAGATCCGGTCTGTCCAGCGGAAGATCCCCGTATACCTCATCCGTCGACACCTGGTGAAAACGCTTTACTCCATATTCTTTTGAAGCATCCAGCAGTGTCGTCGTACCAAGCACATTCGTCTTTACAAAAATCTCCGGATTCTCAATGCTTCGGTCAACATGAGATTCAGCGGCAAAATTCACCACCACATCAAATTTTTCCTTTTCGAATAAGTCAAAAATGAATTTGCGGTCCGCGATGTCGCCCCGTACAAACTTATAATTCGGCCTGTTCTCCACGGGTTTTAATGTCTCCAGATTCCCGGCATAGGTAAGCAGATCCAGATTCACGATCTCATCCTCCGGATACTTGTTCACCATATAATGTACAAAATTACCGCCGATAAATCCGGCGCCTCCAGTCACTAATATTTTCATAATCTACACTTCTCCTTCGTTATATACAAAATTGACGTCGCTCTCTTTCAGCAGGGGACCATTGATGTCCTTTTCAGACAAAATTGGTTCTATCCCGTCCAGAAGACCTCCCCAGTCCACACCGATGGAAGGATCGTCATACCGGATTCCTCTGTCATGTTCTTTGGAATACAGATTATCTACCTTGTATTCAAACTCTACGTCGTCCGTAAGTGTCAGGAAACCATGTGCAAATCCCCGCGGTATATAAAACTGCTTCTTGTTTTCTGCACTCAGTTCCACGCTAACCCACTGTTTATAAGTCGGAGAACCCTTCCGAAGATCAACCGCCACATCAATCACCCTGCCTCTGGTGCACCGCACGAGCTTGGCCTGTGACTTCGGATTATTTTGAAAATGCAGTCCCCGTAGTGTTCCTTTTTTTTGAGACATCGAATGATTGTCCTGCACAAACACATTTGTAATTCCGGCTTCTGCATACTTTTCTGTACTGTATGTCTCCATGAACCAGCCTCTGTAGTCGCCGTGGCAGTCCGGTTCCAAAATCTTTACCCCTGGAATCTTCGTTTCTGTTACTTTCATAAAACCAGCTCCTTATTTTTCAATAAATTTCCCATCAAGAATATCACGTAAGTAGCTTCCATACTGGTTCTTCTGGTACATTTGATATCTTTCTTCCAGTTGTTCTCTTGTGATCCAGCCTTTCGAATATGCGATTTCTTCCAGACATGCGATTTTTCTGTGCTGGTGAGTCTCCACTGTCCGCACAAAATTCGTCGCATCAACAAGCGACTCATGCGTTCCCGTATCAAGCCATGTAAAACCCTGCCCGAGCAGCATTACATCCAGTTCCCCGTTTTCCAGATAAATTCTGTTCAGATCCGTGATCTCCAGCTCGCCGCGGACAGAAGGTTTTAATTCTTTTGCATACCGGACTACCCGGTTGTCATAAAAATATAATCCGGTGACGCAATAATTTGACTTTGGATGCTCCGGCTTCTCCTCGATGGAGATTGCATGTCCATCCGCGTCAAACTCTACGATTCCGAAACGTTCCGGATCATCTACATAATACCCGAAGACAGTCGCACCTTTCTCTTTCGCCGCAGCCGCTTTCAGACGTTTTTCCAGTCCATGTCCGTGGAAAATATTGTCTCCAAGTATCATCGCCACAGAATCATCCCCGATAAAGTCCTCGCCGATAATAAACGCCTGTGCCAATCCATCCGGACTTTCCTGGACTGCATAGGAGATTTCAAGTCCGAATTCACTCCCGTCACCCAGCAGATCTTCAAAACGCGGCGTATCCACCGGTGTCGAGATAATGAGTATCTCCCGGATTCCCGCACGCATCAGTACCGAGATCGGATAATAGATCATTGGTTTATCATAAATCGGCAATAACTGCTTTGACGTTACCTTTGTAAGCGGATACAGACGGGTTCCGCTTCCGCCGGCCAGTACAATTCCTTTCACCTTGTTCTCCTCTCTACTTTTCCGGATATAATCCGGCGTCAACAAGTGCCTTAACCGATGCTACCACTTCGGCCTTATCTTCTTTGTACGTTACCCCAAACCATTTATCATTTGATGTGAGGACCTTTACTTCTGCCTTATTTTCCTTCAGCAGATCTCCTATGATGGTCGGAAGCAGATACTCTCCTTTTAAATCGTCCTGATTCTGATCGGCAAGAAATGCTGAAAACCCTTCTTCCAGTACAGAGAAAAACTCCGGCCGTAATCCCCACATATTCATAGATACCGGAGATTTTACATCAATCGGCGTTTCTTCCGTATTCGTCACAACAGCCGCGCCATCCGCTGTTTTCACAATATTGGACGTCTCAACGATTTCCGTGAGCATATGATTCTCATCGACCTTGCAGATCCCTCTGGTCACGCCGCCATGTGCGCTTAACGTATTTTCCAGGATAAATCCAACCATGCTGATTTGAAGTTTATCCGTTTTATCCACTGGTCTGGTCAATTCATTATATGCAGCGATATATGCTTCCTTGCCATAATAATCGTCCGCATTGATCACAAGGAACGGAGCGTCCACCACATTCTTACAGCATAAGATTGCCTGTCCGGTCCCCCATGGTTTCGTACGCTTTGCAAAGATTGTCCTGTATGGCTCAGGAATATCGTCCGTCTCCTGATATGCATAGGCAACAGAAATTTTCTTTTCAATCCGGTTTCCTATTACTTCCTTAAAATCTTTTTCCAGATCTCTGCGTATCACAAACACAATTTTATCAAATCCTGCTTCCATTGCATCATATATGGAATAATCCATGATAATCTCTCCGTTTGGTCCCACCGGTTCCAGCTGTTTGATCCCACCGCCGAACCTGCTGCCGATTCCTGCCGCCATTACAACTAATGTTGCTTTACTCATTTTCTAACTTATCTCCTTCGTCTCTATATATTTTAAAATTTACTTTCTCATAACAACCGGACCTTCGTGGCTCGCTTCGCCAAGTCCAAGCAATTCCTTATACATCTCTTCATCCCGTTCTTTGTCTTCCGGACGGATATGATATGTGGGCACCATCTCTGATACAAGCTCCTTTACATCCCGGCTTTCATTGATGGTTGCCTCCTCCAGTTTTTTTAACTGATTTAAGAAATGAACTTCATCAAACTCAAGCGGTTTTCCAATGTAGATCAGGTCATTTGCCGTTTTTCTTAATCCTTCTTCTTTGGTCAGAATCTCTTCATAAAGCTTCTCTCCCGGGCGCAGACCGGTGTATTTGATTTCCATATCAACGCCTAACGTATATCCGGAAAGACGGATTAGATTCTTTGCGAGATCATCAATTTTTACCGGTTCCCCCATGTCGAGAATAAAGATTTCACCTCCGTGTGCATAAGCGCCTGCCTGAAGCACCAGAGATACCGCCTCCGGAATCGTCATAAAATAGCGCACTACCTCCGGATGTGTGACTGTAACCGGACCGCCATTCTCGATCTGTTTTTTAAACAGCGGAATTACGCTTCCATTGCTGCCAAGTACATTCCCAAACCGTACTGCCACATAATCGGTATTGGAATAATGGTCAAAGGTCTGAATCACCATCTCGCACAGACGTTTCGAAGCGCCCATGATATTGGTTGGGTTCACTGCCTTATCCGTAGAAATCAAAATAAATTTTTCCACGCCATATTTATCTGCCGCACGGGCAGTCTTATATGTCCCGAATACATTATTTTTGATTGCTTCGTTCGGACTATCCTCCATCAAGGGTACATGCTTATGCGCTGCCGCATGGAACACAATATCAGGACGGTAAAGCTCCATAACACTTTCAATCCGCTTTGTATTCCGTACAGAACCGATCAGGACTTCCAGTTTCAGATAAGGATAGTCGTGTCTGAGTTCCTGCTGAATATCATATACATTGTTCTCATAAATATCAAAAATTACCAGCATTCTCGGTTCATGTGCCGCAATCTGACGACACAATTCACTTCCGATCGAGCCACCACCTCCTGTAACAAGAATGCATTTATTATGAATATACTCCCATACACTGGATAAGTCAATATTGATGGAGTCCCTTCCGAGAAGGTCATCAATCGATACATCCCGAAGTTTAGATACACTGACATCTTCATTGATCATCTGGTACATCCCCGGGAGCACTTTCAGCTTGCAATTTGTTTTATTGCAGATTTTCAAAATATCTTTCGTGTCTTTCGGACTTGCCGAAGGAATCGCGAGGATAATTTCTTCTGCCTGATATTTTCTTGCGCTTTCTTCAATCTCATCCCTTCCTCCGACGATCCGAATCCCCTGTATATATTTCCCCTTCTTGGAAGGATTATCATCAATCACACATACCACTCTCTGATTCAGATAGCGGCTTGTCTTCAGTTCGTGAATAATCATATTTCCCGCTTCTCCGGCGCCGATCACAATGGTATTACGCATGTCCTTCTTTGCCTTTCCTACATCTCTTGTCATCATATGCAGGAAACGATAAGAGAAACGGGTTGCCAGTGTCGTCATCACCAGCAGGAAAAAATAAAAGAAAAAGTAACTTCTTGGTTCATCGATCAGAAGAAGGCTCATTCCAAATGCCTGAAATGCAGTAGACAGGCAACACGCTGCGCCGATCCAGACCGCCTCAGTAATTCCGGCATAAGACCACACACGGTTATATAATCTCATTGCCCAAAAAATAATTAAGGTCGTGATCACATTAATCACAATGTACCTGTTCAGTCCTTCCAGATATTCCGGCGGGACATGACTGTAATAGAGATAATCCAGCTTAAATCTCAAAATCAAAGCAAGATAAGAATCCAGAACGATCATTAATATATCAACAATAACCAGTGCAAGCATTCTGGACTTAGAAGTATTTAAGTCAAAAAACCTTTTCATCTCTGTTCTCCTTTTTACAGGATATTCTTTCTATCTGAAAACCGGAATATCCGCTTTTTCTCTTTTTTGTATTCATTTATTACGAAATGTTACATAGTTTTTAACATTATATAATAGAATCCCATATTTGTCAATTCAAAGTTTCTGCGTCCTCCAGGATCCCTCCTTCCTCAATCATATTCACCTCTCCGATAATCTCATTGACCACATCATAATCCGGCCAGGTAACGTACAAAAGCTGATCTCCCGTGGAATAACAATAATCCTCACCCGGCTCTCCGGATGCTGCAACGGATTTGATTTTCCATGAAATTTCATTTCTTAACTGATATTTGATCAGTGTGTTTATCTGATCCTGCGAAATGTTGGTCTCAACGTTCTGACTGACACTGCTTAGAACGGCATTTGCCCTCAAAAGCATCGTTGGTGATAACATCTTCCTGATCATTGCTGTTATTACTGCCTGCTGGTTTTTTCCTCTCTGGTTATCCCCGTCATCCAGATTCTGACGTTCTCTGGAGAATGCCAGTGCCTGTTCTCCGTTAAAATGATTGGTTCCTTCCTGAACGTCCATTACCAATCCCGAATCTTCGCTTGTCGTAAACGCATATTCAGATTCGACATCGATTCCGCCTAACGCGTCTACGATCTCAATCATTGCAGAAAAATTAATCCTTGCATAGTAATCAATCTCTGTTTCATATAACTGTGCCAGCGTTCTCATGGAAGCATCCACGCCATAAAGTCCTGCATGTGTGAGCTTATCCCCCATTCCTTCTGAAACTCCCGGAATCTCTACATAATAATCCCGTGGTGTTGTAACCAGAAGGATCTGATAAGTCGTTGGATTCACTACTGCAATGATATTGACATCACTTCTGCCTCCTCCGTTCTCCCCGCCATCATCATTATACATATCAATTCCACTGATATAAACCGTAAACGATCTGGTCACAAGTGTATCGTCTTCTCCTACCGTATCTCCATTCTGTCCGTTATCCGTGATCTTCGCAATGGTGCCATTTATCCGCATACTATAAAAAGCACCGGTCAAAAGAACGGCGCAGAGCAGAATGCCGTAAATTTTCCCGGCGGTTCCCTTCTTCCTCGCCACCTGGAGCAATACCGTGACAAGCCAAAGACACAAAAGAATCAATGCGACCATCGCCAGGTACTTTCCCGGAAGCATATCCAGCAATACAACTGCCGCAAAAAAGATCACACTGGACAGCGCATGAAGCAATATCATGAAAATGCCGCTTGTATTTTGTTTGTTTTTCATCCGCCTTTTTACTTGTTTTCTTCTCATACTGATTATTATGTCCTGCCTTGCCAATATTTCCTGTTATGAACTATTCTCCTAATCCGTCCTCTACGATCGAGATCATTTCCTGAAGTGCTTTTTCTTCCTCTTTTCCGTCACAGACGATCGTAATCTCATCTCCGCACTTCACAGACGCGCCAAGTACGCTGAGCACGCTTTTCGCGTTTGCGGATATTTCCCCTCTGCGCGTCACCTTCTCGAGCATGATCTTGCAGTCAAACAGCATTGCTGTCTTACAGAATACGCCTGCCGCCCGCAGATGCAATCCGGTCGGATTTTTAATAATTACCTTTCCGCTAACCATATTTACGCCTCCTATTCATCTGCCGAATTATCATTTTCTTTATCTGTCGTATTATTGGTATTATCGGTATTGTCTGTACTATCCGAAGCATCCGTGCTGTCTGAACCACCGGAACCATCCGTATTACTCGTATTATCGGCTGCCTTATCGCCCTCTGTATTATCAGCGTCTTTTTTTGACAGGACAATGTGCACCGAATACGTCTCGTCAAGTTCCACCCCGCTCGCCGATGACAGACTGATGTCCAGCGGAACATCATACTCTCCTGCCGATGTGTAGTTCTTCAGATTGATCGATGCTGCATTCCGAATATCCAGTGTATCCAGTATCTCCTTCGGACCGATAAATGTCAGCATCAGATCAGATTGTTTATCCATAGATATCGTCAGTTTATCTGAAAGATTCTTTACCTCGATCGACTCTACCGGCAGCTCGATCACACGTTTTCCTTCCTGCTCGATCAAAACGGTAACTGTTACGTTGCTTGCATTTTCATCGGTAAGCCGTACTCCGTCCGGAAGGTACGGAGAAATATCCACAGTCACTTCCATCCGCGCTTTCGCTCCGGTTATATCTATTTCTGAGGCAGGAATTTCGATACTGTCGATCTGATCCAGTGCTTCTTTTGTACCATAAACCTGAACTTTTGAAGGTTCGCTTGACACATCCGTGAATGCATATCCTTTGGCCGGCGTACCCGAAACATGGAAATCCAGGTTTACACTTTTCGTATTCAAGATCTGCACATTTACGCTGACACCATCTATTCCCAGATTATTGCTCAGTCTTGTCTGATCCACGATCTCGCCATTCACATCGTAGCAGACCAGTTCCGCATCCAGAACGCTGCTCTGAGAGATGCCGGAAACATTGACCAGCGCGACCACTTTTTCGATACTGTTGATTACCGATTCCGCGCCTTTTATCTTTACATTTTCCGGATTTACGGTCATATCGCCAAGCACATATCCGTCGCGCGGGGTTCCGTTCGTACTGACTGATATCGGGAATGTATTGCTCGTCACATCTTCAATCGTGATACGGAGATTTTTGGGAATCACTTCTGCCACAGCATCTTCGTATCCGCTCACTGCCGCACTGATCGGAACCATCTTTATGCTTACTTCCATCTGGCTTAAATCGGCCGTCGCGATAATGTCTTCTGCAGATATTTTTGACATCTCAGACCTCTGCGCCTGAACCGTCACACTGACCGTATTCATATCGTCCACGATCTGATAGGTTTTCCCGGTATTCAGGACTACCTCTTCATTCACTACCGTGACAGGAATATTGTGGAATGTTTTCTCCACTTCAGGGTCGTCTACATTCACAACAATGAGCCAGAGCATCACGGCAAAAAACAGCGCCAGTACTTTCAACCCGAGATTCTCGGTAAGTTTATGAATTTTCATTTTTCCGCCGTCCTTTCCGTATAGTAAATTTCTTCTGCTCCGAAGCTCTATACTGGATCTGGCCAAGTCTGTTCCTCAGATCATCCGGCGTAATATCGCGGAAGAGTTCTCCGCCTGCCGCAGCCGAGACCTGCCCCGTTTCCTCTGATACGACAATGATCAGTGCATCGCACACTTCACTCATTCCTAATGCGGCACGATGCCTTGTTCCCAGATCTTTGCTGATCTGCATATTGTCCGACAGTGGAAGGTAACAGGTTGCCGATGCGATCCGGTCCCCCCTCACGATCACTGCACCGTCATGAAGAGGCGTATTGTGTTCAAAAATATTGACAAGTACCTGTCTGGATATCTTACAGTCCATCTCGATCCCGGTCATCTCATATTCTTTTAACTGAATCGCCTGCTCCACAACGATCAGCGCGCCCGTCTTTTCTCTGCCCATATCATAACAGGCCCGCACGATTCCGTCGATCGTCTCATCTGTAAACCGCTGGTTTTCCTTATTCTTGCGCAAAGATACAATGCCGCTCAGGAACTGCTTCTCCCCGAGTTTTTCCAGCGCACGCCTGATTTCCGGCTGAAATACGACGACCGCCGCGATTGCCAGCACATTGATGGACTGTCTCACAAGAAACAGGATCGTATGCATTTTAAAAATTGTCGCAAGCAAAATAAAGACTGCCAGTATAATGATCCCACGCAGAAGCATCCATGCTTTCGTATTCTTGATCCACAGCATGATCTCATATACAGCAATCGCCACGATAATAATCTCAACAATATCCGTCACGGTCACCGTGGGAAAATACAGGCTGCCTAAATATTTATAAAAGAAATTTTGTATCCATTGTTCCATCTTGTTGTCACCTTCCCTGTGATACCACAGTCCTGCCCTGTATTCCGCCTTTTAGCCTACTTTTTCTGATCGGGATTTCCCAGACCAAGCTCCTTGTTCAGACTTCTGGTCAGAAGGATATCATCCGGCGTCTGACCTTCCGCCAAATGTTCTTTATTTTTTCTTTCCGCCGGCTCTTTTTTTATATTCTGCGTATTTTTCTTTTCCGGCAATATCTCATCCTGGTGTCCTGCTATCTGTTTTACATTCTTCTCCGGCTCCGTAGCGATCAGCTTCGGAACAGCTTTCACATAATAATGATATTCATCATCTTCAAATTCAAGATGCTCCGTTCTGCTGTAGTCTACAGAGAGAAACATCACTTCCAAAAAGAGTCCCGTCAAAATAGCGAGCAGCACATCCGCCGCCAGCAGTCCATATGAGATATGTACTTCCAACGCCACATTTCCAACCGTGCAAAGAGCAGCTTCTGCTACCGCTCCGGCAACAGATGCGATCTTCCAGGAATGGTCCAGCGAAGAAATCCGTATCCCGTATACAAGTATACCGCAAATTACAACTGCAGCCAGCATTACAAGCATTTCTTTATTTGTAAGTGTCTGTTTCGTAAATGTTGTAATTACCTCGATCAATTCCCCAGCTTTATACGTGTTGGAGGACATCTTGGCTATATGGAGCATATAATAGGAAAACGTCCCCAGCGCTACCGGGATCAGACCGGCCGGTCCTCCCAGAAGACCTGCTGCAACCGGAATGACAAGCGGAATCTTTATCGTAAACGAAACTGCCGTTAATAAAACGAGCCACGAATTCTTTGAGCAAAAACGGAAGTAGAAAATATACATCAGCAGGAACAACATCGCTGCCACAATTGCAACACCGGCCGATAATGTGTACAGATGGAGCAGAACCAATGCCGTCGCCGCGAAAGCCATCACGGAAAGCGGCAAAAATGTACAGATCACGGCAAGTCCCACCGTACAGACGATTGAGGAAGCTCTTTCCATAAATCCGATACCGGAATTGATTACACCAAAGACAAGCAGTCCAAGTATAAGCTGCAGTCCTTTCATAATATAAACGGAATACTTTGCATATACTTTTTGCAGTTGACCTCTCCATTCAAGTATTGTCGCCATAGCTTATTTTTTCTCCTTCATTTCCATCTTTTCCAGACGTGACAGATCCCGGTAATATTTTTTTACACGGCGTTTTGCCTTCGTATGCTTTATCTTATAATAATTGGCCGCGCATACGCTGTAAATCACCAGAAGCGCCAGATATACCGCCAGTGCCGCCGCCACGATCGTAATCAGCTTCATCATGGTCAGATCCGCCAGCAGGGCGTCCAGATTGCAGAGCACAAACAGCACTGCGGCCACTGCATATCCGACCGTCACCCAGAAAATCGAGATCAACGTATTCAGACTCGTGTAGTCCTTTCTGTAGTAACTGCTGATCTTCAGATCCTGCCGTGCTTCATATTTTTCATAAGTACTCATTTTCGTCATCAGTCTGATCTTTCTCTTATCTAACATCACCAGACCTCCTGTCTTTATTATTACACCTGCCACCCTGTTTACATACTACGTTCAGTATAGCATATACCTAGAGTCCTTGTCCAATGCTTATAGTGAAAAAATATACATTTTGAACGCCTGCCTTTTTCAGCAGCCGCGCGATCCGGTCAATCGTACTTCCGGTCGTATAAATGTCGTCAACGAGCAGCACATTTTTCTTTGCTGTCCATGAAGCAGACACTCCGAATGCCCCTTTTAGGTTTTGATACCGTTCTCTGTCATCCAGTTCCTTCTGTGGTCTGGTATTGCGGATTCTGTATACTACTTTCGGATTGACATGAATCCCGGTCCTTCGTCCGATTTCTTCCGCAAGCAGTTCAGCCTGATTAAACCCCCTCTTTCTCCGTCTGGACGGATGCAGCGGAACCGGAATAATCTCTTCGATTTTGCACCGGCTCATCCATCCCCCGTAACGTGCGGCTGTCTCCTCTGCAAATATTCCCGCATAATATCGTTTATTATGAAATTTAAACTGATAAATCGCATGTGAAACACGCCCGCCGTGAATCCAGAGACTTCTCCCCTGCTCATATGCGCGCGAATGCCTTGTACAGTCCTCACAATATTCTCGTTCTTCTTCCCTGAGAGGTTGCCCGCACTTCATACAACGCGGCTCTTCTATATACGGCAGTTGTTTTCGGCAGGACGGACAGATTCTCTGCCCCTGCACGGTCACTCTTTCACAGAACGGACAATGCTGCGGATACAAAAGATCCAGTACTTTCAGAACTCCTGAATGCGCTTTGCCAGACTTGTATATCTGGTTTGTTCGCTTTTGTTTTGTATCATTTCCTGAAATACGCTTTCACTCCCTACTATTGTAATACATTTTTTGGCCCTCGTTACCGCCGTATAAAGCAGATTCCGGTTATATAACAGCTTCGGTCCCTGCAGAAGTGGAATGATCACAGCCGGATATTCGCTTCCCTGGGACTTATGTACCGTAATCGCATATGCAAGCTCGAGTTCTTCCGTCATCTCAAATGTATATTTTACTTCCCTGTGCTCGTCATATTCCACTTCTATCGTCTGATTGTAACCGTCTATCTCTGTTACAATCCCCATATCTCCGTTGAATATCCCGAGTCCCTTGTCCACCGTCAAGCCATACTTCGTACGGATCTCCCACTCTAACTGGTAATTATTCTTAATCTGCATTACCTTATCTCCCACGCGGAAGATACGTCCATTGATCTCTTCCTCTTCCTTCCCCGGCTCCGGCGGATTCAGATATCTCTGCAGAATACTGTTGAGACGTTCTACACCAAGAAGTCCCTTTCTCGTCGGCGTCATCACCTGGATCTCGCTCGGCGGCGCGCCAACGTACCCGGGAAGTTTCTTCTGAATGAGGGTGAGCATGACACGGATGATCGTGTCAGCATCCTGACGCTTCAGGAAAAAGAAGTCCCGGCTTTTATTGTCGAGGATGACTGGTTCACCGGCATTGATTTTATGTGCATTCACAACAATATCACTCTCTCCCGCCTGGCGGAAGATTCTCGTCAGTGTCACAACGTGAAAGCATTCTGATGAAATAATATCTCTAAGTACGCTCCCCGCCCCGACCGATGGAAGCTGGTTTACGTCCCCCACGAGGACAAGACGGGTTCCCACCGGGATCGCAGACAGCAGCGCATGCATGAGCGCAAGATCTACCATGGACATTTCATCTATGATGATCACATCCGCTTCCAGCGGATTATCCCGGTTGCGCTGAAAGCCTTTTACGCCGTCTCCTTCCTCCGGATTCCCGCTGACTTCCAGAAGGCGGTGGATCGTCTGCGCCTCGTAACCGGTAGCCTCTGTCATTCTCTTTGCTGCCCGTCCGGTCGGCGCCGCAAGCTGCACCTGCATTCCTTCGCTCTCAAAAAACTGAATCATCGTATTGATCGTCGTTGTCTTTCCCGTCCCGGGCCCGCCGGTCAGCACCATAAGTCCATGTTTTATGGTGGCGATCACTGCCTTGTGCTGCATCTCATCCAGTGTAATCTGTTCCCGCCGCTCTACTTTCCGGAGGCGCTTCTCCATCATCTCCTCGGACATAGGACAGTCAATATTCAGATCACAGAGCATCTTTGCCGTATTCAGTTCCATATAATAATAACGTGCCAGATAGACGCGGATTTCTCCCTCTTCCTCTTTCATTACCGTTTTCCGCTCAATGCAGAGATCCATCACATATTTCTGCGTGTCCTGAATCTCCACGCCCAGAATCCCCGATGCACGGCGCATCAGTACATCCATCGGAAGATAAATATGTCCTTCCCCCGCCGCCTGCTGGAGTACATAGTACAATCCGCTCCGGATCCGGAAATCCGAGTCCGGCTGGATTCCGATTCTTGATGCAATTTCATCTGCAGTCTTAAAGCCTACGCCATCAATGTTATCCGCAAGCTGATATGGATTTTCCTCGAGCACCTGATACAGCTTTCCCCCATACGCCTTGTAAATCTTCGCAGCAAGCGTCGTCGAAATTCCGTATTTCTGGAGGTAGAGCATCGATTGGCGCATCTCCTTTTTTTCTTCTACCTGAACGCCTATCTCCCTTGCCTTGCGCAGGCTGATCCCTTTAATCTCCGCCAGCCGTTCCGGTTCTTCTTCAATCACCCGGAACGTATCCTCTCTGAACTTCTGAACGATCCGGGAGGCAAGAGCCATCCCTACCCCTTTGATTGCTCCGCTCCCCAGATACCGCTCAATTGACGCAAGATCCTCTGGTTCCTTCACTTCATGAGAACTTACCTTGAACTGCGTTCCATAGACGCTGTGATTGACATACTCGCCTGTGAGTTCCAGCATCTCTCCCTCATTGATAAAATGAAAGCTGCCCACACAGGTCAGCTCTCCTTTTTCATTTTCAAGATGAAACACTGTATAACCATTCTCATCGTTGCGGAACACAATATGTTCCACGTATCCGGTTATCTTCTCCATCGTACTGCTTCTTTCTTCGTATTCTCTGTGCGGTCTGCATAACTATATATTCCGGTTTCCGCTCATAAATTCCACGTACTGACCGGTTCCGATCGCGACCACTTTCATCGGATCTTCCGCCGTCATCGTATTGATTCCCGTGCGCTCTTCAATCAGTTCCTGCAGTCCCCGCAGCATGGAACCGCCTCCTGTCAGTACGATCCCGCGGTCGAGCACATCCGCTGACAATTCCGGCGGGGTGCGCTCCAGCACAGATATCACTGCCTCTACGATCTGACTTGTCGTTTCCTTCAGCGCTTCTTCCGTCTCTGTGGAAGTCACCGTTACCGTCTTTGGCAGACCGGTCACAAGGTTTCTTCCGCGCACCTCCATCTTTTCCTCTTCTACAAGAGGATAGGTTGTACCAATCTTGATCTTAATCTCCTCCGCCGTCCGCTCGCCGATCAGAAGGTTATGTTTCTTGCGGATATACCGCACTATCGCCTCGTCAAAATCATCTCCCGCAACTTTGATCGATGTATTCACTACTGTCCCGCCAAGGGAAATCACCGCAATATCGGAGGTCCCGCCCCCTACATCCACGATCATGTTCCCGCATGCCTTAGAAATATCAATTCCCGCACCGATCGCCGCGGCAACCGGTTCTTCGATCAGATGTACTTCCCTCGCCCCTGCAGCAAACGTAGCTTCTTCCACAGCCTTGCGTTCCACTTCCGTCACACCGCTTGGAACACAAATGCTGATACGCGGTTTTTTTAAAGTACGCCGCCCAAGCGACTTCTGTACAAAATACTTGATCATTTTTTCAGTTACTGTATAATCCGAGATCACACCCTGCCGCAGCGGCCGGACTGCCACGATATTACCCGGTGTCCGCCCCAGCATCAGTCTTGCTTCTTCTCCGATTGCCTTAATCTCATTTGTATCTTTGTCATACGCCACTACGGACGGTTCTTTCAGTACAACTCCCTTTCCATTCAAATAGACAAGGACACTCGCCGTCCCCAGGTCTATTCCGATATCCACAGACATACAAACGCTCCCTTCTTCCATGAACCATTACCTTACTGCTTTCCTGCGAAATACATCCCGTATTTCTGCCGTTTTCTTTTGTCTGTTATGGATTACCCTTTTATCTTGATAAGCTGCACTCATTAGTATAGTCGACTTCCCGGAAAATGAAAACCCCTTTTCCGGATTTTTTTATAATTTAAGATTTCCGGAGCATCATGTCAATATATTTCCCTGTATAAGATTTTTCATTCTTTGCAATTTCTTCGGGCGTGCCGCAGGCAACAATTGTCCCGCCTTTGTCGCCTCCCTCAGGACCGATATCGATAATATAATCCGCTGTTTTGATCACATCCAGATTATGCTCGATCACGATCACGGTATTGCCGTCCGCTGTCAGCCTGTGCAGGATCTCCGTCAGCTTGTGCACATCTGCAAAATGTAATCCTGTTGTCGGTTCATCCAGAATGTACACCGTCTTTCCGGTTCCCCGCCTGCTCAGTTCCGCGGCCAGCTTGATCCGCTGTGCCTCGCCGCCTGACAGTTCTGTCGACGGCTGCCCCAGCCGGATATAAGAAAGGCCCACATCATTCAGTGTTTCCATCTTCCTGCGGATGCTGGGAACATTCTCAAAGAAATCAACTGCTTCTTCTACCGTCATGCTCAGGACGTCATAGATATTTTTCCCCTTATATTTTACATCCAGTGTTTCCCGGTTGTATCGTTTGCCGCCGCAGACCTCACACGGAACATAGACGTCCGGCAGGAAATGCATCTCGATTTTAATGATTCCGTCACCGGAGCATGCCTCGCAGCGTCCGCCTTTTACATTGAAGCTGAACCGTCCCTTTTTATATCCCCGCGCCTTCGCATCCGGCGTGGACGCGAACAGATCCCGTATCAGATCAAAAACACCGGTATAAGTTGCCGGGTTTGAGCGCGGCGTTCTGCCGATCGGAGACTGGTCAATATTAATCACTTTATCCACCTGCTCCAGTCCTTCAATGCGCTTGTGCTTTCCCGGGATCGTCCGTGCACGGTTCAATTCTTTTGCAAGTTTTTTATATAATATCTCGTTGACCAGAGAACTTTTACCGGAACCGGAAACTCCTGTCACACATGTCATAACTCCCAGCGGGAATTTCACTGTGATATTTTTCAGATTGTTTTCCTGTGCTCCGACTACTTTCAGCCATCCGGACGGCTTTTTTCTCTTCTCCGGCACCGGAATCTTCTTTCTTCCGCTCAAATAATCCCCCGTGAGCGAGTTTTCACACTTCATGATCTCCTCGGCAGTACCCACAGCAACTACCTGACCGCCGTGTTCCCCTGCTCCGGGGCCGATATCCACAATATAATCCGCCGCCAGCATCGTATCTTCGTCATGCTCGACAACGATCAGCGTATTTCCCAGATCCCGCAGCCGCTTCAAGGTCGCCAGCAGCTTGTCATTATCCCGCTGATGCAGTCCGATGCTTGGCTCGTCCAGAATATACGCAACGCCTACCAGACCGGAACCGATCTGAGTTGCCAGACGAATACGCTGTGCCTCGCCGCCCGACAAAGAACCTGCAGAACGTGCAAGCGTGAGATATTCCAGTCCGACGTCCATCAAAAATTGTATACGTGCATTGATTTCTTTCAAAATCTGATCTCCGATCAAATGCTGCGTCTTTGTCAGCTCCAGATTCTGCAGAAAATTCTGCAGTCTGTCGATGGAAAGTGCCGTTACGTCTGCAATATTTTTCTCTCCTACCGTTACGGCAAGCGCGCTCTGCTTGAGACGCTGTCCTTTACACTCAGAACATGGCGTGATATTCATAAATGTCTCATATTCCGCCTTTGACGTTTCCGAATAGGTTTCCCGGTAACGTCGCTCCACGTTCTTGATCAGTCCCTCAAACGCAACATCATAGACGCCTTCTCCCCGCTGTCCTTTATAGTACACCTTCACAAAATGACCATTCGTCCCATAGATCAGAATATCATGAATCTTTTTCGGGTAATCTGCAAATGGTGTGTCCAGATCAAATCCATATTCTTTACAGAGTGCTGTGAGGATCGCATTGGTAAAGCTGCCTTTATCATTGCAGGACTGCCATCCCATCACTACGATCGCGCCTTGATTGATACTGAGTGACGGATCCGGAATCATCAGTTCCTCTGCAAATTCCATCTTGTATCCCAGACCAGAGCAGGACGGACACGCTCCAAACGGATTATTAAAGGAAAAACTTCTCGGTTCAATCTCATCGATACTGATCCCGCAGTCCGGGCAGGAAAAGCTCTGGCTGAAATTCAGCGGTTCCCCGCCAATAACATCTACAACCAAAAGACCTTCTGCCAGATTCAGCACACTTTCAATGGAATCTGTGAGTCGCTTCTCAATCTCCGATTTCACAATCAGACGATCCACGATAATCTCGATATTATGCTTAATATTCTTATCTAACGTAATATTCTCCGATAATTCATAAAGGCTTCCATCCACACGTACACGTACATATCCGCTTTTCTTTGCCCGCTCCAAAAGCTTCGCATGGGTGCCCTTCTTGCCGCGGACCACGGGCGCCAGCAATTGAATCCGGGTTCCCTGTGGAAGTTTCATAATCTGGTCCGCCATCTCATCCACGGATTGTTTCCGGATCTCCCTGCCGCACTTCGGACAGTGCGGAATCCCGATCCGGGCATACAGAAGCCGGAAGTAATCATAAATCTCAGTCACTGTACCCACCGTAGAACGCGGATTGTGATTCGTAGACTTCTGGTCGATCGAGATTGCCGGTGACAGTCCCTCAATGCTTTCTACGTCCGGTTTCTCCATTTGTCCGAGAAACTGCCGTGCGTAGGAAGACAACGATTCCATATATCTTCGCTGTCCTTCCGCGTAAATCGTATCAAAAGCAAGAGAAGATTTGCCGGATCCGCTCAGTCCGGTCAGGACAACCAGCTCATTTCGCGGAATATCCACATCCACATTCTTCAGATTATTCTCATTCGCGCCGCGTATCTTAATGTATTTCCGGGCATCCATCTTTGTTCCCATGTCTCTGTATCTCCTATCTGTCTGTCTTTCACTCATCCATATCATTCAATGCTTTTTTCAGGTCGATCAGGCGGTCCCGAAGTTCCGCTGCCAGCTCAAAATTCAGTTC
The DNA here is from genome assembly GCA_958402795.1 of uncultured Lachnospiraceae bacterium. Lineage (GTDB taxonomy): Bacteria > Bacillota > Clostridia > Lachnospirales > Lachnospiraceae > Schaedlerella. The sequence continues at coordinate 8,968 of CATXUX010000017.1, read as the reverse complement.
TGATGCAGCTTTCTTCATCTTCTTCGTCACATTTGCGACCAGCTTCTCCAGCTCATCCCGACTCATAGACTCCGGATCTTTCTCCAACTGCAGTTCCTTCGTATCGATCTTCTGCGAAATGCTGATCAGACCGCGCACAGATTTTTGAATCGTCTGCGGTATAATGCCATGTTCTTCATTATATCTCTCCTGAATCTCCCGTCGGCGTTTTGTCTCGTCGATTGCCATCTGCATCGAATCGGTCACCGTGTCCGCATACATGATCACGTGTCCCTCCGAATTCCGGGCGGCCCGTCCGATCGTCTGAATCAGGGACGTCTCCGAACGAAGGAAACCTTCCTTATCCGCATCCAGAATCGCTACAAGCGTAATCTCGGGAATGTCCAACCCCTCCCGGAGTAAGTTGATTCCCACGAGCACATCAAACACATCCATCCGCATATCCCGGATAATCTCCGTCCGCTCCAGCGTATCTATATCCGAATGGAGATACTTTACGCGAATCCCTACTTCGCGCATATAATCTGTAAGATCTTCCGCCATCCGTTTGGTCAGTGTAGTCACCAGCACTTTATTCTTCTTCGCGGTTTCCTTATTCACTTCACTGATCAGATCATCAATCTGTCCTTCCACAGGGCGGACCTCCACAGCCGGATCCAAAAGTCCCGTAGGACGGATCACCTGCTCCGCCCGCAGCAGCTCATGCTCCTCCTCATACGTCCCCGGCGTTGCCGAAACAAACAGCACTTGATTGATTTTACTCTCGAACTCTTCAAAATTCAAGGGTCTGTTGTCCTTTGCCGACGGAAGGCGGAAGCCGTAATCCACCAGCGTAGACTTCCGCGACTGATCCCCATTATACATTCCGCCGATCTGGGGAATTGTTTTATGCGATTCATCGATCATCATAATGAAATCATCCGGGAAATAGTCAATCAACGTATATGGCGGCTGCCCGGGCGCCAGTCCCGCCAGATGCCGGGAGTAATTCTCAATACCGGAGCAGAAGCCGGTCTCTTTGAGCATCTCTATATCAAAGTTCGTCCGTTCCGCGATCCGCTGAGCCTCCAGCAGCTTGTCCTGATGCCGGAATTCCTGCACCCGTTCATCCAATTCTGCTTCAATATCCTTCACGGCCCGGTTAATGTTCTCCCTGTCCACTACGTAGTGCGAAGCAGGAAATATCGCCGCGTGCTTTAACTCATCTTTTGTCTCTCCGGTCAGTACATCAATCTCCACGATCCGGTCAATCTCATCTCCGAAAAACTCTACACGAATCGCCGTATCTTCCTCATTCGCCGGAATCACTTCCACCACGTCCCCCCGAACCCGGAACGTACCCCTGTGAAAATCCATATCGTTGCGGTCATACTGAATCTCGATCAACTTTGAGATCAGCTCGTCCCTGTCTTTTGTCATGCCGGGGCGTAATGAGATCACCATGTTCTGATAATCCATCGGACTGCCAAGGCCATAAATACAGGATACACTTGCCACAATAATAACATCCCGGCGCTCCGTCAGCGCCATCGTGGCAGAGAGCCGCAGCTTATCAATCTCATCGTTGATCGCAGAATCCTTGGCAATGTAGGTGTCCGAGGATGGCACATACGCCTCCGGCTGGTAATAGTCGTAGTAACTTACAAAATACTCCACCGCGTTATTCGGGAAGAACTCTTTAAATTCACCATATAATTGCGCCGCCAGTGTCTTATTGTGGGCGATGATAAGGGTTGGTTTATTTAATTGCTGGATGACGTTTGCCATCGTAAAGGTCTTGCCTGAACCGGTGACGCCAAGAAGTGTCTGGCACTGGTTGCCTTCCTTAAAACCTTTCACTAATTGTTCGATCGCCTGCGGCTGGTCGCCGGTCGGGGCGTATTCTGATACTAGTTCAAAATGATCCATTATTAGTTCTCCCATTTATAAATCAATTGAATTATAGTCGTATAACCTTGCTTTATCGGTTACTTGGCTTTCAATTATATCATATGCAACAAGAAAAGTACAGAGCAAATCGAACTTTTGTTCTATTTTCTCCGTACTTGACATTTCTTATTTATCTTTATATAATATTTTTATTACATGTGTAAGATTTGGAGGGGATTTTATGAGTAAATTACCACAAATTTCAGAGGCAGAGTTCGAAGTCATGAAAGTTGTATGGAAATATGCTCCCATCAACACAAATGAAGTGACAGATAAACTAACAAAGACTACCAACTGGAGTCCGAAAACCATACAAACTATGTTAAAAAGACTGGTTGTCAAGAAGGCACTTACCTACGAAAAGCAAAGTCGTGTATTTGTTTACACTCCTTTAGTAGATGAGGGCGAATATATCCGTCAGGAAAGCAACTCTTTTCTAAAGCGGTACTATAATGGCAATATTTCTGCCATGTTGTCTTCTTATCTTGAAGATGATAATTTGTCCGAAGAAGAAATTACTTCACTGCGTCATCTTCTATCTGATCATAAGCAATAAAGGAGGCGGTCTGCTTGTATCACTTTGGGATTCATTTCCTTATATGCAATGTACTGATGTGCTTATTTATCGGCATCATTATTACTTTCAAAAGATTGTTAAGGAATCATTTATCCGCCCGCATGCAGTACAATCTTTGGTTCATACTGCTAGTTATTCTTGCAATCCCTTTCCTGCCAGTCCGTTCCTTGCCCGTTACATCTTTCCTTTCATGGTATAACTTTCCATATGGAACGCAGGCAGAAAATGCAGTTACAGATATATCCGGCACAACTCTCGCTGCCTCAGATTCTGTTTTCAGCAAAGTGAATGACTTTGCAGTTTCTGTCAGCCGCCGGACTCCCTCCTATGTAAATACGATTCTTTTAGTTATTTGGGGGATTGGAATATGTGCAATGATATTACTGATTTGCCGCTCATTGAAACGACTACGTGCCATAGAACGATCCGCCCTGCCGCTGCAAAACAAGCAAGTAAAAGCAATCTTTCAAAACTGTATTGCCGAATCCGGAATTAAGAAGGAAATTCCTGTGTATAGTATTGCTTTTTTGAAATCTCCGGTAACTGTCGGTTTTATCAAACCCCGTATTTACATTCCGATCCATCTGATTTCCGACTTGCACCCGACAGATATGCGTTTTATGATTTTGCATGAACTGCAGCACTATCGATATAAAGATGCCCTGATCGGACATCTGATGAATCTGGCTGGTATTTTGTACTGGTTTCATCCTCTGATCTGGTATTCCTTAAAGGAAATGCGCTGCGACAGAGAAATTGCCTGTGACTGCTCTGTACTGCAACTACTAAACGAAACTGATTATGAGGCATACGGAAATACATTGATCAATTTTGCAGAAAAAATCTCTCTGTCGCCATTTCCCTTTGCCACCGGAATCAGCAGCAGTATGAAACAAATGAAAAAGAGAATTTTAAGCATTGCAAATTTCAAAAAACAACCTTTGGCTAAAAAAATACAGGGAATTATCGCATTTGTCTTTGTTGCCTGCTTATTGTTAGGGTGTGCGCCGGTTCTTTCTATTCATGCCTCCGGCTATGACCAATACAATTTCAACGAAGACGGAAAAAATATCACTTATATTGACCTGACACGAAATTTTGACGGGTACGAGGGTTGTTTTGTCCTATACGATTCCGATTCAGGCTCATGGAACATATACAATATGGATTCAGCACAAAAACGTATAGCACCAAATTCTACTTACAAAATTTATGATGCTCTGCTGGGTTTAGAAAATGACATCATCACACCGCAACATTCTAACATGGTATGGAACGGAGAAGCGTATCCTTTTGATGCCTGGGAAGCGGATCAAGATTTGGATTCTGCCATGCAAAATTCCGTAAACTGGTACTTTCAATCCATTGATTCCCAAATTGGACTAGATTCTGTAAAAGCTTACCTGCACGAAATCGGATACGGAAATCAGATAACAAGCGATGATACGGATTTATACTGGACAGACGATTCTCTGAAAATATCTGCGCTGGAGCAGATTGAAATGTTAGAAAAATTTCATGATAACGAATTTGAATTTTCTTCTGAAAATATAGAGACAGTAAAAAATTCCATTCTACTGATTTCTAACAACGACGGTTCATTCTACGGAAAAACAGGAACCGGGCGTGTCGATGGTCAGAACGTGAACGGATGGTTTATCGGTTTTCTTGAAAAATCCGGAAATGTCTATTATTTTGCCACAAATATCCAGGGTGAATCCGAGACAACCGGAAGCAAGGCGGCAGAGATCACTACATCCGTTCTCTCTGATCTGCAAATATGGAACTAATCTGTCATCTCCTTAACATTCTTTGATAATATATTCTACAGGGGAGACTGTTATATGCTTATCAGTCTCCCCTGTCGTTTTACCTCATGCAGCTACTTTACCTGAATACGATATTGATAATCCGGTATGTTTTGTATTCCATCATCAAGTATTTCATTTCTCAAATATTGAAAAGTCCCGTCGTCTTTAAATTGCACAGTAAGCTCATGTGTGATAACTGCGTCATTGCAAATAACCATATCGCACACTGCTTCTACCGTTAGTGTCATCGTCCCGTCATCATTTTCCCGCATCCCCGTCACTTCCGGCTTAGAAGTTCCAAAAGATGTAGGCGTATAATTCCCACATCCCAGCCTCATCCACGTATATGTCTGCTTCTCCTCGTCAAATACCGCCCACTCCCGTATTTGTTCACTTGTAACAGGAAAATATTCCATAATTACGTTTTCAAACTCTTGTTTCGGAATGCCATCCGGGTACTCCTCTGAATCAAATTTCTTTTGATATTTCATTGAATAAAGATATTCATACATTCCATTGTAATCCAGTTTTTCCATAGTACCCTGATCCCAGTTAGAGCATAAAATGTTGTTCCCCTGATAACCTAATGCGGATACACATTTTTTTGACAGTTCAATCAGTTGTTCTCCTAAAGGTTTTACCCTGATCGCTGTACTCCCGTCAACAATTTCCGTTACATCCGGAGGCTCCGGCACACACAATTCATAGCATAAATAGCCTTTTTCTGTATAAGTCCATTCCTGAATTCTTGTATAAGAAACATACGAAATTACTATTTCGCCAGAATCCGCCCACGTTGCTTTTGTCCACAGCACATACATTTCCTCTCCATCACAGATAAATTCTTCCCGCGTAATACCTCCGTCATAATTAACATGATACAACAATACGTTTCCTTCTTTGCCATCTTCAGAATCCAATAAAAACTGTTCCATTTTCTGATAATTTTCCATATTAGAATACCGTTCCGAAGTAACTACCGGATTGCCGATATTCTTAATAATATTCTTCATCTGATTCAATGTTTCATCAGAAAGAACTGCGTTTGAAGCATTTCCCTTATCTGCTGCTGTATAAATTTCTTTTATCTGCGCCATAACATTTTTACAATCTTCCATCGCTTGTTCTTTAATCTCATCCTCAACGGGCAGATTATAACCTTTTTTCCACGCATCTGTTTCATCTGTCAGACGGGGCATATACCAGGCCGGTTCCAACTTTTCTCCTGTCTCAATCACTTGGTTTGATACATATTGATACCTTCCATCTTCTAACGGACGTACAACTAATTCACTGAAAAAAGCCTGATCCTGCTTTTCTTTTTCCCAAACTGCCTTTATTGTCAATTTTACTGTCCCATCTCTTTGTTCTTCATAAGCAATCACTTCCGGATATGGTTCATATGGGAATTCAGCATCATATAGACTTCTCGCCCGATAGCGATATGTCTGTCGCTCTGTATTATAAACGGTGTGATTTTCGATTTCCTGACTCTCTATTTGGAAATACATCTGGATTACCTCTTCAAAATCTGATTTCGATATCTCGTACTCCGTTCCATTATCATTATTTTCATAAGGAACATAACTGCCCTTTTCCAAATAATACAAGATTTCATACATATCATAAAAATCCAAATCCGCATAATCCTGTTCATTCCAATCTGTAATCAACATATTGTTGCATTCGTACCCAATCGGCATCACATATTTCTGATTCAATTCCCTGCAAGTTTTATCAAGAGGCATGACACGAAATCCTTTTTGTCCCGGAGCGCCGTCATAGCCAGGCGGATGATATTCTTCAATAAAAAGATACCCTCCGTCTGTGTATTTCCATGTGTATGCAGGAAATTCATGATAATAAATCACTTCGGGAATCCCTTCTTCCCACCGAACTGTAACTAGCGTTACTTTTATTTCTCCTTTATCTGCGGTCAGATAATAATGTACAAATCCATCTAATGATAACAGTGAGACAATATCTATCTCCGCATCTTCTCCATTCTGAGCGCTTTCACAAAATTTTATTACTCTCTCGTAATGAACCATATCAATCTGATTTTCTCCGTCTACTGCTACATATCCCGCACTTCCCAGGCAATTTATAATTTCTTCCTCTATTTCCAGTGTATCCAACGCATTTTCTTCTACTGCTCTTTCATAAATATCCCTGTAAGTTTCCGCCACTTTTATGGAATTATCGCAAACGCTTAATTGACTTTCACTCATATCCTGATTCTCGACGTTATCCTGCATTTCATTTGCAACTTCTTTCCTGCAGCCAGTACATATGAATAATACAACAAAAATAACTCTTAAAATTTTTTTCATATCGAGTCCTTTCTTACAATCGTAATATTTAAAACTAAATTTTTTAGGACTATTTGCTCCAATACTGTTCCAATACTGCATTATCCTTTCCAACAACATAACCGCTGCCTCCTATTCTTTTTTGATCTAACAAGTTTATTAAATATTACATCTGTAATATTTAAAAGTCAAGTATCTGTTGCTATCTATGTTCTGTTATTCTATTTAGAAAAAAAGCACAGAACAAACCAACCCTTTGTTCTGTGCTTTCAATCTTTTGTATTACAGCTTTGCTTTTCTTTTCCCTGTCATGTACTCTATCAGTTTCAATGCTGCCCACGCAGCGAACAGTCCAACCACAAAACCGACCAATATATCTGTCGGATAGTGGACGCCCACATACAGCCGGGAAAGTGCGATCAGCGCCGCGAGTACCAGCGCAGATACGCCGTACCGCTTCGGCAGTGTCCTATAATACACTGCAGCGGCCGCAAACGATGCGCATGTATGCCCTGACGGGAATGAGAAATCTTTTTGTTTTTCAATCAGGCACACCAGTCCATCCACCACTTCGTAAGGACGTATCCGTGCGACCAGATTCTTTAGTGCAACGTTCGTGATCAGTGCGCCGACAGCCAGCGCCAGAAGTCCTGCCGCTCCTGCTTTCCTCGTTCGTTTAAAACACAACAGTACGAGTGAAAGTACGATCCAGAACCATCCGCCGTCACCCAGTCTGGTGATTGCGGTCCAGAACCCGTTCATCCAGTCCTGCCGCACATACTCCTGAATCCACAGCAGAATCTGTCCGTCCAGCGCGATTAATTGCTGCATACCTGTTTCTCCTTAATTTTAATACCTCTATTTTTTGATCAGTTTCTTTCCAATATCAAAGCAGTCGAATGTCGCAAAATAATCTGCCGGTGTCTCGGCACGGCGGATCATCTGCACTGTTCCGTCTTCTTTCAGAAGAAGCTCTGCCGATTTTAATTTTCCATTGTAATTATATCCCATTGAAAAGCCATGTGCCCCCGTGTCGTGGATAATCAGGTAATCCCCCATCTCAATCTCCGGCAGCATCCGGTCGATCGCAAACTTGTCATTATTCTCACACAGAGAACCTGTAACATCATATTTGTGGTCGCACGGCGCATCTTCCTTACCGCTTACCGTGATATGGTGGTATGCTCCGTACATTGCCGGGCGCATCAGATTGACCGCGCAGGCGTCTACACCAATGTATTCCTTATGCGTATGCTTTTCATGGATTGCCGTTGTGACAAGGCAACCATACGGCCCCATCATATAGCGTCCAAGCTCGGTATAAATTGCAACGTCTCCCATGCCTGCCGGTACAAGGACTTCTTCATATACACGGCGCACGCCCTCGCCGATCGCACGAATGTCATTCGGTTCCTGATCTGGTTTATAAGGAATCCCGATTCCACCGGACAAATTGATAAACGTGATATGTGCTCCCGTTTCTTTCTGAAGCCGCACTGCTTCCTCAAACAGAACCTTCGCCAGCATCGGGTAATACTCATTCGTCACAGTGTTGCTCGCAAGAAACGCATGGATTCCGAATTCCTTTGCGCCTTTCTCCTTCAGAGTCCGAAATGCCTCTGTCATCTGTTCTGTCGTCATGCCGTACTTCGCGTCTCCCGGGTTGTCCATAATATCATTGCTGATCTTAAACAGTCCGCCCGGATTATACCGGCAGCTGATCCGCTCCGGGATGTGTCCGATTGCCTGCTCCAGATACGGAATATGCGTGATGTCATCCAGATTGATCGTTGCTCCCAGACGGTCTGCAAGCCGGAATTCTTCCGCCGGAGTGTCATTGGAAGAAAACATGATGTCTTCCCCTGTTGCGCCGATTGCCTCGGAAAGCATCAGTTCCGTATAAGAAGAGCAGTCGCAGCCGCAGCCATATTCCTGAAGAATCTGGATCAAAAACGGATTCGGCGTTGCTTTCACAGCAAAAAACTCTTTGTATCCCGGATTCCACGAAAATGCCTCTTTCAATGCCTTTACATTCTCCCGGATCCCGCGCTCATCATATAAATGAAACGGTGTCGGATAATTTTTCGTAATCTCGTCAAGCTGCTTTTTTGTCACAAATGGTCTCTTGCTCATCTATTGTCCCTCACTTCACTGAATCAGTTTTTATTCATTTACTGTTGCATATTTATGATACCCGGGCAAAACTTTTCCTCTGGGAATCCGTGCAGAACAGCAAATTTCTTGGAAACACTATAAATCACCATGCATAGTTTGTCAATATTTATTTTCTTGAGTTTCCGCAGTTCTGTCCACATAACCACCATCAGACTATGCCGGTT
>CATXUX010000016.1 GCA_958402795.1 uncultured Lachnospiraceae bacterium | reverse complement strand
AGAACTGAAGGAGCGTTACGCGAACGAACAACCATATGGAGAGTGGCTGGACAGTAACCTGATCCAGCTCAAGGATCTGCATATTCCGAATGTTGACATGCCGAAGTATACAAAAGAAGAATGTACAAGACTTCAGAAAGCGTTCGGCTATTCCTACGAGGAAGTGAACACATCAATCTTGAATATGGCAAAGAATGGTTCCGAGAGTATTTCCGCAATGGGAATTGACACACCGCTGGCAGTTTTGTCAAAGAAAAACCAGCCATTATTCAGTTATTTTAAACAGATGTTCGCCCAGGTGACGAATCCGCCGATTGACGCGATCAGAGAGGAAGTCGTAACCTCTACGACAATGTATATCGGAAAAGACGGAAACCTGCTGGAAAAGAAAGAAGACAACTGTAAAATGCTGCAGGTCAATAACCCGATTCTGACAAACACGGATCTTCTGAAGATCAAACATATGGATGTGGAAGGATTCAAGGTGGCTGAAATTCCGATCACCTATTACAAGAATACCAGTCTCGACAAGGCGATGGATTATGTGTACATTGAAGTAGACCGCGCAATTCACGAAGGCGCGAACATCCTGATCCTTTCTGACCGGGAGGTGGATGAATATCATATTGCGATTCCGTCGCTTCTCGCGGTATCAGGGCTGCAGCAGCATCTGGTCCAGACGAAGAAACGTACGTCAGTTGCTTTGATCCTGGAGTCCGGAGAACCGAGGGAAGTACATCACTTTGCGACCCTGCTTGGATATGGAGCCTGCGCGATCAATCCGTATCTGGCACACGAATCGATCCGGCAGCTTATTGATACGAACATGCTGCATAAAGATTACTATGCAGCGGTGAATGATTATAACAATGCGGTGATCCACGGAATCATCAAGATCGCGTCCAAAATGGGAATCTCTACGATCCAGTCTTATCAGGGCGCGAAGATTTTCGAGGCGATCGGTCTGAAAAAAGAATTTATCGATAAGTATTTTACCGACACCGTGAGCCGTGTCGGAGGAATCGGCATTGAAGAAATTTCGAAAGATTATAATGCGTTCCACTCGGAGGCGTTTGATCCGCTGGGACTGGAAGTCGATATGACGCTGAACAGCGTGGGACAGCATAAGTCCAAGAGCGGCGGGGAGGAACATCTGTATAATCCACAGACGATCCATGCGCTGCAGCAGTCCACGAGACGGGGAGACTATCAATTGTTCAAGGAATATACAAAGATGGTGGACGCCGAAGGGGAAAAGGTAAATCTCCGCGGACAGCTTGCTTTTAACTATCCGAAGAAGGGCATTCCGATCGATGAGGTGGAGAGTGTAGACTCCATTGTTACCCGTTTCAAGACCGGGGCGATGTCATACGGCTCTATCTCCAAGGAAGCGCATGAGACACTGGCGATCGCGATGAACCGCCTGCATGGAAAATCAAACAGTGGCGAGGGCGGTGAAGATATCGAGCGTCTTGATACGGACCGTTGTTCTGCGATCAAGCAGGTCGCGTCCGGAAGGTTTGGCGTGACGAGCCGGTATCTGGTCAGTGCACAGGAGATTCAGATCAAGATGGCACAGGGAGCCAAGCCGGGAGAGGGCGGACATCTGCCGGGCGGCAAGGTATATCCGTGGATCGCGAAGACACGGCATTCGACACCGGGCGTGAGCCTGATTTCACCTCCTCCGCACCACGATATTTATTCCATCGAAGATCTGGCACAATTGATCTACGACTGTAAAAATGCAAATAAAAATGCAAGAATATCTGTGAAACTGGTATCCGAGGCAGGAGTCGGAACGGTTGCCGCAGGTGTTGCAAAAGCCGGTGCGGGTGTGATCCTGATCTCCGGATATGACGGTGGTACGGGCGCAGCACCGAGAAGCTCGATTCAAAATGCCGGACTTCCGTGGGAACTGGGACTGGCAGAGACACACCAGACATTGATCCAGAACGGACTGCGGGAGCGGGTTCGTCTTGAGACAGACGGTAAGCTGATGAGCGGACGTGACGTCGCGATCGCGGCGATGCTGGGAGCGGAAGAATTTGGTTTCGCCACGGCGCCGCTTGTGACGATGGGATGTGTGATGATGCGTGTCTGCAATCTGGATACCTGTCCGGTAGGTGTGGCGACACAGAATCCGGAGCTTCGGAAACGGTTTGCGGGAAAACCAGAGTATGTGATCAATTTTATGCGGTTTATCGCACAGGAACTGCGGGAATATATGGCAAAACTTGGCGTCCGTACCGTAGACGAACTGGTGGGACGCACGGATCTGCTGAAAGTAAAAGATGCGCCGACTTCCGACCGTGCGGCGACGCTGGATCTGAGCAGTGTGCTGTATAATCCGTATGCAAAAGAAAAACAGGGTATGATCTATAATCCGAAGAAAGTTTATGATTTTGAACTTGGAAAGACACTGGATGAGAGGGTGCTCGTAAAACAGCTTACTCCGGCTCTGGAGAAAAAACAGCCGCGCAGCCTGGAGATTGACGTTACCAATACAGACCGTACCTTCGGGACGATATTCGGTTCGGAGATTACGAGACGGTATCCGGAAGGACTGCCGGAGGATACCTATGTGATCAAATGTAAAGGCGCCGGCGGACAGAGCTTTGGAGCGTTTATCCCGAAGGGACTGACACTGGAACTGGTCGGCGACAGTAATGACTACTTTGGCAAGGGCCTCTCCGGCGGAAAACTGGTTGTGTGTCCGCCCCAGGGAGTACGGTTCCGGGCGAATGAGAACATCATCATCGGAAATGTGGCTCTGTATGGAGCAACCAGTGGAAAAGCGTTTATCAATGGAGTTGCAGGCGAACGGTTCTGCGTCCGTAACTCCGGAGTCAGCGCAGTTGTCGAGGGCGTCGGCGACCATGGCTGCGAGTATATGACCGGCGGCCGGGTGGTGATCCTCGGGCAGGTCGGAAAGAACTTCGCGGCAGGTATGAGCGGCGGGATCGCATATGTACTGGACGCGGACAATGACCTGTACAAGAAAGTCAATAAATCAATGGTAAATATTGAACGTGTAACAGACAAATATGACGTGCTGGAACTGAAAAACATGATCAAAGAACATGTTTCGTATACGAACTCCGAGATCGGAAAGAAGATTCTGGATAATTTCAAAGATTATCTTCCGAAGTTTAAGAAGATCATTCCGGAGGACTATGAAAAGATGATGTCCGCGATCCTTCAGATGGAGGAAAAGGGACTCAGTGCGGAACAGGCAAAGATCGAAGCGTTCAACATGATCAAAAACGGACGATAGGAGGCGCAAAACGTGGGAAAACCAACAGGATTTATGGATTATAAGAGAGAAAATAAAGTGGCGGAGGCGCCGAAGAGTAGAATCCGTCATTTCAATGAATTCTATACGCCTCTTTCGAAGGAGGAACAGGAGATTCAGGGCGCGCGGTGCATGGCGTGCGGCGTGCCGTTCTGTCAGTCCGGCCAGATGCTGAACGGAATGGCAAGCGGCTGCCCGCTGCATAATCTGGTGCCGGAGTGGAATGACCTGATCTACAATGGAAACTGGGAGGAAGCATATTACCGTCTGGTCAAGACAAATAATTTTCCGGAGTTTACCGCACGCGTGTGCCCGGCACTCTGTGAAAATGCCTGTACCTGCGGACTCCATGAAGATCCGGTGTCAACCAAAGAAAATGAGTACGGCATCATAGAAAACGCCTATGCAATGGGATATGCAAAAGCACGTCCGCCGAAAGTACGCACGGGCAAAAAAGTGGCAGTGATCGGATCCGGACCTTCCGGACTGGCTGCTGCGGATCAGCTTAACCGCAGAGGACATTCCGTGACCGTATACGAGCGGGAGGACAAAGTCGGCGGACTGCTTCGCTACGGAATCCCGAATATGAAGCTGGAAAAACAGATCATTGACCGGAAAGTGGCTATTATGGAAGAAGAAGGAATCTGCTTCAAAACCAACTGCAATGTAGGAAAAGATATCAAGGTTTCTTCTATATTAAAAGAGTACGACAGGGTGATCCTTGCCTGCGGCGCTTCGAACCCACGCGACATCAAAGCGCCGGGGCGTGATGCGGAAGGAATTTATTTCGCAGTCGATTTTCTGAAGTCTACGACAAAGGCACTCTGGGCAAATCATCTGAAACTGAAAGACGGTACCTATATTTCCGCAAAAGGAAAACATGTCATGGTGATCGGAGGCGGAGATACCGGAAATGACTGTGTGGGAACGGCTATCCGGCACGGCGCAAAATCCGTACTTCAGTTAGAGATGATGCCAAAAGCACCGGATGAACGGGCAGAAAATAACCCGTGGCCGGAATGGCCGCGCATCTGCAAGACGGACTACGGCCAGCAGGAGGCGATCGCAGTATTCGGACATGATCCACGGGTATACCAGACTACGGTGAAAGAATTTATCAAAAACAAAAAAGGCGCGGTCTGCAAGGCAGTTCTTGTCAAACTGGAGCCAAAGAAGGATGAAAAAACAGGACGCACGGTGATGTCAGAAGTCGAGGGCAGCGAGTATACGGTGGATGTGGATCTGGTGCTGATCGCGGCAGGATTCCTCGGCAGCGAAAACTATGTGACAAAGGCATTTGGCGTGGAAGTCAATGAGCGTACGAATGTTAAAACCGCACCCGGCGAATACGAGACAAACGTGAAAAATGTATTTGCCGCCGGAGACATGCACCGGGGACAGTCCCTTGTCGTGTGGGCGATCCGTGAAGGGCGCGAGGTCGCGCAAAAAGTGGATTTAAGTCTGATGGGGTACACAAACCTTTCCGTTCAATAAAAAAAACTTGCACTGCGCAGGGTTTTGTGCTAGACTATTAGCGTTGCGAAAAAACACGTATGTGGAGATCTCCGGCGGTGCCTTCCTGTATGAGCGGAGGGTTCCGGGGAAGTGTGGAAGCATACGGAAGATTAAAACCAGATGGAGGAAAGAAACATGAGCGTTATTTCAATGAAGCAGCTTTTGGAAGCAGGTGTACATTTCGGACACCAGACAAGAAGATGGAACCCGAAGATGGCTCCGTACATTTACACGGAGAGAAACGGGATTTACATCATCGACCTGCAGAAGTCAGTAGGTATGGTTGACGACGCATATCAGGCAGTCGGCGATATCGTTGCGAACGGCGGCACGATCCTGTTTGTAGGAACAAAGAAGCAGGCGCAGGACGCGATCCAGACAGAAGCAGAACGCTGCGGAATGTATTATGTAAACGAGAGATGGCTTGGCGGTATGCTGACAAACTTCAAGACGATCCAGAGCCGTGTCCAGAGACTCAAAGACATCGAGAGAATGGCAGAGGACGGAACATTTGACGTTCTGCCGAAGAAAGAAGTCATTGAACTGAAGAAAGAATGGGCGAAGCTGGAGAAGAACCTCGGCGGTATCAAAGAGATGAAGAGACTGCCGGATGCGATCTTTGTAGTAGATCCGAAGAAAGAACGGATCTGCGTACAGGAAGCACACACACTGGGAATCCCGCTGATCGGTATCTGCGATACGAACTGTGATCCGGAAGAACTGGATTATGTAATCCCGGGTAATGATGATGCGATCCGCGCTGTAAAACTGATTGTTTCCAAGATGGCTGATGCAGTGATCGAGGCGAACCAGGGTGCAGCAGAGGATGTATATTACGAGGACGAAACTGCAGAAGAAGCAGATGAGGAAACAGTAGAAGAGTAATCGGCAGTATAGATTCTATAATTTGGAGGATGAGATCATGGCAATTACGGCAAGCATGGTAAAAGAATTAAGAGAGATGACCGGTGCAGGCATGATGGACTGCAAGAAGGCTCTGAACGAGACAAACGGCGATATGGACGCAGCGGTTGAGTTCCTGAGAAAGAACGGACAGGCAAAGGCTGAGAAGAAGGCCGGAAGAATCGCAGCGGAAGGGATTGTTAAGACAGTAGTAAGAGACGATAAAGTAGCATCTATCGTAGAAGTAAACTCTGAGACAGACTTTGTTGCGAAGAACGCAGACTTTCAGGAATTCGTTGAGGCGGTTGCGAACCAGGCAGCAGATTCCGACGCGGCAGATATGGACGCATTCATGGCTGAGGCATGGGCGGCTGAGCCGGACAAGACGGTGAAAGATGCTCTGGTAGGAAAGATCGCAGTAATCGGCGAGAACCTGAATATCAGAAGATTTGAGAAGATCGTGACAGACGGCTGTGTTGTATCTTATATTCACGGCGGTGGACGGATCGGCGTTCTCGTAGAGGCAGATACAGACGTTGTCAATGACGAGATCAAGACCTGTCTGAAGAACGTGGCAATGCAGGTAGCTGCAATGTCTCCGAAGTATGTATCCCGTGAGGAAGTTCCGCAGGACTTCATGGATCATGAGAAAGAGATCCTGCTTGCACAGGCAAAGAAGGAAAACGAAGAAAGCGCAAAACCGAAGCCGGACAACATTCTGGAGAAGATGATCGTCGGACGTCTCAACAAAGAGATGAAAGAGATCTGTCTGCTTGACCAGACTTATGTTCAGGACAGCGACCTGACCGTAGGAAAATACGTGGAAAAGGTAGCAAAAGAGAACGGCGCAAACGTAACCGTGAAGAAGTTCATCCGCTTCGAGACCGGAGAAGGAATCGAGAAAAAGAAAGAAGACTTCGCGGCTGAAGTAGCGGCGCAAATGGGTGGAAACTAAGCGTTTAGCACAAGCACGACAAATATACAAAAAGGGCCTGGCTTCGAACTTGTTCGTAAAGCAGGCTCTTTTTATATATTCACCGTGCGACGCACGGGTAGCGAGATGGAGCGAAGCGAAATCGAGCTAAGTGCTTGTAATGCAGGACGCAGATAAAATGTATGTTGCAGGAGATTTTTCGCAAAAGCTGATAAGTTGTTAAGAAAATGTTAAAAAGTATTGCATTTCTATCATTTATCCGTTATAATTATTTGCATGTGAGAAGTAAAACAAAGGGAAATTCCCCGAAAAATGATATATTTTAATATTATTGTTGAAATATGGAAGAAAATCATGTAAAATAGAGTATATATGTGGGGAAATAAATATTATTGGATAAGGACGGGTGATGAAATGAAGTTCAAAAAAGCAGGAAGCATGTTACTTGCTCTTTCACTGGTCTGCTCTATGACCGCAATTCCGGTTCGGGCGGATGACGATGAGCAAAGTCTCCGGGATCAGAAAGCACAGGTAGAGAGCGAAGTCAGCGATCTCCAGTCACAGTTGAATACGCTGATGACGAAGATGAACGATCTGGAGACTCAGTTGATCACAACCGGTCAGGAGATTGTTCAGGCAGAAGCGGATCTGGAGACAGCGCAGGAGAAGGAGCAGCAGCAGTATGAGGACTTAAAGCTCCGGATCAAGTATATGTACGAAGAAGGAGACGGTTCGGCGCTGGAACGTGTTGCGGAATCCGGAAGTATCGCGGAAGTTTTGACGCAGGCGGAATATGTACAGAAGGTACATAGTTATGACCGGGAACAGCTTCAGGCTTATCAGGAAACAGTTCAGGAAGTAAAGGATCTGAAAGCATCTTTGGAAGAAGAGCAGACCAATCTGCAGAATATAGAGTCAGAATATCAGGCACAGTCCGAGGAGCTGCAGTCGACGATTGACAGCAAGAGCGCGGAGGTGTCGAATCTGGATGCAATGATTCAGGAAGCAGCGCGTGTAGCGCTTGAGAAAGCGGCAGCAGAAGCGGCTGCAAAGGAAGCGGCAGAAGCGCAGGCACAGCAGGCTGCATCGAATCAGACAACGAATGATACAACAACAAATGATACAACCCCGGTACAGAATGGTACGACGGAGGCAAATGTAACGCCGAGCACACCTTCTACACCAACAGTAACGCCGGAGACGCCGAGTATACCTTCTACACCAACGGTAACGGAGCCAAGTTACAATGCTTCTACGGGAAATGCAATTGTAGACCGCGCATACAGTTGGGTTGGACGTGCAGAATATGTCTGGGGAGCGTGTTCACCGGGAGCCTTTGACTGTTCCGGATTTGTCAGCTATTGCCTGACAGGAGCTTATTCAAGACTGGGTACTACATATACGTTCCTTACATGGACACGGGTAAGCAATCCGCAGCCGGGTGATGTCTGCGTGAATGCAAATCATTGTGGAATCTATATCGGAAACGGTCAGATGATCCATGCGGCGACAGAGGGTGTAGGTGTAATTGTAGGATCGGTACAGAGCGGAATGATTTACGTTCGCTACTAAAGAGAGTATTTTCAGACAGAATATAAAAAATGATGATAAAGAGGAAAAATGTCCGGCGGACGTGTTTCCTCTTTTCATTACCTCAATTGTATCAGAAGAAGGGCATAATGAACAGTCTAAAGTAAAAAAATCAGTATTGCCGCAGCTCATCGAATGTATGAAACAGATTGAGTTGTCCGTATCCCCATTCCGGGTTGGGAAATGTCATAGACGGCGGACGGACAGCACCCAGCACCAGCAGACCGCGTATCTGATAGGAATCCACACTGTCTGCGCCGAGATGAAAGAGGATCCATTCCATAAGCAGGGCGCATGCTCCCGCGGTGATGGCTGTGGAGACGCTGGAGCCGGAACGAACAGCGAAGCGTCCGTCTGGAAGGATGCCTTTTACATCAATTCCCGGAGCAGTAAGATCGGGAAATGTCTGATCCAGCCGTTCGTAGCCTCTCCCGGAACTAAGCGCGACGGCATTGTTATTTCCGTTATAATAGGAGACAATGACCGGGCGGAACGTATTTCCGGGGTTGGTGATCGTGTAGTAAGGATCTGACTCCAGAAAAAACGTATCACTTTCCAGAAATTCGGTTACGGGAAGCCACAGATGATAGCTGCCGTCGATCACACGGACCGGGAGAATGTTAATCTTCCAGATTCCCGCTGTCGGGGTGTTAAAGCGGAAGAAGAGCAGCTCGTAGGTCGTGCGTTCCACGAGCAGGCTGGTATCTACACTGACGCGTGTATTTTCCAGGAGAAACAAAAAGTCCGTATGACCGGAAGTGCGCACGGGAAGCGCGGAGCTCGTTTCACCGGAAGGGGAGGTAATGGAGACGGAGAGGACATTCGGGATGGACGTCCACAGTTCCAGTGTAAATCCCGGCATAGATTCTCCGACGCGGATTTCTACCGTCTGGCTCTCTGTGCCATTTGTCATTTGACCATGGAAATGATGGCGTTTATCCGCTTCATTGCCGACGCCTACGACAGGAACCCGGTTGGCGCGTCCGCCAAGGGTTTCCAGCAGTCCGGAGAAGGGAAGCGCCCCGACATGGCCGCCGGAATTGGTCCCGAGAGCGACACAGACGACCAGAGGAAGAGACAGTCTGTCTGCGAGCAGTTCCAGATAGCGGAGTCCCAGAATGATATCTGTCTCCTGATAGCAGACTGCATTGTCCGGAATAAAATAATAATCCCGCAGATATTGTTTTGCCTGTTTTAATTTGACAACAGCGAGAGAGGCTTCCGGAGCGGCGCCCAGGAACCCCTCTTCCGGAACTCCGCTCCCGGCGGCGAGACCGGCGACAAAGGTTCCGTGACCGTCGGCATCTTTTGATGGAACGACGGAGAGAGGATCGTCGCTTTGCAGCGCTTTGTTGAGCTGCTCCTGCGTATATTCCGTGCCATAGAGAAACGGATCCGGCGGAGGACCGGCCGGAATGGTCTGATCCCAGATCCCAAGGATCCGGCTGCTTCCGTCCAGGTTCCGAAAGACGGGACTGGTATAGTCGATTCCGCTGTCCAGAAACCCAATGAGGACGCCACGCCCCTTGAGCTGGAGTGTAGGATAATTCTGTATTGGAAGGATCCCCGCCTGATTCAAGGTTTCCAGACTAAGCGGCGTGTAGCATTTCGGGATAGAAGTGTAGGGAAAGCGTGCGAGTGTGAGCGGCTCCGCCTGCAGTGCAGAGAGGTACAGACAGCGGTAGCCGTGTCCTGCGTCCTGCTCGCAAAGGTAATCACTTTCTGCTCCGGAAGCAGGGACAGTGCGGATATCGTCCAGGATAAAGTCCCGGTAATCCTCCGAAAGAATCCGCTCTTTACAAATGTCAGAGTTCAGCATGGGTCAGTTTCCTTTCATGATGTAATTTTTATAAAAAATTTCTTTTCTGCAAAATGTTTTATGGTATAATCAATGTATATGATTCATAAGTCGAAGGGATTACTAACAAAGAGACAATAAAACGAAGGGAGACATTTGACTATGAAATTTTCTTTTGAAGATCTTGGAAAGCGAATCAATGAGACGGTAGAAACTCTCAGCAGCAAGACAGAAGAGGCGGTAGAGATCCAGAAGCTGAAAAATCAGATCCGCGGACTGGAAAAGGAGAATCAGAACGATCTGGCCAGGCTCGGACGCAAAGTATACGAGCAGTTCAAGGCAGGAGAGATGCCGGATGAGGATTCGGCGGCCATCTGTGAGGCTGTGAGCGGCCGTGAGGCGGATATTGCGGAGTATAAGCAGAAAGTGATGGGAATGAAAGGCGATTCCCACTGTGAGTCCTGCGGAAAGACCGTGGCAAAGGGAATGACATACTGTCCGTACTGCGGAGCGAAGGTCCCGGAGACAGAACCGACCGAGGATGATTTCGCGGACGAGACGATGGATTATACGGATTATACCGGCGAAGTAAAGGACATGGTTTCGGATACAGCCGAGAAGGTTGTCGGGATGGCGAAAGAGGCGGCAGGAAAAGCAGCCGGGAAGGTATCTGACGCGGTGGACATCGTTTCAGAGAAGGTATCCAAAGCGGCGGAAGCGGCAAAGGACAAAACAGAGGGCGTAGTGGATGCTGCCGAGGTGATCATTGAAGATGTGCGCGAAGAAGCCGGCGAAGCGATGAATAATGTGAAAGAGACAGTCAGTGAAGCGGCTGAAAAGGTGAAAGAGACTGCGGATGAGACTGTGGAAGAGGTAAAAGAGGATGTCAAAGACGCAGTGAAAGATGCAGAAGAATAGAGGGTTGCGATGGGAATCTTAGTGTTGATCTGTATTACGGCTGTACTTGCGATGGCGGATATCATTTTAAAATACGGGATCGAGCAGGCAATGACAAGAAAAGAAGAGCGCACCGCATTCGGCGGTAAACTCATCGTACGTAAAGTGTATAACCGGGGATTTTGTATGAATATTCTGGATGATGATCCGGATACAGTAAAGTATGTTTCGGCATATTCCACGGTGATCCTGACGATCGTACAACTGCTCACGCTGCTCCGGAAGAAAGCGTGCCCGCTGAAAAAAATCGGTCTCTCCCTGATGACGGCAGGCGCGTGGAGCAATACATTTGACCGCTGGCTTCGCGGCTATGTGGTAGATTATATGGCTGTCCCGTCAGAAAATGAAAAAGTGCGGAAACTGACGTTCAATCTTGCAGACCTGCTTTTGGCAGCGGGCGGCATATTTGTGATAATCGCCTCCTTGTTTTCACGAGGAAAAAAGGAGAAGTAATAGCGAACAGAATTCAAAAAGAAGGGTCCGGGAATTTTTCCCGGACTTTTTGTATTGGCAGGAGAAAAAGGGGGATACTATAGAAGTATAAAATCCGATACAAGAAAGGGGAGTTTTCCATGTTTTTGATTCTGCTGATTTTGATGTGCCGGATCGTAACGCCTGTTCCATGGGAAAAAGCAAAGAGCGATCAGGAGCAGGAAAGATTTCTGGCAGAATACTGCAGGCGGAGATAATTGAGAGAGATACGGGGAAAGAAAAACGCGTAGAAAGGCAGCGCCGCCGTAAGGGGAAATCGCTGCCTTTCTTGTATTTAGTGATTTTCAGAGAAGAATTCTTCAATCTGATCTGCGATGATATCCATAAGCCGGATACGTGCTTCTACGCTTGCCCATGCGATGTGCGGTGTGATCAGCAGCCGGTCGCTGTCTTTTAAGGCACGGAGCGGATTATCCGGCAGCATTGGTTCTGTGTCGAGAACATCCAGTCCTGCGGCGGCGATCGTGCCGTTTAACAGTGCGTCCGCAAGATCCTGCTCCACAATGATCGGGCCGCGTCCGAGATTCAGGAAGATTGCATGCGGCTGCATCTTTCCGAATGCTTTTGCGTTCATCAGATGTTCCGTATATTCATTGAGCGGCGCATGGACGGATACGATATCCGAAGTCTGGAGAAGCGTGTCAAAATCTACCTGTGTGTATCCTTCCTGCGGGGCGGAGCCGGAAGCAGAGTAGTAGATGACATTTGCACCGAACATTTTCGCAATATCGGCAACGCGCCGTCCGATCGCCCCCAGTCCGATGATTCCCCATGTCATGTTGCTGATCTGGGAGAAACGCCGTTCAAAATGGGTAAACATGACGTCGTTTACATAATGTCCTTCTTTTACATAATCATCGTAATAGCGCAGATGTTCCAGCAGATAGAAGAGCATGGAAAATGTATGCTGCGCGACGGATTCGGTAGAATATCCGGCAACGTTCCGCCATGCAATGTTTCGCCGTTCGAGATACTCCTTATCCAGATTATTCGTTCCGGTTGCAGTGACACAGACAAGCTTCAGATTTTCTGCAGTGCCGATGGTCTGTTCATTTACAGGAATTTTATTTACGATCAGAACATCAGCATCTTTTACACGCTCCGGCACTTCATCCGGCGTGGAAAAATCGTATTCGGTCACGTCACCCAGGTGATAGAACCGGTCAAAGCTGATGTCGTCTCCGACAGTTTTCTTATCAAGAAATACAAGTTTCATAGTACTCTCTCCTTTATATGATTCTTTTTGGTCTCAGTCCATGTCCATTATAAAGAAAACTCCCCGAAATGGCAAGTAATGCTTGAGATTTCATGGAAAATGGTTTATACTTTGAGAGGTGAAAGAGAAAGAAGGACAGTGAATATGATACAGGATATTGCACCGCACCATTATGACAATTCGTATCGTCCCCGCCGTCCTGCGCGGGAGAGTACCGCGCTTTATTATGAGAAGAATACCTGTCTGATGAGGCGGACAGAACATGCGGCGGAATTTCCCGTATTTGCGGATCTGGAACGGCTGAATGAAGACATCTATGAGGACGCTACATATCTGTTTTCCATTGATGAACAGGAATTTTATCTGGTGACGGAGATCAGCCGGGAGCCGTTATCTCCCTTTACAATGGAGAATACGGAGGTGTTCCGGACGATACAGCCGGGATATCTTGCATTTGCCGGGATTACAGGATACCAGCTTTACAAATGGTACAGCGGACATAAATACTGCGGCGCCTGCGGCAGTCTGATGCAGAAGGATGAGAAAGAACGGATGCTTTACTGCAGTAAGTGCGGCGCGATGGAGTACCCGAAGATTTGTCCGGCAACGATCATTGCCGTGACGGACGGTAACCGGATTCTTCTTTCCAAATATGCCGGGCGCACTTATAAAAAGTATGCCCTGCTTGCCGGGTATACGGAGATCGGAGAGACGGTAGAAGACACCGTTCGCCGGGAAGTGATGGAAGAAGTCGGACTGAAGGTCAAAAATATCCGTTACTACAAAAGCCAGCCGTGGTCGTTTTCTGATACGCTTCTGATGGGATTTTGGTGTGATCTGGATGGGGATGGTTCGATCACGCTTGACCGGGAGGAACTGGCGCTGGCAGAATGGTTTGAGAGAGAGGATATACCGGAAGTCTCGTCCGGTGAAAGCCTGACAAATGAGATGATCATGAAATTCAAAAATGGTGAAATGCAGTAAAGAAAACGATAAAAAGGAGATAAGAGTATGAGAGCAGAATTTGACGACACACTGGTAACAGGAAATGAACTCATTGACGGGCAGCACAAGGAACTGATCGCGAAGATCAATAATCTGCTGGACAGCTGTGAGAATGGAAACGATAAAATGGCCGCGATCAAAACACTGGATTATCTTGCGGATTATACAGATTTCCATTTTGGAGCGGAGGAAAAGCTGCAGGAGGAGATCCAGTATCCCGGAATTGAGGCGCACAAGGCAGAGCATGAGAAGCTCAGAAAAGTAGTAGAAGAGCTGCATGAGATGCTTGAGGAAGAAGAAGGACCGAGTGATGCGTTCGTAAAGCAGGTGAACGAGAATGTGATCGAATGGCTGTACAGACACATCAAAGGTTTCGACCGTTCCGTAGCAGAATACAAAAACATGCGGAAGAACAGCGAACTTTTATAAAAACGACCGGACATTTCAAATAAAAACAGGAATAAACCAAGAGCATTTGCGGATTATATTTAACAATATGATTTGTAGGTGCTCTTTTCTATGGAGGATGAGTGAATATGATAAAAAAATGGAATTGGAGAAAACTGGCGTATGATCTGTTTATTGATATTGCAAGCGGAATGCTGATTGGCCTTGGAATTTATAACTTTGCCGCGAAAGCAGAATTCCCGCTGGCCGGAGTTTCCGGTATTGCGATGATCTTATATCAGTTGTTCCATATTCCGATCGGTCTCAGCACGATACTTTTGAACATCCCGATCGCCCTGCTGTGCTTTCGTAAGCTGGGCAGAGAGTTCTTTCTGCGTTCGGTCAGGACAGTGATCCTTACGTCTGTGATGATCGACTATGCCGCGCCGCTTTTACCGGCTTACTCCGGAGATCCGCTTCTGGCGGCTCTTTGTACAGGTGTTCTGACAGGTCTGGGATATGCGCTGATCTTTATGAATAATTCTTCGACCGGAGGCACCGATTTTATCACTATGGCCATCCGGAAGGATCATCCGCATCTTTCGTTCGGGAAGATTATATTTGTCGAAGACTGTATTATTGTGGTGATCGGCGGGATCCTCTTTGGAGATGTGGACGGTACGATCTATGGACTGATCGTCACCTATCTGATGAGCGCTGTGATGGATAAGGTTATGTACGGCATCCGCTCCGGTATGATGGCGCTGATCGTGACCGATCACGGACAGGAAGTCGCCGACCGGATTGATGAATATGTCGGACGTGGTTCGACGATTCTCAAGGGACGCGGGAGCTACACAGGAATCGAAAAAGACGTGGTGATGTGCGCGAGCAGCAACAAACAGATGTATACCATACGGAAAAAGGCACATGAAGCGGATCCGAAAGCCTTTACGATCATTATGGAGTCAAACGAGGTACATGGGGAAGGGTTTCAGGAAGAATAGACAGCGTATTCCTGCAGAACGGGACAGGAAAGCTGTGAATAATGATTTCCATGCCGTCATAGATTGTTTCAGAAGAGAAGAAACAGGAGTCTTTGATGAAAAGGCGGAAATGGATATGGCGGGGAATCAAAATCGGACTTGTGTCGGCAGGACTGGCGCTGGTTGTTTGGATATTTTATGACCTGCGGCAAACTGATCAATTCCATATACAAAGCGCGGAGACGGCGAAGATCATCGCAGAATTGAAAGAAGCGGAAAAGGATAGCGCGGAAGCGGAAGGCAGATTGCCGGAAGAAGAGACCGGAGAAAAGGAGGATTACATCAAATGGGTGGATTTTGATGTGACCTGCGCCGCTCTTCAACGGGCATATCAGTATGATGTGGATACATATGGAACAGAAACACACCTGGACTGGGTGGAGCTTCTTGCTTATCTGGCGGCACGGTACGGGGGAGATTTCAGCAGGTACCGGGATTCTGATATGGATGAGGCGGCGGAAAAAATATTGGAGAACGGGATGGAACATGTGACAGACGGACTGGAATATTATGCGTATTATCAGGAAGCCTACTCTGCGGTGCTGGGCGGGATGACAGGGGAATATGAGATCGGAACGGAGGACGGAGAATACCGGAAGATGTATGGACTCAAAGCATTCAGTCCGATCGCAAAAGGATTCCCTTATTCTCATTATGACGATTTCGGGGCGTCACGCAGCTACGGCTATCAGAGAAATCATCTCGGACATGACCTGATGGGGCAGGTCGGGACACCGGTTATCGCCGTGGAATCCGGATATGTATACGCGATGGGATGGAACCAGTACGGCGGGTGGAGGATCGGGATCAACAGTTTTGACGGGAAACGATATTATTACTATGCACATCTGCGTCAGAACCGGCCTTATGCGGAAGGACTGGAAGTCGGGGATGTGGTGACGGCGGGGGATGTGATCGGTTATCTGGGACGGACCGGCTACAGCGCCACGGAAAACGTAAATAATATCGACGTTTATCATCTCCATTTCGGCCTGCAGTTGATCTTCGATGAATCCCAGCGCGAGGGAAATAACGTAATCTGGATCGATCTGTACCAGCTCACACAGTTTTTGGGCAAAAACCAGTCGGAGACGGTACGCAATGACGAGACAAAAGAATGGACGCGGAAATATCAGATGATAGATCCTGCGGCGGAGGAATACCGGGAGAAACAAGAGGAAGAAGACTCTTCTATGCAGAAGTAATGGAAAATCATAAAATGTATGCACCGGACCGGAGACAGTGGCAATGCCGTCCCCGGTCCGGTGTAAATGATTAGTTGCAGCTTACGCCGCCGTCAATGATAATCTCAGCGCCGTTCATGAATTTAGCATCATCGCTTGCAACATAGAGAACTGCGGTAGAGATATCTTCTACCTTTCCTGACGGAAGGGAGGTATCCAGTCCGGCCATGATCCGCGACATGCCAAGCTGGCTGAGATTGTCCTGTCCGTTCATGACTTCCGTGTCAACTCCGCCGGGGCAGATCACGTTGCAGCGGATATTCTGCGTGGTGTAGATGAATGCGGTGTTTTTGGTCATTCCGACAAGTGCATGCTTGGAAGCGGTATAAGCTGCGCCTGCGCGTGCGCCGCGCACGCCGCCGATGGAAGCAACGTTCACGATACTGCCGCCTGTTTCCTGCGCACACATGACCTGAACGGCTTTTCGCATGGCATACATTGGTCCTTCCAGATTAACGGACATGACTTTCTGCCACAGTTCGTTGCTCATCTCGCCGATCGGGGTGAACTCGTCCATTACACCGGCATTGTTTACAAGAATATCCAGCTTCCCGCACTCTTTGACCGCATAATCGATCATCCCTTCGTTGATCTCCTGAGAGGTCACATCACCCGGATAAGGAAGAATCCTGCCCGGGAGTCCTTCTGCCTTTGCAGCAAGTTCATCCAGACGTTCCTTCCGCCGTGCGACTGCGATTACGGTTCCTCCCTCTTTTGCAAAATCAAGTGCGATCTGGCGTCCCATGCCGGAGCTTGCTCCGGTAACAACAATGCTTTTGCCCTCGAATCTCATAGAAATTGCCCTCCTGTTTTTTTCTTTATCATATCATTGGAACCAGAGACAGTCAAATCTATTTTTCTTTTTGAGCAAGTATTTTCCCTCTGGTATTCTTTTGACACAAATGGTAAGATATCTATGGTAAGAGTGCAGGCCGCTGCGCATATGAATCTATGATGGATCGGCGTGGCAGCGGAAAAGGAATTTTAACTGCGGAGGTTTTTACATGGAAACAAGAGAAATGCTGGAACGGGTAAAAAAGGGCGAAATTTCGATCGAAGAGGCGGAACGCTTTTTCAGGAAAGAACCATATGAAGAGATGGGATATGCAAAATTGGATATGCACCGGGAGGTCCGGTCCGGATTTCCGGAGGTTGTTTTTTGTGAAGGAAAAGCAGATGAACATTTGCTTCAGATTTTTATAAAACTGTATGAAACATGCGGGGAGGTTATGGGGACGCGGGCGTCCGAACGTCAGTATGAGATCGTGCGGGAGCAGATCCCGGAGATTCAGTATGATCCAGTTTCCCGTATCCTGAAATGCGAGAAGGCCGGAAAGACGCTTGTGGGAAAGATCGCAGTGTGTACGGCCGGGACGGCGGATATTCCGGTTGCAGAAGAGGCGGCGCAGACAGCGGAATATTTTGGAAGCCGGGTGGAGCGTATTTTTGATGTCGGTGTCAGCGGCGTACACCGGTTGTTTTCTAAAATCGACCTGATTCAGTCTGCCAACTGTGTCGTGGCGGTTGCAGGCATGGAAGGAGCGCTTGCGAGTGTGGTTGCGGGACTGGTTGATAAGCCGGTGATCGCTGTCCCGACGTCGGTTGGCTACGGGGCAAATTTCGGCGGCTTATCCGCGCTCCTTACGATGATCAATTCATGCGCAAATGGGATTTCGGTCGTCAATATTGACAATGGGTATGGAGCCGGGTATGTGGCGACACAGATTAACAGACTGGGGGTAAGAGAATGAACAGCTTGTATATAGAGTGCTATGCAGGAATCAGCGGGGATATGTTCGTGGCGGCCCTGCTTGATCTGGGCGCGGAGGAAACGGTATTGAGAGGCGTGCTGGATACGATTCCGGTGCAGGGATTTCAGGTCAGGATCAGCCGGGTGAAAAAAGCAGGACTGGACGTGTGTGATTTTGATGTTGCGCTGGACGCCGGATATGAGAATCACGATCATGACATGGCATATCTATATGGACACGGACACGATCATAAGCATGTCCATAACCACGAAGATAGTCATGACCATGTGCACAGCCATGAACATCGCGGACTCAGAGAGGTACTGGAGATCATCCGGCAGACGGACATGACGGAACATGCAAGGGAGATTGCCGTCCGCATCTTTCACATTTTGGGAGAGGCAGAGGCAAAAGCGCACGGCACGACACTGGAAAATGTGCATTTTCATGAGGTTGGCGCAGTAGATTCTATTGTAGACATCATTTCCGCGGCAGTGTGTCTTGACAACCTGCATGTGGATGAAGTAATCATCCCGGTGCTGTATGAAGGCAAGGGACAGATACGATGTCAGCACGGCGTCCTTCCGGTTCCGGTTCCGGCGGTGAGTAATATTGTCTGTGCAAATCATCTGCATCTGCACATTACCGACACAGAGGGAGAACTGGTCACTCCTACCGGGGCAGCGATCGCGGCGGCAATCCGCACGAAAGACCGGCTTCCGGAGTCTTTTCAGATTATCAGGACAGGACTGGGCGGCGGAAAACGGGAATATCAGAATCCGAGTATTTTAAGAGCCATGCTGATTGAGGAGACAATGGAAAGGCATGAGGAGACAGATACCATTTATAAGCTGGAAAGTAATGTCGATGACTGTACGGGGGAAAATCTGGGATATGTCATGGACTGCCTGATGGAGGCGGGCGCACGTGATGTGCATTACACCCCGGTCTTTATGAAGAAGAACCGTCCGGCATATCAATTGAATGTAATCTGTACAGCCAGGGACGTAGAACGGATGGAGCAGATTATTTTCCGGGAGACAACGACGATCGGAATCCGCAGGATTCAGATGGAACGCAGTGTGCTGGAACGAGAAATCAGGGAAATCGAGACGCCGCTTGGAAGGGCAAATGTAAAAATCTGTCATACAGGAGAGGAAAGGAAAGTCTACCCGGAGTACAGAAGTGTCACAGCGCTGTGTAAAAAAAGCGGGAAATCCTTTCAGGAAGTATTTCGTGTGATCGAAGCGGCGGGAAATGAACTGCTGGAATGTGAAGTAGTGGATAAAACGACAGAGCTGCCGGAAAGCGCATCGGATCAGCATGGAGCAGAAGGAACTGTTGGACAGCGGTCGATAGATATGGAAAAAAAACGGTCACGCCTTGAAACGGTGGTCGCAGGGTATACAAAGGAGGATATTGCGGTAGCCTTTTCCGGCGGCGCAGACAGCAGCCTCCTGCTGAAGCTGGCGTGTGAAAAGGCGAAAGAGAACCAGACGAAGGTATATGCGTACACGATCCATACGGTACTTCATCCGGCAGAGGATCTGGAACTGACGGAGAAGCTGACGCAGGAATACGGGGCGGTACACAGAGTGATACAGGTGGATGAGCTGGCAGAAGCGGGAATTACAGACAACCCGGAGAATCGCTGTTACCTGTGCAAAAAGTGCATGTTTTCCAAAATCCTGGAAGATATGAAAGCAGATGGAATTTCTGTCCTGCTGGATGGGACGAACGCAGACGATATGAAAGTATATCGTCCCGGACTCGCGGCGCTGGAGGAACTTGGCGTGATCAGTCCGCTTCGGGACGCCGGGGTTACGAAAGCGGAGGTGCGTGCGTTTGCTGCTGCGTATGGAATTTCTGTGGCAGACCGTCCGGCATCTCCCTGCATGGCGACACGATTTCCATATGGGACAAGACTGGATGCCGGAGAATTGAAAAAGGCGGAAGAAATGGAAAAGCGTCTGAGGGAAGCAGGATTTTATAATGTCCGTACCCGGATTCATGGAACACTCGTGCGGATTGAAGTGGATGCAGACGATATCGGCAGGCTTGTGAAGCAGAAAGAGTGGATCACCCAAATGGTAAAGGAATCCGGGTACGAATATGTCACGGCAGATCTGGAAGGATTTCGCTCCGGGAGCTTTGACCGTGCCAACTGACTTTGCTCTGGGAGCCGTGACTGAAACAAATGATTTCACTTTATGACGGAAATCAATGGTCGGAATAAATGACTTTTCCGCGGCATACCGTGTATTTTACTTTTCCATATAATTCCATTCCCGTGAAAGGAGAATTACAGGATTTCGATCGCCATGTTTTTGGCACCCACTGTTCATCCGGATCGAAGAGAACCAGATCTGCCGCGCCTCCTTCCGCGATCAAGCCGTATGGAAGATGGTACAGCGCGGCAGGATTTACGGCCATTTTTTCCAGAAGCTGCATCAGAGTCAGATATCCCGGCCGGACAAGTTCCGTGATCCCTAGGGCAAGCGACGTTTCCAGACCGATGATCCCGCTTGGCGCTTCTGTCAACGGGCGGGCTTTCTCCTCGGAGCTGTGCGGGGCGTGGTCGGTAGCGATCAGGTCGATCGTACCGTCCGAGAGTCCCCGGATGATCGCCTGCCGGTCCGCTTCTGTCCGCAGGGGCGGGTTCATCTTCGCCAGCGTACCGTGGCGGAGAACAGCGTCTTCTGTTAGTGTAAAGTGATGCGGCGTCGCCTCTGCGTGTATAT
The DNA here is from genome assembly GCA_958402795.1 of uncultured Lachnospiraceae bacterium. Lineage (GTDB taxonomy): Bacteria > Bacillota > Clostridia > Lachnospirales > Lachnospiraceae > Schaedlerella. The sequence goes on along the minus strand of CATXUX010000016.1, from coordinate 52,951 downwards.
TTGCACCGCGTGATTTGAACATGCGGACAAGGTCTACCGAATACCCGGAACTGATATGCTGGATTACCACATGGGCGCCGGTTCTGAGTGCAAGCTGGCAGTCACGGGCAACCAGAGATTCTTCCGCAACGGAAGGAGAACCATAGATGCCAAGATCCCGGGACACGCTGCCGTGGTTAATTCCGTTATTTCGTATAAAAGCCGGATCCTCTTCATGCAGGCTCACAGGTACATCCAGCGCGGCTGCGGTTTTCATTGCTTCATAGCAGAAAGACGCGTTTTTGATCGGAATTCCGTCATCGGTAAACCCACATGCGCCGGCCTCTTTTAGTGCAGTCATATCAGACAACACTTCTCCTTTGAGGGAACGGGATACCGCCGCAGCCTGAAAAATACGGATATCCTCATTTTTTGCCCGGTTCAGGATATCCTGAAGTACGGGAACCGAATCCACAACAGGCGAGGTGTTTGCCATGCAGATCACGGAAGTGACGCCTCCCGCCGCCGCAGCAAGGGAACCGGTGTGCAGATCTTCTTTATAGGTGAAACCGGGATCCCGGAAGTGAATATGCGTATCGATCAGTCCCGGTGCGATCATCAGTCCGGCGGCGTCCAGAACGGAAGTTTCGCTGCTGTACCGTTCTGCCTGACAACCGTCAGAATGTGGAATGATCCTGCGGATTACTCCGTCCGCAATCTGAAGATCCGCTTTATAACTGGTATGATCGGCAGGATTTAAAATAGTACCGTTTTGAATAATCATGAAGGACTCCTCCTTTTGGTGTTTTCGGATTGCAGGAGCATCAAATGCGCTGCAACCGTATGCAGGGGGGATACCTTTTGCCCCCTGATAACAACAGTATAGTAGAAGTGGAAAAATCTTGTCAAGAACTATCTGTTTCATGAGAAAATGGACATGGGAGGGAAAAACATGCATAAAGTATTTTTATTTTCAAATACCGAAGAGGCAGCTCCATATATGGACAAAAAGATACTTCGGTATATCAATGAACAGATTACAGAAAGTTTTGAATGTTTCAAGGAATGCGATATTCTTGCGTTTGACTGGTATGATGTACAAAGTGAACGAACCGAGGATTTTAAGATTCTTCTGTATCTGGATAGGGAGGACTTTCTGGTATTTTGTGAAACTCCCGAGGCAGAAGAGAAAGCAAACATGATTCTGGATATGCTGACCGAGGAAGAACGGCTGACAAACGAACGTGTCCTTTACTATTTTTTCACACTTCTGCTCAAGGGAGATATGGATTTCCTGAATAAACTGGAAGAGGAGATCAGCAGAAACGAAGATTTGGTACTGGTGGGCGGCAGGGCGTCTTACCTGAAGGAGATTACTGCGTGGCGGCAGGAACTACTCCGCCTAAAACGTTATTATGAACAGCTTAATTTCATTTTTGATGAAATGACGGTAAATGATAATGTCCTGTTTAGCGAGGATGGCGTCCGCAGACTGACGATTTTGAAAAATAGGACAGATCGTTATTTGAGCGCGGTGAAGAATCTGCAGGAGATGGTATCTCAGCTTCGGGAAGCCTATCAGTCCCAGTTGTCAATTCAGCAGAATGAACTGATGAAAATTTTCACGGTAGTTACGGTAATCTTTCTCCCACTGTCACTTTTGGTCGGATGGTATGGGATGAATTTTTCCTATATGCCTGAGATTGGGTGGAAGTACGGATATCCGGCAGTGATTCTGGTAAGCATCGTGACGGTCGTAGTGCTGATATGGAAATTCAAAAAGAAAAAATGGCTGTGAGGAAAAAATCACAGCCTATTACGACGGTATGGAGCTGATCGAAAAGTAGGCTGTGTGAAATGTTTTCTGCGCAATTGTTCTTTATCCTAAAATTAGAATTTATTTTCCAGTGTTTGAGTGTAAAAAAAGCTGAACATTTGCGCTTAATTTACCGGAATCTTGTGTATATGTCAGAGAACCATGATAATGCTCGAGAGTATCCCGTACATTTTGAAGTCCCAAACCATGAAACTGAGAATCTTTTTTTGATGTTTTATTGAAAGCATCGGTATCAACAGGTGCAGATATATAGTTCTCTAATTTCAGTAGTAAAACGGCGTCTTCCTGATATATGTATAAATGAACCGGCTTAAAATTGTTCTTAGAACTATATTCCAGTGCATTATCCAGTAAATTATTTAAGATAGTACAGAGATCATAATCGTCGACATGTAATGTTTCGGATATGGTTCCCTTGAATACGATTTTGATTTCTGGAAATTCTAAACTTTTTTGTAAGAGGACTGCATTAACCAGGGCATTCCCTACATTGGGAATCGCAGTGGTTCTTTGAGTGATGTTATTATCAATGCTCTGGATGTATGCTTTAGCCTGTTCCATGTTGTCAGAATCTAAAAGTCCTTTCAGGACGTTAATATGGTTTCGGAAATCATGCCGTAATTTCCGGATTTCTAAGGCATTTTCTTTTATTTCATTATAGTAGGCTTTCAGTGTTTTAATATATTGATTCTGGCTATATATTATTTTTAAATCCCTGTTTTTCCTTGAAGGCGCCGTAAGATAAGAAATCAGGATTCCGGCGGATGCAATACAAAGAATTGCAAATAAATGTAACACAGTATAATTAGCATCAGCCTGGTCCAAATGAAACAGAGTTAATATAGTGCAGACCACGCCACTGTAACAGCATAAAAATATTTTATCAACAAAAGACAACATAAAATAATAGTGGATTTTCCGCACAATAAAAAGAAATCCGATCAAAGCTATTATTACGAGCAATTTTGTAGTAGCTTGTTCCGTAACAGTGTTCATTCCGCTAAAGATCGGCAGGTTAAGCAACAAATCCATAACTAAAGCAAAACATTGATAGATTAAGGAAGATAAAATGTAAACGAGTAAAAATGAAAAAATTTTTTCATACCAGTTTTCTTCCAATAAAACAAAAACAAATAATAAGCATAATAAAAGATCAACAATTACTAATATCCCCTGAGCAGGGAAAAAGTATAGACCGGTTAAAGAAATAATGGCAATTACAAAGCATGCGATATATTTAAAATGCACTTTTGTAAGATGCTTTGAAAATAAAACCAGGATAAGTAAAAAATTAATAACTACATCAAAACTTTCAGTATTTAAGATTCCCATAATATATTTGCCCGTTCCGTTATAAATTCCAGGTATAATTGCTGTACTTCTTTTTTCCTGCGCCTGGCAACAGGAATTTCGATGCCTGTTTTCAGTATAAGTGAAGCGCAATTCGGAGTCAATTTACATTGTTGAGCTAAATTAACAAGGTAGGACTTATGAACACATACAATATATTTATAGCGTATAAGCTGCTTGATCTCATTCAGATTTTTTCGAATAAGATATTCACTTAAATTCTCCAAAACAATTTTTACATAATTGCCTTCTGCCTGAATGTAAAGAATATTTTTACATAATATTTTCTGTTCACCATGAATCGAGACAGGAACAATAATGTATTGCGCATTGTTTAATTTGTCAAGCAGCTTATTCATGATTTTAGAAAAATCAGAAAAGATAATAGGCTTGTTTAAAAAGCCATATACGTTTTTCCCAAAGGAATCATACAAGATTTCTGTATGGCTGGTTACAAAAACAATCATTGTATTTATATTGTGGTCTTCAAAATAGTCCTTTACCATTTGACCGGAAATTTTATACATTTCCTCGTCCAAAAAAAGGATATCCAAATCAATTTTATTTTTCATTAATTCTTCTCCGGAGGAAAAAATGTGGTATTCAAATTCAAAAGGCTTATTTGCCTGTAGCGCCCGGCAATTTGTTATAAGTTCATTTTGCCAGTATACTTCATCATCGCAGACACCCAGAGTATATTTTGGCAGGCTCATATTCATATCCTCCTTTATATTGACCGATCATTACAAAAAATTACCGTTCGTACCGTATGTCTTGTTTTTTGGCTGAGCCGTAAATAAAATAGCAGTCAGGAAGTTACAGTGTATTATACTGTAAAACAGAATTAAAAGAAAGACAGAAATAAATGTTTGTAAAATTTGTAAAATTTGAAGAACTCTGAAAATAATGAATGAAATCCAGGAGGTGTAGTAATGTATTTGGTAATCATGGGACTTATTATGCTGCAGACCATAATAATTTCTGTCAAAGAGTCTTTTCGAAATATGAAAGTGATTATTACCGGTATATGTGCGGTATTATTCATTTTCTTCTTTGAAGTTTATGACATCCAGACCGGTATTTGGGGGACCTTTTTTATATCTCATATTCTTTTGATGATATTTTACTTATCTGCACATCAGAAAAGGATATGTAAAGAGTCAGATCCTTTATTGATCGTTAGAGAGTATGCGGAAGTACCCAATTATTTTTATGTATTACCAACAGGAATTCTTTTGGTATCGCTTGCTATTGTTGGGAGAAATTCGGAAGGATTTATTCCGATCATAGTATTATTGACGATAACAATATTCTGTCTCATATACAATTGTTCGGAGCAAAATGTTTTGCGGAATATAAACTTGGAAGATAATCAAATCGGTAGATTACTTGACAGAAAAGATGCACTTTTGCAAATTTTTCTTATCATGCAGTCGATCTCTTTGGGGATATTTTATTTTAGTACCTTGGTTGAATTAAAAGACGAAATGGTTGCCGGATTATTTGTAGTGGAATTAGTGATACATTTATTGATTTACGCCCAAAATTACAGTGTAGGACAAAAAATAAGAGATAACATAATAGGAGAAATCCCTGAGGTGTATCCAAAATGGCAACTGTTTGTGCCTAAAAAGGTTGGTATTGGATTTACGCTCAATTTCAAATGCCCGTTGACTTATGTATTGATTTTGGTAGCAGCCATATTCACTATTTTGCTATTGGTGGAATCGTAAGGAAAGTGTTCGGATCAATATGATAAATGAGATCATTCGATGAGATGAGAGGTGTAAGTAGAAAAGTTTATCAAAGAAATGATCCTGTTTTAAAAAAGCAATATAATAATTTCCGAAAACGGTTCCATGACTTCCCAAGTTGAAGAATCTGCCTTTGTTAATTAAGGGACGCGAGGTACCGCATTTTGGGGGTGCCTTGTCGATGATTTTTTGAAAAAAAGTGAGGGAATTTATAAAAAAGTTCCAGAAAGCCGCATAGAATGGGACTTAGAAATTCCGAGAACCTATTAAATATTATGAAGTCAGAAAAATTACTTGCCTGCCGATTTGGATCATTCGGTGTCCGAGTTAAATAGGTATTTGATGTATTCTGTTGCCTCGTCTTTTCGCTCGGAGTTAGCGACTATTCCAAGGTATACGGTGCCGCTGAATCCGGTCTGCTGTATGAGAAGCGCCTGAGAGAGGTCCAGAGCTTTGTTGTTTTCTGTGATGCAGTCCGCTGTCTGGCTGTACAGACCTGGGGCGATGTCGGACAACAGGTCTTCCAGATCGCACAAATAATCGTTCCGGGAAAGAATGTCGAATGCTTCCTGGTTCATCAGGATCACATCTAGCTGTTGGCTGTTGATAGAAGCTAGGATTTTTACCTGTGAAGCATAGGTATATTCATAGTTGGGATCGGATTCGTTGTCCGTGAGATAGAGCTCTGTCATGAGCTCTACTTCATTTCTGGAAGAATCCTTTCCCAGATAATCAAGATAACCAGAACTCAAATCGGAGGTAAACTCTTCACCGGCAGAGATATTGATCAGTGCAGTGCAGAGCACAGTATCTTTATGGGTGACCTGCCCATAGATGATATACCCGATGATATAGATAAGGATACAAAGCACTGCCAGAGGAAATTTATAGTAATCCCAGATATACCGGAGGCGCTGCCACCCGTGAAGTGATTTCAGTTTTTCGATTTCTGTGGAAAATGTCTTTTTTGTTTCCATGACAGTAGTACCCTTCTGTTTTTTATCAGTTGAATTATTTCATGCTGTGAACTGTTTCAGCTGTATCTGCATTTGCAGACAGCTGATCTTCCTCAGCCTCTTCTTCAGAAACTTCGCCCTTCCCCTCGCACATGAGCAGAATATTGGACAGCAGGCAGGAACACAGAAAAGCACAGAACCCCATTCCGAAAATGACCGCTGGAGTGAAAATATTGATGATCACAAATGCCATGACAAAATAGATTACTGCCATCAGTACGGTGCAGAGCAGGAAACGCATGCCGATTATGATCGCGTTCTTGAACATGGCAAGAGTGGTGTTGTCAAATCTTGCCAGAAGCGGAAAAATGTACATCAGTATGATGGCATACGCTGCCAGCGCAACCAGAAAGACGGCTGAGCACAGAGTCCAGAATGCATTTTCAAACTTCATATGCCAGAGGATGTATCCGTCAATCCCAAGAACGATCCCGACGGCGAGGAGAATCAGCCAGATGACGGTGCCTTGTCTGAAGTTCTCCTTAAAGGAACGGAAAAAGGCAGATGTAACGTGTCCTTCTTCGTTTTTCGCCATTTTTTCTGTGACATAAAAGAGAGCGGTCGTGGAAGCTCCGACGGTAAAGATCGGAATGCAACAGACGAACCACAGGATATTCAGATAAACGGACGTTACGATTTTCGTGATAAACTGCATGACCGGGTTATCAGGGTTGAGTAAACTGTTCATGTTCTTCCTCCTTGAATAGTGTGAAATAATGTTTCCATGCTCTATTTCTCGCTCAGTTGCCTGTAGATTCTCTGTAGATCAGATCAGTCTCAGTGTGCATTATGCGGTAGTCCAGAGACGGCTCATCGATCCGGGATACGATCATCTGGACAGCGGCGAATCCCATGACCTGACTGTGGATATGGACTGTAGTCAGGGTCGGTGTTATGATTCTGGATTCAGGTGAATCGTCGAATCCGCACAGGTAAATATCCTCCGGAACGGAATAGCCAAGGTCTTTCAGCACTTGAAGTGCATCCAGTGCAACAAAGTCATTGGCACAGACAAAAACGTCAGGAAGGTTATCAAGACGTTGTAATTTTTCCGTCAGATATTCTCGGTAGTCAGTGGAGGAAGGGTTGCGAATTCCCTCTTTGTTTCCGATGATGCAGTATTTGTCTGGGCATTCCAGTCCGAAGAGATACATAGCGTCGCGGTAGGCCATATACCGTTCGAAGAAAGACTGACAGTGGAGATACTCTCCGATGAATCCAATTTTTTCCTTCCCTCTGCGTGTCATCTCTTTGACAAAGGGGGACATATAGGACGTGTTGTCCATATATAATCTGTCCGCCTCCAGCGGTTCTCCCAGACCGGTCACAGCCGAATCTATGAAGAGGATTGGTATGTTGAGACCGCAGAGCATTTGACTGTACTGTGGATCGAACATTTCTACGCAGACAATACCCGCAGTTCGATCCGCTGTGAAGGAAGCCGGAAGAGAAAGACGGTCTGTCTCATCCGCCATGATTCGGTGCATGGTGAGCGAGTATCCCAGCTGTGAGAGCTCTCTCTGGAATTTATCCAGCATGGGAGAGGCAAAATGCGAATTCCCTAGAAAAGATGCTGTAAAGAGAGCAATTTCACATTTTCCCTTTGGAGAAGAAATCGACAGTGCCGATTTCCTGCTGTCTGAGACTGATATATATGAAAACTGCTTGTATCCCATTTCTGCTGCTTTTTTCAGGACTCTGTCCCGTGTCGAATCGGCAAGGATGCCGGTGTTGTTGATTGCTTTAGAAACGGTATTGCGGGAAACGCCAAGTGCGTCCGCAATATCCTGAATGGTAACTTTAGCTGCCATGGCAACCTCCTGCTTCTACTTATTTGTTTTACATTATAATGCACAAACGAAAATGTGTCAAATATAAAAATAAATATTTTTGTGATATTTTACAAATTTTAACTAAAACAATATTGCGAGAAGCAGGATTTTATCTATTTGTGAAAATAAAATGTAAAATAAAAATGATTCAAATGTAAAAAAATATGTTGACGAATAGAAAAATACGTGATATAAAATACATATAAGATCTCGAACGAACTTTTACAAATGCACAAATAGAGGCATCGGTAGGAAAGAAAAACGGGGGCAAGCGGAAAAGGAAAGGGAGAGATAATTATAGGAAGGAGGACAAAATGAAAACAAGTTCTACAGTTGTTTCAGCAGGGGAACAAAAGAAAAAAGGCTCAGGTCTCCATAATACGCTTGTGTATGTAAGACAGCACTGGCAGTTATATGTGATCTTCCTGTTGCCTGCTCTGCTGCTTACTCTAATCTTCAAGTATGGACCAATGGGAGGCGTTCTGATTGCTTTTCAGGACTATAATCCAATCAGAGGAATATTAGGAAGCGAATGGGTAGGACTGGAACATTTCCAGAGGTTCATGTCATCTCCGGATTTTCTACAGTATCTGGAAAATACGCTAAAGCTTAGTGTTTACGGGTTGATGTGGGGATTCCCAGTTCCAATTCTGCTGGCGTTCCTGCTGAATCGGATTCAGAGTGCAAGCATCAAGAGAAAGATTCAGCTAGTATTGTATATGCCAAACTTCATCTCGGTGATCGTACTTTGCGGTATTGTCAGGATTTTCCTCTCAGTTACGGGGCCAGTAAACTTGTTGCTCGACACGAACATCAACTTTATGACCATGCCGGAGGCATTCCGTACCATTTATATTGCCAGCGGTATTTGGCAGGGAGCCGGATGGGCGTCGATTATGTACACCGCGTCATTGTCTAATGCCAGTCAGGAACTGAAAGAAGCGGCAGTTATCGATGGGGCAAATATTTTCCAGCAGATTAAAGCAGTAGAATGGCCTGCAATCAAAGATATGGTTGTGATCCAGTTCATCCTTCAGGCCGGAAATATCATGAGCATTGGATTTGAAAAAGCTTATGCGCTTCAGACCGACCTCAACATGGAAACCTCGGAGATTATTGCTACATATGTTTATAAGCGGGGACTTCTGGACGGGGATTACAGCTTTTCGACCGCTGTAGGTCTGTTCAATACGGTGATTAATGTCATCCTGCTGATTGTAGTGAACAAGATTGTCGCGAAGATGAACGACGGAAAGGGATTATAAAGGAGGAGCAAGATGAAAAAGAAGAGCAGATTTGCCAGATATTCCTGGCAGGACAAAGCATTGCTGATATGCGGATACGTGTTGCTCGGACTATTTGTCGTTGCCATTGTAGTGCCTATGATTTATATCGTGTTAGCTTCCTTTATGGATCCGGTCACTTTACAGAACAAGGGAATTACATTTGACTTCAGCAAATGGACACTGACCGCGTATAAGCGTGTTATCTCCAACGCGCAGATCTGGGTGGGATTCAAGAACGCGGTGCTCTATTCGGTAGTATTTACTGTAGTATCCGTTTTAGTGACGCTGTTGGCAGCCTATCCTATGTCACAGAAGAATTTCAGAGGAAGAGGATTCTTTAATACACTGTTTATGATCACTATGTTCTTTGGAGGGGGACTGATTCCCACCTATCTGCTGATCTACAACCTGGGTCTGCTTGACAGCATGTGGGCGGTCATCCTGCCGGGAGCCTTCAATGTATGGAATATGATTATTGCAAGGACATATTACCAGGGAATTCCAGATGAGCTCCGGGAAGCAGCCCAGGTAGATGGAGCCGATGAACTGGTGTATTTCTTCAAGATCTTGATTCCGGTATGTACACCGGTTATTGCGGTGCTGGCGCTCTGGCAGTTCGTTGCTATGTGGAACAGTTATTTTGATGCTATGATTTATCTGAATGATGCGTCCAAACAGCCTCTTCAGCTGGTACTCCGTTCCATTCTGATCCAGAACCAGCCGGAGTCCGGTATGATCTCGGATATGCAGAGCACAGCTGAGAGAGCACAGCTGGCGGAACTCTTGAAATACGCGACGATTATCGTATCAAGTTTACCGCTTCTGGTCATGTATCCGTTTTTCCAGAAGTATTTCGACAGCGGCATCATGGCCGGGTCGGTAAAAGGATAATAAATTTAATAAAAAACCTTATGAAGGAAAGGAGTCGTAAAATTATGAAAAAGAGATATTTTAAGTGCTTTATCGCTGCGGCGATGGCGGCAGGAATGGTAGTTTCCTTAACTGCATGTGGCGGAAATGATTCCGTACAGCTTAATGACGGTGAGTTTCAGGAAGTTGATTCTTCTGAATTGGAATTCCCGTTGGCTGAGACAGCAACGCTTACAGGTATGACTAGTTATCCGGCTAATACAGAGTCGGATCCCAATAATCGTACTATCTTCCAGAGACTCGAGGAAGAGACCAATGTCCACATTGAATGGACTGCCATCCAAAGCGATCAGTGGGCTGACAAGATTACCCTGAACATGGCGAATCCCAATTCACTGACAGATTTTATCTTTAATGCGAGCTTCAGCGACAGCGATTTACTGAAATATGCAGATCAGGGAATCATTATTCCGCTGGAAGAATATATAGACGCATATATGCCTAACTTAAGCGCTGTATTTGAGAAATATCCGGAATACCGGACTATGTGTACGGACACAGAGGGGCATATCTGGGCACTGCCCTGGATCGAGCAACTTGGTTCTGAGAAAGAAGCGATCCAGACAGTGGGAAATATGAGCTTTATCAATAAGAAATGGCTGGATTTCCTTGGACTTGATATCCCGGAGACAGTGGATGAGTTTGAGAAGGTGCTGATTGCGTTCCGTGACAATGCATCAGAGCTGCAGGAAGAGTTTGGGATTGAGGGAAGCATCATTCCAATGTCTTGCATCATAAATGACGGCGATCAGGATCCCAGTATCCTGATAAACGGATTTGGAGAAGGATACGGTGATGCGGATAAGACAAGACATATCGCGGTTACAAATGATCTGGAAGTAATTTGCGCTGCGACACAGCAGGGGTATAAAGAAGGAATTGAATGGTTGCATTCCCTTTATGATCAGGGATTGATTGATCCAGAGGCATTTACACAGGAGTGGTCCACATATGTTTCCAAAGGAAAGTCCGGACGGTACGGTGTATGTTTTAGCTGGGATGTTGCCAATATTGACAACCTGGAAGACTGGGTACCGTTGCCGGCGCTGACAGCAGATACTACAAATATCACTCCTCAGAATGGCTCCTTTACCAGCGGCTTTGAGCGTGGACGCTGTGTGGTAACAGCAGTTGCAGAGAATCCGGCTCTTGTCTGTGCATGGCTGGATCAGATGTATGATCCGTTCCAGTCTCCGCAGAACAACTGGGGAACCTACGGAGAAGATGATGAATTCGATATCTTTGAACTGGGTGAAAATGCAGACGGTGAAGAAATGCTGGTACATGCGCCTCTGGGAGATGCTTCTCCGGTAGAAGTAAGAGAGGCTGAGATGGTTGGAGGACCTCTGGCAGTTCTGGATGATTATTATGATGAATATGTAACATGTCCGGATGATGCTCAGTATCGTCTGGAATGGATCAAAGAATACTATACACCGGATATGAATAACAACTATGTATATCCCAACGTGTTTATGAATCGCGAGGATTCACAAGAGTCGTCAAATCTGCAGGCAGATATTGAGAAGACAATCAACGCTTATAAATCAGAATGGATCATGAACGGGTTTACGGATGCAGATTGGGACAACTATCTGCAGGAGCTTGACGCTTACGGACTTCAGGACTACCTGGATATCTTCCAAAAATATCTGGATTCTTACTACGATGATATAGAATCTGCAGAATCGACAGAGCAGTAAGGCAAAACATGAGAAAGGCGGGCTGCCCGAGGAATGCCTCGGACGGCCGCCGGAAAGGATCTCTGCTTGTGTACCTTGTGGTATCAAACAGCCTGCAAATAAAAAGTCAAGCTAAATTTTAAAAAATTTTAAAGAACATTGAAAATTTTATACAGGTTGAAAAGTAGGCACAAAAAATAGACCGCCAGAATATGCCGGCCTAAGGAAAAGCTATATGATGATTATTCCGCTGTTGGAAGAGAAGCAAGATATTCTTTCACTCTTCCATAATAAATGCGCAGGAATTTATTGGCGCCTGCAGTCATGTAGACATAATAAGCCTTACCCTGTGCGTTTCTTATCCATGAACAAATATACCGGATCGTCTGGTTTTGTCTTGATCAGGACATCCATGATCTGGAACAGGGTTTTTCGTAATACCGGTGAACCATGTTTGGAAGCATGTACACTTTTCTGGGAATAATCCCCGGAATCGTTTACACCGGGATCTACGCCAGCAAATGCCGTGATAGCGCCTTTATGAGTAAAACGTGTCACATCCCCGATCTCGGCCATGAGCTGAGGTCCCAGAGATGTTCCTACCCCTTTCATCGCCATGACAACTGGGTATTCCGGCAGTTTAGAGGCAGTTTCATTCATAAGCGTGCGCAGCTGCTCTACGGTCTGCGAAACGGTGTTTAATTGTTCAATCGCCTGTTTGATGATGCGTTTGGTGAAGTCATCCTTGGGAAGTACGGGAATAAGCTCCTTCGCTTTTCCGTAGATTTCTTCGGCTTTTGTCTTGCAGAAGTTGTACTTCTTACGGCTGCACCACTTCTGATAGTGGTCTGTAAAGGCGTTCAGGGACATCTTACGGACACAATCAACATGCCAGTATGTGTCAAGAAAATCCACCCATTTCTGGCTGCCGTCCTCACGGGCGGGACTGTCAAAGTAGGTGTTGGCACCCGGATAGGTCTGATCAACGAGTCCGATCAGATTGTTCTTCATGGCAGTTTTGTGTTTTGTGTAAAAATCAAACTGGCGGTTCATAGTTTTAAGCTGGGAACGTAATTCATCCATAAGACTATATTGTTTCAAGTTGTTCCATCTGTCAAGAGCGTATCGTGCGATTTTTATAGAATCTGCTTTATCTGTCTTTACCTTTCGGAGAGGATTGCCCTGTCCTTGAAAGTTCCGGATGATCTGCGGATTCACGGCACTTACGAAAAAGCCTGCCTGAGATAGTTCATGGACAACCGGTTCATAATAGCGTCCGGTGCATTCCATAACAATGCGTGTTTCACCATCAAGGGAACGGAGAAGTTTCACCAATGACTCAAAATCCACAGACTTATGGGGGAAGTCAAAGGGCTTCACCACAACTTCTCCGCCGGGGCGTAAAACGGTTACGGTGCTTTTCCTTTTGGAAACATCAATACCTACTGCGTTCATGTTCATAAAAATGTCACTCCTTATTGAAGATTGCAATTGGTCAGTACCAGTTTTACTCATTGCCTATTCAATCTACTGTGGTGTGACACGAACGCACCTTAAAGGCGATTCAACCTGCATAAAACGAACGCTGCGAATGAGGAGCTGGTTATCAGTCTATAATACGGACGCAAAGTCCAAGAAAGGGAGACGATATACCTATTGCTCCATCATTATACAGCTTAAGCAACAAGATGGATAATTCCTTACTGGCTGTAAGGGATATTAACCATAAATATATTGTAGTAGAAAGGAATGTAAGAATATGACAAGTCAGACACTGCGTGAAGCAAGAAAATATGAAGAAGTTTCTGAAAAAATGATTAAGAAAGAGGAACGTCCGGACTTCCATTTGTCCACACGAACAGGTTGGATGAATGATCCCAACGGATTCTCATATTATGATGGTCAGTATCACATGTTTTACCAATATTATCCCTATGAGCCTAAATGGGGTTCCATGCACTGGGGACATGCTGTGAGCAGAGATCTCCTGCATTGGGAGTATCTGCCAGCAGCTCTAGCTCCGGACGAGGCTTATGACAGGGACGGATGTTTCTCCGGGAGCGCGGTGACCCTTCCGGACGGAAGACATTTGCTGATGTATACTGGCGTACTGCGGGAACGTCAGCCAAACGGTGGTTTCTGCGATGTGCAGACGCAGTGCCTTGCCGTGGGAGACGGCGTGGATTATGAGAAATATGAGGACAATCCGGTACTGGACGCAAAAGATCTTCCGGAGGGTGGAAGCAGATTTGATTTCCGGGATCCGAAAATGTGGAGAAAAGAAGACGGCACCTACTGTTGCGTTGTGGGAAACCGCCCGGCGGATGGTAGCGGCCAGATCCTGCTCTTTACGAGTGCGGACGGGTTCAGGTGGAGCTTCAAAAAGGTTCTTGCCGCCAACAACAACCGGTTTGGAAAGATGTGGGAGTGCCCGGACTTTTTCAAACTTGATGGAAAATGGGTGCTGCTCACAAGTCCCCAGGATATGTTGCCTTCCGGACTTGAATACCACAATGGAAACGGAACCCTCTGCCTGATCGGCGAGTATGACGAGGAAACAGATACATTTACAGAACAACACGATCAGGCCATTGATTATGGAATTGATTTCTATGCGCCCCAGACTGTGCTGACTCCGGACGGTCGTCGGGTGATGATCGGCTGGATGCAGAACTGGGATACATGTGCAATTCGCACTCCTGAGGAATTATGGTTTGGACAAATGAGCCTGCCAAGAGAACTGTTTATTAAAAATGGAAGGCTTTACCAAAAACCCATTCGTGAGCTGGAAGATATGCGAAGTGGAAAGGTAGAGTATAAATCTGTATCTGTATCCGGTATAATCAATCTGGAAGGGATAAAAGGGCGCAAAGTGGATATGGAATTGAATATTCGTCCTGAGGATACGCAGAAGCTTTATCGGAAGTTTGCAGTCCGATTTGCACAGAATGCTCAGTATCAGACCTCAGTAAGTTTCCGCCCTCAGGAGAATATTCTGAAAATTGACAGAAAGTTTTCAGGTTCCAGACGGGCTATTATCCATCAGCGTAGAAGTAAGGTAAACAGTGAAAATGGATATCTGAAGCTGCGGCTTATTTTAGATCAATTTAGTGCGGAAGTATTTGTGAATGATGGAGAGCAGGTCATGACCGCAACCATGTATACTGAGCTTGGCGCAGATGGCATTTCTTTCTTTGCAGATGGTGAGGTCAAAATGGATATTACAAAGTATGATTTGATTGGATAGAAGAGGTTACGGATATGGATGAATCTTATATTATGCAGAAAATAGATCAGATTATGGAAGTTTCAAAATACCTGGAAGTTGCTTTAGAGCAGTTGGAGAATTTGGATGAAGATGGCGCAGCGTGAGACAGGGATTCAGATTAAAACGAATCATTGATAAATAACATTGGAATTGCGGATGATATTAAGATATATATTTTATTGCAAGTGATGGGGATGATTTATTTATATAAACCCGGAGCAATGTAAAATAAAAGCTGTGGTCATAAAAATGGCTGCAGCTTTTCTGCTAAAGGAGAATAAGAAACATGAAGAAATATGATGTAGTGGCATTGGGAGAACTTTTGATAGATTTTACGGAAAGTGGTGTGAGTAGCCAGGGAAATCCATTGCTTGAGGCAAATCCGGGCGGAGCACCCTGCAATGTGCTTGCGATGCTTTCAAAACTGGGACATAAAACGGCATTTGTTGGAAAAGTCGGAAAGGATTTCTTTGGAGAACAGTTAAAGGATGCGGTTACAGAAGTGGGTATTGATGCTTCATACCTGTGTATGGATGAGCAGACTCATACTACGCTTGCTATGGTGCATACTTATCCGGATGGTGACCGGGATTTTTCTTTTTACCGTAATCCTGGCGCAGATATGATGTTGACAGAAAAAGAAATTCCGGAAGCACTGATTCGGGATTCTAAGGTTTTTCATTTTGGAACTCTGTCAATGACACATGAAGATGTAAGGAGGGCGACTAAAATGGCGGTGAATATTGCGGAAAAAGCGGGGGTGCTTATTTCTTTCGATCCGAATTTGCGTCCCCCTCTATGGAAATATATGGATGAAGCGAGAACGCAGATGTTATATGGACTGGAACATTGCCATATCCTGAAAATCTCAGATAATGAAATACAATGGTTGACCGGAAAAACAGATTATACGGAAGGTGTTGAATGGATAAATGCAAGATATCAGATTCCATTGATTTTGGTTTCAATGGGAAAATGGGGGAGCAGAGCATATTATAATGGAATGATGGTAGAGGTCGCACCGTTTCTGCAGAAAAATACAGTTGAAACCACCGGCGCAGGGGATACTTTCTGTGGGGGTGTGCTTCATTATATCTGTGGGCATGGTCTGGACGGACTCACAGTAGATAACCTGAATGAGATGCTGACATTTGCCAATGCGGCAGCATCTCTGATCATAACCCGGAAGGGGGCGTTGCGGGTGATGCCCCGGCAAGAGGAGATAGAGAAGATGCTGCAACGAGGACAAGCTCTTTCTAAATAAAATGTCTTGAACGGACTGAACAACCAACTTATGCATTGCTTGAAAAAGAAAGCAAACTAAACAATCGAATTGTGGAACTTAGTAAAATCCAAAGCAGATATTATAATCATCTGTTTTGGACTTTTTCAGTTTTACAATGCGGATGACAAAATGGCGCATCTCGAGGCGGCAGATACGGCTTACGTTCAAAATAAAGGGGAAATATATCCCATTTGAATTGCTTTTGTGACGGCTTCAACAGATGAAGTAACAGCCAGCTTTTCATAAATGTGTTGCAAATGATTGGACAAAGTTCGTTCGCTTATATATAATTCCTTTGCGATTTCTTTTCTTTTTTTTCCGCAACTGATGAAAGATAAGATTTTTCGCTCTGTAACGGTTAATTCTTCAATCATAGGAACATTATGGTCAGATGGAAAACAAGTGTATCCTTGCTGTACTTTCATCAAGGCGTCAAATAGCTTATCGGGACTAATGTTTTTATTCAAAAAGCCACGGACGTTCATTTTTTTCGCTTCGTATTTATATACAGGCAAATCATAACCGGTCAAAATGATTATTTTGAGGGCAGGCATATTTTTAATTAAATCAGCGGCAATATCCAAACCGTTACAATCCGTTAATTTTCCGAGATTGATATCCATCAAAACAATGTCGATATTTTTCCCCGTTATTATTTCTTCTAAAGATGAAATGCTTTGTGTGGTATAAAAGTTCTCAATTTCTTCATATTCTTCAAAGGCAATCGCCAGACTTTTTGCAAAAAGCGTATGGTCGTCAACTAATAAAATATTGATAAGAATTACCACCATTCATGATCATTGTGATTTCAACCCGGAAACCTTGTGGAATATGATTTGATAAAATAAATGTTCCACTTAATTTTTCTACTTGTTCTTTTATGGAAGAAAGACCTTTTTGTTTTGTCTTTTTGTTACTTCCCAATATTTCGGCTATAAGAACCTGTGTTCCGTTATCGCAAACAGTCAGTTTTAACTGTTTCCTTTCTGCGGATAGCATGATCCATGCACGTGTTCCATCAGAATGCTTATATACATTTGTCAATAATTCTTTTATCCATCTGTATACCAGTATATCATATGGCTCTGCTATAAATAAATCGTTTAAACATGCGAGAGAGACTTTGATCGTTTTATCCGGGAAGACCGCATCTATTTCTTCGATCAGGTTGTCGAGATTTTCTTTATATGTCAACGATGTGAACTACCCATTGTCTAAAGCCAATGGGCTTCCTGTTTCATCGACCTCGTTTCTACGTTCCACTCCGGTCCGAGCAGAACAGACGTCCACCGGACGTCTTGCTCCCTACTATCTCCACAGGCGTTAATTCGGACGACCCCTGCCCTATAGATTTCTTTATGCTATTTGCCTTAATCCTTCTGCTAATATATTTTTTGCCGCATTAATATCTCTATCGTGTTCTGCTCCGCATTCCGGACATGTCCACTTCCTCACTGACAAGTCTTTTGTATCTGTATTCTGATATCCGCAAACGGAACATATCTGGCTACTGGCATAGAATGTATCCACTTTTATATACTTTCTGCCATTCCATTCCGCCTTATACTCCAGTTGTCTTGTCAGCTCATACCATGATACATCCGTTATAGACTTTGCCAGATAATGATTTTTTACCATGTTTTTTATCTGCAAATTTTCGGAGACTATCACTTGGTTTTCGCTGATAATCTCGTGTGATAATTTATGCAGATAATCCTTTCTGGCATTGGTTATTTTCTCATGGCATATCGCTATCTGTCTTTTGGTCTTATAATAGTTCCTACTTCTTTTTTCTTTATGCGCTAATTTTCTTTGCAGTTTTGCCAGCTTTCTTTCCATCTTTGATAGTATTTTAGGATTCTCATATTTCCGCCCCTCTGACGTAATACATAAATCCTTTATTCCTAAATCCAAACCTGTCTTTTTCTCTGCTTTTGGTAATGGCGTATGTTCCGTTTCCACCAGAATAGAAACATAATATTTGCCACTTGGAACCTGTGTCACGGTTGCTGATTTTATCTGACCTGTAAATTTCCTGTGCAGTTTTGCTTTAACCTGTTTCAGCTTTGGCAGTTTTATTTTCCCGGACTCAAAATCCACACTGATATTCCCATTCGTAAAATTTGTTGTATAAGACTTATGGTTGTCATGTTTGCTTTTAAATTTCGGATATCCTGCATGTCTACGCTCCGCTCCGGTCCGCGCAGAGCCAACGTCCACTGGACGTTGTGCGCCTTTGAAAAATTTCTGATAAGCGGAATCCATGTTATAGATAGCGTTTGTAAGGGCAAATTTATCCACTTCCCTCAACCACTCATTCTCTGCTTTTAATTTCCTGTTACAGTAATTATTGCAGTCAGTTCTGCTCATGGATTTCTTTTCTTTCTTATATTTTTCCTTCCTGTATGCCAATACCTGATTGTATACAAAACGACAGCAGCCAAATGTTTTTGCCAGAAGTTCTTCCTGTACTTTATTGGGATAAATTCTGTATTTATATGCCTTTAACACCCTCTGCCGCCTCCTTGTCATCCCTGGTTTTCTATGTATTTGCGCAACATTTCTTCTGAAACATTGCCAGCACTGCATGCAAAATATCTGTCCGTCCATTACGAAGTATCCCTTGGGAAAATGTATGTTCTTTCCATCGCGGAGCATCCTTTAGGAGAAGTGTTTCCGCAAATATGACGGATACCGTTCCCACATATGGTATGTCGTATAACTTTTCATCAGATTTACAATTTTACTGACTGACATTGTCGGTTCCGTTTCTATCATGTAATGGATATGGGTCTACGCTCCGCTTCGGTCGGGTCAGGGCAGAGGTCTCCCAGACCTCTTTCCCCTTTATCAGTCTCCATATACTTGATGATTACTTGATGTTTTTGACATATCTCATAGGAAAACTGTTTGATATCATCCGATAACTGTTTTGATATCAGTAATTTCTTTCTATATTTGCACACGAAAATAATAACGAAAGTATAGCATAAACCACCACTTTTGGCTACCTTAACCCACCGTCTAAAGCCAGTGGGATTGTGGTAGCCCTATTTCAACATTAAAGATAACCTGCCGCTTTTCCATCAGTCAAATATTTTTCTGCAAAATCTGCATAATATTCTTTTTTCAAAACAGTTATTTTTACTTTTGCCATATTGAATCCTCCTGACCTTGCATTCGAACATCTGTTTGCCAAAACTATTATATGAAACATTTGTTCTGATGTCAACATGAAATATGTTTTCAGATCGAAAAGAGAAAAGAGCATTCCATGATGGAAAGCTCCTATTTGCTGTATAGAATGTTACAGCAAATAGGACTGACCAGATAAAAACTCCTATATATCCGTCAATGCAGAATAAAGGATAAGCTCTTATGCGTGCATTGGATATGCTTTTGCTATTCATTCCTCTATGATTTGTGTTTGGCCGGTTATCTCGGGTGGATTGTTCTGAATGCTTTCATTGAAGGTTGGAAATCTGAAAAATACGGCAATCGAAAAAACATATAGCAGAACTATAACCGCCAATACTATGGCAACTACTTTCCAGATACGGCGTGAGCGCCGGTTTTTGATTGCAAGCTGATCATTTATCCTCGACAACTGCTCTGCGATATCACTGGCAGTATTTTCATTTTCAATTTTTGCCCCCAGTAATTCGCTGACAGACACTTCTAATATTTCAGCCAGTCGGATGAGGGTATCAGTGTCGGGAACAGATAAATTTTTCTCCCATTTAGAAATGGTCTGTCGGACTACATGGAGTCTTGTTGCCAAATCTTCCTGTGAAACCCCTTTCTGCTTTCTGAGGGTTTTTAAGTTTTCTCCGAACATTATGCGGTACACTCCTTTGCTTTTTTGATAAATCCAAAGTAACACGTTAGTTTTTGTACGGCAAGCAACGCAGATTAACAATAGTGCAACTGGCCAGTAAAACGGAGTTTTCACCATTAAAGCTACTTGAAAATGAATATTTCTTCGATAGGTGCGTCAACTGCCCTTGAGATGTCAATCGCTAATTTGAGAGAGGGATTATACTGCGCCTTTTCCAAACGCATAATGGTTTCTCTACGCACACCTACTTGTGCTGCCAACTGCTCCTGCGTTAAATCTTTCAACTGTCTATATTTTTTAAGTCTACATTCAAAATCCGGCACGCTTATTCCTCACTTTCGTCAAATGACTCGCCGTGGTCGTAACGATATAGCAAATATTCACTAAGAAATACCTCAAGAGCTATTGAGAGTGATATAACAATGATAAGTGCAATCAAGTTATATTCCAGATTTCCAATAAGTTTTCCTTGTCCCAGAATGAGTAGCGCAAGAAAAATAATAGCCAAAGCAGTTTTATTTGCTGTCATATGTGCTTTTAGCTTATTTTCTTTGTATCGTTCGTCCATAAAAGTATGCGACATTTTTCCTTCGTAGAAAAATCCGAAAAAGCCGAAAAACATAAAGAATGTAAACGGGAAGATAGTTTTATCAGTGCTGTAAGTCCAAAAACCTAAAAAACCCGTAAAGCCTATAAATCCTAAAAACCCCAATTTGGGATTAACCGCTCTGGCAAACTGTGAGGTTCTTTCATTTCCCTTTTTTGCGACCATAGTTTTTATCAACAGTGCAAAGAGATACAGAACATATAAAGTAATCAGTATGCCGGAAATAATCATGGGCAGGTCTTGTACTCGAAACGCATACTCCGATAAATCCATAGGTGCAATAAATCTTGAATCATTAAAGGTAATCGTATACCATGAAGCTGCAACTACAAGCAGAGCGCAGATTACACCTAAAATGATAGTGCTTTTTGTGTTATTTTTCATAATACTGTCCTCCAAAGAGATGTATTTGTCACTTGATAGGACAAATATATCACTTCTACAACATGCTGTCAATAGTGAAAGATACAAATATATCACTTTTTTTCGGTTTGAAAATAATCTGAAGATTCAGTAAACCAATATACAAGAACGATTTCTGGCTGGCAGATGTTTTTTCTTCCGAGATATGGTATTATATGAACACTTGGCGAGGTCCTTTCGAGCCTAGTGAGAATATATGCCTAGACACTTAGCGAGGTCTTTCACGAGCTTAGTGAATATGGTATGCTATAAGCAGCGTATCAGCAAGGAAGCAATTTAGTAAGAAGGTGGATACAGATGAAACGGATTTTATTAGTTGAGGATGATTTGAGTCTGGTAAGCGGTCTGTCTTTTGCAATCAAGAAGCAGCAGGGATACCAGCTTGAGGTTGCACATACGAAAAGCGAAGCAGAACAGCTCTGGGAAAACGGGGCATATGATCTGGTGATTCTGGATGTATCTCTGCCGGACGGTTCCGGATTTGATATCTGCAGGAAGATCCGGGAGACTTCCAGGGCGCCGATCATGTTCCTGACCGCGATGGATGAGGAAACGGATATGATCATGGGACTTGATATCGGAGGGGACGACTATATTACAAAACCATTCAAACTTGCCGTATTCTTGTCCAGAATCAACGCTCTTCTTCGAAGGAGCGGCAATTTTAATCAGGCGGACACAGAACTGAACTCCGGCGGTATTACGGTCCGACTTTTGACGGGCGAGGTATACAGGCGCGGGGAAAAGATTGAACTGACGGCGAATGAGTATAAGCTCCTCCGTCTGTTCATGGAGAACCCCGGACAGGTGCTTTCCCCGGAGCAGATCCTCGGGAAGCTGTGGGACTGCCAGGGAGATTACGTGGACGGAAATACGCTGACGGTCTATATCCGCAGGCTTCGGACGAAGATCGAGGACGATCCGGGGAAACCAAAGCGGATCGTGACGGTCCGGCGTATGGGTTATAAATGGAACGTGCCGGAGTGAGAGGTGCAGGAATGAAGATACTGGCAAATCAGAAGATAAAAAGGCTGTTTTTAGAAATAGCAGCCTGTACGTTATTTTTTACAGTTTTGGCTGCTCTGCTTGCAGGATTTCAGATCGGATCAGTGAGACTTTTGTTCCCGTTGTGCATCCTCGGCATGGGAGTTGCCATTCTTGCTTTCTGCTACAGGTATTTCAGGGAACAGAACGCGGTCATGGAAGAGGCTGTTTCCAGGGTTACGGAGTATCTTGACGGGAATCATGAGGCACGGATCGAGTGCGACGAAGAAGGAGAAGTGTATCGCCTGTTCCATGAGGTGAATTCCCTTGTCGCGATCTTGAATGCCAATGCGGAGCAGGAGCGCAGGTCAAAGCAATTTTTAAAGAATACCCTGTCGGATATTTCCCATCAGTTGAAGACGCCGCTGGCAGCGCTGAACATTTATAACGGACTTTTGCAGGAGGAGACAAAGGAACTGCCTGAGATACAGGAATTTGCCGCATTGTCGGAGAAGGAGCTTGACCGGATCGAGACTCTGGTACAGATGCTTCTGAAGATTACGAAATTAGACGCCGGATCCGTTGTTCTGGAGAAGACGCCGGAAAATGTGGCGGAAATGATGAAGGATGTGGAGATGCACTTTATGTACCGGGCAGAGCAGGAACAAAAAGAACTGATCCTGTCCGGAGATGAGGATATTACCCTTTCCTGTGACCGGGACTGGATGCTTGAAGCGTTGGACAATATCGTAAAGAACGCGCTGGATCATACGGAGAGCGGGGATACTGTGGAGATAAAATGGCGGCAGTCTGCTTCTGTGGTACAGATCCGGATTGCGGACAATGGGTGCGGGATCCATCCGGAAGACCTGCACCACATTTTTAAACGGTTCTACCGGAGTCGGTTTTCCAAAGACAGACAAGGCGTCGGACTTGGCCTTCCCCTTGCGAAGATGATCGTGGAAGCACATAACGGCACAATAGAAGTGGACAGCGAGCTGGGGAAAGGAACGGCTTTCACGGTAAATTTTCTGATTCCTACAAAATTGTAGGGTGAGAGTCATGTTGCTGTAGGATTTGGATGCTATGCTGATAATAGTTCAGGCAGGAGTAGTGACATACGGCGCGGGAAAATATGCTTCATTTCCGCGAGCAACGAGCCAGGCGGATATGCTTGCATGTCCATTTGGCAACTGCCCGGACAAAACAGAGATGAAAGAGGTGCGTATCACATGGATTTATTAGAAGTAAGAGCAATTTCCAAAACCTACGGCAGTGGGGAAGCAGCCGTCCATGCGCTGAAAAATGTCAGTTTTTCGGTTCCCAAGGGCGAGTATGTCGCCATCGTCGGAGAATCCGGATCCGGAAAAAGCACATTGCTGAATATGATCGGCGCGCTGGATAATCCGACGTCGGGGAAAGTGCTGATCGACGGCAAGGACATTTTTGCAATGAAAGAAAGTAAACTGACGATTTTCCGCAGGAGGAATATCGGCTTTATTTTTCAGGCATTTAATCTGATTCCGGAGCTTACCGTGGAGCAGAACATTATTTTTCCGGTTCTTCTGGATTACCAGAAGCCGAATCGGAAATATCTGGAGGAGCTTCTGGAAGTGCTGAACCTGAAAGAACGCAGAAACCATCTGCCGGGGCAGTTATCCGGCGGGCAGCAGCAGAGAGTGGCGATCGGACGTGCGCTGATTACACGCCCGGCTCTGATCCTTGCTGACGAGCCGACCGGGAATCTGGATTCACAGAACAGCAGCGAGGTCATTGCTTTGTTGAAAAATGCATCGAAGCGATATGCGCAGACGATCATCATGATCACGCATAACCGGAGCATCGCCCAGACTGCAGACCGGGTACTTCAGGTGTCAGACGGCGTACTGACAGATCTCGGGAGAGCGCAGGACGTCCGGGGAACGTCCGCTTTGCACCGGCCGGATCGGAAAGGAGATAGGGAATGAAGAGTTATTTAAGTCTTGTACCTATCTCGGCGAGGGTACACAAACGGCAGAGCCGCATGACACGGATCTGCATTATTCTTGCGGTATTTCTTGTGACTGCGATTTTTTCTATGGCGGATATGTGGACGGATTCGGAAACAGAGGCAATGCGGCACAAGCATGGAGACTGGCATATTGCCCTTCAAAATATACCGGAAGATGAGGCGGAGCAGATTATAAACAATTCGGACATTGCGTGTTTCTCGTGGTATGACGCGATGAACACGGATGCGGAACAGGGGTACTATATTGGTGGGAAAAATGTGACCATCTATGGAACGGAAGAAATCTATGTCGCAGACATAATGAAGTATCCGTCAGAAGGCTCCTGGCCGGAAAATGCGTCAGAAGTTGCACTCAGTGCAGACGCGAAAGAACTTTTAAATCTTGAGGTGGGGAGCAGTATTACGTTAAATACGCCGGCAGGAGACTTGACCTATACGGTAACTGGTTTCTATGAGGATGATGAGGAATTTAACGAGATCATTGACGGATGCTGTGTCTATATGAACCGGACTGCATTCGATGAAGTCCGTAGTCTGAACGGAGTGGAGCAGGCATCACAATTTTACATCCGATTTGAAAAAGAGAAAGGCCTGAAGAGGACGATTGCTGATATGAAAGAAACGTATCATCTTGCGTCTGAAAATGTCATCGAGAATACGGCAGTTTTGGGAATGCTGGGCGCAAGCAGCAGTGAAAGCCTGAACGGACTCTATCCGCTGGCGGCGGTTTGCTTTGTTATTATCCTGATTGCAGGGGTTTTGATGATCTCAGGCTGTATCAACAGCAATGTGGCGCAGCGGACAAGGTTTTTCGGGATGATGCGCTGTATCGGGGCAAGCAGGCAGCAGATCATGCGTTTTGTAAGGCTGGAAGCACTGAACTGGTGTAAAACAGCGATTCCCGCCGGATGTGTTCTGGGGATGGTCACCTGCTGGATACTAAGCGTGATCCTGCGGTTTGTTGTAAAAGGCGAATGGGCGTATACCCCTCTTTTTTCGGTCAGTATAGGAGGAATTCTCAGCGGGGCAGTGGTCGGTATTGTTACTGTCTTTATTGCGGCACATTCTCCGGCAAAACAAGCGGCAAGGATCTCTCCGGTGGCGGCAGTATCCGGGAATGCGGAACCATCTTCCAATGTGAGCCATGCGGCAAACACAAGACTGTTTAAAGTGGAAACCTCGCTTGGTATTCATCATGCCACAGGAAGCAAAAAGAACTTGTGCCTTATGACCGGTTCCTTTGCGCTTGTGATCGCATTGTTTTTGGTGTTTTCCGCCTGCCTTGATCTGGTGAATAAGCTGATTCCGTCGGAAAGCGATTTTTCACCGGATCTCATGATCGCAAGCGAGGACGGAACAAATTCTGTAGATAGGAGCATCGTGGAAGAAATTTCAGGAGTACCGGGAGTAGAGTCTGCGTTTGGCATGATGATTACTACAGAGGCGCCTGTCGAGATCAACGGGAATGCAGGAACAATTGACCTGTTTTCCCATGAGGAGTATATGATGGACCGGTTCAAAGATTCTATTATCAGCGGAGATCTGTCGAAGGTTTATGAGGATTCCGGTTATGTGATGGCGGTTTATAATGAAGCCGGACATCTGGATGTGGGAGATAAAATAAAGCTTGGAGATCAAGAGGTGGAAGTGGCATGCGTCGCATCCGAAGGAGCCGGGAGCATCAGCGGCGCGCCTGTTGTGGCATGCTCGGAAGAAACCTATCAGAGGCTGACAGGAGAGCAGGATTATGCAATAGTGAGCGTGATAACAAAAAGTGATATATCCGAATCGGAAGTAGAACAGATCCGTACACTGGCCGGCGGATATCAATTTGTGGATAACAGGGAAGACAACGACACGGTTTCCGGCTCTTATTGGGTGATGCGGATTGCGGCATATGGTTTTCTGGCGATTATTTCCATGATTACTGTGCTGAATATTATGAACAGCATTTCCATGAGTGTGACTGCGAGAATCAGGCAGTATGGGGCAATGCGCGCGGTTGGCATGGAAACCAGACAGGTTACGAAGATGATAGCGGCGGAAGCTCTCACATATGCCATGAGTGGTACGGCTGCCGGGATCATCCTTGGATTGGTGCTTCACTATTTGATCTATGTGAAGGTGATCATGACTCATTTTGGAGGTTCATGGGAGATTCCATTTGACACCATTGGAATCATATGTCTGCTGGTTGCACTTTCATGTGTGATCGCGGTTCATGGTCCTTCCAAACGGATGCGCGGCATGGCGGTTACAGATACGATCAACGATTTGTAACAATAATGGATACATTCTGCAGGATGGAGGAAAATGCGGCGTAAAAGCGCCTGTTGACGGAAGGGGGAATTTCTGGGTATAATGTTCAAAAGCAAAACCTTCCGCTTCTGTCGGCAGGAGAAAAATGCAAATATGAAATGAGGTGACATGGTTGAAATGCATACTGATGCATAAACGGATCGCCGTGGCGGAGATGGAATTGGATGATGCCACGGGTTTTATACAAAAGATCGGAACCGTATACGCACCGGAACATCTGCCAATCGGAATCCCGGTGCGTAAGGGAATGGCAGACCGGGCGTCCATGAATGCGTGGTGGACTGACCGTTCTATACCGGCCAGTCGTTCCGGTGTGCGGGAAGCCATGGAAACGCTGGAGATTACAAGCACGAAAATACTGCTTGTCCGCTGTTATGGATTGAGTCTGTCCGATCAGTATTGGATCTGTCCGGAAGACGCGAAGTTCACATGGGATGACATCAACTTTTTTCACCATGATTTCTCCGAAGATATCGGCGATATCCTGTTTGGCGAGGGGAAAAAGGCAGATGGTCTGAACTTGAGCTCTCCGGACAATACTTCGGACGGTAACCTGAAAAAGAGATGGAAGATCATCAACGGAAAACGCTGTCTCATCAAAGGCGGTTCCAATCCATTCCGCCAGCAGCCTTTTAACGAAGTGATCGCATCAGGGATTATGGAGCGGCTTGGTATCCCCTATGTACCCTATACGGTAACATGGAACAAGGGCGCGCCCTATTCGGTGTGCGAGGATTTTGTGGATGAGGACACGGAGCTTGTTCCGGCATGGCGCATCATTCAGAGCAAGAAGCGTGGCAACAGCACTTCCGTATATCAGCACTTTGTAGATTGCTGTGAGGAACTCGGCATCCATGATGTAGTTCCTTATCTTGACCGGATGATTGTACTGGATTATATCATTGCCAATGAGGACCGTCACCTGAACAATTTTGGCGCTCTTCGGAATGCAGAAACACTGGAATGGATCGGAATGGCGCCCATTTACGACAGCGGTTCTTCACTGGGTTATGATAAAATTCCGGCTCAGATGAGATCAGAACGGGAGGTGATCTGCAAACCCTTTAAAAATCATCATACGGAGCAGATCCGGCTGGTAACATCCTTTGACTGGATTGATTTTGACCGGCTTTGCGATGTAGGGGAGTTGATTACCGGAGTTTTGTCAGCAGAGGGCGCAAGAGATTATATGGATGAGTACCGGATTCAGATGATCATCCAGTCGGTGCAGCGCCGGATCAGTAATCTGGCACAGATGGCTCAGGAACATATGCCCGCACAGACCATGTCTACCGCGGATGATGTAAAGGAAAATATTGCCGAGGATTATACGCCGAAGACGAAACAATGAAACAGACCCCCGCGGCAGCCGCCAAATGGACATGCAAGCATGTCCGTCTGGCTCGCTGCTCGCGGGAATAATTGGGATAAGGGGACAGGGGATGCAGTTTACACAACAGGAAATGGGAGAAAATGTAAGAAAAATCTGCGAGGATGAAACCTGCATGGTTTTTCAGGTAAAGGATGACAGCGGTGAGGGACTCATGACCTGCTATCAGGTATTCAAAGGCTGCTATCTGCTTTACAATGATTTTCATATGAAAGAATGTTATTCAGGCTTTCGTCCCAACACGAAAATGTTTTGCATTGATCATTGCAGAGAGGGGCGGATTGAGTGGAGCATGGACAAGAACCGGTATATTTATGTGGAAGCAGGGGATATGCAGGTAAATTCCAGAGAGAATCATTCCTCAAGATTCCTTTTCCCGCTGAACCATTACCATGGCCTAACGATAGGCTTTGACATCGAGGAAGCAGAAGACACCCTCCTTCACGTGATGGAGGGATTTTCCGTTGACTTAAAGAAGCTGCGGAACAAATTCTGTCCGGATGACCGTTCCTTTATTATGAGAGCGGGAGTGCGGATCAACCATATCTTTTCGGAACTGTATGACCTGCCGGAACATGTGCGGCTGCCTTATTTTAAAATCAAGGTCCTGGAACTGCTGCTGTTTCTGGAATCTTTAGAGGTACCGGCAGGAGGAGAAGAGCGGCCGTACTTTTATAAGACACAGGTGGATAAGGTCAAGGATATTACCGCTTTGCTGACTGCGGATCTGGAGCACTGGTATACGCTTGAGGAATTATCGGAGCAGTTCTCGTTTCCGCTGACTTCGCTGAAGCAATGCTTTAAAGGAGTGTATGGCTGTTCCATAGCCGCATACATGAAAGAATATCGTATGAATGCCGCGGCGGTGATGTTGAAAAATACACAGGATTCTGTGATATCCATTGCGGCAAGAGTGGGATACAGCAATCCGGGAAAATTCGCGTCTGCCTTCCGCAGTGTGCTGGGAGTGACGCCTACGGAATACAGGAAATCCTTTGACTGATTGGATTAGTCACAACTAATTGGAGAGGAAAAGCATAAACTCTTTCTGATAAAATGTATGCGAGTTTTGAACAGAAGGAGGGTATGCTATGAGGCATAAAAAAGGAACCTTCCAGACGGTATTTTCCTATGCGGGGCAATGCCGTTGGAAGATGATCATTGCAGTGCTGCTGGCGGTATGCAGCGTTGCAGGAGGTCTTTTGCCCTATTTGGGCGTTTACCGCATTATTCTGATTTTCTTTGAGGGAGAGCCGTCGATGGAAAAGATCATGCCATGGATCGGCTTAAGCGTGGCAGGGTATCTGGCGAAGCAGATCTTTCACGCTCTGTCTACTTCGCTTTCCCACATTTCTGCGTATCATATTCTGGAGAATATCCGCCTGGCACTGTCAGAAAAACTGATGCGGATTCCTCTTGGGAATGCGCTTTCGAGGACGGCGGGGGAGTGGAAGAGCATCATTATGGACCGGGTGGAAACGATTGAACTGCCGCTTGCACATATGATTCCGGAGGGAATTTCCAACCTGCTTCTTCCGGTCTGCGTTTTTCTCTATATGCTTGTAATGAATTGGAAGATTGCGCTCTCTGCATTGGTCTGCGTGCCGATCGGGGCGGTGGTATACGGAATCATGATGAAAAATTACAGCTCCCAGTATGACAAATATATGAAAGCGTCCAATCACGTGAACAGTGTCATTATTGAATACACAGAAGGAATTCAGGTCATTAAGGCGTTCAATCAGTCTACCGGTTCTTATCAGAAGTACGCAGATTCCGTGGAAAACTTTAAAAATTTTACGCTGGACTGGTTTCGTTCCACATGGGGACTTATGAATCTTGGCGCTGCGATCCTGCCGTCCACATTGCTTGGAATGCTGCCGGCAAGTGTGCTTTTGTATCTGTCAGGAGAAGTGACCCCGGCAGAGATTACCCTGGCGATCATATTGTCTCTCAGCATCATCGGTCCTGTAAGCTGGTTCAACAATGCGGTCAATGATTTCAAGTCGATCCAGTATGCGATTCGTGATGTAAACGAAGTGATGGATATTCCGGAACTTACGGATGCGAAAGAGGAGATTCCTCTGGGAAATTATGAAATATCCTTAAATCAGGTGCGTTTTGCCTATCATGAACAGGACGGTGATGTTTTACATGGAATCGATCTGAAACTGCCGCAGGGAGCCTTTACTGCACTGATAGGCCCATCGGGAGGCGGAAAATCCACGGTGGCAAAGCTGATCGCAAGATTCTGGGATGTGACAGACGGAAGTATCACGATAGGCGGAACAGATATCCGTGACATTCCGCTGTCGCAGCTTGTGCAGACTGTGAGTTTTGTATCGCAGGATAATTTTCTGTTTAACTGTTCTCTTCTTGAGAATATACGTCTGGGAAAACCCGGCGCTTCTGATGAGGAAGTGTTTGCGGCGGCAAGAGCGGCCCGGTGTGAAGAATTTATCGAAAAACTTGAGAAAGGATGGGATACACCTGCAGGGGAAGCAGGAGGAAAGCTTTCCGGAGGGGAACGCCAGAGGATTGCCATTGCCCGTGCCATTCTGAAAGACGCCCCCATCGTCATACTCGACGAAGCGACCGCGTTCACCGATCCTGAAAATGAGGCGCAGCTTCAGGCGTCCATTGCAAGACTGACGAAAGGGAAGACCCTTCTTGTAATTGCACACCGGCTTTCCACCATAACGAATGCAGACCGGATCGTTGTGTTGAAAAACGGATCTATTGAAGCAGGAGGAACCCATGAAGAACTGCTTTCGGAAAGCGCATTGTACCGCCAGATGTGGGAAGCGCATATCGGCGCAAAGAACTGGTCGGCGGGAAATACAAGGACAGATGGCAGGAATGAGGCACATATGGGAAAGGAGGGCGTTTGCCATGTTTAAGACAGTGAAACGGATCATCCGATGGACGGGGGAATATCAAAAAAGGCTCTATCTGGGATTCCTGTGGTCGTTTCTGCAGACCATATTCAGTGCATTGCCCGTTATGGGGGCAGCATATTTTCTGGATCTGATGATACAGGACAGCCGGGGAGAGATACAGATGAAGCCGGTCATGGCGCTTTACGCGCTGCTTTTCATGGTGTTTTCCATCGCAGGCAGATTCTTGTTCTCTTACCTGCGGGCAACCTTTCAGGAGAGCATTGCCTATGAAAAAACGGCGCAGGAGAGAATTGAGATCGGAAATATTTTAAAGCGGGTTTCTCTTGGCTTTTTTGATCAAAACGATACCGGAGAGATTGCGGGCGCGGTCACAACGGATCTTTCGGTATATGAGATGTATGCGATGAAAATGACTGATGTGATCATCGGCGCATATGTCCATGTGGCGGCCATGATACTGTGTCTGTTGTTTTTCTGCTGGCAGGCGGCGCTGATCGCGTTGGCAGGAGTAGCGCTTTCCGCCTTTTTCCTGCATTTACTGAGCCGTTCCAGCCATAAAAATGCGATGGTACATCAAGAGGCACAGAATACATTGATTACTTCGGTCATCGAATTTGTACGGGGGATTGCGGTAGTAAAGGCGTATGGGCAGGAAGGCGTGTCCGTACAGGGAATCAGGGACGCCTTCAGGGAACACCGGAAGATCAATATCAAAATAGAACTTGATTATGTGTGGTGCAACGGACTTCACCAGCTTTCCTGCAAACTGGCGTCTGTGGGGATCGTGCTGGTGTCGGCATACTTATGCATTCACGGAGAGATGACGCTTGCGGTCTTTCTCATGATGGCGATTTTTTCTTTTACGCTATTTGCCCGGGTGGAACAGGTGCAAAACGGCGCACATACCATGCAGTTGATTGAAGCCGCGATGGATAAACTGGATGCGATCAAACAGGCGGAGTTCATTGATACGGACGCAAAGGAGATTCATCCCCAAAAATATGATATTGCCTTTGACCATGTGAATTTCAGCTACGAGGGGAGCCGGGCAGAAAGCGAAGACGGTCCGGATGGTGACAAACGGCTTGTGCTTTCTGATGTTTCCTTTCAGATCCCGCAGGGCAGCAGCACTGCAATTGTGGGGCCGTCGGGCAGCGGAAAGACTACCATCTGCAATCTGATCGCAAGATTTTATGATGTGGACAGCGGCAGGATTACCGTTGGCGGCACAGACGTCCGCGAATTTACCTGTGACAGCCTGCTGTCCAATATCGCCATGGTATTTCAGAATGTGTATCTGTTTCACGATACCATAAGGAACAATATCTGCTTTGGGAAGCCGGACGCGGCAGAGTCAGAAATGATAGAAGCGGCGAAAAAGGCACGCTGTCACGAATTCATTATGGCGCTTCCAAATGGCTACGATACGGTCATAGGAGAAGGCGGCGGAACGCTTTCCGGCGGAGAGAAACAGCGGATTTCCATTGCCCGCGCCATTTTGAAAAATGCCCCGATCGTCATACTTGACGAAGCCACGGCCAGCATCGATCCGGAAAATGAGCACCTGATCCAGGGGGCAATTTCCGAACTGGCAGAGGGAAAGACTCTGATTACCATTGCCCACAGACTGGCAACCATTGAGCATGCAGACCAGATACTTGTGGTTGATGAAGGAAGAATCGTGCAAAGGGGCAGGCATGAGGAGCTTATTCATCAAAAAGGCAAGTATCTTGATTTCATCAAAGTAAGAGAGCAGGCGGAAGGATGGAGCATTGCCTGATGGTTAAATGGTATCTCCTTCTTTATAATGCACCGGCACATAGATGTCGTTCCGCTCTAAAGGCTGTTTATTGATCAGGCGGATCAGCACCCGGACGGCTTCTTTTGCGATCAGGGCGACGTCCTGCTGTACAGCAGTGATCGTCCGGAAATTGTATTCTGTAATAAACGTTCCGTCATAGGCGATGACTTTCAGATCCTGCGGGACACTACGACCTTGTTCTTCCGCCGCTTTCATAAAGGCGGCGGCGCACAGGTCATTTGCCAGAATTCCGTCGATATCCGGATGTCTGGAGAGAATATCCCTTGTCTTTTGAATGCACCTTGGATAATGAATGGCGTCTGCCCAGGGAAGCTGCTCTGTAACAACCTCAATTCCTCTTTCAGCCATCATTTTGACAAAACTTGCTCCTGCCCGTGAGGATGCGATATTCTCAGCGTTTGGATCGAGCAGCGTCAGCACCCGCCGACATCCATGCTCCGCCAGTTTTTCAGCGGCGATCAGTCCGCCCTGTGCATGATCTGTCGTCACCAGAGGAATCCCGGGTATGATCCGGTCCAGCGACAGGATTGGTTTTTCTACTTTTTCATAATATTTATCCGGAAGAAACGCTGCTCCGATGATCATGCCGTCAAACAGATTCCGCTCCAGCGTGTCCAGATATTCCCTTTCGATCTCTTTCTTCTCAGAGGTATTGCAAAGCATCATATTGTATCCGTATTTGTGAAGCTCCAGTTCCATAAAGCTCCAGAGCGATGAAAAAAACGGATGGATGATCTCCGGGGTCAGTACGCCGATGATCCCTGTCTTCTGCTGGTAGAGATTCCGGATCCACTGGTTCGGTACATAATCCAGTTCGTCTACCGCTTCCCGGATTTTTTCCTTTGTCTCCTCCGCTACATAGCCGCTTCCGTTCAGCGCTCTTGATACGGTGCTCGGAGCTACCTGTGCCAATCTGGCTACCTCTCTGATACTTGCCATCTGATTACCTCCATCGTTCGCGTTATGGGTATGGAATCCCACTTCCATTTCTTTTTGAACTTCATTGTATCACTATTAGGCGGGAAGCTCAATATTTCACGGACTGTATTTTTTGTTTTTTGGTAATTGTGCAATAAAAACAATACCGATTTTTGTGAAAAGTGATGATTTGGATAAAAAGCACAAAAAAGTGTTGAAAAAGCAGAGAGAAGGTTGTATATTAAGGACATGGAACAGTTCCACAAGCAAGGAACTCGAAAACAAAATACTGGAACAGTTCCATCTGAAAAGAAGAGAAAAAAAATTACGGCCGCTCTTTTTTTTACCCAAAGATGGAACAGTTCCACAAATAAGGAGGAAGATTATGAAAGCAAAAAAAGTAGTAACTGTCGGATTGGCAGCGGCACTGGCGGCATCTGTGATCGCAGGCTGCGGGAGCAGTGGAGGGGACGGCACAGGCAGTTCCGGAAAAACAGAGATTACCATTTACCAGAGTAAGATTGAGGCGAATGAAGGGTATAAAAAAGCGATTGAAGCATATGAGGCGACTCATCCGGATGTAACGATCAATCTGGAGGCGGTTACCGGAAATGATTTTTCCGCTTCTCTGAAAGCAAAGATGCAGTCTGATCCACCGACGATCTTTTCCGTGGGCGGGTTCCAGGATCTGAAGGATTATGGAGATATTCTGGAAGATGTTTCGGATATGGAGGTATTGGATTATGCCCTGGACGGAACAACCGACATGTTTACACAGGACGGAAAGGTTCTGGCAGTTCCGCTGTATATGGAAGGCTATGGATTTGTTGTAAACCGTCAGATCTTTGAGGATGCGGGGGTTGACTTTGATTCTATGATGACGTTTGAGGGCATGAAAGAAGGCTTTGATACGTTAAAGGAAAAGATCGACAGCGGAGAGATGAAGGAGAAATATCCGAATCTGGAAGCCGTGATGGAGTATCCGACGAAAGAACTCTGGATCGCCGGAGACCATGACGCGAATGTGGCTTTGACGCACGAGTTTGCAAGTGCCAAGGATGCATATGCCGCGGATACGATGGAGGGAACGGGATTTGCAGATTACAAGACAATGGTAGACTTCCAGGCAGGCTATACGACCAACGCAGACAATACGGCGAATCTGAATTCTGTAGATTACACCACATCTCTGGAAGGCGGACTGGCAATTGAGCGTGTAGCCGCGATCAAGCAGGGAAACTGGGTAGCACCGGCAGTCGAGACAACAGATCCGGAAGTCCTGGAAAAGCTGGATATGCTTCCGTATTCCGTACCGGGATATTCTGATGGCAAGTATTTTGTAGGTGTGTCCGGATATTGGGCAATTAACAGTACGGTATCAGATGAGAAGAAGGAAGCGGCAAAGGATTTCATTAACTGGTTGTATACAAGCGAAGAAGGACAGAAAATTGTGGTGGAAGACTGCAAATTTGTTCCGCCGTATAACAACTTTGGCGAGTTAAAAGCGAGCGATCCTCTGTCACAGCGGATCATGGATGCAAATGAAGCCGGAGATACCATGGACGGCTGGGTATACAGCGGCGCTCCGAATACATGGGGACAGCAGGCGGCAGGCGTTGAGGTGCAGAAGTACCTTGCCGGACAGGCAACCTGGGATGAAGTAACGCAGAGCTGCATTGATCAGTGGGCAACAATGAGAGAAGCACAGAAATAATGATCACGGGGAGGAGAGCAGCACACTCTCCTCCCGCTATCTCAAAGGAAAGGTGAGTACAATGAAACAGAGTAAAGCGAGATTTTGGATCTTTCTGGCCCCCGCACTGATTTCCTTTACGGTGGTTGTGCTGATCCCGATGCTGATTGGGTTTTTCTATGCATTTACGAACTGGAACGGGATCGTGGGCAGTGAGATTGAGTTTGTAGGTTTCCAGAATTTTATTGATATTTTTACAAGGGATGATTCCTTTTTACATGCCTTTGGATTTACAGCGCTGTTTTCCGTCTGTGCGGTTGTCCTGGTCAATCTGGTAGGATTTGGTCTGGCGATGCTGGTAACACAGACATTCAAAGGGGCAACTTTTTTACGGGCGGTCTTCTTCATGCCGAACCTGATCGGCGGACTGCTTCTGGGATTCACATGGCAGTTTATCTTTGTCTCCATCTTCGAGGCGATCGCGAAAGCGACCGGCTGGGAGATATTCAGCGGCTGGCTGGCTGATCCGCAGACCGGATTTGTCGGACTTCTGATCTTAACGGTATGGCAGCTTTCCGGATATATGATGATCGTGTACATCGCACAGATCCAGCAGATCCCGGAATCTGTAAAGGAAGCCGCAAGTATCGACGGGGCGAGCGGATGGCAGATGTTGAAGAACATTATACTTCCGCTGATGATGCCG
This sequence comes from uncultured Lachnospiraceae bacterium, assembly GCA_958402795.1. Classification (GTDB taxonomy): domain Bacteria; phylum Bacillota; class Clostridia; order Lachnospirales; family Lachnospiraceae; genus Schaedlerella. Next base: position 17,121 of record CATXUX010000016.1, on the reverse strand, counting down.
GCATTCACGATCGGATTGTTCCTCTCCATTTCCAATTCATTTAAGATGTTTGACCAGAACCTCGCACTGACGCAGGGCGGACCGTATAAGTCGACAGAAATGCTTGCGCTGAATATTTATAATTCTGCGTTTGGTGCAAATGAATTCGGACTTGCGCAGGCAAAAGCAATCATTTTCATGATCGTGGTTGCAGCGATCGGAGTCACGCAGCTTGTGATCACAAAGCGGAAGGAGGTTGAAATGTAATGAAGAAGAAAAGACGGCTGGCATATGGACTCATCGGGATCGTTCTTGGCTGTATCTTTATTTTCCCGATTTACATTCTGGTTTTGAATTCTTTTAAAAATACAAAAGGAATCTTTACGGACGTGATCGGTTTCCCAAATGCGGAAACGTTCACAACCGAAAATTATCCGAATGCATTCGAGGCACTGGAGTACGTCCGGTCCTTTATGAACTCGCTTCTGATCACGGTGATCGCGACAGCGCTGATCCTTTTGATCTCTGCGATGGCTGCATGGGTACTTGTACGGTATAAAACAAAAACAAGCAAGGTAATCTTTATCCTTTTTGCGGCGTCTATGCTGATTCCGTTTCAGTGTGTGATGCTTCCGCTGGTTGGTTTTGCCAGCCGGATCGGAATTATGAATCCGCCGGGACTGGTCTTTATGTATATGGGATTTGGAACCAGTATGGCGATCGTGATGTTTCACGGCTTTATCAAGAATATTCCGGTAGAACTGGAAGAAGCGGCTACGATTGACGGCTGTGGATCATTTCGGCTTTTCTTTATGATCGTTGTGCCGCTGATGAAAACGATCTTGATCACGGTAGCCGTATTAAATGTGATGTGGATCTGGAATGACTATCTGCTTCCGTCCCTGATCATCAATAAACCGGGTTGGCAGACGCTGCCGCTGAAAACGTATCTGTTCTTCGGACAGTTTGCAAAGCGCTGGGATCTGGCTTCGGCAGGATTGATCATGTGTATCATTCCGATCATTATCTTCTATCTGTGCTGTCAGAAGTATATTGTAAAGGGCATTACGGATGGAGCAATCAAATAAAAGGAATACAACAGATCCGACAGGAAGGAGTGAGGAAGAAATGTCGGCAAAATGGTGGAAAAAAGCAATTGTCTACCAAATCTACCCCAAAAGTTTTTGCGACAGCAATGGGGACGGCATCGGTGATTTGAATGGAATCACGGAAAAACTGGATTATTTAAAAAGCCTTGGAGTGGATGTCCTGTGGATTTCTCCGATGTACTGCTCGCCTATGGAGGATAATGGATATGACATTTCGGACTATTATAAGGTAGATCCGATGTTTGGCAGCAATGAGGATATGGACCGGCTGATCCGGGAAGCAAAAAAAAGAGACATGAAAATCATTCTGGATCTGGTGGTCAACCATTGTTCGGATGAACATATCTGGTTTCAGAAGGCACTGGCGGATCCGAGTTGTGAGGAAGCAGATTATTTTTACTTTATGCGGACAAAGGATGGGAAAGAGCCGAATAACTGGCGGTCCAATTTCGGAGGATCGGTCTGGACACGCCTTTCGGACGGACGCTGGTATTACCATACCTTTTCCAAAAAACAGCCGGATCTGAACTGGGAAAATCCGAAACTCCGGGAAAAGATTTATGAGATGATCCGCTGGTGGCTCGAGAAAGGGATTGCGGGATTCCGGATCGATGCGATCACCTTTATTAAAAAAGATATGAGCTTTCAGTCAAGAAAGACAGAGGATGGATTCCGCTACCCGATTGAAAATCTGACAGATTATCCGGGAATCGGAGAATTTCTTACCGAGTTAAAGGAACAATGTTTTAATAAATATGATTGTATGACGGTCGCGGAGGCGCCGGGAGTCGGTGAGGAGGCGTTCCGCCGGTATGCGGGTGAGGATGGATATTTTTCCATGATTTTTGATTTCACATGGGAAGATATGAAGGAGGAAGCCGATAAATCTTCCATCGAAGCAGTAGAACGTCTGAAGAAGAGAATTTTTGATACCCAGCGGGCGACAAGCCGGATCGGATGGAACGGCATTTTTCTGGAGAATCATGACCAGTCCCGGTGTGTGAATAAGTATCTGGAAAAAGAGAACATCTGTAAAGAGAGCGCATCTGCGCTTGCAACGCTGTATTTCTTCCTCTGTGGAACTCCGTTTATTTATGAGGGACAGGAGATCGGGATGACCAATGTAAGCTGGAACAGCATCGACGAGATGGATGATGTGAGGGCAAAAGGAAAATACCGGGAAGCGGTGGAGCAGAAGCAGGATCCTCAGGAAGTGCTGGATTATTTCAGTGAGCTGGGACGCGACAATTCCCGGACGCCGATGCAGTGGAGCGGGGAGAAAAATGCGGGATTTACAACAGGGACTCCGTGGATCAAGGTAAATGAAAACTATAAGGAAATCAATGTAGAGGCACAGGAAAAAGATCCGCATTCCCTCCTGTCCTATTACCGGAAACTGTCGGCGCTGCATCATGCGGAGAAGTATGAGGAGATTCTTACGCAGGGGACATTCCGGCAGATTCTGGAAGAAGTTCCGGCAGTTCTGGCATACGAGAGAGAATGGGAAGGCAGGAAACTGGTTGTTGCAGTGAACTTTAAGCCGGATGTTCAGGCTATCCCCAAAATGGGGAGCGGGGTGCTGCTGAACAATTATGAAACGCTGGAGAAAGAAGAAAACCGATGGATACTAAAACCGTATCAGGCGGTTGTTCTGAAAGGATAAGATTCCGGAAACGGGTATAAAATGTATGTTCTACGAAACGGAATCCGTGTAATCTGGATTCCGTTTCGTCTGTTTTGTGAATCGCTGTCTTGTAACTGTTTTCATTATTTATAATCCTCGATCTTCCATTCATCATGCCAGCGGATCACAGGCTTTTTGCCGCGCCATTCAACAGGCAGCCACACATACCGGGCAATGGAGGTGTTCTCCATGTGCCGCTGCAGTTTCCCCGGAAGTGTTCCTGCCTCTTTGGGACTGCGGTCCGGCGTGGTGATCTCCTGGTGACGGCCGCCTGACATGGCTTTATCCACCATTTTATAGAATTTCTTTGAGAACCATTTGCCAAATGCCGTCGGTTTCCAGCGATCTGCCATGGCAATATACAGATCTTTTCCGGGCACCTTCAAAACACAGGTGAACTGGCCGTAGAAGCTGGTGCCACAGGTATCATGGATGCAGGGATCTCCCAGATCCTCATAGTCCCCATGCCAGTCTGTGAAGCAGCAGACCTGACTTGGATTTGGATAATACCCGGTTGTACCGGAGGTGATCAGGTAGCGCAGTCCATCCTTTTCAAAGTAAGCAGGTGCTTCCCGGCTGAATGGCGGATGCAGATCTGCATAGTGCTCGGAAAACTCGCCGGTTACCTCGGTATAGGTATCGGATAATGTTGCCGTGACCACCTCAAAGTGGGGGCGGTCGAAGATAATATAGGCTTTCTTCGTTGTTTCGTCCACAGCCAGGGTGAAATCGCCGGTATCCATTTGCAGCGGCTTATAGATCTTATGGACAAATTCGTATGGCCCCGAAAATTCATCTGCCTGCATGACAGACATAAACTGACTGGTAGTTCCACACATGATTTTCAGCCAGGCTACATATTTGCCGGTCTTTTCGCAGTAAATGATATGGGGACGGTCCATACAGTAGGTAGGATGCAGGGGACTGTCAAGGTCGTCAGGCTGAGGCGGAATGATCAATCCCTGATCTTCCCAGTTGTAAAGGTCGCCGGAGACGTAGCTGCGGACACCCCAGTGCCATGTCGTGTTAAAGGGCCCGCCTTTGGTTTTTTCTTTGTTTTCGCCGTACCAGTAATATAATCCGTCCTTTTTGTCGTAAAACACAGAAAAGCCGTGTGCCTGAATCGGATTCCCGCTGGTATCCAGCCAAACCGCACCGGGGTGAATGCTGTGGTATGTCATATGATTGTTCTCCTTTCAGATCGTAAAACGTTTGGTTCCGGCTTTCATGGAATGGAGCGTACCGTCCGGCAGCCGGACTTTTGCCTTGGTATTGGCGGGAATTGTAATGGTAAATTCGATCCCTTTTTCTGTTTTTTTCCAGTAACTTTCTACGGTTCCGTAAATACTTTGATACCATCCACGGGCATAAGTCAGTGTACCGCCGGGGACGGGGGCAATCATAAAATGATTTTCCCCATCTACCCGGATTCCCGCCACGCTTTCAAAGAGCCACTGGCAGACAGCGCCGGGAGAATAATGATTCTGGCTTAGATCGCCCTCCCAGCTTTCCCAAACCGTTGTAGCGCCGTCTGATACCTCCGCCAGTCAGCCTGGCTTTTCGGTATTTTCCAGCATCCTGTAGGCGGTTTTCGTTTCGTCGGCTTCTGTCAGTACCGGGAGCAGGAACGGCGTCGACAGGAAGCCGGTTCCCACCCGATAATGGTAGTTCTCGACCGCCTGAACGAGACGCTGCACGGCATATTCTTTCGAAGCGCCGTCCAGCAATCCCAGCGCCAGCGGGCGCACCAGCTTTGCCTGCCTGCTGGTGTCCAGGGAACCTGTTTTCACAAACAGGGCATCATAGGCTGCTTTTGCGCCCTTTGCTGTCTCGGCACAGCGTTTCTCCATTTCTGTGTGCCCCAGAAGGCCGGCAATTTTACCGATCGTCTGCATGGCATAGTACAGATACGCCGTGCATTCCTCCGGGTGCTTTGCCTGTGCTCCATAGACCTGATCCCGGAATTCCTCCGGCTCCAGCCACTCGCCCAGATGAACGCCCTTCTCGTAAGTGCAGGCATTATGCGGATTGTTCTTTGCCGCCTTTTTGTCTGTCTGCCCCAGGTGCGTCATCAGGTAGTCTGCGTATCTTTCTATCATAGGCCAGGTCTGAACCAGAATGTCCTTGTCACCATAGCGCAGATAGTATCTGTATGGGATCAGATAAACGGCGTCCGCCCAGCCGACGGAGGAGCCGGTTGCCTTATACATCATCTCGACGCCCTGATAGGGAATCACCGCAGGCAGGAGACCGTTTTTGTACTGGGCGTCGGCCATATCAGTCAGCCATTTCTGGAAGAACGGGGCAGTATTCATCAAATACGCGCCGGTATCAAAGAAAATCTGCGCGTCGCCCGTCCAGCCAAGGCGTTCCCGGGTGGGACAGTCCGTGGGAAGATCCAGAAAGTTTCCCTTCATGCTCCAGCGGGTGTTTTCCAGCAGCCGGTTCACCAGTTTATTGGAACACGAAAAGTCGCCGGTCTGCTCCATGTCGGAATAAACGGCAATGGCAGCGAAAGCGGTCGGGTCAATCTCAATGTCAGTCTCGATCTGCACATAGCGGAAACCAAACACGGCAAAACTGGTCTTATAGTGATCCATGCCGCCGGAGCAGGTAAAGACAATTTCCTGCCGGGGAGTAGGACTGACTTCTCCGCCGACCTTGTTTGTCATCAGCTTTTTGATCAGGCTCATTTGGTTCCAGCCTTTGGCAGGACGGATTTCCTGGATACCGGACAGATCTACATTGCCCTCTGCGTCCAGCACCTCGCCGCAGACCAGTCTGAGCATCTGACCGCGTTTCCCTTTGACAGAAAATTCTAAGTAACCGGCGATGTTCTGTCCGAAGTCCAGAACGTTGTTTCCAAGCAGCTTCGCGCCAAAGCGTTCCTGTTCCCGGACCGGCACATTGTTGGACGCCGTCAGATTGACGCCGCCTTTTTCCAATTTTGCCATTCCATGATAGCTGGGAGATCTGGCGGCATCATAAATCTCGCCGTCCTTTAGATCGGCAAAGCGAATCGGACCGTCGCTGCTCCAGCTCCATGTGTTGTCTGTACAGATTGTCTCAACCGTGCCGTCTTCAAGGGTTATTTCTAACTGGGCGATCACACTGGTCCGGCTGCCGTAAACATTGGTTACGCCATAGGCGGCAGAGCTGCCCCGGTACCAGCCGTCTGCCAGCCGGAGTTCCAGCATATTCTCTCCGGTGAGCAGAGCTGTCACATCGTAGGTCTGGTACTGGATACGCCTGCGGTAGTCGGTCATACCGGGAGCCAGGATAAAGTCTTCGATACGTTTCCCATTGACCGTCACATCATAGACGCCCCGGGCGGAGGCATACAGCCGCGCCCTTCTGACCGAACCAGATAGGGAAAAGCACTTCATGAAGTAGTCTGCCGGATACCGGTCCTTTTTTTTCGGCTGATAATCTCCTGTGATCCATCGGGCGGTCCAGTCGGACGGCTCCAGCAGTCCCAGTTCAAACCAGCTCTCTGCCGTCTCGCCCGGCCGGCCGCTCTCGTCCCACAGCGTCACGGTCCACGCCACCCGGTCCCGGCTATGGAGAGGCGTGCCCTCATAGGCGATATGTGTCATGCGGGAGGAGCGAACCTTCCCGCTGTCCCACAAGAGTTCTTTGTTTCGCTTTGCCACGATCCGATAGGCGGTCTGCGTCACGCCGCCCTCGCAGTTCCAGTAAAATCGGGGGACGGCGATCCCCAGTCCCAGAGGTTCCGTTAAATATTCTGTTTGCAGATGAATGGCTCTCATTTTATTTCCTTTCGTGTGTTATCTGACTGCAATTTCTACCAACTTCGTCTGGTCCCCATTTGAGACAGAGAGGATCGTACTTCCGCACTTGCCCGCCCGGACGATGGCCAATGCCTGCCCATAATAGGTTGTAAAACTACCGCTGTCATAGCGCTCCTCTGTGCGGGGATTGGCGCTGCCAAAGGCCAGCAGCTCACCGTTTTCCACAGAGGCAGTCAGTCTGCAGTCCGCATTTCGTTCTACCACACCATTTTCTCCAACCAGAGAAACCGGAATGTAAACGATATCCTTTGCCTTGACTTCTGTTTCTTCCGGCTCTGCCAGCAGACGGATGGAACCGCTGGCGGATTTCAGTTCATTCCTGGACAACTCACGGCCGCCCGCATCATAGGCAACGGCGGTAAGAGTGCCGGGAACGTACCGGATCTGAAAGGCAGCCTTGCAATCCCGAACCTTCTTCTTTTTTAGTGGCTTTCCGTTCAAAAAAAGTTCTACAGAAGGGGCATCTGTATAGACGTCGACGATCGCCTTGCTGCCATCGCAGTTTCGCCAGCTCCAGGAGGGCAGGGCATTGGTACCTCTCCAGACAGAGCGGGCAGGTTTGATGCCGGGGTGGTTCACCGGCTGAACCGCAATGGCGGGTTTTTTCAGTAATCCCCATGCAGCCTGAGCCAGAAATAATTCACCGTTGGGATTTCCCAGCAGGTCAAGGACTCCCACATCGGCAAGAAGCCAGGGATACGGCTTGTCAAAAGCCTTGCCGTCCGGGGTATAAGCCCAGGCGCCGATCCCGGACTCACCCAGATAGTCCCAGGCCGCCCACATAAAATCGCCCACCAGATAGGGGTATTTTTTCACCATCTGCCAGTTTTTATAGATATCCTGCGGGAAAGTCTCACTGCCGAAAATCACCCGGTCGGGGTGTGCCTTTCCCTCCAGAGGATAGCGTCCGGACGCGTAGTTGTAACCTGCGATATCCAGCACGTCCAGTACGGGACTGGTGACAGTGTCGGCCTTTTTCCCGTTAGCTCCTTTGTTCATGCCGGGACCTACCATACTGGTGATCATATTGAACATAGTGCTGCTCATACCGCCCATGGCGTTCTGTTTGCCATCGTCGTCGCGTCCGCCTTCCTCTTTATAGATCCCGTTGCCTTTGGCAGAACGGCTGATGATCATCAGGTTCATACCGCCGGTGACGGCACGGCTGCTGTCCAGACTGTGGATGTACTCCACCATTTCTTTTGCCAGTTTCACGCCCTTTTCCTGAGCAGGTTCAGACACCTCGTTTCCGATGGAATACAGGATCACGCTGGGATGATTGAAATCCTGCTCTACCATGGCACGGGCATCATCCTGCCAGTTCTGCTCAAAATCGGCGGCATAATCAAACTTACTCTTATGGCTGTACCACATATCCCAGGTTTCGTCCATCAGATACATCCCATACTTGTCGCAGGCCTCCAGTATGGCCCGGGAGGTGGGGTTATGAGCAGAGCGGAGGGCATTGAAGCCTGCATCTTTCAGGATCCGCACCCGGCGTTCCTCACTTTTGTCAAAGGTAGCCGCGCCTAAAATGCCGTTATCGTGATGATAGCATCCGCCCCGGAGCAGAGTTTCCTTCCCGTTGATAAACAGACCCCCGGGACTCCATTCTACCTTGCGGATACCGAACCGCTCAGTAACTTCGTCCACCACCTGGCCGTGATCTGTCAACGTCACATGACAGGTGTAAAGAAATGGCGTTTCATCGCTCCACAATTTGGCGTCCGGAATATCCAGCTCCATGGAAGCGCCAGTTCCGGAAGCTATCACCTTGCTGCCGTCCAGAATTTCTACGGCAATTTCGCCGCCGGTCACTTCGGTATCTACCCGGATTTTCGCAGGTTTGTATGAAACTGTGGAAATCCGAACGCCCTGCCAGTTGATATGAACTTTATTTCCTACGATCAGGTTCACCGGACGATAGATACCGGAACCTGTATACCAACGGGAATTGGGGAGCCGGGAATTGTCCACAGTAACTGTAATGGTATTTTCTTTGCCATAGTTCAGCAGGCCATCCAGACAAATGCTGAATGGTACATAACCATACGCCCGCCCTCCTGCATGTTTCCCGTTGACTGCAACGTTGGAATTCCGGTAAACACCTTCAAACTCGATGAACACGGTTTTATCCGTCCACTCCACCGGGGCGGTGAATGTTTTTTCATAAACATAGATACCGCCCGGGAAAAAACCGTGGGCGCTGCCGCCCGCTCCATTCGGCTCCCGCTGTTCGTGGATCATAGCGTCATGGGGCAGGGTCACCGTTTGGATATCCGTGCAGCCTTGTTTCCGAAACTGCCAGTTATGATGAAATGATTGTGCGTACATGTTGCACCCTCCTTATCTTTGATCACATGATTCTTCCTTATTGGCTGAGCTGCCCCAGCAGCGTGGACAGCGCTTCTTTCTTCTCCTGGGGCAGAAAGCTGTTTAAAATATTCAATGGCTGTCCCAGCAATACCTGAATGCCGCTGGTGCCTCCGGCATCGTTCCCTGCCCGTTTTGCCAGCATGTCGATGACCGTCAGGTTCAGTCCGCCGGGGATGCTGTCTGCCAAAGCCAGCAGCTCTTTTGGGATAAAACCTGCCATGGCCATGCCGCGAACCATATATTCAATATTTTCGTCTAAGAAATGATGTCCTTTGGGACTTTTGGCAAACTCACCCATGGGCATATCCAGAGTGTAGCCTCCTACGGGCGGAATCGGCTCTGCCGCCATCTGCACATCCGCTTCCAGACAGATATCATGAGCATTGGCGCCGATCTGAATGGTGTACTTGCCGCTCTCACAGCGCCAGCTATGGGTAGTGGGATTCCAGTGGGCAAAGGCCCGTTTCCCCAGAGTGAAGGTAACCGTCCTGCTTTCACCGGGGTTCAGTTCCACCTTGGCAAATTCCTTCAATTCCCGCACCGGACGGATCATTTCCACTTTTTCCGGAGCGATGTAGAGTTGAACAACAGCCTTGCCGGTACGGGTTCCTGTGTTGGTAACAGATACGCTGACAGTCAGTTCCTCACCTTCGTCAAGTTTTTCTTTGCTCAGAACCAGATCGCTGTAATCAAACGTGGTGTAACTCAGACCGTAGCCAAAGGGGAACAGAACCTCCTGCTTTTTGCTCTCGTAGTAGCGGTACCCCACAAACAGACCCTCATTGTAATTTACAACGCCGCCTTCGCCGAAGTAATACAGATAGGAAGGATTATCCTCCAGCCGCTTCGGGAAGGACTCCGGCAGATGACCGCTTGGATTGACCTTGCCGTACAGCACATCCACGGCTGCCTCGCCTACGGCCTGGCCGCCCAGATATGCCTCCAGAATCGCTTTGGGTTTTTCTACCCAGGGCAGTTCTACCGGGGAACCATTGTGCAGTACCACCACGCTGTTCGGATTGGCGGCGCAAACCGCCTCCACGAGAGCATTGTGTCCGTCCGGCAGGCGCATATGCCGACGGTCTACGCCCTCGGACTCCATGGCGTCGGTTAGTCCCACAAACAAAACCGCAATATCCGCCGCTTCCGCTGCAGCAACGGCTTTGGCAAGCAAGGCATCGTCGGTGGTTCCGTCCGGACGGCAGCCGGGAGCATGGCGTACCGTGATGCCGACGGCTTTTGCCGCTTCCACAGCGCTGACAACTCTGGAGCTGTTGATATGGCTGGAACCGCCGCCCTGATACCGTGGGACAGCGGCAAAGGGTCCGATGAACGCCACATCTGCATTTTCGTTTAATGGAAGAATATTGTCCTTGTTTTTCAAAAGTACCATAGACTGTCCGGCAATCTCCCTTGCCAGAGTGTGATCACCTTCGTAGTCAAAGACCACGCCATCCCGGTGATTTTCCGCTGCCTTGAACGCCAGTTCCAAAAGCCGGACACAGCAGGAATCTAAGTCGGCGATATCCAGTGTCCCTTCCTGAACAGCCTTTACAATCTGCTCGTCTGTGTCTTCGGCAGGCATGGTCAGATCGCAGCCTGCCGCCACGGCGGCGCTCCGGTCATGGGTAGCGCCCCAGTCGCTGGTGACCAGACCGGCAAACCCCCATTCCTTACGCAAAAGCTCTGTCAGATATTTCTTATTGGCAGTTGAATAAATACCGTCGATTTTATTGTAAGAAGCCATGATGGTCCATGGCTGCGCTTTTTTCACTACAGTCTCAAAAGCAGGCAGGTAAATTTCCCGCATAGTCCGCTCGTCCATTTCCGAGCTGGAATCCATCCGCCGGTGCTCCTGGCTGTTGGCAAAGAAGTGCTTCAGGCTGGTTCCGACGCCCTGACTCTGGACGCCTTTCACAAAAGACGCGCCCAGTTCGCCTGCCAGCAATGGATCTTCTGAATAATACTCAAAGTTCCGTCCGCACAGAGGACTGCGCTTGATATTCACGCCGGGGCCAAGCAGCACATGCACCCCCAACGCCTGACTCTCCCGGCCCAGAGCTTCTCCCATACAGGTAATTAAATTCCGGTCAAAACTGGCAGCGGCAGCGCAGGCAGCAGGAAAGCAGACTGCCTTTATACTGGAACCTTCTGATAAGGAATTTGTCTCACCGTCCTGTGTTCTCAGACCGTGAGGGCCGTCGCTGGTGCGCACCTGAGGCACTCCCAGCCGTTCTACTGCTTTTGTAAACCAATGATCCTTGCCGCAGGTCAGCCCCGCTTTTTCTTCCAGCGTCAGTTGCGCGACAATTGCTTCTATTTTATTTTTTTCCATCTTAGGCTGGCTCCTTTCACCGAAAATCAGTCACAGGGCAGCGGCAAATGCCGCTTCCCTGGCTTTATTACGAGAACGATTTATTTCTTTTTGGTCTTCTTTGCGGCTTTTGCCTCTTCCTTTGCTTTCTTTGCGGCGAGTTTTGCCTGATATTTGGCCTCTTCGTCTTCAAACCGCAATCCTTTTTTGGCACATTTGGCTTTGAGCTCTTCAATCCGCTTTGCCTCAGCGATCTTCTCCTGTTCTTCCTGCTCCATAGCGGCTTTTTCTTCCGTAGAGTAGTACACCTCGCCCCGGGCCTCTGCCTCCGCCTTATGGCGGGCAGTGATGTCAGCGGAGATCTGAGGCATCTTGTCCTCGACATCAAAGCGCAGCATCAACAGCGAGCCGATCGTGTAGCCGATCATCGGGATGCCGACAAAGCACCAGTTGAAGAAAGTTTTCATTGCGTCAGGCTGCTGGATGATCTCCATATTCGAAGTAGGGGCAATATAGCCAAACGCGCTGATGCCGCCAATGATGATAGACTGTCCGATACCTGCAGCCACCGTAGTAATAATACTGATAACTGATGCGGAAAAGCCGTCTGCGCGGTATCCGTTTTTCCATTCGATATGATCCAGTGCCTCGGCCAGCATGGCGGCCATACAGTACGTCGGCAATGCGCCAAAGGATTTGATCACAAGACCGATCAACAGTGTTGTTACATTGCCGGGCGTCAGCAGTACCAGAAGGCTTCCCAGTGCGCCGATGCCGAAGCCGAACATGGTGACCATACGTTTTCCGAATTTGCGGACCAGAGGCCACAGAATGAAGATTCCAAGACCAAGCGGCGCCTGTCCGATGGCGTTGATCAGAACCTGCATTTTCGTGCCGCCATTGACCGAGTCGGCAACCACCCAGTTGGAATAATAGATCATGGAATTGGTGGACAGGGTATTCATGATCTGATAGACAATATTGAAGCCGATAATGATGAGCCAATACGGATCAGAGAATGCGGCTTTCATTTGCTGCAGGAAAGAGACCGTGTTTTCCTTCGTGTCTGTCCCGGCTGCAATGGATTCCTCTGTTACACGCTCTTTTGTGAAATAGTATTCGATCAGCGTCGCGGGAAGCGCCAGAATAGACAGGACACTCATAACAGTCATCCATGATCCCTTTGCGGACGATCCCACACCAATGGTATTGATCATAATGGGGAGAATGATGGTAACCAAAAGACCCGGCAGCATGGTCGTGCCGGTGCTGGTAAGCATCGCAAGTCCGTCCCGCTGTTTTGTGTTGCGGGTGGATAACGGAACCATCAGTGTATGACTCATGTTATAGATCGTAAATGCAAAGGCAAAGAACAAATTGTAGCTGACCACGATCCACACTAACTGCACCGTGCGGCCGGCATTGGGAACGGCATACAGCAAAATACCGCAAATTGCCATTGCAAAGCCGGAAATCAAGATCCAGGGGCGTGCCTTGCCCTGTCTTGTGTGAGTTTTGTCGATGACGCGCCCCATAACTATGTTGGTGATGGCGTCAAAGATCTTGCTGAATACGGGCATCATTGTCAGAAAGATACCGGAAATCCCAAGTACATCTGTGTAGAACTGTGTCAGATAAGTACCGGCAATTGAATAGTACGCCATATACACCAGGCAAGGGCCAAGGAAATAACCCAGTGCTTTTTCACTCCCGGTCGTATTGGCAGAGTGAATACGAGAATCCAGTGCTTTGGACTCAAACAGTCCGTTCTTTTTCGTTTTTTTCATCATGTTTCCTCCTGATTTCATATTCCTGTAAGGTTCAGTCTTTGTGTTGACCTTATCGTATCAAATCAGCAGGAGAAAGTGTTATAAAGAATTCGCTTTTTTACTGTTTTCTGGCTTCATTTCCACATTATAGCTATTTTATTGTGAAAAAACTGAATTTATGATAGAATTGATTCAGACAGCCTGATATACTGAAGTCAACAATATTTTCCAAAAGAAGGACTGATTACTGCATTTGATGAGAGGTATGTGCTATGGATATAGAAACAAATCTTGCGCTGTTCCGTGATATGGTCAATTGCTGCCATGACTTGTACTTTTGGTCTTATGACAGCGGCTTTCACCTGATTTCGAGCAATTGTCCGGAACAAAACACCGTAAACGATCTTTTTATGATGAGCCACCGCCGTGAAGAGTTTGATAAGCAGATCACAGCGAACCGCACGCCGATCATTTTCACGAACGAAATCGGACTGATGTGGGTCATGGTACCACAGTTTGAAGGAGAGGAATTCCTTCGCCTCTATGTGCTCGGCCCCTTTTTTGTGGATGACAGTCCGCCGAAAAGTCTGGAAGCCGAATTAAGCAGGCACGGCCTGAGCATTCCGTTACGTCAGGAATTCCTAGTTTTTCTGCAAAAGCTCCCGGTCATCAGTCTGAGCCGTATCTTCGAATACGCGATTATGCTGCACTTTTGTGTCACCGGCGAAAAAATTACGGCCAGTGATCTGCGCTATTGCGAAAGCGAACAGCATACCCCGGGAACCTATACACAGCAGGAATTAACGGATGCACACGGAACCTATAAGGACGAACAGGAAATGCTTCGAATGGTCCGGGAGGGTGATCTGAACTACCAGGCACACATGAACAGGATATCCGTCACCGGTCATCTTGGAAAGCTGAGTAACGGTGATCCCATGCGGCAGATGAAAAACACCGTGCTGGTCTGTATTACGCTGTTTTCCCGCGCCGCCATTGAGGGTGGCCTGACGCCGGAAGTATCATATTCCCTGACGGACCGCTACTTTCAAAGTGTTGAGGCCTGCGCCACGATCTCGGATCTGGTCGAAATTGCACATACGATGCAGGCAGATTTCATTCAGCGTGTACATCGCTGCCGTACCAGCCATCTGTCACAGCCGGTTCGGGCCTGCTGTGAGTATATCGACCTGCATTTGGAAGACAGGCTCACACTGGGACAGTTAGCACAGCAAGTCGGTTATACGGAATACTACCTGAGCAAAAAATTCAAACGGGAGGTGGGACTCACGCCCAATGCGTATATCCGCAAAGCACGGCTGGAGCGCGCGGCGCTTTTGCTGCGCACGACACAGGAAGAAATACAGGAAATCAGTGAACGGCTGCAGTTCTGCTCGCAGAGCTATTTTGCCGATCAATTCCGCAAACTGTTTGGCGTCACCCCGACGGAGTACCGGCAGCAGAAAAAATAAAGTCTTCAAAAGTGGTTCATCATCTTTTTTACTTTCGGGAGTGTACTTTTCAGGCATACAGTGTAGTAGGTCACGCTTGCCTCCGGATCCAGGATCGGGACAATGACACGGTTTTGGGGCACACCGTCCCTTGCAATTGAGATATCGCTTACGAAGCAGGGGAGGACAGAAGCGGAAATCAGCTCTTCAAATGCGAACCGGTCTGTCTGCACAAGAAAACGGGAGTGCGGCATTTTCTGCCGCGGCAGGCTGTGCCAGAAACCGATATCCGAGTAAAGAAGCATGCTTTCGCCGTCCATTTCCTCCATATAAAGTCCGTCTTTGTCTGCGAAGCGGTGTGTATGAGGCAGGGCAAAAAACAAGGTTTCTGCTCCCGTTTTCCGGAAACAGACATCTGGATTTTCAGGCTCATACGGCAGGATAATGATCTGGTAGAGACCGCTTTGCAGTCCCTCGATCAGCGCTTCGCAATCCCGACATTCGGAAGAAATGGTCATATGCGGGTACAAACGCGCCGCTTCCTGAACGGATGAAACCATCGGCATAGGCGCACAGGAACCAATGGAAATGGTACGTCCGGCCCGGTCCAGTGCACGGACGCTTTCCAGCATTGTTCCAGTCTGGTTTAAGATATGGTTAGCATATTCCGCAGCCAGTTTTCCGTTTTCGTTGAATTCTAGTTTGTTTTTTGTACGGTGAAAAAGCGGAACTCCGAACTCGGCTTCCAGCTTTTGCATAGAACGTGTCAGGGTTGGCTGAGAAATGTGCAGCTTTTCGGCGGCGACAGATAAAGTACCGTACCGGGAAAATGCCACAAGCTGTTCCAGTTCATTCAGTGCAATCATAAAAATATCCTCCTGTCAGTATTCATATTTAGTATAGCACAATACGAAATTGATATTGTACTTTTTTGAAAAAATTTTTTATACTATAAGACATAGAAAGACAATAAAGGAGGATATCACGATGGAATATGTATCATTAAATAATGGAGTAAAAATGCCGCTGGAAGGGTTTGGAGTATTTCAGGTTCCGGATCAGGCACAGTGTGAGCAGGCGGTTCTGGATGCGATCGCGTGCGGCTATCGTCTGATTGATACGGCAGCGGCGTATATGAATGAAGAGGCTGTCGGAAAAGCAATTGCAAAGTGCGGCGTGCCGAGGGAGGAATTATTTATCACGACAAAACTCTGGGTGCAGGACGCCGGTTATGAAGAGGCGAAGAAAGCAATCCAGACTTCACTTGAGAAGCTCGGACTGGATTATCTGGATCTCTATCTGGTACATCAGCCGATGGGAGATTATATCGGTGCATACCGGGCAATGGAAGAGGCATATAAAGAAGGAAAACTAAAAGCAATCGGTGTATGTAATTTTTATCCGGCACGTCTGGCAGATCTGTGTGAGACAGTAGAGGTCATCCCGGCGGTGAATCAGGTGGAACTGCATCCGTTCTTCCAGCAGGAAGATGCACTGGCACTGATGAAAGAGTACGGGGTTGTTCCGGAAGCATGGGGACCGTTCGCGGAAGGAAACCATGGGATCTTTACACATCCGGTTCTTACAAAGATCGGTGAAAAATATGGAAAGAGCGCCGCACAGGTAGCGCTTCGCTGGAATATACAGAGAGGTGTGGTTGTGATCCCGAAATCGGTACACAAGGATCGGATGGAACAGAATCTTGCTGTCTGGGATTTTACACTCAGTGAAGAAGATATGACTGAGATCGCCGGACTGGATCTGGGGCACAGTGAGATCGTCAACCATGATGACCCGGCATTTGTGAAAATGCTGCACGGCTTGAAACTTCATGATTAAAAACGAATCACAGGAATACCTGGACAGGGAGGATCGATATGAAGGTATTGATGATCAACGGAAGTCCGCGCAAAGAGGGAAATACGTATATTGCGCTCAAAGAGATGGAGAAGATTTTTGCAGAAGAGGGAATTGACAGTGAAATTGTGCAGGTTGGCAGCAAACCGATCCGCGGCTGTATCGGGTGCCGCGTCTGTTCCAAGAAAGGAAAATGCGTCATTGACGACTGTGTAAATGAAACCGCTTCCAAATTTGAGGCATGCGACGGCCTGGTGGTGGGAAGTCCGGTCTATTATGCGTCGGCAAACGGTACGCTGGTTTCTTTTTTGGACCGCCTGTTTTTCAGCACACCGTTTGATAAAACAATGAAGGTAGGAGCCAGTGTTGTGGTGGCGCGCAGAGGAGGCTTGTCGGCAACATTTGATGAACTCAACAAATATTTTACGATCAGTGGAATGCCGGTTGCGTCAGGGCAGTACTGGAATAGTGTACACGGCAGGGAAGCCGGCGAGGCGGCGCAGGATGAAGAAGGACTTCAGGGAATGCGGACACTGGCAAGAAACATGGCATTTCTGATGAAATCTGTCGCGCTGGGAAAAGAAAAATACGGTCTTCCAGAAAAAGAACCGTTCCAAAGAACGGATTTTATCAGATAGAGGAGAAGAATATAGAAAACCAGAAAGAGAACGGCGGACTTACGATCCGCTGTTTTCTTTTTGTGTGCAGACAGAAGAATCTTGAGTTTCCGTAAATTGTAATTGAAAAAGGGATATGTCTATCTAAAGTAC